>CAVIJA010000018.1:0-36459 GCA_963643135.1 Alloprevotella sp. | reverse complement strand
GTCGAGCTTCAGGTCCACGTACTGCGGAAGCTTAAAGTTCAAGTTTTCCATAATCGTAAAGTTTAATGTTAATGTTTACGTTCAACGTTTCGCAAACATAGCATCTTTTTCGTTAGCTCGCTATACGGAAACAGCAATTCTCATAAGAAACAGCAAAACTTCAGATAAGAAACGTAAAAGTTTTTCTTGTCATGCCCGACGTGATCGGGCATCTAACGCTTACTGCAAGGAAGGGATTGCCGGTCGAGCCGGCAATGACGAAAAGAGAGCCGGCAATGGCGAAACAGGCAGCTCGGTTACAGCAGCTTCTTGAGGCGCAGCAGGGCTTCGAGGAAGTAGTAGTCGGCGTAGCTGAGAGGCACGTCGACCTCGGAGTTCTTGTTCATGTTGCCGACGCTGTGCTTGAGCAGGAAGCCGCCGTTGGTGCCCTCCTCCGCAAGATATTCCGGAGAGGCGAGCGTGCGAAGCTGCTTTATCGCAAGCTCTTTCCACCTTGCGGCATCCGCACCTTCATCGTAGATGCTGAGCTCCAGGAAGCCTGAAGCCATCACTGCGGCGGCGGAAGCGTCGCGCTTCGCGTCAGGGATGTCCGGGGCGTTGAAGTCCCAGTACGGCACTCCGTCCTGGGGGAGATTCGGATGATTGGCGATGAATGCGGCGACGTGTTTTGCCTGATCGAGGAATTCCGCCCTGCCCGTAAGCCTGTACATCATCGTGAATCCGTACAGAGCCCAGGCCTGTCCGCGGGCCCAGGCGGACTCGTCGGCGTAGCCCTGGTGTGTCTGCTTGTACTCCGCCTCGCCCGTCTCCGGATTGTAGGAGACCACGTGGTAGCAGCTGTAGTCATCGCGGAAGTGGTTGTGCAGGGTCGTCTCCGCGTGGCGGAGAGCGATTCTGGTGAGATTGGTGTCAGGCTCTTCCTTCCCCGCCCACATCAGCATTTCGAGATTCATCATATTGTCGATGATGACGGGATATTTCCAGTCTCCGCGTGGATTCCAGGACATTATCACCCCGGTCTTCTCGCTGAACCGGGTCGAGAGGGAGCGGGCGGCGTTCTCCACCATAGTCTTGTATTTCTCCTCCCCGGTGAGCCTGTAGGCATTGCCGGCGCTGCAGAATATCATAAATCCGAGGTCGTGGGTGTCGGTAAGCCACTGTGCCGGGGCTACGCGCTCGGTGTAGAGCTCGGCATAGTGCCGGAGCTTCGCATTGTCCGGGTAATATTCGCAGAGTTCCCAGAGAGTTCCCGGGAAGAAGCCGCAGATCCAGCTGCGGTAGTCCGCGGTCTTGAGTTCCCCGTTCTCGAAAGTGCGCGGGAGAAGCCCCTCCAGAGGAAGAGCGGCCTCGGCGAGGGCCGTTGACTGTTCGCAGGCCCTTTCGAAGGTCTTGTCTATCAGTTGGGTGAGTTCGTCTTTATCGCTCTTGCAGGAGGAAAAAGCGGCAAGGGATGCTGCCGCCAGCAGTATGGTCAATTTGCAGAATTTCATAATATTCCTTTGTGTGAAAAAATAGTATTGCTACAGTTTTGAATCTCTCAATGCGTGGTCCGCTCCGACATCCACGCCCTTCCAGGCCTTGAGGCTCGTCCAGTCGGCTGCCGGCTCGGTCCAGAAAGGATTGTCGGCAGGAAGTCCGAGCGGGAGGAAGAAAGCGGTGCACATATAGACGCTGCCCGTGTTGATGTAGGCTTCGGACATATTGATCTGGTGTCCGGCGAAACCTATGCTCAGCCATTCTCCGTTGAAGTTGTCCGGACTGCTGAACTGCCGGCGCATCACCGAAGTCATGGCGTTGCGCACCTGTCCGCGGCTCAGCTCCGGGGAGAGGTTCTCCGTGAGGACACAGCGGGCGAGGCCGTGCAGAAGCCCTGTCCTATATACTATCGAGCGGCCCAATACGGGGTAAGTGGCTTCCGGGGAGATGAGCCTTTCGAGTTCGGCGGCGTGCCTGCGCTCCCGGGTGAGCTGCTTGTCCAGGTCGGACTGCGGGCGGAGGCCGTGCTTGACCATAATCTGGAGGATGTCGGTAAGCATAGGGTTGATTACGATGCTGTTGTAGAAATCGAGGTGGACTTCCATGCCGTCGCCGTAGAACCCGTCCCCCTTGTACCAGCCGTCATCCAGGAAGCGGTGTACTCCGTAGTGCAGGCGCTGCGTGTCACATTCTCCCGTGTATTCGAGCAGGGCGGCCTCGACCATCGAGGCGAAAAGCAGCCAGTTGCTCTCCTTCGGGATGACGCTACGGTTGCGTTTCCACTCGGTGACGAGCCTTTCCTGAGTAGTCTTGTCGAGCTGCGGCCATATCCACTCTCCGCCTCTGATGATACCCTCCGCAAGGAAGGCCGCGTCCACGAGAGACTGGTCGACTCCGCGTCCGAAGGTCAGATAGTCGGGGGAGTCGGGATTGACCGCATTGGCCATCGCTCCCTTGACCATCTCTATATATTCGGCTCTCAATCTGCCTTCGGGACTCTCGTCCGGTCCAAGGCTCAGCCAGGCGCCGATGCCGCAGACAGTCCTTCCGAAAGCCTCCAGGTAGGAGGCCTCGCGTCTTTTCGGGTCGGTGCTGAGCGACTCGAAAGGCATATTCTTCTTGAGCGTCCCGGCGCTGAGGTTGCTCAGCACAGGATGCGCGATTTTGTCGAGCTGCGAGATCCACTCGCTTCTCTCGTCCCGGAAGGTGGCTCCGAAGACGTGGCGGAAAGGCTTGGCGGGGAGTCCCGCCGCGTTGCAGAGATTGGTCACCGCGCACTCGTCCCAGGCGTAGCGCACCTCGGCGACTTTGACGCCCTTGGCGAATTCGAGTATGACCTTGTCTCCGGAGATTACGGGTTCCGGACGGAGTATCTTGCCGTATTCCTGATAGACCTGGAAATGCCGGGCGCTCTCTCCGTTGGAAGTCGTGAGGCCGTCGGCGTGGGAGAAGCTGAGCACTATCCTGCCGTCGCTCAGGCTTACGTCCCGGAGCTCCGGGCCCTTGACTTCGAGCGACTTGTAGCCGTAGAGGTCGCGCAGGGCCCAGACTGCGAGCCGGTGCGCCACGATGTGCTTATATGGCGGATGTATGTCCGCAATCTCGTCCACGAGGTCGGTGGTGGCGGCCATTCCGCTGTAAGGGACGTCCATCAGACGGTACTGGAGCTCCCAGAACTCGGGAAGCATGTCGCGGGTGACGTTATATACGCTCTCCCTCTGGGAATAGTAGTGCGGGGCAATCTGCACGTAGTAGAACGGCAGGGTGTCGTCCCCCCAGAGCGAGCGCCACGAGCCGATGAGGAGCTTCTGCTTGTCGTAGTAGGATTTGAACCTGTCCGGGTGGTTCTGGAAGTTGCTCTCTCCCTGATACCAGAGAAAACCTCTTATAGTATATGGTATCATCGGGGCTATCATATTGGCGAACTTGCTCCCGAATTCGGAGGTGCGCACGCGGAGATTGGTGCTTTCCGGGTGCGCGGCCGTATATTCGAGAATCTCCTCGCGCGGAGTCCATACTTCTATGGAGCTTCCGCCCCAGGAACTGCTCATCACTCCGACCGGTACATTGAGGCTGTCGGCGAGTTCTATGGCGAAAAGATAGGCCGGGGCGGATATCGGAGCCACCGTCTCGCGGGAGGACTTGTGCCAGCCGCTGCTCGGAAGCGTGTCCGTGCCGTTGCGCTTCTCGACGTACAGCACTCTGACCCTGCTGTCGCCGCCCTGTTCGAACACTCTCTTCTGGACGTCTTCGCCGCGCTTCTGAAGCACATAGTTCTTCGGACGGTCCATACGGTATTCCATATTGGACTGGCCGGAGGCGAGCCATACCTCTCCTACGAGTATGTCCTTGAGCCTGACTGTGCTCCGTCCGTCGGAGATAGTCATCTGTCTCGGTTCGAAGCTTCCCGCCATAGGGGAGAGCCTTGCCGACCATCTGCCTGCGGAGTCGGCCTTGGCCCTGACCGTCTGTCCGGCAAACTTGACCGTGATTCTCCTGCCCGGGACAGCCTCTCCCCAGATGGCGACCTCCTTGCCCTGCTGGAGGACCATATTGTCCCCGATTACTTTAGGCAGACCGATTTGAGCCTGTGCTCCCAAGCAGACGAGCGCCAGGGCGAAAACGGATGATAAGATTTTTCTTGCTGACATATTTGACTATTGGTTATTCCGTGAAATGGATATCATACAAAGGTAATCATTATTTGCTTATATTTGCATGCCAATATTTTTCTGCAATGACACTACACAAAACTTTTGCGGCGCTTCTGCTCCTTGCGGGCGGGCTTGTCTGCTGCCGCGCTCAGACCGTATCGCTCAATGGGAAATGGGATTTCCGGCTTTTGCCGGGCGGAAAGGACGACGCCGCTCTTGAGCGCTTCTTCCGTCCGGATTTCAAGGCTAAAGGCTTCAAGACCATCGATGTGCCTTCAAACTGGGCCGTGCTGGGCTTCGAGGAGCCGGTATATCGCGGATTCAAGGACGGGAGGGCGAGCGAGGGATTCTACCGCCTCGAATTCGACACTCCGGAAGGCTTTTCCGGCAGGAGGGTCCTGCTCAAGTTCGGTGGCGTATGGTCAGAGGCCGATGTCTGGCTCAACGGGGAGCATCTCGGCAGACACTCCAGCGGATATACCTCATTCGCCTATCTCGTGAGCGGTAAACTGAAAGCGGACGGAAGTCCCAACCTCTTGGCCGTCAGAGTGAAGCAGGTGGGAAGGGAATATAAGTTCGACACTTTCGACGACTGGACGCTCGGCGGCATTTACCGCGACGTCAGCCTTGAGGCTATGCCGCAGAACCGTTGGGTAGATTATGTCACGACCTATACCCGTCTGGACGGGAATTACGAAAATGCCGACCTGCACGTCAAGATAATGGTACAGGATACCCGCAAGAACACTCTTCCCGGAAATTATCCGAGTCCGGGCGAGCCTTACGGCGTGCTTTGCACCCTCATCTCTCCGGACGGGGAGATCGTGGAGAGCAGAAACCTGGACGTGCCGGCGCACACCTCCACGGGGCGGGAGCTGCACGAGGTGTTCCATCTGCTGAAACCGAAAAAGTGGACGGCAGAGACCCCGGCTCTCTACACTTTGAGGGTGGAACTGAAGGACGGGGGAGAAATCAGCCAGGTATGGGAGGACAGAATAGGCCTCCGGGAAATCAGCACAGAAGGGGGAGTGTTCCGGATAAACGGCCAGGCCGTGAAACTCCGGGGAGTCAACCGGCACGACGAGTGGCCGGATGCCGGAAGGGCGACCAGGCGCGAACACTGGCTGAAAGACATCACGATGATGAAGGAGGCCAACATAAACTACATCCGCTGTTCGCACTATACCCCGGCGGAAGGCTTTGTCCGTCTGTGCGATTCGCTGGGAATGTATCTCAGCAACGAAGTGTCGCTGGGAGGAGCCGGACTTCTGATGAACGACCCTTCGTATAACGGAGCGGTGCTTGTGCGTGCCGACGAGACCGTCAGAAGGGATCTCAACAGGGCGTCGATAGTGATATGGTCGGTAGGGAACGAGGACCCGCTCACGGCGGCGCACCTGACGGCCATAAAATATGTCAAGGGGCTTGACCCCACCAGGCCGGTGCTGATTCCGTGGAGGCACGAGAACTGGCTGCCGGAGGAGATAGATATGCTGTCTTCGCATTATTGGAAGCCTATGGAGTACGACGCCTTTACGGGGAACGCCGGGCGGCCGGTGGTCTCTACCGAATATACGCACGCCTACGGCAACGACGGGCTGGGAAGTCTGGATGACAGGTGGAAGTCCATCACGCGTAACCCCGCAGGGGCCGGAGCCGCGGTCTGGATGTGGGCCGACCAGGGGATATATACTCCTACCCTCAGGCCGTCTTCGTATTCGGAGGTGTTCAGCGGGGATCCGCATTTGAGAATCGACGGCCAGGGCTGGGACGGAATCGTGGACTCCTGGCGCAATCCTACGGCGGACTACTTTGAGGTGAAGGCGGTCTATGCCCCTGTCTATCCTCTCGTGGAGAGAATCCGCTTCACTCCGGGAGAGCGCGAAGTCAGTCTCCAGATTCAGAATGACTACGACTTCACCGACCTTGACGGCATGACGATGAAGTGGGAGATATACGAAGAGGGCAGACTGCTGGGAGAGGGCCGTACGGCCCTGAGCGGAATGCCGCACAGCCGTCATCTCCTCCGTCTGCCGATAGACTGCATCGGCCCGGAGCCGGACGAGGCAAAGGCCCTTTACGCCCATCTGCATTTCATCGGAGCGGACGGCCGTGAGATAGGCTGCAACTCCATAGAACTCGAACCTGCGCTGTCTCCGCGTCTGTCTGCAGACGGGCATCCTGCCCCGGAAATCACGGAGAACGGAGAGGAAGTGATTGTCCGCGCGGGGGAGAGCAGTTATGTCTTTGACCGCAGGAGCGGCGAACTGCGCTCCGCCAGCTATGGCGGGAAACTCCTTTCGGATGCTCTGAAGCCGCTTCTCTGGCGGAAGCCGGACCCTTGCGAGCAGACAGCCATCTCCAAGGCGGACAGAAAATACGGATATGACCTCAATGCCGCCGTGCCGTCTGCGCTGGATTTCAGCGTGTCGAACTCGGACGGCGCGGTCGCAATACGGGCGGAGGTAAGGTATGACGTGGCTGAAAATGAATACTATACGCTTGATTATCTCTACCGGATATATCCGGACGGCCGCCTCGAGCTGCATTATGAGATACTTCCGCATCTGAGCATCACTCAGCTCAATATCGTTGGGCTTGCGATGAAGCTTTCCGACTCCGCCTCCAATCTTCACTGGCTCGGTCGGGGTGACGGGGATTCATATCCAAACAGAAGCCGTTCGCAGCTTTTCGGATATTGGGGCGGCGAGTTGTCTGAAGTCAGCGGCAACAAGACTGTGCGCCGTGTCGATATCGGGTATCCGTTCGCCTCTTTGACGATATCCTATGACGGATACTTGTGGCGGAAGCCTGGGGATGACAGGGAGATAGGACTCCTGTCGCACGTTTTTGCAAGACCGGAGAAAGGGCGTCAGGCCGGAGAGGAACTGCCTCAGCTGCGGACCGATACCGGAGTCCCTTTTGTCGGCGGGTTATCCTTGTCGTTGGAGGCTCTGTAGAAGTTCGGTCGTTTTTTTGCGATAATATTGTCAAATCTTCTTATATTTGTGAGTGTGCCGTGTTGCGGCGCACTCATTTTGCAATCAAATACACGTTGTATATGAAGAAAATCATCATCACGGCAGCCGTCCTTTGCGTCGGCCTCTGCGCCGGTGCGCAGGTCAAATCCCCTGTAGCCGATTTGGACTACACTTTCACCACCGTCAAGGCCAACCCCATCACTTCAGTGAAGAACCAGGCCTCCAGCGGCACCTGCTGGGCATTCTCGACCATCAGTTTCTTCGAGTCCGAAGCCATCCGTCTGGGCAATATCAAGGATACTCTCAAATACCCCGACTTCTCCGAGTTCTTCGTGGTTTCACATTCCTATATGGACAGGGCCGTGAAATACGTGCAGCTCGACGGCAACCTCACCTTCTCCGCAGGTTCCGAGGCTGACGACGTGCTGGACGTGATCCGGGACTACGGCATCGTGCCGCAGGAGGCGATGACCGGTATGAACTACGGCACCGCTCTCCCGAAGCAGGCCGAGCTCGACGCAGTGCTTAAGGGATATGTCTCAGCCGTGGCGAAAAATCCTAACAGAACCCTCACCACCGCGTGGAAACCGGGATTCAAGGCCATCCTCGACACCTACCTCGGTCCTTGGCCGGAGAAATTCACCGTCGACGGAAAGGAGTACACTCCGGAGAGCTACCGCGACGCGATGAAGATAGTCCCTGAGGACTACGTGACCCTCTCATCCTTCACCCACCATCCGTTCTATACCTGGTTTGCGATAGAGGTCTGCGACAACTGGCGCTGGGATCAGGTCTACAATGTCCCTATCGACGAGTTCATGTCCATTCTCGACGAGGCCATAATGAACGGATACACCGTGGCCTGGGGCGCTGACGTGAGCCACGCCGGATTCACCCGCAACGGACTCGGAATCCTCGTGGACGTGAAGGCCACTTCCGCCGGCTCCGACCAGGAGCACTGGGTGGGCAAGGAGGAAGGCAAGCCGGCTCCCGTCACCATCGTGGAGAGCGTGCCGACCCAGGAGTCACGCCAGATTGAATTCGACAACAAGACCATCACCGACGACCACGGAATGCAGATTTTCGGCATCGCCAAGGATCAGGACGGCAAGAAATATTATATGGTCAAGAATTCCTGGGGAGAGACCGGGAAATACAAGGGCATCTGGTATGTCACCGAGGCCTTCGTGAAGAATCAGAGCATGGACTATATGATACACAAGTCCGCCCTGCCTAAGGATCTCCGCAAGAAACTCTCCAGATAGTGGCGATAAGGAAGTATATTCCGGATATAATCACCTCGATGAATATCGTCTGCGGTATCATCGGGGTGGTATTTGCGTTCAAGGGCCGGCTCGACCAGGCTTTTGTGCTGATGATTGCGGCCGCGGCGTTCGACTTCCTCGACGGGCTGTCCGCCCGGGCGCTGGGAGCGTATTCCGACTTCGGTAAGGAACTCGACTCGCTCTGCGATGTCGTGAGTTTCGGAGTGCTGCCGTCGGTGATGCTCTACACGCTGATGAAGACTCTGATGTTCGGAGAGAGTGCCGTCTGCTGGATACCATTGATACTGACACTGTTCAGTGCATTGAGGCTCGCGTGGTTCAATGTCGATGCGCGTCAGAGCGATTCGTTTCTCGGGCTGCCGGTGCCATCCTCCGCGCTGCTGGCGGGGTCGCTCTGCTGCTATATCTGTCACACTCCGGCCTCTTTTCTCGCGACCTGGGCGGCAGGGCCGGTATTCATCCCGCTGCTGTCCATATGCCTGAGCCTGCTGCTTGTCAGCCGGATTCCGATGTTCTCCTTCAAATTCCATAAGGGGGATTCGTCGGTGCTGCGCGCCAAGCGGCTCGCATTCGTGGCGATAGTGCTTGCGGCGGTTCTGCTGTGTCTGCTCTGCGGTCTGCACTGGTCGCTCGCGGTGCTTCTGAGTTTCGTCTGCTATATCCTCAAGAACATAATTTACGCGGCAGTGAAGATATGAAATCCTACCGCCAGATACCGACGCTGCTCCTTGCCGCGGCTCTTCTTCTGCCTTCGTGCAGGAGGGCTGCGGAGGAGTACAGGCCGACGATTCCGTATGTCCGTGAGATACTCTCGTCCAGGAACGGTCCGGAGATGGATGTCCTGAAACGGGCGGCGGCTCCGTCCGTAGGCGATGATATCACGGTTATCGGGACTCCGGAGGTCTGCGACCGCTTCTCGGACCTGTTCAGCCGTTACGACAGGAGGGACAACGTCGACGGCAGGTATCACGGTGACGGACTTCCGGATTTCGCCGGGGAGACTCTCGTATGCATAGCCGACGAGGGGCTCGCTTCAGTCCCCGGAGACGCTCCGGGAATCGGGGCGTTTCGCGAGAAGACTGTCAGGGAAGTGCTCTGCGCCCTCGATACGGTCCTGCATATCAGCCCTTACGATATGGAAGGACTCGGCTCCAAGAAATCCTCCAAGCTGATAATACTCTCAGGGGCCAACGCCGTGCAGTACGGCGGCTTCGATGCGGATACGCTCTTCAGAAGCAGCGGCTGCGGAATATCGCTGCTCTCGATGCCGGATCTCGCGCTTGAGAGGGTGATGTCTTCGCCGCGCAGACTGCTGAACGTCGGCATACTCTATGACGCTTCGGCCTCGTCGGGCGAGGTCTATTCCGCGCGCTTCGCCCTCAAGGCCGCGGAGTCGGGACACGGCGGCTCCCTCTGCTACACTATGCCGACCGGAGACAGGGACAGCCTGATGTACAGGCTTGTCCGTTCGTATCTTGAGTCGGGGCACGGCGGGGCCCTGGACGCCCTCATCGTGGACGACCTCTCCGTGGATATCGACAAGCTCAAGAACGAACTTGCCGGGATGGTCTCCATAATGAACGAGAGTTCAATGACCTACGGCCGCCTGATCTCGCGGGACTTCGTGATGGTCAATTCGTTTGACGAGACTGCCGCCGCAGTTTACGATACGCTCAGAAAATACAATCTTTTCACCCACAATATTGCCAAACCTCAGGTCGTGACCTGCAGACCGGTGCCGAAGCCGGAAGCGGGAGACGCTTCAATCATCCTGATACCAGGTTCGTATGTTCAAAATTAGCATTCTTCCGGAAGAGATAGAGAAACTGCCCGCCGGAGCGTTCCCGGGCGAAATACATATAATAGAGAAGACAGGCCTCGAATACGCCAGGGCCATAGCCTATCTGATGACCCAGAAGGTCATAGGCTTCGACACCGAGACACGCCCGGTGTTCTCGCCCAATATGCCGCACCACCACGTGGCGCTACTCCAGCTTTCCGGGGCGGACAAGGCTTTCCTTTTCCGGGTAAACAGGATAGGTATGCGCCGCCTGATGTGCAGCATACTTTCCAACCAGAATATTATCAAGGTGGGAGCCGCCGTCAAGGACGACGTGAGGGGGCTCCAGTACTATAACAAGTTCGAGGCGCGCAACTTCGTCGACCTTCAGCAGATAGCCTGCGAATGGGGAGTCCGGGACAAGAGCGTGAAGAAGATGTCCGCCATCATCCTCGGCTGCCGCATCTCCAAGACGCAGCAGCTCTCCAACTGGGAAGCGGACGAACTCTCCCCGGCCCAGCAGATGTACGCCGCCACTGATGCGTGGATATGCCGCGAGATGTATCTCAAGCTGCTCAAGTCGGAGAAGCATCCTCTGACTCCGGAACAGCTTAACCCGACCAGCCAGAAAGAAAATGATAAAAGTAATACTTAAGCGGGGCAGGGACTCCTCTCTGCGCCGCTTCCATCCCTGGGTGTTCAGCGGAGCCGTGGCCACGGTGCAGGGAACACCTGCAGAAGGGGACATAGTCGCCGTATATAGCGCGGAAGGGGAGTATCTCGCCGCGGGACATTACCAGGTAGGCTCCATCGCCGTGAGAATCCTCTCTTTCGACGAAGACCCGACTTCTCCCGATTTCTGGAAGAATTCGCTTTCAAAGGCTGTAGCGATGCGCCGCTCCGTGGGGCTGGACTGCTTCGCGAAGTCATCCGGGACGAACTGCTTCCGGCTTGTGCACGGAGAGGGTGACGGGCTTCCGGGTCTGATTGTCGACTGGTATGACGGGGTCTGCGTGCTTCAGGCCCATTCCGCCGGGATGTTCCGCGCAAAGTCGCAGATATGTTCCGCGTTGAAGGAAGTGTTCGGAGACGCTCTCAAGGCCGTATATGACAAGAGTTCCGCCACGGCCCCGTTCAAGGCCGGACTTGAACTCGTGGACGGGTATCTCTACCGCAGCCCCGCTCCTTCTCAGTCTTCCGAAACGGTCGTGGAGGAGAACGGACGGAAATTCATAGTCAATTGGGAAGAGGGGCAGAAGACCGGATTCTTCCTTGACCAGAGGGACAACCGCGCCCTGGTGGGGCGCTATGCCGCCGGCCGCCGCGTACTCAATCTGTTCTGCTATACCGGGGGATTCAGCGTCTATGCCCTGACGGGAGGTGCGGAGCATGTGGACTCGGTGGATTCCTCGGCGAAGGCCATAGCCCTTGCGGACAGGAATCTCGCCCTCAACGGCTGCGGGAAGTCCGCGTGGAGCAATCACTGCGCGGATGCGATGGAATTCCTTTCGGGGACTGAGGAGGGGAAGTACGATATGATGATAGTCGATCCTCCGGCTTTCGCCAAGCATAGGGACGCCCTGAAGAATGCGCTGCGGGCGTATCAGCGGCTGAACGCCGCCGCGATAGCCAAGGTCGCTCCGGGAGGCCTTGTCTTCACTTTCAGCTGTTCGCAGGTGGTCGACAAGATAACTTTCGCCAACACCGTCTTCTCGGCCGCCGCACAGACCGGCCGCCGCGTAAGAATTATCGACCGCTTCTGTCAGGGAGCGGACCATCCTGTCAGCATCTACCATCCGGAAGGAGAATACCTCAAGGGCCTGCTCCTGTACGTGGAGTAGCAGCGCTACTTCTCTGAAGCGGCAATCAGCTCCAGCAGCCTGTCGATAGCCTCGCTGTCGGGGACGTGCCTGAGTGCGGCCTCTCCCTTTCTGTATATCGAGACCCTGCCGCCTCCCTCTCCGACGTATCCCCAGTCCGCGTCGGCCATCTCTCCCGGGCCGTTCACGATGCAGCCCATCACGGCTATCACCGTCCCCTTGAGATGCGCCGTCCTGGCCTTGACCTCCTCGAAGGTCTTCTGGAGGTCGTACATAGTGCGTCCGCAGCCTGGGCAGGCTATATATTCCGGCTTGTAGAAGCGGCGTCTTGCCGCCTGCATTATCTCGTCCTTGAGGTATTCCGACAGATGCGCGCTGTCCGGTATCGCGTCTATCTCGTGACGGAGCAGTTTGGGCCCCCATTCCACCGCCGCCCTGAGAGTTTCGTCGCCGCCCTCTCCTGTGGCGAGGAAACGGGCCACGGGCAGTTCCGCTTCCGGGGGCTCGGTGAGCGAGACCCTTATCGTGTCTCCTATTCCTTCCTGCAGCAGGGCCGCGATTCCGACGCAGGACTTGATGCGCCCGCTGTCGGCGTTGCCCGCTTCGGTGACTCCCAGATGCAGGGGGAATACGGTGCCGCTCTCCTTCATCATCGCGACCAGTTCCCTGTAGGCCTGTGTCATCACTATGGTGTTGCTCGCCTTGAGGGAGACCACCACGTTGTAGAATTCCGCTGCGGTACACATATCGACCCATTCCATCGCCGCCTGCGCCATCGCGTGCGGGGTGTTGCCGTAGAGGTCGGTGATATATGTCCCGAGCGAGCCGTGGTTGAGTCCTATCCGGATCGCCGTGCCGTGAGCGCGGCAGACGTCAATCAGACGGGAGAATTCCTCCCTTGCCCTGGCGTGGTCGGGATGGAAATTGCCCGGATTGATTCGCACCTTCTCCACCACTTCCGCTGCGGCGATGGCCGTCTGCGAGGAGAAATGGATGTCCGCCACGAGAGGGACAGTGCAGCCTTTCGAGCGGAGTCCCGCCTTGATGGCCTTGAGGTGCGGGATGTCCTGAAGTCCGGGCACGGTGATGCGTACCATCTGCGCCCCCGCCTCCGCGAGGGAGAGACACTGCGATACCGTGGCATCCACATCGGAGGTGTGGGTGTTGCACATAGTCTGCACCACTATCGGAGCCCCGCCTCCTATGACAAGGGAATCACCTATCCTTACCGGAACCGTTCTGAGTCTTTCCATATACTGTCTCGTATGCTTCACTTTTGATTTCACGTCTTGTCCTGCCCGAGCGTTTCGACAGCTGGAAATGCAGTCCGACCGTCGCGATTATGTCCATGGGGTAGGCGTAGCGGTAGTAATAGCGGCTGTTGTAGTCCGGTTCGTAGAGATTGGACCAGGACCAGCGGAGCAGACAGTTGAAGTGTATCTCCACTGGGTCGAATATCAGCGCGAATCCCGCTCCGCCCTGGAAGCCGTAGTCTATCTGACGCTCGTAGTCTCGGAAGCTCGTCTCCCATTCTGGATTGAGATTGGGGCCGGAACGCGAGATGCTGTGCCGCCATCCTCCGTAGACTCCGGCGTCGGCCATTATCTTGCAGGGGTCGAAGTCGTAGTGGAACTGCATCATCGCCGGAAGTTCCACCACCCGCATGGTGCAGAGCGTAGCTCCGTCCACGCTGGCGGAGATGCCCGTCTCCTTGTCTGCGCGGAAGCTGTAGCCTTCGCTGCCAATGGCCGCACCCAGCACGAGGGCGAAGTAGGGCATATTGTCGAAGAGCTTGCTGTGCTTCGTATAGGTGATTGAGATATAGTTCGGCATAAATACTGACGCCCGGTTGTGTTTTTCCGGGGTGAAGTAGGTGTTGGAGAAAGTCACGCCGTAATTGACTCCTATCAGCGAGTAGTCGTTGATGGACCGCTGCTTTGCGACCGTGACCGTACTGTCCTGCTGCGCCCGCGCGGGGATTGCGGCGAGCAGCAGGGAGAGGACAAGAATGATATTGTATTTCATTGCTTTCATTTGAAGAGTTCACCGAGGTCTATTGTCTGGCTGAGTTCCGCTCCCGACGGGATGTCGAGATAGCGGTTGCCGTCGATTTCGTAGAAGCGCACTTTCTCCGGCTGCCGGCGTTCGAGAACGGAACCCGTGTCCACGATGGAGTTGCGGTTGCCGTCCTCGGTTATGCGGATGCAGTATTTGCCCTCGCTCAGGTAAGGGAAGACGAGAGTCCGGTCGGAATCTATCACGAAAGAGCGCAGCACCTTGTCGCGCTTCTCGTTGAGCAGGTCCACTATATATTTTCTGTCCACGCCGGTGATGACGGTCTCCAGCGTGCTGAGATTGTCGTCGGAAGGCAGGCTGCACTTGACTTCGAGACTGTCGGACCAGAATCCGTTTACGTCGCGGAACGCGCGGTACGGCACATTGACGATATATTCGTAGCCCGGGAGCAGCTTCCCTTTCTGGCGGATGACGTAGCGGCGCAGATTGAGGCTGTCCCTCTCCACGCTGAATTCCATCCTCTCCTCGGTCTGCCTCGGGGTGATGGCCCTGAAGCGTATGGAGTCGAAACTCTCCCGGATGATGGGGTTGCGGAATTCCAGCTCGAAGCCGTTCTGCTCCACCGTCTTGGAGTCTGCCTTGAGGGTGAATACGCAGGTGGTGTCCTCGTGCTTTATGCTCTTGCGCGAACGCTTGGAGTATGTCCTCCTGTCGTTAGGAAGGGCGAGCCTAATCTGTTCGGTCTGCGGAGTCAGTTTCCCGAGGGAGTCGGTCTTGAGGTAGGCGATCCCTATCTTCATCGTGTCCGGAGCGGCCCTGCGGCTGTTGATCCACAGCTCCAGGCTGTCCCGCTTGATGTTGAACTGACTGATTATCTGGGACTGACGGTAGTCGTTGATGGTGATGGAGTCTATGACGGCGTCGGGGGACATGAAGGTGAGGTAGGCCGACCTCTCCGCAGTGCGCTCCTTGTTGACGACGTATTGCTTGGAGGTTCTCTCCCTGAAGAGGTTGAGTTCGTATTCGCTGCGCCTGGCAAGGCAGGCGAGGGTGTCCTTCATATCGTAGCGGAGGATTTCCTTCACGCTGTCGTTGGCGGTCAGCACCGGCCTTATCAGCGAGTCGGCGAAAGCCACGAGTTCGGTCTCAGGATTGAAGATGTTGTCGTTGTCCTTGTCGGTGATGGCGTACAGCCGGTATACGGTGTCCTTGATGAACGGCAGGGCGAAGAACCCCCAGTCGTCGGTCTTGACGGCGGCGCGTGGCCGTGTGCGGAAAATGGCCGAATCCGCAAGGTCGGTGTGCAGCAGCACCGTGGCTCCCTTGACGGGGGCGAGGGTGTTGCAGTCCTGCACCGTGCCGGTAATCATCATAGAGTCGATTCTCTCCCCGGTGGAGAAGACGTAGGTGTAGCCGGCGAACATATTGCCTTCGTTGGCATCGGCTATCGCATCGGTGAAACTGATGGTGTAGGTGGTGTTGGGTTCAAGCGGCTCTTCCGGAGTCACGATGAGATTCTTCCCCTTGAGACGCGATTTGAGCGGTTTCTGCTGGGGCGGGGAGAGGAAGATGTTGTTGCTCTGCTTGATGGTCACGTACTCGTTGAAGGCGAATACGAACTTCGCTCCCTGGAGCGGCACGCCCACGGCGCCCGGGAGGGGGATGATGTCCGTGATATACGGCGGGATGGTGTCCTTGTCCCCGCCGCTGGGGGCCTGCGTGGTGTTGGCGCAGGAGTGGGTGAAGAACATCGGGGCGAAAACGGCGAGCAGGGCCGTGCAGAGCGGCAGAAATCTTTTCATCGTGTCAAATGTCTGTTCTGACGATATCCTGGATACCGTCTATTTTCTTGAGTCCGTCGACCATATTCTCAAGTATCCTCTTGTCTTTCACAAGCAGCTCGATGTAGCCCTCGAAGAGGCCTCCGTCCACGGTGAGCTGCAGCTTGCGCATATTGATGCCGAGGGTCTTGGAGATGAATCCGGAGATGTCGTTGAGCAGCCCGATGCGGTCCAGGCCCCTGAGGGAGATCCGTATCGGATAGTCCAATTCGTTGGCCGTCCACTGCGGGGCCACGAGCCTGTTGCCGTAGCGGCTTGCGAGCCTTTCGGCCACTTCGCAGGACTTCTTGTGTACGATTATCGTGTTGTCATCGGTCATGAAGCCGATGACGGGGTCGCCCGGGATGGGGTTGCAACATTCGGCCATCTTGTATTTGACGTCCTCTCCGCTGCCCTTTATCACGAAGTTCTTCTTTTTCTTCTCTCCGGAAGAGAGGCTCTCCTCGTCTATTATGGACTTGAACTGCTCCGGCCCGAGAATCCCCAGACCCACACGGAACCAGAGTTCTTCCACGTCGCGTATCTGGCTGAAATCGAGGAACTTCTTGAGCAGTGTGCGGGTGTTCTTCAAGCCCATCAGCCGTATTCTCTCCTCATATATCTTCTTGCCCTCGGCGGCGATGCGCTCCTTGTCCGAGCGGAAGTACTCGATGACCTTGCCTCTGGCGGACCTGGTCTGGAGGAACTGCAGCCACTCCACTTTAGGGCTGGCGTTGGCGGCGGTGATGATTTCCACCTGGTCTCCGGACTTGAGCGTCTGCGAGAGGGGGACGAGCTTCATATTGACCTTGGCCGCTATCGCCGAATTGCCGATGTGGGTGTGGATCATATACGCGAAGTCCAGGGCGGTGGCCCCGTTGAGGATGGATCTCTGCTCGCCCTTCGGGGTGAAGACGACTATCACCGAGCTGACGAGGTCCTTGTGGATGATGTCGAGCAGCTCCAGCGCGCTCACGTCGTCGCTCAGCAGTATGTCCTGAACCTGCTTGAGCCACTTGTCCATTTCGGAGTCGTTCTCCGAGATGTAGCCGTCCTTCTTGTAGGCCCAGTGGGCGGCGATGCCCTTCTCCGCGATGTCGTCCATCCTGCGCGAGCGTATCTGCACCTCCACCCAAAATCCGGCGTGGCTCATCAGTGTGCAGTGCAGGGCCTCGTAGCCGTTGTTCTTAGGCTGCGAAATCCAGTCGCGGCGGCGGCTCACGTTCTCGCGGTAGATGTTGGTGATGGCGGAGAATATCAGGTAGGCCTGATCCCTCTCGCTCTGCGGGCCGTCGAGCCTGGGAGTGAAGATGATTCTCACGGCATAGAGGTCGAAGATCTGCTCGAAGCGCACGTGCTTGTTGTGCATCTTGTACCAGATCGAGTACGGGGTCTTGAGCCGCTTTTTTATCGTGAAGTTGTATCCGGCGCTTCTCAGGGCCTTGTCTATCGGCTCGATGAACTCGTCGATGTCCTTCTCCCGGACGGTCATGTCGCTGCTTATCTTCCGGCTGATCTCAAGATATTCCTCCGGCTCCTTGTATTTGAGCCAGATGTTCTCCATCTCCGACTTGACCCCGTAGAGTCCCAGCCTGTGCGCGAGAGGGATGAATATGAACATGGTCTCCGAGAGAATCTTGTCCCGCTTGTGCTCCGGCATGAACTCGATGGTCCTGCAGTTGTGCAGCCTGTCCGCGAGCTTGATGAGCACGACGCGCACGTCGTCGTTGAGCGTCAGCAGGATACGCTTGAAATTCTCCGCCTGGAGGCTCTCCGTGCTGACGGCTTCGCCCTTGCGGTCCTCGTTGTCCAGCACGGTCTTTATCTTCGTCAGACCGTCCACGATGGAGGCTATCTTGTCTCCGAAGAGATTGCGTATGTCCTCCACGGTATATCCCGTGTCTTCCACCACGTCGTGCAGCAGGGCCGCACAGATGGACTTGCAGCCGAGGCCGATTTCGGACACCACTATCTTCGCCACTTCGATGGGGTGGATGATATACGGCTCTCCGGAGCGTCTGCGCACGTTCTTGTGGGCCTGGTTGGCGAACTCGAACGCCTTCCGTACGGTCTCCACCTGCTCTTCGTTGCGGCATCTGCCGCGCGCGACTTTCATCAGGGAGTCGTACTGCTTGTCAATCAGCTTGTAATCGTCCTTTGTGAATTCAGAAAAGCTCATTGTCTGTTCTCGCTGTCCCAGTCAGGGACGTTATATTTGTCGATATTCTGGAACCCGTAGGTGAGTTCCGCACCATATATTATTATCTGCCAGCTGTAGTTGAGCCAGATGAGGAAAAGGGGGACCGCCGCGATCACTCCGTAGGCGCTGCTGAGCTTGCCTATGAACACCTGAGTCTCGAGGTAGAGGTATTGGAATACCATAAACACGAAAGCCGTGACGAGTGAGGATTTCAGCGCGTGGCGGTACTGCACCTCCGTGGCCGGGATGAAGGTGAACATCGCCGAAAGCGTGAAGGTGGATACGACGTAGAAGCAGAGGTATCCTATGGCCTTCGGCAGGAAATCCAGCTGTGAGAGGTCGAGGCCGAAGATTCTCGGCAGGTTGGTGTAGAAGGCGATGCCGGAGCCGAAGAGCAGCACGACGAAAGGGGAGAGCGCCAGCACGAGAATATAGAAGCCGAAACGCTTGTAGAGCTTGCGCGGAATCTTGCGTATCCCCCAGACGTTGTTGAAGACCGTCTCGACCTGGAACATCATCCACACTATCGCCCAGATGAAAATCAGGAACGACAGCAGCCCGGGGCCTCCCGTACGCGCCGTGTCGATCAGGCCGTTGGCCTTTTCCATCAGGGTGCCGACGAATTCCGGATTGGCCGGGAAGACCTTGTAGAGCATCTCCACGATGCGCTCCGACAGTCCGATATGACCGCTGATCGCGAACATCAGCGCAACGAACGGCACGAGGGCCATCAGCACGAAATAGCTCAGGGCGATGCACTGGAAGCCCATCCTGTTGCGCGAGAAGGTGTCGACGGTGATGCGGACGAGCTTCACGAGCCTTACGAGTCCGGCATAGACGCCGGAGCGGGCGGGAGTGCCTATGCTCCATATCCGCTCGCTGAAAAGGTCCGTTATCCGCTCGCTTATCCTCATCAGAAAAGACTGAGTTCCGTTACCTTCTCCTCTCCGCCGCCCTTTTCAGCAGGCGGCAGCATGGCGAAGAATTCCTCCTCCGACTTAATCTCTATCCCGAGCTCGGCGCATTTGCGCAGCTTCTCCGGTCCGCTCTTCGTGCCGGACAGCAGGAAGGAGGTGTTCCTGCTGAGGGACGAGCTGACCTTGCCGCCGTGTTCCGCTATGATTTCCTTCATCCTGTCGCGGCTGAGGCTGAAGTTGCCGGACACCACGACCGTCATCCCCGCGAGGCTGTCGGAGAGCGCGGCCGCGGATTCTTCGGCCCTGAAGCGGAGGCCGGCCTTCCTGAGGCGGTCTATCTCCCGGAGATGAGCCGGATTGTGCAGGTGCTCGAACACGCTTTGCGCTATCACGCTCCCCACGTCTTCCACCTCGAGCAGTTGCTCTTCGCCTGCCGCCGCAAGGCTGTCGATATCCTTGAAGTGTCCGGCGAGACTCTTCGCGGTGCTTTCTCCCACATAGCGTATTCCGAGGGCGAAGAGCACGCGGCCGAAAGGCACTTTCTTCGAAGCCTCGATGCTGTCTATGAATTTCTGCGCGGACCTCTCCTGCCACCCCTCCATGCCTACGAGCTGAATCTTGCCTATGTCGTAGAGGTCCGCCGGGCTGAGCGCGAGGCGGCTGTCATAGAGCTGAGCGATCGTGGCTTCGCCCGCGAGGATGTTCATAGCCTTGCGGGAGACGAAATGCAGCATGCGGCCCTTGATCTGCATAGGGCAGCCGTCGGAATTGGGGCAGAACCATCTGGCCTCGTCCTCCGCCTTCACCAGAGCCGTGCCGCAGTCCGGGCAGAACTTCGGGAACTCCGGGACCGCTGCGTCCTCCGCCCTCCGGCTGAGGTCTATGCCGGTGATTTTTGGAATGATTTCTCCGCCTTTCTCGACCGTCACGTAGTCGCCGATGCGGATGTCCATCGCGCGCATCTGCTCGGCATTGTTGAGCGTCGCGCGTTTCACGACCGTGCCTCCGAGCTGCACGGGGTCGAGATTGGCCACCGGGGTGACCGCTCCGGTACGCCCCACCTGATAGTCGACGCTCAGCAAGCGGGTGCACACCTGCTCGGCCTTGAACTTGAAAGCCACGGCCCAGCGCGGCGACTTGGCGGTGTAGCCCAGAGCCCTCTGGCTGGAGAGCTCGTTGATTTTGATGACTATGCCGTCGGTGGCGTAGGGAAGGTTCTTGCGTTCCTTGTCCCAGTAGTGGATATATTCTTCTATTTCGCCTATATTGCGGCAGATGCGGCGTTTGTCCGAGACCGGAAGCCCCCAGCTCTCCGCCGCATCGAGCGCTTCGGAGTGGGAGTTGAAACCGATGGACTCGGCAGGGATATGATATAGGGTGCACCACAGCCCCCTGTGCGCGACTTCCTGCGGGTCGACGAGCTTGAGCGAACCGGAGGCCGCGTTGCGCGGGTTGGCGAAAGGCGGTTCGCCGATCTCTTCGCGTTCTTCGTTGAGACGCTCGAAGGCCCTGTAGGGCATCAGCACTTCGCCCCGGATTTCGAACTCTTCCGGGAAGTCCCCGTGCAGCCTGTGGGGGATGTTGGAGATTTTCAGCGCGTTGGCGGTGACGTCGTCGCCCCTGACCCCGTCGCCCCGCGTCAGGGCGCGGAAGAGCTTCCCCTTCCTGTATGTCAGGCAGATGGCCGTGCCGTCGAACTTGAGTTCGCAGCTGTAGCTGAATCTCCCTCCTCCCAAGGCCCTTTCCGCCCGCTCCGTGAACTCTTCTATCTCGGAGATGGAATAGGTGTTGCCCAGGGAGAGCATAGGGTAGCGGTGGGGACGCTGCACGAAGCCTCCGTGCTGCCCGCCGTCGGGGCTGTCCGGGTCCGGGGATCCGAGGTCTGACCCCACCCTGTGCGTGGGGGAGTCGGGACTGTCGAATTCCGGCCATCCGGCCTCGAGCGCCTCCAGCTCGTGCATAAGGCGGTCGAAGTCGAAATCGCTCATAGTGGGAGCGTTGTCGACATAGTATCGGCGGCTGTTCTCGCTCAGGATTCTCCTGAGTTCCCCTATCCTGTCTGCTGCGGCGTTTCTGTCCATAATAAACTACAAATTTAGTCAATCTTTCGGATAATTCCTCGCCTCGGTGATTCCTGAAAACAACTTGCTGCTTTTGCCTGTCTTTTGTTCATCTGTTCATCAACACTCCTTCTTCATTATTACTTGGGGGATGTCGTCGCGCCTTTCGAATTTTTCAAAATGCCGTCCTTGTGATTTCGGCGGATTATCAGTAAATTTGCAGGATTTGTGTTCGGAATATTCAACATTAACGTCAATATGAAAGATTCAGTAATTATTCTCTGCGGCGGCGGTCCGGCTCCCGGAATGAACACTGTCGTTTGTTCTGTCGCCAAGACTTTTTTGAGCAACGGTTATAGGGTGATCGGCCTGCACGGCGGTTACAGCGGACTTTTCTCCAAGACCCCGCGCACCGAGGACATCGACTTCCTCAAGGCTGACTACTATTTCAAGCGCGGAGGCTCCCATCTCCAGATGAGCCGTTTCAAGCCGACCGACGAGGATTTCGAGAAGAACTTCAATCTCGAGCTCTTCAGGGACAACAATATCAAGCTGCTTGTGACGGTGGGCGGCGACGACACCGCCTCCACGGCCAACAGGATTGCGCTTTTCCTCGAAAGGAAGAAATATCCGATACGCAACATCCACGTTCCCAAGACCATAGACAACGACCTTCCTCTGCCGGACAACGCTCCGACCTTCGGCTTCAACTCAGCCAAGAACGAGGGGGCGCACATCGCGTCCACCGTCTATGAGGACGCGCGCACTTCGGGCAACTGGCTGCTCATCTCCGCCATGGGCCGCTCTGCGGGACATCTGGCCCTGGGCATAGGCGAAGCCACCCATTGCCCTATGACCATCATCCCGGAGATGTTCAACAGGACGGACATCAGCATCGACAAGATCATCCGCCTCTCGCTCTCGTCCATCATCAAGCGCAAGGTTCTCGGCGTTGACTACGGCACCATCGTAGTGGCCGAGGGAGTGTTCCACGACCTGGCCGAGGAGGACATCAAGTCCGCCGGCGTGCATATGACCTATGACGAACACGGCCATCCGGAGCTCGGCAAGATCTCCAAGTCCGTGCTCTTCGACGAACTTCTCGAGAAGGCGATGAAGCAGACCCGCCTCAAGGTCAAGACCCGTCCGGTGGAAATCGGCTACGACGTGCGCTGCCAGGATCCGGTCGCCTTCGACCTGACCTACTGCACGGAACTCGCGATGGGGGTATATGACCTCTACGTCAA
Organism: Alloprevotella sp.; assembly: GCA_963643135.1. Taxonomy (GTDB): domain Bacteria; phylum Bacteroidota; class Bacteroidia; order Bacteroidales; family UBA932; genus Cryptobacteroides. The sequence goes on along the minus strand of CAVIJA010000018.1, from coordinate 14,202 downwards.
GGGAGAGACCGGGTGCATGGTCTATGTCGACGCCTACGGCGAGGCGAAGCCTCTCTACCTGCACAAGCTGCAGAACGCCGAGGGCAAGATTCCTCCGCGCCGCGTGGACATCAGCTGCGGGACGGCGAAGAACTACTTCGAGCATATCTGCCACTTCATCACCCCGTCCGACTACGAAGCTGCGAAGCAGTACGTGGACAATCCGGAATACTACGATTTCAAGAAGATTCTTGGCTGGGAATAAGTAATTCCTAAAAAATAACTTGGTACTTTTGCTGGTCTTTTTGTTCTAAATTCATTTGTTCATCAGTCACGTACCCCGGTACGCTCCTTCTTCACAAACAAATTTATCTACAAAAATCCTTTACAAAACTTTACCAACTTATTTTTTCATCATTACTTAAGTCTGAAGAATGAAAAATTACTACAACTATTCCGAAAAGGAAACGGCAGCGAAGCTGCAGACTGACCTCAAGTCGGGACTTGGCACAGAGGAGGCCAAGTCCCGACTTCTGAAATATGGCCCGAATGAACTCGCCCAGGCTCCGCACACGAGCCTTCTGGTGAAGTTCTTCAACCAGTTCAAGAGCTTTATGATAATCGTGCTCATCATCGCGGGAGTCATCTCCGGCGTGGTGGGATATCTCAACGGCGAAGGCTTCACCGATTCGATCATAATACTGGCCATAGTGGTCCTCAATGCCGTCATAGGCGTGGTGCAGGAATTCAAGGCGGAAAAATCGCTCGACGCCCTGAAGAGGATGTCGGCTCCGCACTGCAAGGTCATAAGGGACGGCGAACTGCAGATAGCCGAGTCGCGGACGCTGGTGCCGGGCGACGTCGTGGAGATAGAGACCGGCGATTCCATACCGGCGGACATCAGGCTCATCGAAGCCGTCAACCTCAAGGTGCAGGAAGCAGCCCTTACCGGGGAATCCCTGCCTGTGGAGAAGAATACCGCCTGCATTGAGGGGGAAGTCCCGCTCGGTGACAGGACGGATATGGCTTTCCAGTCCTGCTCCGTCACATACGGGCGCGGAAGGGGAGTCGTGGTCGGAACGGGCGGCGACACCGAAGTGGGAAGGATAGCCTCAATGATTCAGGCAGTACCGGAGTTCAAGACTCCGCTTCAGATACGGCTCGACAAGCTGGGCAAGGCTCTCGCCTGGGCGTCGCTCGCGGCATCCGTGATAATATTCATCGTGGGGCTTGTCTATGGACACGAACTCCTCGCGATGTTTATGACGGCCGTCAGCCTCGCTGCGGCGGCCATTCCGGAGGGGCTCCCTGCGGTGTCCACCATCGTGCTTGCCGTAGGCGTGCAGAGGCTGGCGAAGCGCAACGCGATAGTCCGCAATATGCCGTCGGTGGAGACCCTGGGCTGTACGACCGTGATATGCTCCGACAAGACGGGCACGCTCACCCAGAACAGGATGACGGTCGTCAAGTCGTTTCCGGAGGATTCGCGTGAACTCGTGGATATCGCGGTGCTCTGCAACGATGCGAGCATCAACGAGGACGGGCAGCCTATAGGCGACCCGACCGAGACGGCCCTCATCGCAATGGGCGAGAAGCGCTCGGTGATGAAGGCCGAGATGGAGAAGAAGTATCCGCGCGTCTCCGAGATACCTTTCGATTCGGAGAGGAAACTGATGACCACAGTCCACTCGGATCCGGACGGAGGGCTTTTCCTCGCGGTGAAAGGCGGCTTCGACGAACTCCTGTCGCGCTGCAACAGGATACTCGACGCCGGGACGGTGCGTCCCCTGACCGCGGAAGATGTCGCCAGACTCTCGGAAATCAACTCGAAAATGGCCGCAGACGCCCTCAGGGTGCTGTGTATGGCATATAAGAATGCCGAACTGCTCGACACTCCCGCAGAGATAGAGAAGGATCTCATCTTCACGGGAATGGTGGGGATGATCGATCCACCGCGTGACGAGGTCCGTGACGCCGTGGCCAAGTGCGGCGAGGCGGGAATCCGTCCGGTGATGATCACCGGAGACCACAAGCTCACCGCCATCGCCATTGCAAGGGACCTGGGGATAATGCACGACACCGACAGCGCATATACCGGGGCCGATGTGGAGAGGATGTCCGATGAGGAGCTTCGCGTGGCCGTGCGTACGGCTTCCGTCTTCGCCAGAGTGTCTCCGGAACACAAGCTGCGGATAGTCAAGGCTTTCAAGAGCAACGGAGAAGTGGTAGCGATGACCGGTGACGGTGTCAATGACGCTCCTGCGCTCAAACTTGCCGACATCGGCGTGGCTATGGGCATTACCGGCACGGACGTGTCGAAGGAGGCCGCCGACGTGGTGCTGAGCGATGACAATTTCGCCACCATAGTCGCTTCCGTCGAGGAGGGCCGCCGCATCTACGACAACGTCCTCAAGTGTGTCCGCTTCCTGCTTTCGACCAATTTCGGCGAGCTGATGCTGCTCTTTATGGCGGTCATCCTGAATCTTCCGGCACCGCTGCTCCCTATACATATCCTCTGGATTAACCTCGTCTCCGACAGCCTGCCTGCGCTGGCCCTCGGATTCGATACCGCGGAGGAGGGGATAATGCGCCGCAAGCCTATCGACCCGAAGGCGGGGATACTGACCCGCTCGTTCACCCTGAATTCGCTTTTCCGCGGGATGCTGATTGCCGGTCTCTCGCTTGGAGCGTGGTATATCGGGGCGGAGACTTCTCCGGAGACGGGTATGACGATGTCCTTCGCCGTGGTGGCTCTCTCCCAGCTGAGCATACTCTTCTGCGTCAGGGCCGGACACAATGCCATAGTGCATCATCTCTTCACCAACAAGTATCTGTGGGCGGCCGTGGTGTTCGTGCTTGCGCTGATGCTGGGCGTGCTGCTTATACCTGCCGCTCAGGAAGTCTTCCACGTGACGCCGCTCAATGCGGAACAGTGGTGGTGGATTGCCGGAATGTCCGTTTTCCCGGGGGTGGTAATCGAGACCGGAAAACTGCTCCGCAGGCTCTTCAGACAGCCTGCCCGTTGAGGTAGTGGGCGCGGATGAACGGCGTGGTGTAGCAGTAGGGGATGAAACCGATGGAGGGCAGCGGCTCAGTGAGTATGAGGTTGGCGAGTTTGCCGACCGTCACAGACCCGCAGATGTCGCTGACCCCCATCGCGTAAGCCCCGTTGAGAGTGCAGGCGTTGAGGGCCTGCTCCGGGGTGAGACGCATCTTTATGCAGCCCTGGGCCATCACGAAGCGCATATCGCCGGAAGGCGATGACCCCGGGTTGTAATCGCTTGCGAGGGCGACTCCGAGTCCCGCTCCGATAAAGTCCCTGGCCTTGCCGTAGGGGAGACCGAGGAAGAAAGACGATCCCGGCAGCATGGTCGGCATTGTCTTTCTGCCTTTGAGGGCATTGATGCCTTCTTCGCCTGTCTGTTCGAGATGGTCGACGGACAGCGCTCCGTAGCGCAGGGCGACGTCGAGGCCTCCCGTGACGGCGATTTCGTCTATATGCACTTTGGCTCTCAGGCCGTGGCGGGACCCCGCTTCGAGTATCTTCGCCATATCTTCCGGCGTGAAGAAGCCCTTGTCGCAGAATACGTCCACGAAGTCGGCGAGCCCCTCTTCGGCGACCCTCGGAATCATCTGCTCGCAGACAAGTCGCACATAGTCCTCCCTGCGTCCCTCATACTCCCTCCCGACGGCGTGTGCGCCGAGGAAGGTGGCGCGGACTACAGCGGGGATGCTCTCCCTGAGGCGGCGTATCACGCGGAGCATCTTGAGCTCGTCTTCCGTGCTGAGGCCGTAGCCGCTCTTGATTTCTATGGCTCCGCTGCCTTTGGAGATCATCTCCAGCGCGCGGGCGAGGCTCTGCTCGTAGAGCGAGTCCTCGCCTGTTGCGTGCAACAGGTCGGCGGAATTGAGAATTCCGCCGCCGCGCGCGGCTATCTCCCCGTAGGAGAGGCCGTTGATTTTGTCTATGAACTCTCCTTCGCGAGAACCGGCGTAAACGATGTGGGTATGGGAGTCGCACAGCGAAGGCAGCATCAGGCAGCCTTCGGCATCGACCACCTCGTCGAAAGCCCCGGAGAGCTCCGGGCAGGAGGACATCTCCCCGAAGCCGGAGATCAGTCCGTCCTCGACGCTGAGCCAGGCGTTATGCAGGCTGGGGAATTCCGACATCTCCGCCCCTTCGCGGCGAAGCAGGCCTGCGGGCGCTATGCCGGCGAGTTCCTTGATGCCGGTGAAGAGCAGTCTTTTCATAAGCGGACGGACGTTCAGACTGCTTCCACCGTCGCGCGCTCCTCACGGAGGAAGCGCACGGACTTCTCGATAAGCGGATGCATATAGCGGTCGTTGTCGACGAAAGGCACTTCTGCGCGGTAGTCCGCGACTATTCTCTCCAGCAGCGGCGAAGTCTTAGCCGGACGGCGGAAGTCGAGGGCCTGCACCGCGTTGAGCAGCTCTATCCCCAGCACCTCCTCCACGTTGTCCACGACACGCACGAGCTTGGTGGCCGAATTGGAGCCCATACTCACGTGGTCCTCCTGCCCCTGTGACGACGGGATGGAGTCGCAGGACGCCGGCCAGCAGAGACCCTTGTTCTGGCTCACTATGGAAGCTGCGGTATATTGAGGAATCATAAATCCGCTGTTGAGTCCCGATGACGATACCAGAAACGACGGCAGCCCCCTCTGCCCCGAAATCAGGCGGAAAGTGCGCCTCTCCGAGATGTTGGCGAGTTCCGACATCGCTACGGCGAGAGCGTCCATAGGCAGCGCGACGGGTTCACCGTGGAAATTGCCCGCGGAGATGATCATATCCTCGTCCGGGAAGACGTTGGGGTTGTCGGTGGTGCTGTTGATTTCCGTCTCCACCACCGATTCCACATAGCGTATGCAGTCCTTGACCGCTCCGTGGACCTGCGGGATGCAGCGGAACGAGTACGGATCCTGCACGTGCTTCTTCGTCCTCGCGGCGAGTTCGCTGCCTTCCAGCAGCCGCATAAAGCGCTCTCCCGTCTCTATCTGCCCCCTGTGCGGGCGCAGCTGATGCGTCAGCGGATAGAAAGGCTCTATGCGTCCGTCGTAGGCGTCGAGCGAAATGGCTCCGATAATGTCCGCCCACAGCGACAGGCGATGGCTCTTCAGCAGACACCATACCGCGTGCGCACTCATGAACTGCGTGCCGTTGAGCAGGGCGAGACCCTCCTTGGACTGCAGCGTAATCGGCTCCCAGCCGAATTCAGCGGCCACTTCCGCGCTCGGCCTGACCTTCCCTCCGTATAGCACTTCTCCCAGGCCGATAAGCGGCAGGCAGAGGTGGGCGAGGGGAGCGAGGTCTCCGGACGCTCCGAGCGAGCCGTGCTGGTAGACTATGGGCAGGACATCGTTGTTGAACATATCCACGAGTCTCTGCACCGTTATGAGCTGCGCTCCCGAATGTCCGTAGGAGAGCGACTGTATCTTGAGCAGCAGCATCAGCTTCACGATTTCCGGACGGACTCTCTCCCCGGAACCGCAGGCGTGCGATACGACCAGATTGTACTGGAGCTGCGAGAGCTTGTCCGCCGGGATGCTGACGTCGCACAGCGAGCCGAAGCCCGTGGTCACGCCGTAAATCGGCCTCCCGATGTCCTCCATCTTGGTGTCGAGATAGCGGCGGCATTTCTCTATCGAGTTCACCGCCTCTTCCGAGAGGGCGAGCTTTTCGTTGGAGTCTATTATTTCCTTCACCCTCCCGAGGGTGAGATGAGCGGATGATATGTAGTGTGTCATAGTGATTTCAGTGCTTCTTCGATGATACTCTCGTCGGCAATCTCCGGCAGGGTGACCTTGAGCTGAGGGCTGCGGCCCATCTCTCTGAGGATGGAGCTGACGGCTCCCTGATTGCGGGCCCAGCTGCGTCGGGCGATGCCGTTGTTGACATCCCAGAACAGCATCTCCCTGATGTGCCGCGCCGAATCTTCGCTTCCGTCTATCACCATCCCGAAGCCGCCGTTGATGACTTCTCCCCAGCCGACTCCGCCTCCGTTGTGTATGGAGACCCAGGTGGCGCCACGGAAGGAATCCCCGATCACGTTCTGCACGGCCATATCCGCCGTATAGCGGGAGCCGTCATAGATGTTGGCGGTCTCGCGGAACGGGGAATCGGTGCCGGAGACGTCGTGGTGGTCGCGTCCGAGGACAATCGGGGCGCTTATCTCCCCGCTGCGGATGGCGTCGTTGAACGCAAGCGCAATCTTCGTGCGTCCCATACAGTCGGCATAGAGGATACGGGCCTGGGAACCCACCACGAGATGGTTTCTGCCGGCCTCCTCGATCCAGTGGATGTTGTCCTCCATCTGGTGTCTGATCTCCTCAGGAGCGTCCTTTGAAAGTTCGCGCAGCGCAGCCGCCGCGAGAAGGTCGCTCTTGCTGAGGTCCGACGGGTCCTGGGACATACAAACCCAGCGGAACGGGCCGAAGCCGTAGTCGAAATATAGCGGGCCCATAATGTCCTCCACATAAGAAGGATAGCGGAAAGAGCCGTCCGGACGGAGTATGTCCGCTCCGGCGCGGGAACTCTCGAGCAGGAAGGCGTTGCCGTAGTCGAAGAAATACATTCCCCTGGAGGTCAGAGAGTTGATGGCGGCCACCTGCCGGCGGAGCGAGGCCTGTACCGCTTCGCGGAATCTGTCCGGCTCCGCGGCCATCATCCTCTGCGACTCCTCGAAGCTGTATCCGGCCGGATAATATCCTCCCGCCCACGGGTTGTGCAGCGAAGTCTGGTCGGAGCCGAGATCCACCCTGATGTCTTCCGCGGCGAGCCTCTCCCAGAGATCCACCACGTTGCCGACATAGGCCAGGGATACGGTCTCCCGCTCCGACACGGCCCTGCGTATGCGCGGCAGAAGGGAGTCGAGGCTCTCGTGCAGCTCGTCCACCCAGCCCTGCTCATAGCGCTTGCGGGCTGCGAGAGGGTTGATTTCCGCCGTGACGCTCACCACTCCGGCTATGTTGCCGGCCTTGGGCTGCGCCCCGGACATCCCTCCAAGTCCGGCGGTGACGAAAAGCACTCCCTTCATATTCTCCCGGCTGCCTTCGAGCCCTCTTTTGCGCAGCTGCATCCTCGCGGCGTTCATCACCGTGATCGTCGTGCCGTGCACTATGCCCTGCGGGCCTATGTACATATAGGAGCCGGCGGTCATCTGCCCGTACTGCGAGACTCCTAGAGCATTGAACTTCTCGTATTCGTCGCGGCCGGAGTAGTTGGGAATCACCATTCCGTTGGTCACCACCACGCGGGGAGCGTCCCTGTGGCTCGGGAAGAGGCCGAGCGGCAGGCCGGAATACATCGAGAGGGTCTGCCCGTCGCTCATCTCGGCGAGATATTTCATCGTCAGGCGGTACTGCGCCCAGTTCTGGAAGGCTGCCCCGTTGCCGCCATAGACTATTAGCTCGTGCGGATGCTGGGCGACGCGGGGGTCGAGATTGTTCTGTATCATCGCCATAATCGCCGCCGCCTGCCTGCTGCGCGCCGGGTATTCGTCTATCGGACGGGCGAAAATCTCATTCGACGGGCGGTAGCGGTACATATAGATGCGCCCGTAATCCCGGAGCTCCTGCGCGAATTCCTTCGAGAGGACTGGGTGCAGCTCCTTCGGAAAATATCTGAGCGCATTGCGCAGGGCGAGGGCCTTCTCGCTGCGGCTCAATACGTCCTTGCGGCGCGGGGCGTGGTTTATCCCTCTGTCGTACGGCTTGGCTTCCGGAAGATAAGTCGGGATGCCCTCGAGTATCTCCTCCTGCCAGCTGAGATGATGATGGTGGTCGTCCATAGCTTTATTCTATATGACTGTTTACGGTTTCGAGTACTTCATCCTGCAGGGCGAGCGCCTCCTTGGCTATGCGCTCGGCTTCGGCGTTGAGTTCAGCGGCTTTCGCCCTGTCGCTCAAGCCTGCGGAGTTGATGCGCACGTTGAGCTGCGCGCCTCTGACGGCAGCTGCCGCCGCAAGCGCTCCGACTCCCGCGTCTGAGGCCGATGCAGGGTTGCCGCTGCGGGCCATCTCGAGGCATATAGGCAGAGCCTTGAGGGCCGCCTTCATCGTGCGCAGAGGTACCTGTGCGGCATAGAGAGTGGCCTCCTCGAGCGCTGCGGCGCGTGACGCCTTCTCCTCTTCGCTGCCCTTCGGCATCTTGAGCGTCTCCATAATACGGTCGAACGCTGCGGTGTCCTCGTCGACCAGCTCCAGGAGTTCGCGCATCACTTCCTGCCCCTTGTCGGCCTGATCGGAAAACTCTTTCCACCTCTCGTCCCAGCCCCTCTTGTGGGCGGAAAGATTGGCCACCATAGTCCCCAGCGCAGCTCCCAGCGCACCCATATATGCGGAGATGGAGCCGCCTCCCGGGGCCGGCGATTCGGATGCCGTCTCGTCGGCGAAGGCCTTGAGGCTCATCCTCACGAGTCTTTCCTTCCGTGCGGTCTGGGCCTTGTCCGCCATAAGACATTCGATGACTTTCTCTTCCGGATTGAACGGCTTGAGGTCGTCGAGCCCCATGGACTTGACCGCAATCTTGATGATTTCCTCCTCGCTGATGCCGGTGGAACGCTGCTGCTTCTCAAGGAAATACCGCCCTGCGTCCGTGAGGGCCTTCTTCGGCACGAGTCCCACGATTTCGCTGCCCGTCACCCTCAGACCTCTCGCGGCTGCGGCGCGGCAGACCTCCTCGAAGGCCTTGTGCAGCGGCGTAGCCTCGATGTCCGTGATGTTCATCGACACCTGCGCGATGCCGTATTCGTCTATATACCAGCCTATCGCCTTGCATCCCTTCAGCGTGCCGGGGATCCAGATGTCCTTGCCGGCGGCATCTTTCAGCACCTTGCCCGTCAGAGAGCCTCCCTCGCGTGCCTTGCGTCCTTTTTCGCGTACGTCGAAGGCGACGGCCGAAGCCCGGCGGGTGGAGGTGGTGTTGAGGTTGAAGTTGACGGCTATCAGGAAGTTGCGCGCGCCGACATTGCTCGCTCCGGACTTGGCCACGGTCTCGTTGTATTCCTGCGGGCCGAAATCCGGCCTGCGCTCCGGGTCGGCGATCTTCTCCGGGAGGGCTTCGTATTCTCCCGCCCTGCATACGGCGAGATTCTTCCTCTCGGGCTTTAAAGCTGCGGCCTCATAGCAGTAGCACGGTATGCCCAGCTGCTTCCAGATGCGTTCGGAGAGTTCCCGCGAGAGCTGTGCGCACTCTTCGAGCGTGATGCCCGCAACCGGTATCAGCGGCAGCACGTCAGTCGCTCCGGAACGCGGATGCGCCCCGTGATGCTTGCGCATATCTATCAGTTCCTGAGCCGCTTCCACTCCTCTGAACGCCGCTTCGCATACGGCTTCCGGGGACCCGGCGAAAGTCACCACCGTGCGGTTGGTCGCCTCGCCGGGATCGACGTTGAGCAGTTTGACCCTTTCTCCGCTCTCCGGGGCTTCCGCCTCCGTGATCGCGGCCACTATTCTGTTGATTACCTCCCTGTTGCGTCCCTCGCTGAAGTTAGGGACACATTCGACAATCCTTTTCATATGCAAAAAACGTGTTAGTATGCCAAATATACTAAGTTTCCGCTTTTCCGGCAAGCGGGAATCAGCGGAATTTCCTCCCGGAGAAGAGGCGCTGCGGCAGCTCCATCGCGATGATGATGCCCAGCACGATGGCGATGGCGGCCTTGGCTGCGGTGAAGCCCGTGATCATAGAAAGGCGGAACTGACTGGATACCAGGTAGTAGGTAAACCAGAATATGCCCGCTCCCGGCACGAGAGGGAAGATTCCGCAGAGAAGATATACCGTGCTCGGGCATTTGTCCAGGACTGCGGTGAAGCGGGACAGGATGCAGATGACCACGGTCGAGGCCACTATGGCCACGGCGGCCCCCGTCGAGCAGAACCCGGTGAGCAGAAGGAAGATGCCCCAGCCGACGGATCCTATGGCTCCGGCCGTGACATACTGCCTCCGGGGAGCGCCGAACAATATCGCGAAGGCGAAGGTGCCTATGAATGCCGCTATCATCTGGATGAGAATCCCGGAGGTCTGCGGACTGACGCTCATCCCGCTGAGGACGATTATCCCGCCGGACACCCAGCCGTCGAGCAGGAAGCCTATGCTCACACCGAGGGCGATGCAGATGAATCCGAGCATGGCGTCGGTGAGGCGGGTGAGACCTGAGATGTAGTCCGAATTGGCGAGGTCGCGGACTCCGTTGACGAAGGGCACTCCCGGTATCAGCGGCATCACCGCTCCGATGATGATGTTGCTGAGGCTGTCCCCGAAGCCGGCTCTGTACGAGACGAGGCAGAGCAGGGTGGTGATGAGGGCGTTGCATATGCCCCCGACTATCTTGGAGAGGAAGCGCGAACTGACGAAGAGGCAGAAACAGTACGCCAGCGCCCCGACGACGAACGCCGCCCCGCAGTCGGCGAACCCGCCTCCGAATACCGCGCAGAACCCCGCCGCCCCGAAGGCCGCTCCGGCAATCTGTTCCGCGGCCGGCTTGTCGGGAGCGTTGCGGATCTCTTCAAGCCGCTTCCCGGCCTGCTCGAGACTGCATCTGCCCGCCGCTATGTCGTAGCTCAGGCGGTTGACCTGTACGACCTTGGAGAGCTGTATGCCCCGGATGGGGATGAATTCGACGTTGGCGTATTTCCCGGACGGGCCGGTGGTGAAGATGCCGTTGCTGATGACGAAGAAGTGTCCTGAATCCACTCCGAAGTGGGACGCTATCCTTTCCATCGTCTCCTCCACGCGTGAGATTTCGGCTCCGTTCTCCAGGAGTATGTGTCCGGCTGCGGATGCCACTTCCAGGACTGCTGTAGTCTCGTTCGTCTCTTGCATACCGCAAAAATAAGAAAAATATGATTTATCCTCTCATCATCAGCCTGCGCAGTCGCAGCTGCCAGTAGAGCAGGGCGGTGAATGCGAGGACGGCTCCGGCGAATCCCACCCACGAGAGGGAGAGACCGGTGCAGACGCTGCCTCCGGCGAGGGCCCCGCAGCCTATGCCGAGGTTGAATATGCCGGAGAAAATCGACATCGCGACGGCGGATTCGTCTTCGCTTGACGCGGCTATCACTTCTGACTGCATCGCTACGTTGTATGCGGTCACGGAGATGCCCCAGAGGGCGCAGAGCGCGATGAGAAGAACCCGGCTGAACGAGAGCGGAAGCAGCAGCGCGAGGGCGAGCGTCAGGCCCGTCACGCAGAGGGAGACGAAACGGAAGCGGCAGCGCGAGTAGAATTTGGAAAAGGCGAAGCTGCCCGCAAGTCCGGCGCAGCCGAATATCATCAGCGTGCCTGTGATCGCCCCTTCGGACATCCCGCCTATCTGTTTGAGGAAAGGCTCGATATAGCTGTAGGCGGTGTAGTAGGCCGTGGCGAAAAGCAGGGTGAAGACATAGATTCCGATGAGGACTCTGTTGTGCAGCATCAGCGGCAGGCCGTGCAGGCTCACTCCCTTGCCGGCGGGAAGGGGAGGCAGGGTCAGCGCGACAAGTATGAGGGTGAGCAGAGAGAATCCACCTATGCTCAGGAAGGTCATCCTCCAGCCTATCTGCAATCCTATGGCGCGTCCGAGCGGCATCCCCATTATGACGGCTATCGAAGTGCCGGTGACGACCACGCTCAGCGCGAGGGAGCGGAAGTTCTGCGGCACGCTGCGGACCGCGATGGGCGGGATGATGGACCAGAAGAGGGCGTGGGTGCAGGCTACCCCTATGCGGGCGCACATCAGCATCCCGTAGGAGGCGGACAGGAAGGAGAGTCCCTGGAAGAGGGTGAACAGGGCAATCACTGCGAGCAGCAGCCTGCGCATCTCCATCCTTGAGAATGCCAGGGTCAGAGGCAGCGAGAGCAGCATCACCATCCACGCATATACCGATATCAGCATCCCGGTCTCGGCCTCGCTGCGTCCGAAATCGGCTCCGATGTCGCTCAGGAGTCCTATCGGCACGAACTCCGAGGTGTTGAAGATGAAGGCGGCGCAGGCGAGCCCTATCAGGGCCATCCAGTTCCCGGCTGACATTTTTTGCTCAGACATATGCTCTCTGACGGTGCTTTTGCTTGTCGTTTTGTTCTGAATTCATTTGTTCATCAGTTGCGTACCTCGGTACGCTACTTCTTCACGAACAACTTATTTTTTTATCATTACTAAGCTGTTCCGTTCCCCGGCAGAACCTTGCCCTCTCCGGGAGGCTGCCGAAAAACGGCGCAAATATAGCCACTTTTCGTCATTTCCGACACCGCCCGGGTGTCTCATCCTCTCTGTCATACCCGACCTGCTCGGGTATCTCCAGTATACGATGCCCGATCAAGTCGGGCATGACAAAAACAAGGAAGCCGCTGAATTTCAGCGGCTTCCTGCGTGTGGCGGTGACTGTCAGTCGGTGAGTGCCGAGAGAGCCTTCACATCCCATCCGGCGGATTCTTCATCCGAAAGGTTGAGATCGGTATAGATTGTACGGTCATAATAAGAACTCGTGCCGGAAAGCCAGTCCGTCAACGGGTCGGATGCATCTTCTCTTGAAGTGGCTCTGAGGATTATCTTTGTGAGATAGCTACAACCCTTGAACATTTCAGAATAGCAGTAGTCTGCAAGTGTCTCTGCGGGCAGTTCGATGTCGCTTTTAAGTGCGTCGCAGCCGGAGAACATAGCCATATAGCATTTGCTTGCGAGAGTCGTGGCCGGCAGATTTGGTGCTGTATCAAGCGAGGTGCAGCCGGAGAACATATATTCGTAGCAATAGGATGCAAGTGTCTTGGCCGGCAGGTCCGGAGCGGAAGTGAGCGATTTGCAGCCCTCGAACATATTGTAGTAGCAGTGGTCTGCGAGTGCCTCTGCGGGCAGCACCGGAGCGGTTTTGAGCGAGGAGCAGTTGTAGAACATTCCGTCGTAGCAGTAACCTGCGAGGGTCGTGGCCGGCAGTTCCGGAGCGGAGGTGAGGACTGAGCATTTGTAGAACAGGTATGCGAATCTCGCGCCCTTAGTGATGTCCGCGTTTTTGTAGTCCTCCCAGTCAATCAGAGTCCTGATGTCTCCGGAGCACTGCACTTTCACACTGCTGTCTGTGAAGTGGATAGTGCTGTAATTGTAGCTGTCTGCTGCTGTGCCGATGGCACTCGTTCCGCGCAGCCTCAAATCATTGTTGGTGCCTCCGAATTTCACTTCTTCGCCGGATGCGATGGCAGTCCATTCGCCGTTTCCTACGGAATATTGGAATTTGTTATTCACTCCCAGAGTCATTATGAATCCCTGTTCGGAGGCCGCCGAGAAGGTGACGTAAGGGATGCCGTTGCCAAGGTCGGTTATGGTATTATGCTTGATTGTAAGGGTTTTGTCGGATTCGCCGTATTTTTCGTTCCCTTCGCCGTCGGTGAAGACGAGCTTGAATCCGCCTTCGAGCGTCGCAGGAAGTGCGGCGATGTAATAGGTGGTGTTCGCCTTTATCGTACCCTCAATCGAGACGCTGTTGGAAGCGTCTGAGGCGCCGGAAGCGATGTTGGCCGTCGGAGTGCCGTCATCGGCGATGCTTATGTCGACAGTCCCCGCGAGATTGACCGAAGTGCTATTGCTTGTGAGGGTGATTTTCTTGCAGTCGGATGTCGGGGTGACCTTGATGTAACCTACGACATTCTTAAATGCGAGGTTCCCGTCCGTCGATTCTGTTGCCACCATCAGTGCGGCAGCAGGGTCGAACGAACCCTCCGTAGCGGTCTAGACGCTTTTCAGCGTCACGTTGCTGATGGTGTTCCTATCGGTGTCTATCGTGGCGTCCGCCTGATAAGGGTGGAGGGCTACATAGCTGTCAGAGGTCTTTGATACCTCTCCCTCGAACGTGCCGGAGGTCTTGCCGGCTTCGCCCGTCAGGGTGAATTCAATATTCTTATCCGCGCCGTCGAATACGCTGAGCTTGTCATCCGCAGACCAGAGAATGGTGGTCTTTTTGTCATCACCGGTACTGCCGATTTCGGCGCGGGTGCCGGCTTCGCTTTCCTGTCCTGCGACGAGGGTCACCTTGAGGCCGTTCCCGTCATTGTGCGTGTCGGATGATGATGAAGGGTTGAAGTTTTCCTTTGTGCAGGCTGCGAGTCCCGCCAGGACCGCGAGCGCGGAGAGAGTGAGTGTAGTTGTCTTCATGGTACCGTCCTCCTACCAGGTGAAAATGTCGTTGTCAAGACTGTCGGTAGAAGTTCCCGTGGTGGTGCTTGAAGTAAGCACGG
>CAVIJA010000017.1:0-37762 GCA_963643135.1 Alloprevotella sp. | reverse complement strand
ATACGAATAGCGAACGATAAGAAGAAGTTGTTGCAAAAGCGCAGCAACTTCTTTACTTTTGCACTGAGAGGATATTCAAGAAATGAGTACGAACAGCAGAAACAGAGTCCCGTATATTCATCTCGCCGTATGGGTGGTGATACTCGCAATGCCGTTTTTCTCCCTGCAGCCGGGGCGGCCGCTGCACGGCGGGGTGGACTATGTCCTGTTCCTGCCGGTGATCGCATCGTTCGTCACCGTATTCTATGTCAATTATATGATATTGGTACGGAAGTATCTTCTCGCCCACAGGACAGGCCTTTTCATCGCCTGGAACATAGTCCTCATCGCCGCCGCAATCCTCTTCGTGAGGGTCTCATTCGTGCTTTTCATCGCTCCGCCTCCTATGCCTTACCGCCCTCCGCGGCCGCTTGCGGACACGGTCCACTTCATCCTCTACAACGCTATGGTCTATGCCTGCATCTCCGGCATCGCCGTCGCCCTGCGTATGACGGAAGAATGGTACAGGAACGAATCGCAGCGCAAGGAGATAGAGAAGGCCGGAGCGGAAGCGGAACTCGCGACCCTCAAGAACCAGGTCAACCCGCACTTCCTCTTCAACACCCTCAACAACATCTATTCGCTGATTCAGATAGACCCTCTCAGGGCGCAGGAGGCGGTACACGACCTCAGCGGAATGCTGCGCTACGTACTCTACGACAGTCAGCCGCGGACGGTCCCGCTCTCCAGGGAGTGCAGTTTCATCCGGGATTATATCAAGCTTATGAGCACAAGGCTCACGGACGACGTCTGCCTGAGCGTCTCGCTTCCGGAGTCTCCGTCCGACACCAGTATTGCTCCCCTGCTCTTCATCCCCCTCGTGGAGAATGCGTTCAAGCACGGCATCAGCGACGGCGAAGCGTCATTTATCAGGATTTCGCTGAACGAAACGGACGATGCTGTGGAATTCAAGGTGGAGAACAGCTGCTTCCCCAAGGGCGACTCCGACAAGAGCGGATCCGGCATAGGCCTCTCCAATCTCGTGCGCAGGCTGGATATGCTCTACCCGGGCGGATATTCCTTCGAACACGGCAGGGTGCAGAGCACCTATCGCAGTTTCCTGAGAATAAGGACGCAAAACAGCCTCTGATATGGAAAGAATCACCTGTATCGTAGTGGACGACGAACCGCTCGCCGCAAAACTTATCGAATCATATGTCCTGAAGACTCCCTTTCTCGAGTTGAAAGGCTGCTTCAACCGGGGGACAGCCGCATTCGAGTTTCTCCAGAGCAACTCCGTGGATCTGCTTTTCTGCGACATACAGATGCCGTCGCTCAACGGGATGGAACTCTCCAGGATGCTTCCGGACAGGACCAGGGTGATCTTCACCACGGCATTCAGCGAGTATGCGGTCGAAGGTTTCCGCGTGAGGGCGTTGGACTATCTTCTGAAGCCCGTCTCATACGATGACTTCCTTTCCGCGGCGGTAAAGGCCCGGGACTTCTTCGCCCCGCGCGAAGCCGCCGTGTCCCCCGTGGCGGCGGACAACAGAGGGCCAAAAAGCATTTTCGTCAAGACGGAATACCGCCTGCAGCAGATAGAGCTTGACCGTATTCTCTATATCGAGGGCTTCAAGGATTACGTGAGGATACAGCTCGACGGCGAAACGGAGCCGGTTCTTTCGCTGATGAGACTGAGGAGCCTGGAGGACAGCCTTCCTGCAGTGCGTTTCGTCAGGGTGCACAAGTCATACATCGTGCAGACGAGCCGAATCGAGGCCATAGAGCGTAACCACATCATCATCGGTCCCTCGCGCATCCCTATAGGAGAGAGTTATAGAGAAGCCCTTCGCGGCGCCCTTTCCGGCACGGCGATATTTCCCGCCGAGAAATAATTGTCCACCTGCAACCTTTCCCGTCATTGCCGGCTTGCTCTCTCCGTCATTGCCGGCTTTGACCGGCAATCTCTTCCCTGCGGCAGCAAAGACGCCCGATCAGGTCGGGCGTGACGGGAAGAATGGCGTGGGACGCCCGATCAAGTCGGGCGTGACGGAACATTCGTCATTGCCGACTTACTGGCAGGAAGTGATGTGGAAACAGTGTTCCTTCCGCTCGTACTTGACCAGGCAGGCTCCGGCAGCCTTGCGGTCGCGCAGTA
Organism: Alloprevotella sp.; assembly: GCA_963643135.1. GTDB lineage: Bacteria > Bacteroidota > Bacteroidia > Bacteroidales > UBA932 > Cryptobacteroides. Next base: position 35,625 of record CAVIJA010000017.1, on the reverse strand, counting down.
CCTCACCCAGCACTTTGGTAAGTTCGTAGGGCTGCATAAACGCCTCCGATTCGTCCTCGCTCCAGTAGCGGGTGTAGGTGATGTCGAAGGTCGTCGCGTAGCAGTGTGCGGAATTGTTGCTGGCATTGGGGTTGCCGCTGCGCCGCAGCCGCTTCACGTCCTCCTCCGTGCGCAGCAGCGATGAGACAATCAGCTTGTAGTCAAGAAGTTTCTTGGCCTTCAGCGAGTCGCAGAAAGCCTTTCCGATGGCGTTCAGCTCCTCTGCGGCCCCGGAGGTGAGATATGGAACGGAATATTTCAGATTGTCCACCACGTAATAGCCGTTGTCGACAATCTGCACCAGAGAAGGCAGGGAATCGACCTCCTCGCGTGTCTGAGGCACCGTCTGCAGGCCGACCCTCCTGGCCACCTCGAGATGCTTGTCGTTGAGATCCGCGAAAAGCCTGGCATACTGAAGTCTGCGTCCGGAATAGATGATTTCCTTCGCGGCGGACTCCCCTGTCCCGTCCACGTCGTCGGTCTCTGCGGCCACTTCCTCCGCAATCTGCGCTTCCATCTCCTCTGCCTCCGTTATCTCCGCAGCCTCTTCCGTCACAACCACGGGAGCGGGCTGCTCCTCCTTGCCGCAGCCTCCCCCGACCAGAAGGCCGAAGAGGAAGCCTGCGACAAAGGGAACGCAGAGTATGAGAAGACCCTTGTGACTTTTCTTCATCCTTACGCCCCGTATCTTACTATCGGCTGCCGCGCAGCACGGGTCTCGTCCGGACGGCCTACCGGAGTGTTATGCGGCGCAGCGTGCAGCATTTCCGGCTCGGTACGGGCCTCCTCCGCTATCTTGCGCATCACATCGATGAACGCGTCGAGCGTCTCCTTGGATTCCGTCTCCGTCGGCTCTATCATAATGGCCTGATGGAAAAGGAGCGGGAAGTAGATGGTCGGAGCGTGGAAGCCGTAGTCGAGCAGCCGTTTGGCCACGTCGAGAGTGGTCACGCCGTTGTCCTCTATCAGCCCGTCGAAGACGAACTCGTGTTTGCACACGGTCGGAATCGGCAGCTTGTAGCAGTCTTTGAGCGATTCCTTGATGTAGTTCGCGCCGAGCGCGGCAAACTTGCCGGCCATACGGACGTTTTCCCGTCCGAGCATCAGGATATAGGCATAGGCCCTCAGGATAACCCCGAAGTTGCCGTGGAAGCCGCTTACGCGCGGAATGTCCACAAACTTCACCAGCCTCTCCGCCACGCCTACCGGGCCGCTTCCGGGACCGCCTCCGCCGTGAGGCGTGGAGAAGGTCTTGTGCAGGTTGAGATGCATTATGTCGAAGCCCATATCGCCCGGTCTGACGACGCCGAGCAGCGGGTTCATATTCGCTCCGTCATAGTAGAGCAGGCCTCCGCACCCGTGTACGAGTTCGGCTATCTCCTTGATGTCGCGCTCGAAAAGCCCGAGCGTGTTGGGGTTGGTCATCATAATGCCGGCTATGTCATCTCCGAGCAGAGGCCTGAGTGAGTCCACGTCCACGAGGCCGTTCTCCGAGGACTTCACGACCACGATGTCCAGACCGCAGACGGAAGCCGAAGCCGGATTGGTGCCGTGCGCACTGTCCGGCACGATGACCTTGGTGCGGGCGGAATCGCCCCGGCTGAGGTGATATTCCCTCATCAGCATCAGGCCCGTAAGTTCGCCGTGGGCTCCGGCACAAGGCAGGAAGGTGAACTTCTTCATCCCCGTAATCGCGCACAGGGCCTTGTCCAGCCCTTCATAGACCGCCTCCGCGCCCTTGACGGTGGATGAGGGCTGAAGCGGATGCAGGCCGGCGAAACCGCTCATCGCGGCCACCTCCTCGTTGATTTTGGGATTGTATTTCATCGTGCAGGACCCCAGCGGATAGAAGCCGGTGTCCACGCCGAAATTCATCTGGCTGAGATTGGTATAGTGACGCACGACGTCAGGTTCGCTGACCTCCGGCAGATTCAGCGGCGCGTGCCTCCATATCTTGCCCTCGGAGGGCAGTTTCCCCGCCGGCTCGGGCAGAGAGTAGCCGCTTCTGCCCGGACGGGAAAGCTCGAATATGAGTTTGTCGTAGTATTTCATATTGTGTCAGAGAGCTTTTATGATTTCAACCATCCTGTCGATTTCATCATTGCCGTGCTTTTCGGTGACGCAGAAGGTCACGTACCCCTCCTCCGTCTGCAGCGCGGCGAAATATCCCGCTTCGAGCAGGGCCTTCTGCAGCTTCTCCACGGAACACAGAGGCTTGAGGACGAATTCCTTGAGAAAATCCCTGTCGAAGACTTCCTCGAACTTGCCGGTCCCGAGGAGCGCGTCGTGCAGGCGGTGGGCTCCCTCATAGGAGAGTTCGTTGATCCGGCGCAGGCCCTCCGGCCCCATCAGAGAGAGATATACGGTGCACCACAGAGCCATCAGGGACTCGTTGGAACATATGTTCGAGGTGGCCTTCTCGCGGCGGATATGCTGCTCGCGGGCCTGAAGGGTAAGCACGTAGCAGCGCTTGCCGGAAGCGTCTTCGGTCTGGCCGACGATTCTTCCCGGGAGCTTGCGCATAAGTTCGGCGCGGCAGGCCATAAAGCCCACGTACGGTCCGCCGTAGCACAGAGGAATTCCTAGCGACTGTCCGTCCCCGACAGCGATGTCGGCCCCCCATTCCGCCGGACTCTTCACGACGGCGAGGGCGGAAGGGTCGCAGTATTCCACCAGCAGAGCCCCGAGCGAATGTACGAGTTCCGCGAGTCCGCTGTGGTCTTCGATGATTCCGTAGCGGTTGACGGACGGCACGATGACTCCTGCGAGATCGAGTACACCCTCGGCGATGTCCTCCACCGGGTGTTCGCTGATTACCAGGTTGATGCCGGCATATTTGGCATAGGTCTCAAGAGTCCTGAGCACGTTCGGGAGCAGGAAGGCCGATGCCAGCACCGAATTTTTCTTTCGCGTGCAGGCGACGCACATCCTCATCGCTTCGGCTGCGGCCGTAGGACCGTCGTACATCGAGGCGTTGGAACAGTCGAGTCTCGTGAGGGCGCATATCATACTCTGCCACTCGAAGATGTAGCGCAGAGTTCCCTGTGAAATCTCGCACTGGTACGGAGTGTAGGCGGTGAGAAATTCGCTGCGGGAAGTGATATACGGAATCACTGCCGGGGTGTAGTGGTCATAGGCCCCCTGTCCCACGAAAACCTTGAGTTTGGAATTCTTCGAGGCGAGGCCTTCGAAAAAGTCGCGCACCTGCTGCTCGCTCATTGCCGGCGGCAGGTCGTATTCTCCCTTGAAGATAAATTCGGGAGGTACGTCAGAATAGAGGTCTTCGAGACCGGAGACCCCTATTCTTTTTAACATCAATTGTATATCTTCCTCTGTATGAGGAAAATAGCAGAAGTTGGCCATAGCGGGGAACCTATTCTGTCGCCTTGGCGTATGCGGCGGCGTTCATAAGGGAGTCGAGTTCGGACTTGTCCTGCATCTCGACCTTGATGATCCAGGCCTTGTACGGGTCCTCGTTGATGAGTTCCGGCTTGTCCTCGAGCTCGACGTTGAGCGCGATTATCTTTCCGGATACCGGAGATATGAGTTCGCTCGAAGCCTTGACGCTCTCGAGGGCTCCGAAATCCTCGCCGGCTCCGATCTCATCGTCGACATCCGGCATATCGACATAAGTGATGTCGCCCATCTCGCTCTGCGCGAAGTCGGACACTCCTATGACAGCCACGTTGCCGTCGACCTTTACCCATTCGTGGGACTCGCTGTAGAGGAGTCCGTCAACAATCTTGCTCATTATTTCTTGTATTTTGTTTGATAAAATCTCTTCTTGACCACGGTCCCGCGGAAGCGGCGCTTGCGGATGCCTATGTAGAGAGTCGTGCCGAGTGCGGAATGTGCCGCATCCACAAGGGCGAAGCAGATGCTCTTGCCGAGAGTGATGGAATGGTAGCCCGTGGTGACTGTCCCTGCCGGGGTGCCGTCTTCGAGTTCCACCGGATAGCCGGCGCGAGGTACGGCGTTGTCTTCAAGTTCGATGCCCACAATCTTCTTCGCGACTCCTTCGGCCTTCTGCCTGACGAGAGCTTCCCTGCCTATGAACTCCTCCTTGTCCAGCTTGCAGAACATCCCGAGTCCGGCCATTACCGGACTGATCTCCGCGCTGAGCTCGTCGCCATAGAGCGGCAGCCCGGCCTCGAAGCGCAGGGTGTCACGGCAGCCGAGGCCGCACGGCTCCACGCCTGAAGAGAGCAGGGCTCTCCAGAAGTCCACAATCTGTTCCGGAGAGGCATAAATCTCGAATCCGTCCTCGCCGGTATAGCCGGTGCGGCTCACGATGACCCTCTTTCCGTCCCGGCACTCGTCTGTGAACTCGTAGAATCCCAGGTCTGCGGCATCGGCGAATCCCAGGACTTCCTTCAGCACCTTTTCGGCTTCGGGACCCTGGAGGGCTATCTGCCCCCATTCATCCGAGCGGTCATCGATCTTCACGTCGTAAGTCGCCCCCTGCTCCTGCATCCAGGCGAAGTCCTTGCCGACGTTGGCCGCATTCACCACGAGCAGATAGCTCTGCGGAGTGAACTCCTTATAGACAAGCAGGTCGTCCACAGTGCCGCCGTCCGGGTAGAGCATCATTCCGTAGAGGATGCCGCCGTCCTTGAGGCTGCTGACGTCGTTGGTGAATATGTGGTTTACGAAGCGCTGCGCATCCGGGCCGCTGATGAACACCTCCCCCATATGGGAGACGTCGAACATCCCGACCTTCCCTCGCACGGCATTGTGCTCATCGATGATTCCCCTGTACTGTATCGGCATATCATAGCCGGCAAAAGGGCTCATCTTCGCACCGAGAGCGACGTGCTCCCCGTGCAGACAAGTCTTTTTCAACTGTTCGTCCATATCCAGTGTTATTTGAGTATTTCAAGGTCCTTTTTCAGAATCATCTTCGGATCCATCATCGCCACCTTCTGGAAGAGCCGCACCTGATTGCCCAGAGAGAGGTATACCTTGTCCTCGTGCTTGCCCTTTCTCCACCATTTGTAGAACCCCACAGGGTCGTTCTCGAAGGGAATCTTGGCGACAATCCCCGTGCTGTAGCCGGGATAGTCGATCACGAGCTTCAGACCCATGAATTTCTTGTAGTAATCGGGGTCCGCCCTGCGAAGCTTGCTGACGAGCGGGTTGAGAACCTCCATCGTATCGACCTGAAGCAGCTTTTCCCTGACGATGAGCTTGTGGATGCGGACTGGGTCGACATTCAGCCAGACCCCAAGCTTGAGGGTCCGGGGACCGTCCTCCGTGTCGAGCGTGAGTTCGTCCATCGAGAAATAGACCTTTTCGGGGTCAATGTTGGCAGTGTTCTGTGTCTCCGATAGCATTGGTGATATATAGGAATATTAAGCAAATGTAAGAATTTTTTGTAAAAAACCGCTATATTTATGCTCCACAAAGCCATTTTGATATGAATATAGTGCAGATGTCGGGTATCGGGAGCCTCGAAGGGACCTGCTGCTACTGTTCGGAGGAGAGCGCCGCCAGGATAAGGGCCGAGATTGCGGGGCTTCCCTTGAAGGCCCTGCACCTGATCGGCACCGGCGACTACCACTACATATCCCTCTTCTGGCTGGAGCGCATCACGGAGCCTTTCGACCTCGTGCTGATCGACCATCATCCGGACGATCAGAGTCCGGCCTTCGGAGCGGAGCTGCTGAGCTGCGGTTCCTGGGTCGCAAATGCCCGGAATCTCCCTAATCTGCGCAGTTCCAGGCATATCGCAGACTTCGCCGGTCTTGCGCAGCTGCCCTCAGACGGATTTCCCGTCTATCTGTCCATCGACCTCGACGTCCTCTCGGAAGAATACGCCCGCACCGACTGGGATCAGGGGAATATGACTCTGATGGAGCTGGAGAAGATTATACTTTCGACGGCCGCGAACCATCCCATTCTCGGGGCTGACCTGTGCGGAGGGCTGACCCCGGAAAAAGGGGCGCAGGACGAGGATATTGAAATCAACCGCGCTGCGACGGAAAGGCTCAAGGAGATTTTCGCCGCGCTGTAGTGACTTGTGCGAAGCCCGCCGGCGGCGGCCTTACAGCAGCGGAGACAGCAGCCTGGCAAGGGACTCTCTGAAGCGCACCGGCCACGGCCTGCCCGCCCACCTCTCCGGATCCACCAGCCAGGTGTGCTTCTGGTCATTGAGAAAGGTCTCCTTCATCCTGACGGCGAGATCCCTGTCGTAGATGAAGGCGTTGATTTCGAAATCCTGCTCATAGCTGCGGACATCCATATTGGTGGAGCCTATGGTGACTATGCTGTCGTCGGAGACTATGGCCTTGGAGTGCATATAGCCGTTTTCGTAGAAATATACCTTCACTCCGGCGGTCAGTACGTCGTTGACGTACGAGCGGGTGGCGAGCGGCACGACCACTCCCCTGTCGCCGCGATACGGGATCATCACTCTGACGTCCACACCGGAGAGCGCGGCGTTCCTGAGGGCGAGCAGCACCGGCTCCGTCGGTATGAGGTACGGCGACTGGATATAGACATAGCTGCGGCTCTGCGCTATCATCTGCACTATGCCCTGCATTATCACCCTCCACTCGTCCATAGGTCCGGAAGTGGCCACCTGCATCAGCACCTTGCCCTCGGCGGGAATCTTCGGATAATATTCTCCGGACAGGAGCCTGTCTTTCGAGGAGAACTGCCAGTCCACGATGAAGCTCGTCTGCATCTCGGAAACCGCCGGCCCGGCCACGCGGATATGGGTGTCGCGCCATATTCCGCCCCTGATGCCGGTCGAATACCTTTCGGCGACGTTCATTCCTCCCATATATCCGATGCGTCCGTCGATGACGACCAGCTTGCGGTGGTTGCGGTAGTTGGTGCTGCTGGAAATGAACGGGATGGGCACTTTGAGGAAAGGCTGCACCATCACCCCGCCCTCGCTGAGATGCCGGAAGAAACTCTTGTGGCCCAGATTGGCCGCATCATCGTACTGCACTCTGACCTCAAGCCCCTCGGCGGCCTTAGCGATGAGCAGGTCCGCGACCGCCCTACCAATAGGGTCGTCTTCGAACTTGAAGAACTGGAAGTGGATGTGCTTTTCGGCCTTGCGGATATCAGACAGCATATCGGCGAACATCGCGTCAAAGCCGGTATAGACCCTCAGGTCGTTGCCCTGCAGGGGGAAAGCCATATTCGTGGCCCAGAGCAGGTTGGTCAGATCCTTGTTGCTGTCCTCCGGACGCCCGCATATCTGCAGGGCGTAGAGCTCAGCAGTGTTGGATTTGAGCCTCTTGAGGTCGGAGTCGCTGACGAGCCTGCACTTGCGGTTGTCCTTTCCGAATGCGAAATATAGCACGAGGCCCAGTCCCGGAAGGAAAATCAGCACCATTATCCAGGCGAGCGTCTTGAGGGGATGGCGGTTTTCCGCTATCATCATCACGATGATGCTGAAGAGCATCAGCGCGAACAATATGCCCCATACGGAGCCCATCTGACGCTATGCCTTCGGCTTCGGGTCTATCTTGGAATACTTCCGGGCATCGGTGTATATGGTGCCGAGATAGATTATCAGCAGTATCACGATCATCCCCACGGCCACATAGTCAAGAGCCTTCATCGGAACCGTAAGACCGAAGAGCTGAATATTGCGTGAGAACGTGCTGAGCGGTTTGACAAAGATGAAGAGGGTGTTGACTATCACTACTATGAGACGGAATTCAGTAGGTCCGAGCTTGAGATAGGTCAGGCGGAATTCACTCTTGAGGTGGGCGTTGACGCTGACGTTTATGGTCAGCAGGAGGTAGAGTACGAGTATCCCCAGGGCGAGGGACGGATGTTCCATCAGGCAGGAAAGTCCTGCGCCGATGCACATCAGGCTTTCGTTGATGCCGTCCACTGTATGATCGAGGTAATAGCCGTAGATGGGTCTCTGCTGATTGCGCACCCGCGCAAGCGTGCCGTCAAGCGAGTCGCCGTACCAGTTGATGAAAAGTCCGGCGGTCGACAGCCAGAGAAAGTTGATATCCAGTCTTGTGAGGATGAATCCCGCTGCTATGATCAGCGCTCCGATGAAGCCTATTGCGGTCAGCCTGTCTGATGTCATCCACTTCGGCTGCCTCTCGGCCAGCCAGATAAGAGCCTTTTTCTCAACTCCGTTCAGGAGCGATGTCTGGATTCTTGTTGCCTGTTTTGTATCCATAATTTAACGGTTCTGTCACAATTTTTCATCAAAGATAGTTCATTTTTTCAAATTATGACCTGTTTCGTACGGAACACCCGACTTCACTGCCATCTGTCAGTCTCCAAAAGGTCGCCCGGACATGGTGATTGCCATGAGGCAGCCGGGCTTCGGAGTGCGTGTCCGGCCCCGGACCAGGGCAGTGGGCGTGGGCCGCAGGATGCGGGTTCTGCATCGGCTGGAAGAAGCAGATTGCGGGAGGGAGCAAAAAGAAAGAAGGTGGCCAATCCGTCTTTCGACTTTCGGGCCACCTTCCCTTTCTTAGAGGTGCGTAGTGGAATCGAACCACTGTACCAGGTTTTGCAGACCTGTGCCTGACCGCTCGGCCAACGCACCGCGCATTTGAGGATTGCAAATATACGCCAATTTCCCGATAATGCAAGGCGGAGCAATCAAAAATTTCGTATCTTTGAAGTTGATGATTTGAGTTTCGCAAATGCGAAACACGGTTTTAGAGGCCCATAGGGCCGAAAGAAAGTCCCTTTCCCGAGGAAAGGGATTTAGGGAAAGGGTAATATAATAACAATAAGCGAAGCTTGTGCGGGAGGAAAAGTTTTGCAAGTACCTGCACAATGCTTATTTTTTAACAAACTTTATTACTTGCGAAAATTGAGTTGATGACAAATATCGCACGTTATGAAAAGGACATTTGTATTTATTGCCGCATCGCTGCTGGCCGTCTCCTGCGGGACGTCGGCCAAGCTCACTTCCGGCGACTACGCTTCCGGGAAAGACCGGCAGGAGGAAATGATCGACACCGGCTACGGAGAGGTCCGGAGGAAGAATTCGACCGCCTCCGTCTCCCGTCTTGAAATCAAGCAGGGCAGCGGATACTCGGACATCTACAGTTATATCAGAGGCCGTGTACCGGGGGTTGAAGTGAGGGGGACGAGCATCTCCATCCGCGGACAGAAGTCCATCATCGGGAGCAACGAACCGCTGATTCTCGTGGACGGAGTTGAAGTCAGCGACATCAGCAGCCTGCAGCCCGATATGATCGAGAGCATCAACGTGCTGAAGGACGCGGCCTCCACCTCCATATACGGAGTCCGCGGCGCCAACGGCGTAATCATCATCAGAACCCGCAAGTCGGCTGACGACAACAAATGACCGCACGTCAATGATACGCAATATCATCTTTGATTTCGGATATGTCCTCGTGGACTGGAATCCCCATCATCTCTACGACCCGTATTTCAACGACCCGGAGAAGACGGAATATTTTCTCGAAAAGGTATGTCCATACAGCTGGAACGAAACCGTGGATGCGGGACGGCCGACAGCCGAGGCCACGGCCGAAAGGATAGCCCTCTTCCCCGAATGGGAGAAGGAGATACGGATGTATTTCGGCGAGTGGATAAAGATGATGAACGGGCAGACCCCCGGAATGGAGGAGCTCGTAAAGGAACTGAAGGTCAGGGGCTACGGAATATACGGCCTCACCAACTGGTCAGCCGAGACTTTTCCGCTGATAAGGGACAAATATCCGGTCTTCAAGCTTATGGACGGCATAGTGGTATCCGGGGAGGAGCATATCAAGAAGCCTGCCCCGCAGATATACCGCACTCTGCTGGAGCGCTACTCGCTCAAGGGCGAGGAATGTATTTTCATCGATGACAATCCGAACAACGTGGCCGGAGGCGAGGCCGAGGGCATAAGAGGTCTGCTGTTCACCTCCGCGGAGCAGCTCAGGATGGATCTGAACGCAATTCTGCAATGACGCTCTCGCAGGCGCGCACGTAGTCTCCCACCGCGACCTTCAGATGCGCGTCGAGCGGGACGAAGATGTCTATCCGCGAGCCGAACTTGATGATTCCGCACTGCTCCCCGGCCTTCACGCTGCCTCCCTTGCGGGCATAGCAGACAATCCGCCGGGCGAAGCCGCCCGCAATCTGCTTGAAGAATATACGCTCCCCGCCGGGAGTGACGATGCCCGTGCAGCTGTGTTCGTTCTCTTCCGAAGCCTTGGGTCTGAAGGCCAGGAAATGCTTGCCGGGATAATATCTGTAATACGCGATTTCGCCGTCAACCGGCCAGAAGTTGGCGTGGACGTCGAAGAAATTCATATAGACGGATATCTGCACGCATTCGCACTTCATATACTCCCCCTCGTAGACCTTCTCCACTATCACCACGCGGCCGTCGGCGACGGAACTTACTATTGTTCCGGAACCGTTGCGGACTCTCTTGGGTACGCGGAAAAACGAGGTCTGCCAGATGCAGAACCAGAGCAGCAGCGCGATTGAAGGCCACACGACCCATCCGACGCGCACATAGCGCAGAAGGACAAAGCCGAGAGCGGCGCTCAGCAGGTATACTGCGGCAAGAGTGCCTCTCGAATTGCGGTCAATCATAAGAGTCCGGACAGCGCGAGATACGTGACTGCAAGGGGAATCCCGACGAGGCTGCTGTCGAAACGGTCGAGCATCCCGCCGTGGCCGGGAATGGCCGTGCCGGAATCCTTGACGTTGCAGCTCCGCTTCCACTCCGACTCGAAAAGGTCGCCGCACACGCCTCCGAGGCAGGTCACGGCCCCGAGTGCGATGCAGTGCGGAAGAGAATACGGCAGCCATCCGAGACGGCAGAGGACTATGGACGCAATGAGGCTGAAGGCAAGTCCTCCCCAGAATCCCAACCACGATTTCTTGGGCGAAATCTCCGGCGCGAGTTTGCGGGAGCCGGGCTTCTGACCGAGCAGGGTGCCGACGCAGTAGGCCCCTACATCCGATATCCATATGATGACAAAGAGCGAAAGCAGCAGCCAGCCGTCAAACACGTTCCCGTCCATCACGATGAACGGAGAAAGACAGATCGGAAGCGCGATATAGCCGAGCCCTCCATAGACGAGCGCCACGTCTCCGAACCCCTCCCTTTCCGGAAAGAATATGCAGGAGAGCGGTATCAGCAGCATCGGGAGCAGGAGCAGAACGAGATAATGCGTATCGACGCCGTAGAAGCGGACTCCAGCCACAAGGGCGAAAGACGCCACCGCCGCAAGCAGGCCTATCTTCTGCTGAAGCACGTATCTCTGCCCGAGGGAGATGGTGTAGAACTCCCTGAGGGCGACGTACAATATGACAAGGAACAGAGCTCCGAAAAGAGTCCTGTCCCATATCAGTCCGAACACCATCACCACCAGGAAGACGATGCCGGCGAGTGTCCTTCTGATAAGATTACTCATTTTCCCCGGACTTTTCAGTTGCGCCTTTGAGGCGATCCTCGCCGTGCTTCCCGGCTTTAGGGCCGAAAATCTTCTCGATGTCGTCGGACATTATCACCTCCTTGTCTATCAGCATCTGCGCAAGCTGTTCGACTCCCTCCCAGTTGTCCTTGAGAATCTTGGAAGTGCGTCTTGTAACCTCGTCCACGATGGCCTTGGCCTCGGCGTCGATCAGCTGCGCCGTCTTTTCGCTGTACGGCTTAGTGAGGTCGAAGCCCCCGCCGCCGGTGGAGTCGTAGAAGGAGAGGTTGCCGACCTTGTCGCTCATTCCGTAGTAGGTGACCATCGCGTAAGCTATCTTTGTCATCCGCTCGAAGTCGTTGAGCGCCCCGGTGCAGGGAACGCCGTCATTGACGAGTTCCTCGGCGACACGTCCGCCGACAAGGCAGCACATCTCGTCCATCATGTCCGACTTGGACATCATCACCTTCTCGTCTGGCAGGCTCCAGGTAAGGCCGAGGGCCTGTCCGCGCGGGATGATGGAGACCTTGAGCACAGGGTCGCAGCCCGGAAGCAGCCAGCCGGCGACCGCGTGTCCGGCCTCGTGATAGGCGGTGAGCCTCTTCTCTTCCGGAGACATTATCGTCTTCTTCCTCTCTATGCCGCCCACAACCCTGTCGACGGCGTCCGTGAAGTCCTGGTTGCCGATGTCGGACTTGCCTCTGCGCGCCGCAGTAAGGGCGGCTTCATTGCAGATGTTGGCTATGTCGGCTCCGGAGAATCCCGGAGTATGCTTGGCTATCGCCTCCACGTCGAAGTCCGCGGAGAGCTTGAGTTTCCTGGTGTGGACGAGGAATATCTCCTTGCGCTCGTTGAGATCCGGCAGCGTCACCTGTATCTGGCGGTCGAAGCGTCCGGCCCTCATAAGCGCCTTGTCGAGTATGTCGGCACGGTTGGTCGCGGCCAGCACGATGACTCCGCTGTTGGTACCGAATCCGTCCATTTCTGTAAGAAGCTGATTGAGAGTGTTTTCCCTTTCGTCATTGGAAGAGAAGCCCACGTTCTTGCCCCTGGCGCGGCCCACCGCGTCGATCTCGTCGATGAAGACTATGCAGGGGGCCTTCTCCTTGGCCTGGGCGAAGAGATCTCTCACCCGGCTTGCACCCACCCCGACGAACATCTCCACGAAGTCGGAGCCGCTGATGCTGAAGAACGGCACATTGGCCTCTCCGGCCACGGCCTTGGCAAGCAGGGTCTTGCCTGTACCCGGAGGCCCGACAAGCAGGGCTCCTTTCGGAATCTTGCCGCCGAGGGCGGTATATTTGCCCGGGTTCTTGAGGAAATCCACTATCTCCATCACTTCCTCTTTCGCGCCGTAGAGTCCGGCCACGTCCTTGAAGGTGACATTGACCTTGTCCTTGTCCGCGAGCTTGCCCGTGGCCTTGCCGACGTTGAACGGATTCATCCCGCCGCCTCCGCCGCTTCCGCCGCCGCCCATCTGACGGGACATTGAGCGGAACATCCACGCATACAGCATTATGAGCAGGGCTACCGGAAGCATCCATTCGAGTATTCCGCCCCAGATGTTGGTCTCATTCTCGATGTAGACCTTGACCTGCGATTCCTCCGGAAGCTCCGCGTTCAGCGCGGCGAACTCCTTCTCCGGATCGAACTTGGACGAGGTGAGGAAGTAGAACTGGGGCGACTTCTTCGGCACTTTGCCGTCAGCGAACATATCGGAATATTTTCCGAGGCTCTCGGGCTTGACGCTGAGATTGCCCTTGAAGTCGTTTCTGATGAAGCGGATGTCCTTGACGTCACCTTCGCGGATCATCTCCTGCACCTGGGCCCACTCGATTTTTTTGGCCGGAGCGGAACTGTTGTTCAGCAGCATCCAGCCGATCACCGCGAGGAGTATGACATAGAGGATTGTGGAAAAGTTGATTCTTATCACCCTGTTTCCCCTGTTGCTATTGTTGGGTTTTTGAGCCATCGTTTATATTTTTGCGGAGCAAAGATACAACAAAAATGAAACCACTCAAGGAAGAAGTCCGGATAATCTGGCTAGAAACCGCGGATTCAACCAACAGGGAGCTCCGCAGGCGTATGGAGACTCTTGACAATTTGTCAGTGATAGCTGCTGTGGAGCAGACGGCAGGGCGCGGGCAGGGTTCCCACAGCTGGTTCTCCCGCCCCGGCTCCGGACTCACGTTCAGCGTTCTGCTGCATTTCCCGCCGAAGGGACGCTTCTGCGTGAAGGCCGCCGACCTGCTGCTGATAACGGAACTGACCACCCTGGCCATCAGGGACTTCCTGCTCGGCAGAGGGATAGATTCGAGGATCAAGTGGCCCAACGACATCTGGGTCGGGGAGCGTAAAATCTGCGGTATCCTGATTGAGAACGTGCTGGACGCGGATATGATCGTCAAGAGCATAGTCGGCATAGGGCTTAACGTCAACGAGACCGACTGGCCGGAAGAGCTTCCGAATCCGGTGTCGATGAGACAGCTCAGCGGCAGGATCTATTCTCCGGAGGATGAGCTGAAGGCCCTCTGCGAGGGAATAGCGGACAGATACGCCCTGCTCGCCTCAGATGAGGGACGCAAAAGTCTTGACGAGGAATTCGGGAAATATATGTTCCGCCTCAGCGACGCAGAGCGGAGATAGCCTCCGCAGGGTCCGCCGCGCCATAGACAGAACTTCCTGCGACTGCGATGTCGACTCCGGCCTCCCTGACCGGTCCTACGGTGCTGAGGTTGATGCCTCCGTCTATCTCTATCAGGGCATCGGACCCTCTGGCGACAAGTTCGGCCTTGAGAGTGGCGACGCGGTCAATGGACTCGTATATGAACTTCTGCCCGCCGAATCCGGCGAATACGGACATTATCAGGAAATAGTCCGCCTTGCCTATGTAGGGGAAGAGCTTCTCGACCGGCACGTCAGGATTGATCGCCACGCCGGCCTTCATCCCGAGGGACTGAATCTCCCGGATAAATGTCGATGTACGCCTTCCGGCCGCTTCGAAATGAAACGAACACATGCTCACTCCGTCGTCCGCCAGCTTGCGGAACCATCTCTCCGGATGCACTACCATCAGATGCGCATCCATCGGGGCGCTTGCCACCCCTTTCAGCTGGTCTATGACGGAGAAACCGAAGGAGATGTTGGGTACGAGCGTACCGTCCATCACGTCGAGATGGATGACGTCGCCGCATTCGTTGATGAGCCTGATGTCCTTCTCAAGATGAAGGAAATCCGCCGCGAGTACCGAAGGTGCTATTCTGAATGGCATAGTGAGATATGTGCTTGTCAGGCCGGAGAGAGGATACTCTCTATATCGGCCACGTATTTCTTGAAAGTCTTGTCGGTGTCCATAAGGTCGGAAACCGTCATGCAGGCGTGGAGTACGGTGGCGTGGTCCTTCCCTCCGGTCTCGACCCCTATGGTAGAGAGGGAGCAGTTGGATATGAGGTTGCGGCACAGATACATAGATATCTGACGCGCCTGGACTATCTGACGCTTGCGCGACTTGGACAGCAGGTCGTTGCGCGTGATGTTGAAATATTCGCACACGCACTTCTGAACCCTGTCGATGTTGACGTCCGTCTTGACTTCCCCGATGAGATTGCCGGTGATGCCGGAGACGAGCTCCATAAGGGACTTGTCCTTCTCCACCAGAGAATGGGCGATGAGGGAGACGAGCGTGCCCTCGAGTTCGCGGAAATTGGTCTTCACCTTGGCGGCGATATACTCCAGCACCTCGTGCGGGATATCCACTCCCTCCCTCTCGGCGCGCGCCTCAAGCATACGGAGCCGCGTGTCATAGTCCGGATGGGTGAGCTGCACGGAGAGACCCCACTTGAAACGGGAGAGCAGCCTCTCCTCGAAGTTCTGGAGTTCCACCGGAGCCCTGTCGGAAGTGAACAGAAGCTGCTTGCCGTTCTGGTGCAGATGGTTGAATACGTTGAAGAACGCGTTCTGACAGCCCTGTCCCATCAGGTCCTGGATGTCGTCCACGATCAGCACGTCTATCTTCATATAGTATGCGAGGAAGTCGGTCACGTTGTTGCGCACGTTGACCGCCACCATATACTGCGTCTTGAATTCGTGGCCGGTGACGTACAGCACCACGAGATTGGGGAACTTCTCCTTGACGGCTATGCCTATGGCCTGCGCGAGATGGGTCTTGCCCAGACCCGAACCACCGAAGATGAAGAGCGGGTTGAACGGAGTCTTCCCCGGAGCGGCGGCGATGTTCCTTCCCGCCGTGAGACCCATCTTGTTGCACTCCCCCTCGACCATGTTCTCGAAACTGTAGACGGGATTCAGCCTCGGGTCTATCCTCAATCTTTGCAGCCCCGGATAGACGAAAGGATTCGGCTTGTCCGACGGCTGAGTGACCACGGTCACCGGAGGATTGGACGGCACTGACGCCGTCTGTCCCGGAATCATCATCGCAGGCTGGTTGGATACGGGGCGTATGTTGTATACCAGCTTGGCATCCTGCCCGAGTTCGCGACGGAGAGTCTTCCTGAGCAGATCGAGGAAAGCCGACTCAAGATACTCCCTGAACCAGTCGGAGGGCACTTCAATCGTGAGGGTGGATCCGACAAGAGACACGGCACGAACAGGTTCGAACCAGGTCTTGTACTGTTGATCCTCGACGTTCTGCCGGATTACCCGCAGACAACGACTCCAGACATCGGTATGTCTTCCCTCAATTTCCATTAAAAAAGTTTCGCTGATACACTTTGTGATCCCTTGTCGGATTTCCATCAGGGACACAGTGCAAAATTGGGGATAAATATTTGAAAAATTTTTCCGAAGTCTATTGCATTTTATTTTTTTTAGCTTTAACTATTGGATTGTCCATTCCCTAAACGATTAATAGTAAAGCTTTGATTTTCAATGCCCAAAAAGCGATTAAAATCATTAAGTGTCTGTTTTTTAATAGGGTTAATAATTTGGAATAATTCCAAACAAGTACTCGCCGCCGCATCGCTTTGCAGTGGGGATTTTTACCTTGCACTGACCGCTGAAGCCCCTTCGATGCGGGTCACGAAAGCGTCGGGATATTTCTTCCTGACGGATGGCAGTTTTGCCGCCGCTTCCTTCCTGTCGTGGCTGACACCGATATAATACTTATACGTTTCCCCCCGCTTCACGCAGACCGGATCGTAACCCATGAAATCGTATTCCTTCTCCCCCACCTGTCTGCCGGTGACGAATATCTGTATGCCGTACAGTTCCGCTTCCTCAGCATCGGCCCGGGAGGCGTCTTCCGTCCTGACTGGCGGATTGCCGTCCTGCGGCGCGGCGGAGGCGCTCATGCTCCCGTCATAGACAGCCTTGTAGTCCCTGAAAGCTTCGAAGAGCCGCTGCGCCATCTCCTCCCTGTGCGATTTCTGCCTCAATACCGCCAGGTCCGCGCTGTTGGAGATGAATCCGAGTTCGACCAGCACGGCGGGCATAGAGGTTTTCCACAATACGTAGAACGGGTCCTGGGACACTCCCCTGTCGGTGCGGAACGGGCCGCCCTTGAGATGCTCCCCGACCGTCTGCGCAAACCTCAGGCTCTGTTCCAGATAGGAATTCTGCATCAAGACCATAAATATATAGGACTCGGGATCCGAGGGGTCGAAGCCCTGGTATTTGGTGCTGTAGTCGTCCTCAAGCAGGATTACCGAATTCTCCCTCCGGCATACTTCCATATTGCCGGCGAAGAGGTCGCGGTTCTTGTCGGACGACTGTCCCAGCACGTGGACGGAGTATCCGTTGGGGGAAGTTTTCGTCGTGGCGTTGACGTGTATGGAGATGAAAAGGTCAGCTCCCGCCGCGTTGGCCTTCTTCGCCCTGTCGTCCAGTCCCAGCGTCTCGTCCCCGCTGCGGGTGAGCACCACCTTGACCCCGGGACAGCCGTTGCGGATCTTCTCCGCGAGAAGCTTCGCGATGTCGAGGGTCAGGGTCTTCTCGTAAGTCTTGCCGTCGGCGCTCACGCATCCTGCATCCTTTCCGCCGTGTCCCGCATCTATGACTACGGTGGACAGCCCGAGACTGTCGGCCGACATCTCCGCGCAGCACAGAAGCGCGGCCAGAACGATGTGGATTGTGCGGTTCAAATAATTGTACTAATTTTGCAGACTATTGCAAAGATACGAATATTCTCTCACTTGAGAAAGACAGGATATATAATTTCGCTTGCACTGATGCTGTTTCTCAGCTTCGGCGTGTCGCAGGCTCAGAACAGACGCTCCCGTCCCGGTACCGCCTATGGCGTGAGGGTCGAGAAGAGGGTCGCTCCGCCTGATTCGGCGACCGTCGCGAGGCGTGATTCGCTGCACAGGGCAGACTCGCTGCACAGGGTGGATTCAGTCGCGATGCTCGGCAAGAGTTCGCTCGAGAGGCCGGCTTTCTCCGCGGCCAGGGATTCCATAGTGGAGGTGTTCAGCGACGGACAGCGCAAGATATTCTATTATGGCGATGTGAGCGTGAAATATCAGGATATGGAACTCACCGCCGACTATATGGAGTACGATATGACGACCGGTGTCGTCTACGCGAAGGGGCGTTACGACAGCGAGTCCGACGAGTGGGTGGGACGGCCGGTGATGAAGCAGGGGGAGAAGACTTATAATATGGAGGAGGTGCGCTACAACTTCAATTCGAAGAAGGCCCGCATCACCAATATGGTCACAACCGAGGAGGACGCAACCCTGCACGGCGCCAACATCAAGATGATGGAAGACCAGTCCATCAACCTCACTCACGGCAAATATACGGTCTGTGACGCGGATCATCCGCACTATTACCTTAATCTCACGAGCGGCAAGGTAATCCGCAAACCGAGCCAGAAGACCATATTCGGCCCGGCGTATATGGTCGTGGAAGACGTGAAGCTCCCATTCATCGGCCTGCCGTTCGGCTTCATCCCCAAGCGGCCGCAGCGCGCCACCGGTCTGCTGATGCCTACTTTCGGGGAAGAGCAGGCCAGAGGTTTCTATATGCGGGATCTCGGAATGTATTTCGTGTTCGGGGACCATCTTGACCTGTCCGTCACCGGAGACTATTACACCCTCGGCTCCTGGGCGGTCAACATCAATTCCCGCTACAAGGTCAACTACAAGTACAACGGCTCGTTCTCGATGAACTTCTCCAATGACCAGACCGGAGAAAAGGGCACGTCGGAATTCTTCCAGACACGCAACTTCGGAGTGAAGTGGTCTCATTCGCAGGATTCCAAGGCGCACCCCGGCTCCACCTTCAGCGCCTCGGTCAACTTCCAGAGTCCGTCCAACAACCGCTACAATTCCACCAACATCACCCAGGCCCTCCAGAGCCAGGCTTCGTCCTCCATCTCATATTCGAAAAACTGGAACGGAAAGTTCAACCTGAGCGTCAACGCCCTGCATTCCCAGAATTCCAGGGACTCCTCATATACTTTCACCCTGCCGAACATAAGCTTCTCCATGACCACCATCTATCCGTTCAAACAGAAGGTCAGGGCCGGCAAGGAAAAGATATACGAGAAGATATCATTCGGCTACAACACCACTCTCCAGAACAAGATTTCCTTCAAGTCGTACGAGTTCGGCAAGGAGGGGATGATGGACAAGTTCCAGAACGGTATGGCCCACAATTTCACGATTGGCCTGCCTAATTTTCAATTGATGAAGTATATAAGCGTGACGCCTAGCGTCCAGTATTCTCAGAACTGGTTTTTCCGCCGCAACGAGTACGTCTATAATGAGGAGACGAACCAGGTGGAGATGAAGCAGGGAGGCGCCTTCAGCTCTTTCGGCATCACGCAGAACTACTCCTTCGGAACTTCGATGAGCACCCGGATTTACGGTACGTTCAACTTCGGCAAGCAGAACAAGCTGCAGGCCATCAG
The DNA here is from genome assembly GCA_963643135.1 of Alloprevotella sp. GTDB lineage: Bacteria > Bacteroidota > Bacteroidia > Bacteroidales > UBA932 > Cryptobacteroides. Next base: position 16,338 of record CAVIJA010000017.1, on the reverse strand, counting down.
GCACGTGATATCCCCGTCCATAGGCCTGTCCCTGAGTCCGGAGAAGGGCACGTATGCCAACGGTTACCGTACGCTGTACTATACCGACGCTTCCGGCGCGGAGAAGGAATACCAGTACAACGTATATTCCGGGCAGCTCAACTCCCCTCCGAGTCGCGGACGTTCGGCTACGGCCTCGCTCAGCATAGGCAACAACATCGAGGCCAAGGTGCGGGACTACGCCGACACTACCGGCACCGGCACCAAGAAGGTCAAGCTCATCGACCAGCTCACCATCAACACGGGATACAACTTTCTCGCCGATTCGCTTGGGATGAGGCCTATCTCGATGAGCATGTCCACCACCCTCTTCAACAAGATTTCCATCAGCGCGAGCGCCGGCTTCAACCCCTACGCCATAGGCGAGAGCGGCAGGGAGATCAATGCGTTCGCGATAACGCGCGGGCAGGGTTTCGCGAGGCTCACGAGCGCCAACGCATCGGCATCCTATTCCATCTCCGGCAAGGGGACGATCAACGGCAACGACGGTTCAAAAGGCTCCGGCGGCAAGGGAGGTTCGGGCGGAGGCGGCGCCTATCAGAGGAACTATTATCATCCGGTGACGGGAGAATATATCCCCGGAGGATGGCTGTACTATACCAACCCGAATTCGCCGTGGAGCTTGAATTTCAGCGCGAGTTTCAGCTTGAGCCGAAGCTATTCCTATGACACGACCCTGCAGCAGCTTCTCAACACGGACCGCTACAATGCCTCGCTTCAGCTGTCCGGCTCCCTCAAGCTGACGCCGAGGATGTCCCTTAACGCTTCATCCGGCTTCGATTTCATCGCCAAGCAGGTGACATCCACCCAGATAAGCGCGACCTACGACCTGCACTGCTTCAACATCTCCGTCTCTCTGGTCCCGCTCGGCACCTGGAAATCGTACAGTTTCCGAATCGCCGCCAATGCCGCCGCGCTCGCCGACCTGCTCCGCTTCAAGAAGAGCGACAGTTATTGGGACAATTAGTTTTTTCCTAAAAAAACACTATCTTTGCGGCATCAAACGAGATTCCCGCCTGATCTGAGAGCGGGAAACATTCAAAACTTTATAATCTATGCCACACAGACTTTCGGAGCTGAGCGCAATGACAAGAGAACAGTTGGAGTCAATAGCGACAGAACACAATGTCAAATCAATAAAGAAACTCGACAATGAGAACCTCGCGTATGCGATTCTTGACGCGGAGGCCAAGGAGGAGTCGGTGAAGCCGTCTCCGGAAAAGCCAAAAGTCCGCAGAGGACGTCCGCCGAAGCAGCAGAATGCCGAAGAGGGGACGCAGCCGCAGGAAGCGCGTGAGCGCAAGGAGGATGCCGCAGGCGGAAGAGGCCGCAAGGCTGCCGCAGGGCAGAAGCGCAGCCGCCCGGAAGCCAAAAAGAATGAAGGCGGGAGCGAGGCTCCTTCGGCAGCGGAGTCGAAAGGACAGGTTCAGGCGGTACTGCCGGAGCAGTCCGCCCAGCCCAAGAGGAGAGGACGCAAGCCGAAGGACGCACAGCCGGCTTCTTCGGGTCCGATAGAGGTGCAGCAGGCTCTTCCTTTCGAGACGGCCGCAGCGGAAAACACTCCTGAAGAGAAGCCGCAGGTCCGCCCGCAGAACAACCCTCAGGGACAGCCGAAGCCCATAGCCGAGAGCAAGTCCATCGAGAAGGTGCTTGAGAAGGTGCAGGCCAAGGTGCAGGAGAAGGCCAACGGGAGGGCGATGTCGCAGAAACCGCAGTCATCGCAGCAGGGAGAGCAGAATTTCGGCCAGAACCGCGAACAGAACAGGCAGAACCAGAATCAGAACCAGCAGCCGCGTCCGAAGCCGATATATTACGACGGCACGGTCGAGGCGACCGGGGTGCTGGAGATAATGCCGGACGGATACGGATTCCTCCGCTCTTCCGACTACAACTATCTCAATTCTCCGGACGACATCTACGTCTCCCAGCAGCAGGTCAAGATGAACGGCCTTAAGAGCGGAGACACCGTGAACGGAGAAATCCGTCCTCCGCGCGAGGGCGACAAGTACTTCCCTCTCGCGAGCGTGAAGTCCGTCAATGGGCGCAGCACCGAGTTCATACGCGATCGCGTGCCGTTCGACTTTCTGACCCCTCTCTTCCCGGACGAGAAGTTCAACCTGCTCGGAAACGGACACGAGAAGGACAAGAGCTGCCGCATCGTGGATATGTTCTCCCCTATCGGCAAGGGCCAGCGTATGCTGATAGTCTCGCCTCCTAAAGCCGGTAAGACGCTGCTCCTCAAGAGCATAGCCAACGCCATCGCGGACAACCATCCGGAAGTCTACGAGATAGTGCTGCTCGTGGACGAACGTCCGGAGGAGGTCACGGACATGCAGCGCTCCGTCAAGGCGGAGGTGGTCGCCTCCACTTTCGACGAACCGGCGGAGAAGCACGTCAAGGTGGCCAATATGGTCATCGAAAAGGCCCGCAGACTCGTGGAGTGCGGACACGACGTGGTGATTCTGCTCGACTCCATCACACGTCTCGCAAGAGCCTACAACACCGTTCAGCCGGCATCCGGCAAGGTGCTGACCGGAGGTGTCGACGCCAATGCCCTGCAGAAGCCTAAGCGCTTCTTCGGCGCGGCCCGCAACATCGAAGGCGGCGGATCGCTCACCATCCTCGCCACGGCTCTCACCGAGACCGGCTCCAAGATGGACGACGTGATTTTCGAAGAGTTCAAGGGTACGGGCAACAGCGAAATCCAGCTCGACCGCACGCTTGCCAACCGCCGCATCTTCCCGGCGGTCAACGTGCTGCTCTCCGGCACGAGGCGTGACGACCTGCTCTATCCTAAGGACCAGAGCCAGAGAATATGGATCTTGCGCAAGCTGCTTGCGGATATGAATCCTACCGAGGCTATGAACTTCATGCTTCAGCTGATGGACGAGTACCGTACCAACCAGGATCTGCTCGACAATATGTCCAAGGTCTCCCCTCGCGAGGCCAAGTACTACGATAATTTCTGATGAAGACTGTCGCCGAGGACCTGTTTTTCGCTCTGCTGCGCAGCGGGCTCTGGGGGACTTCTCCGGTGCTTCCCCGCCAGGTGGCGGACTCCGGAGACTGGCAGAAGGCATATCGCCTGAGTAAGGAACAGACTGTGGTCGGCCTTGTCACGGACGGGGCCGCCGCAGCTCCCGCTCTCTTCGTGCCAAAAGAGATATCGCTCAAGCTGATGTCTTCGCTCGTGTCGGTAGAGAAGTTCAATGCCGTCATCGATGATGCCATCGTCCGCTTTGTCGCCCTGCTTGAGGACGGCGGCGTGCAGCCTGTTCTCGTCAAGGGTCAGGCCGTCGCGCAATGCTATATCCACCCGTCGGGCAGGATGAGCGGAGACATAGACCTGGTCATCTCCCCCGCGCAGTATGAGGCTGCGAAGGCAATCATAACTCCCGCAGCTGACAGTATCGGCGCAGAGGGCGCGGAAAAAATGCATTTCTCCGCTACCTTCGGCAACGTGGAGCTGGAACTGCACGGCACGGTGCAAACGAGCCTCGGGAGGAAAATCAACGATGTACTGGACATCGCCCGGGACGAACTCTTCAAGGACGGAGGATGCCGCTTTATGGACTGCCGTGGCAAGCGTGTGCGGATCCCTTCCATAGATTTCGACGCGCTGTTCATATTCACCCATCTGCTTCAGCATTTTTATTGCGGAGGACTGGGACTCAGGCAGCTCTGCGACTGGGCGAGGGTGCTGCATACTCACAGCGGCAAGATAAACCTCCCTCTTCTTGAAGAGAGGCTTCGTCTTATGGGTCTGGAGAGCGAATGGAAGACCTTCGTACTCTTTCTGGTCCGCTATCTAGGCCTGCCGGAGGAGGAAGCGCCGCTCTATGACGGGCGCTTCGGCAGGCGGGCGGACAAACTTTGGAGATATATTGAGAAGGTAGGGAATTTCGGCAAGAACAGACAGCATCGCGACAGGAGCAAGGATCCGTATCTGATAAGGAAAATCGGCTCCTTCTTCATCAATTCGCAGGATTTCATCCACCATGTCTCCATCTTCCCTCTCGACTCTCTGAGATTTTTCCGACAGTATCTGATAACGGGGACACGGGCCGTAGTCCGTGGAGATTGATATGGAGAAATATTATGAAATAGCCGGGCATACGGTCGCTCTCCGGGCGGAGGACTCTTCTCCGCTGTGGACGGAGTGCCCGAATTACATTCCGTTCCTCTCCGATGCGCCGGGGGTTCCGGTATGCTCGCTCGAACTTGTGGATTCGCTCGAAATCCCGGAGACGGAACTCGTCTATGATGTGAGAGAAAAAGATTTCCCGAGGCTGTGCTTCAGCCGCTTCCAGGGCGGTTGGGTTGTGGATCTGGCCCCGGAGAGCCAGCTCCCGACAGTTGCGCGGATACTCTCTTCGGAGGATTTCTCCTCCGCCTCCCTGATGCTCCTCTCCCGGGGTGGGAAGCAGTTGCGCTTTGCCGTGGACAATGCCCTGATGCTGATGTTCGCGATATCTACCGCCACCCTCGGCACGCTGGAGATACATTCTTCCGTGACGACCTGCGGGGGGAAGGGCTATGCGTTCCTTGGCCGCAGCGGTACCGGGAAAAGCACGCACAGCCGCCTGTGGCGGGAGAATATCCCAGGCAGCGGGCTGCTCAACGACGACAATCCCATCATCCGTCTGAAGGACGGCTCCGTCCGCATCTACGGTTCGCCCTGGAGCGGGAAAACTCCCTGCTACAAGGCGGAAAGCGTGCCTCTTGCCGCGGTGGTGAGGATCAGTCAGAGTCCTGAAAACAGAATCCGCCGTCTTTCCGCCGTGGAAGCCTATGCGTCGATGTTCTCGTCCTGCTCCGCATTCCGGGAGATACGCGGTACCGCCGACGGAATACACGCCACCCTGGTGGAGCTTGTCTCCTCCGTGCCGATGTTCGTGCTGGACTGCAGGCCCGACAGGGAGGCGGCCGTTTTGTGCCACGATACGACATCACGCCTATGACCTCCGTGCAGCTGCCCAACGAAGTTCTGCTTTCGGGCGCGGCCTCCTTTCTGGACGAGGGCCGCGAGGTCGTCATACGGGTCAAGGGCAGCAGCATGCTCCCCTTCATCCGGGGGGACAGGGACAGCGTGATGCTGAAGAAATGCGATACGCTGAACGTGGGGGACATAGTGCTCGTGCATTTGGCGGACCGATACGTGATGCACCGCATCATCTCCCGGGAGGGGGACATATTCCGTATGATGGGAGACGGCAATATCCGGGGAACGGAGAGCTTCCGCCGCGAGGACGTGCTGGGCAAGGTTATATGGATAATAAAAGAGGACGGCAGGAGGGTGCGGCCCGGAGACGGCAGGCTCTGGAGAGCGCTGCTCCCGGTGAGGCGCTATATATTGGGAATTTATAGAAGAATCACAAAAATATGAAAATCAAGGACGGATTTGTGCTCCGCTCTATCGGAGACAACCATATGGTGGTGGGCGAAGGGCTTGCCCTGATTGACTTCAACAAGATCATCTCCCTGAACTCCACCGCGGCCTATCTATGGAAGGCCGTACAGGGCAAGGAGTTCAGCGTGGACACCCTCAAGACCCTGCTTCTCGACGAATACGACGTGGATGAAGCCACGGCTGCGGCCGACGCTTCGGCGCTGGCGCGCAAATGGGCCGAGGCCGGACTGACAGAAGAATAGTGAAGAGCCTGCGAAGCTGCCTGAAGGGACTTGCCAGTATGTCCGGTCCCGCGAGGACGTGGATGCTTCTCTGCGTCCTGCTGGGAATTGTGCGCATAGCCGCGTCCCTGTCTTTCGTCTGGGTGTGCAAGGAACTCGTGGATGTCGCCACGGGGGTTTCATCGGCACAGCTCTCCGGAAGAATCGCTCTGATGGCAGGCATTATGGCAGTGCAGCTCTTCTGCAACGTGGCCTCTTCCTACTGTGAGAAATATGGCCTTGTCTGCGTGCAGAACTCTCTGCGCGAGAAGCTCTTCGCATCCCTTCTGTCCAGCGAATGGACGGGCCGGGAGAGGTTCAGCAGCGGAGATGCGGTCAACCGTCTGGAAGAGGACATAAGAGTGGTGTCCGAACTGCTCTGCAGCCACATCCCGGGTGCCGCGGTGACTGTCTGCCAGCTCGTCGCGGCATCCGCCTATCTGCTTCTTATGGCTCCGGGGCTGCTTTGGGTGCTGCTGATTCTGATGTTCGCGGCAGTGGTGGGTTCGAGGCTCTTCTTCCTCAGACTGAGACGGCTGACCGCAGACATAAGAAGCCTTGACAGTGAAGTGCAGCAGCTGATTCAGGAGAATCTGCAGAACCGCCTGCTGGCACTTGCCCTGACCGGCACGGCCCGTGTTCTCGCCTCTCTGGGCAGTCTCCAGTCCCGGAGGAAAGACAAAACGGTGCAGAGGCTCAACTGCAATGCAGTCGCACGGGGATTTATGTCTCTCGGCTTTATGGGAGGCTATGCGGCGGCCTTCCTCTGGGGAATACTCGGCATCAGGAGCGGAGCGGTGAGCTTCGGCATGATGACCGCATTTCTGCAGCTTGTAGGACAGGTGCAGAGGCCGGTGGCCGATCTGGCAAGGGAGCTGCCCGCATTTATCCACGCCCTCACCTCCATCGAAAGGCTGATGGAGCTGGAGTCCCTGCCGCCTGAGAAGGACGGACCGGAGTGGAGGGCCGCTGCTTCTGCGGGAGTCCGCTTCGAGGGAGTCGGCTTCAGCTATTCGGCTGAGTCCGCCCCGATATTCAGTGACTTTTCCCATGATTTCCGCCCCGGTACGCTTACCGTGGTGGCAGGACCGACCGGTGTGGGCAAGAGCAGTCTGATACTCCTGTGTCTCGGGCTGCTGAAGCCGCAGCGCGGAACTGTAAGCGTCTATGACGGAATATCCTCTTGCGAAGCCGGCAAATCCGCCAGGGGCAACTTCCGATACGTGCCTCAGGGCAACAGCCTTATGAGCGGCACGATAAGGGACAATCTTCTGCTTGCCGACCCTTCTGCGGACGAGGGCCGTATGCGTTCGGCCCTGCATACCGCCGCGGCTGATTTCGTGCTTGAGCTTCCGGACGGACTTGACACCGTCTGCGGAGAGGCCGGAAGCGGACTCAGCGAAGGACAGTGTCAGCGTATCGCAATCGCAAGGGCGCTGCTGCACCGGGGAGGCATACTCCTGATGGATGAATCCACATCGTCCCTCGACCCTCAGACGGAGGCTCTGCTCCTGTCACGGCTGCGCTCACGCATAAAGGAGACGGACGCGCGCCTTACCGTCATCTTCATCTCGCACCGCGAGGCGGTGATGGAAAGCGCTGACGAGCTGCTGCGCCTGAGTCTGTAGCACGGTCACTACTCTGCATCAACGAAAAAACGCCCCCGTTTCCGGGAGCGATGTCGTTGTGAAGCGGGACGTTTACTTGGTTCCGAAAATCCTGTCTCCGGCATCGCCGAGACCCGGAACTATATATGCGTCCCCGTTGAGATGGTCATCTACCGCTGCGACATAGATGTCCACGTCGGGATGCTCTTTCTGTACCTTGGCTATGCCTTCCGGCGCCGCCACGAGGCACATCAGGCGGATATTGGTGCAGCCCCTCTCCTTGAGCATCGCGAGGGCGTCGCAGGAACTCCCGCCGGTCGCAAGCATAGGGTCGGTGACGACTACGAGCCTCTGGTTGATGTCTTCCGGAAGCTTGCAGTAATAGACTACCGGGAGATGGGTCTGCTCGTTGCGGTAGAGTCCGATATGTCCCACCTTGGCGACAGGTACAAGGGTCAGAAGGCCGTCCACCATACCCATTCCGGCGCGGAGGATAGGCACGATGGCCAGTTTGCGCCCGCTTACCTTGTGCGCGGTCATCCGGCATATTGGGGTCTCGATCTCGACCTCGGAGAGAGGGAGGTCTCGGGTGACTTCATAGCCCATAAGAAGTGAAATTTCCTTAAGCAGTTCGCGGAAATCCTTGGATCCGGTCTCCTTGTCCCTCATGATGGTCAGCTTGTGCTGAATCATCGGGTGGTCGATAACGTGTATTTGGCTCATAAGCGGATTGAAAAATTTAGGTAAAGATACTACTTTTTTTGTAAGTAATGATGAAAAAATAAGTTGGTAAAGTTTTGTAAAATGAATTTAGAACAAAAAGACCGGCAAAAGTACCAAGTTATTTTTTAGGAATTACTAAATTCGCAGCCGATATATCCCCTACAGGCACAATGTTACGGATTTACTGCAAAAACACGGGAACATTCGGAGAATTTCAGGAAGGCACGCCGCTTCTGGATATGGTTTCCGCATTCGATTTCGAACGTCCATACGATATCATCTCGGCCAAGGTGAACAATGTCTCCCAGGGACTCAAGTTCCGCGTGTTCAACAACCGCGACGTGGAGTTTCTCGACTACCGCACGTACGCCGGGCGCAACGTCTATTGCCGCTCCCTGTGCTTTCTGCTCTGCAAGGCCGCGCAGGACCTCTTCCCCGGCTGCAAGACGGTGATACGCAGACCCATCTCCAAGGGGTATTTCTGCCATCTCGACAAGGCGGACGGGTCCTCGCTCCACAAGGGCGACATAGAGGCCATATGCCGGAGGATGAGGCAGATAGTGGAGGAGAATATACCGTTCCGCCGCCACGAAGTGCAGACCGCCGAAGCCATCAGGCTCTTCAGCGAACTGGGATACGGCGACAAGGTCAAGCTGCTCGACACCGGCGGAGAGGTATATATCAGCTACTATTCTCTTGAGGATACGGTCGATTATTATTGCGGGGCGCTAGTTCCGAGTACAGGATACCTCAAGATATGGAGTCTCGACCCGTATCACGGCGGGATGCTGCTCAGGGTGCCGGACCGCCATCATCCGGAGAGGCTCGCTCCGTTCTATGAGCAGCCGAAGACCTTCGGAGTCTTCGCGGAATCCATCAAATGGAACAGGATTATGGGCCTGGACAACGTGGGCGACGTCAACAGAGCCTGTCTCAACGGCAAGGCATCCGACCTGATACAGGTGGCCGAAGCCCTGCAGGAGAAGAAGATAGTGCAGATAGCCGAGGAGATAGACTCCCGCTACCACTCCCCTTCTCCGGTGAGGGTGGTGCTTATCACGGGACCGACGAGCAGCGGCAAGAGTACCTTCTGCCGCCGTCTGAGCGTACAGCTCAAGGCCTGCGGACTGCTGCCGATATCCTTCTCCACCGACGACTATTTCGTAAACCGTCTCGACACCCCGAAGCTGCCCGACGGCACATATGATTTCGACAACTTCGACACCGTGGACCACGCCGCCCTTCAGGCGGACGTAATCAGGCTGCTTGCGGGAGAGGAAGTCGAAGTCCCGGAATACAATTTCGTCACCGGCATACGGGAATACCGCGGCAAGAAGCTCAAGCTCACTCCCGGAGCGGTACTGCTCATCGAGGGGCTGCACGCGCTCAACCCCGCCCTGCTCGACAGGGTGCCGGACGAGGGTAAATTCAAGATATTCATCAACACCATCACCAGTATCTCCCTTGACGACCACAACTGCATACCGACGAGCGACAACAGGCTGCTCCGGAGGATAGTCAGGGATTTCAACAAGGGTGCGTACAGCGCCCGCGAGACCATCTCCAACTGGCCTAACGTCCGCAGGGCCGAGGTCAAATGGATATATCCGTATCAGGAAGATGCCGACGTGCTCTTCAACTCTGCCTATCTGGTGGAGTTCGCGGTGCTTCGCGCACACGCCGAGACCATTCTCGCCACCGTACCCAAGAATTGCCCGGAATATAGCGAGGCGCACAGGCTTCTCGTATTCCTGCACTATTTCATCCCGGTTTCGGACAAGGAGATTCCTGTCACATCGTTTATGCGGAGTTTTATAGGTTAGCTTATGAGAATTCCTCCAGATTTTTCTCCGGAAGAGCGGCGGGACAGGGCTATGGCCCTTTTCCGCCAGGGATACAACTGCTGCCAGGCTGTGACGCTCGCCTTCGCGGACATCCTTGGGCCTGAAATTCCGCCCGAGTTCCTGTCTGCGATAGGCTCCGGTTTCGGCGGAGGTATGGCGAGGATGCGCGAGGTGTGCGGGAGTTTCAGCGGAGCCGTGATGCTTGCGGGATTCATCTCCCCCGCTTCCGATCCTTCGGAAAAGGACGCCCGCAGGGACAATTATGCGCTCGTGCAGGATTTCGCGGAGCAGTTCAGGCTCCGCAACGGAGGAAGCATAGTCTGCCGTGAGCTGCTGGGCTTGAGCGCTCCCGCGAAGGAGGGTCCCGTCCCTTCGGAGCGCACCGAGGACTTCTACCGCAAGCGTCCCTGCGTGCAGATTATCGGAAATGCGGCGCAGATCGTGGCGGAATACTTACTGAAGACAAATAAATAACTTGGTATTTTTGCTAGTCTTTTTGTTCTATTATCTACAAAAATCCTTTTCAAAAATTTACCAACTTATTTTTACATCATTACTAAAACAAATATGAGTTTCAAGAAGATTACAGTTGCCGGAGGCGGAGTGCTGGGAAGCCAGATTGCATACCAGGCCGCATACAAGGGCTTTGAGGTCGCGATATGGCTGAGAAGCGAATCCTCAGTCGGGAGGACGCAACCCAAGCTGGACAGACTCCACGGCATCTACGCCGACACTCTGTCCAAGATGAACACCCCCGAAGGCCGCAGCCCGCTCGTATGGTGCAACGGCCTCGCAGATCCGAAGAGTTTTGACTATGCCGCAGCCGCAGCGGCGAATGAGCTGGCTCCTCGCAAGATAGCCCTGGAACTCGATATGGCAAAGGCCCTCAAGGATGCCGATCTGGTAATCGAGGCGCTCGCCGAAGATCCGCAGTCCAAAATCGACTTCTACAGCAAGGCCGCGCCGCTCCTCCCGGAGAAGGCCGTCATCGTGACCAACTCCTCCACGCTGCTGCCGTCCATGTTCGCGCAATATACCGGCCGTCCGGAAAAGTATCTTGCCCTGCATTTCGCCAACAACATCTGGAGGGGCAACACCGCCGAGGTGATGGGACATCCCGGGACGGAGCAGAAATCTTACGATGAGGTGGTGGAGTTTGCAAAGGAGCTTGGGATGGTCCCTCTGCAGCTCAAGAAAGAGCAGCCGGGATATATTCTCAACACCCTGCTCGTGCCGCTGCTCAACAGCGGCCTCTACCTCTGGGCGAGCGGCGTCTCCGACCCGGAGACCATAGACCTCACCTGGAGACTGGCCACCGGAGCCCCTTACGGTCCGTTCCAGATCCTCGATACCGTGGGTGTCACCACGGCCTACAATATAGTCTGTCTCAAGCCGGAAGCCAAGGACCCTACGACTGCGGCCGGCATCATCGCCTCGAAGCTCAAGGCTATGATAGACGAGGGCCGGCTGGGGGTCAGCGCCGGAGAAGGCTTCTATAAGTACTGCTAAGGGCGCTGCTGCTACGAAAGAAGGCGGCTGACGATTATTCGCCAGCCGCCTCTTATTGTCGTGCCGCTATGCGGCGCAGCTTACATAGCCTGTGCAACGGCCACCGCTACGGCGACGGTCGCGCCGACCATAGGGTTGTTGCCCATTCCCATAAAGCCCATCATCTCGACGTGTGCCGGAACTGATGAAGAACCTGCGAACTGTGCATCGGAGTGCATACGTCCCATCGTGTCCGTCATACCGTAGGAAGCAGGGCCTGCCGCCATATTGTCCGGATGGAGGGTGCGGCCGGTGCCGCCGCCTGACGCAACGGAGAAGTACGGCTTGCCTGCGAGGGTGCGCTCCTTCTTGTAGGTGCCTGCAACCGGGTGCTGGAAACGGGTAGGGTTGGTGGAGTTGCCGGTGATGGAGATGTCCACGTCCTCCTTCCACATGATGGCTACGCCTTCGCGTACGTCGTCAGCGCCGTAGCAGCGCACTCCCCCGCGCACTCCGTCGGAGTACTTGGTCTCGGATATGACTTCCACCTTGCCGCTATAGTAGTCGAACTGAGTCTGGACATAGGTGAAGCCGTTGATGCGGGAGATAATCTTGGCCGCATCCTTGCCGAGTCCGTTGAGAATGACGCGGAGAGGCTTCTTGCGCACCTTGTTGGCCATCTCGGCTATCTTGATGGCTCCTTCAGCGGCGGCGTATGACTCGTGTCCGGCGAGGAAGGCGAAGCAGCCTGTCTCCTCGCTCAGGAGACGTGCGGCGAGGTTGCCGTGTCCGAGGCCCACCTTGCGGTCGTCAGCCACGGAACCCGGGATGCAGAATGCCTGAAGTCCTTCTCCGATGGCTTCCGCAGCCTCGGCGGCGTTCTTCACGCCCTTCTTGATGGCGATGGCTGCACCCACCACATAAGCCCACTTCGCATTCTCGAAGCAGATCTTCTGGGTGTCTTCGCACATCTTGTAAGGATCGATGCCCTTTGAGTCGCAGATGGCCTTGGCCTCGTCGATGTCTTTGATTCCGTATTTGTTGAGAGCGGCATTGATCTGATCGATGCGGCGCTCGTAGCTTTCAAAAAGTGCCATAGTGTCTCTTACTCTTTACGTGGGTCAATATACTTCACAGCGTCCTTGAAACGGCCGTAGGTACCCTTGGCCTTCTCGATGGCCTCAGGGCCGGTCGCGCCGCCCTTGAGAGCGTCCATAAGCTTGCCGAGGTTGACGAACTCGTAGCCGATGACTTCGTTGTTGGCGTCGAGAGCCATACGGGTGCAGTATCCCTCGGTCATCTCGAGGTAGCGGCTGCCCTTGGCGCGGGTGCCGTACATCGTGCCTATCTGGCTGCGGAGGTTCTTGCCGAGGTCCTCGAGGGAGCCTCCGACAGGAAGTCCGCCCTCCGAGAAGGCTGACTGGGTGCGTCCGTAGACAATCTGGAGGAAGAGCTCGCGCATAGCCGTGTTGATGGCGTCGCAGACGAGGTCGGTGTTGAGAGCCTCAAGCAGGGTCTTGCCCGGGAGAATCTCGGATGCCATAGCGGCGGAGTGTGTCATACCGGAGCATCCGATGGTCTCGACGAGAGCCTCCTCGATGATGCCGTCCTTCACGTTGAGCGTGAGCTTGCAGCATCCCTGCTGTGGTGCACACCAGCCGATACCGTGGGTCAGACCGGAGATGTCCTTGATTTCCTTTGCGTGCACCCATTTCCCCTCTTCGGGAATTGGGGCGTTGGCGTGGTTGGCGCCTTTTGCAACGCAGCACATCTGCTGCACTTCTTTCGTGTAAATCATATTCTTGTAACAGTAAGTTTTTCGCGGTGCGAAGATACTCAAAAAGTCGATATTTTACAAGCTGCCCGCCTATACGTGCTTCAATTCCATATAGGTGGCTCCTATCTGAGCGCCGAACACGCCGCCGATGAATCCAATCAGGTCCCCCTGCGAAATCTTGCCGTCGCGGGTCAGGATTTCGATTGACTTGGCGGAGAATTCCTCCTTGTCGTTCACCCGGGAGAAAGGATAGGCCTTGACTCCGAAGACGAGGGCGAGTTCCCTCATAGTGTAGCTGTTGTAGCACATCGCATAGATCGGGACCGTCGGCCTGAAGGTGGACAGATAGCGTCCCACGCGTCCGGTGTAGGTGTCGAAGACCAGGGCCTTTACCGGCAGTTCGTGGGTGGCGTCGACGAGCGCCCTTGCCAGCACCACGGCCACGGGTTTGACCGCCCTGCGCAGGTTGAGTTCCAGATTGACGTCGACGGTCTTCTCGGTCTGAAGCGCGATTTTGGTCATCGTCTTCACGGCCTCCTCCGGATATTTTCCGAACGCGCTCTCCCCGCTGAGCATTATGGCGTCCGCGCTCTGGAAGATGGCGTTGGCGACATCGGTCACCTCGGCCCTTGTCGGACGCGGGTTCTCGATCATGCTCTGAAGCATCTGCGTTGCGACTATGACAGGTTTCTTCCTCTCCCTGCATTTCTTTACTATATCCCTCTGAATCAAAGGTATGCGCTCCGCGGGAATCTCTACTCCGAGATCTCCGCGTGCTACCATTATGCCGTAGCTGTAGGTGAGGATGTCGTCAAGATTGTCTATGCCCTGCTGGTTCTCTATCTTGGCGATGATTTTAAGATGGCTGTCGCGGGAATCCAGGATTTCCTGAATCTCGTGGAGATCGCGCGAACTGCGCACGAAGGAATGTGCGATGAAGTCTATGTCCGCATCGATGGCCCAGTTGATGAACCTCTTGTCCTTTTCCGTCAGCGCAGGGAGGTTAATGTGTACGGAGGGTATGTTGACGCTCTTGTGGCCCTTGATCATCCCCTCGTTCATCACCTTGCAGATGAGTTTCCTCCCCTCCTTGCCGATGACGGAGAGATCCACCGCGCCGTCGTCTATGAGTATGTCGGACCCGATCGGGACATCGTCCGCAAGATGCGGATAGGTGGTGTGAAGGACACCATTGCGGCAGAGCTGCGAAGGGTCGTCGATCATTTCCAGAATCTCCCCCGTCCTGGCCACGAATCCCGCTTCTTCCTCCATCCCCGTGAGCCTGACCTCCGGACCTTTGGTGTCTATGAGTATGGCTATCCTGTCGGAGACTTTCCGCACATTGTCCACAATTTTCTGCGCCCCTTCCGGCGATGCGTGGGCGGAATTGATGCGCACGACGTTCATACCGTCGTCATAAAGCCGGCGGATGAAGTCCACGTCACAGCGGTTGTCGGCTATCGTGCATATGATTTTGGTCTTTTTCTCTACCATAAACGTTTGGCAAATGCCCTTTTTGATTCGGAGTGCAAAATTAACTAAAATCGAAGAAACTTTCGGGGTTGATTGTCAAGTTTATTGTCAACACATCACTAAATTTGCAGCATGAACCTCACTTTTGCAGACGATATCATTTGCGCTCCGGCCACAATTCCCGGAACCGGGGCGATTTCCATAGTCAGAGTCAGCGGGAAAGGGTGCATAGAACTCTGCGACAGAGTCGTGAGCCTGAAAAAGGGCCGGCTGTCGGATGCCGCCGGCTACACCCTGCACTTCGGCACCGTGTTCTACAGGCCTGGAGACGGGACTCCCGGTAGCGTCTGCGGAGCCGGAACTCCCGGGGACAGGTTCACCGAAGAAGAAGCGTCCTGTCTTAAGAGCGGTTCTGAGGAGGTCTTGGACGAGGTGCTGGTCAGCGTGTTCCGCGCCCCGCACTCCTATACGGGAGAGGATTCCGTGGAGATCTCCTGCCATTCTTCCACCTATGTCGTCTCCGCCCTGCTCGCCCTGCTGACCGCCTCCGGAGCGCGGCTCGCCCAGGCCGGGGAATTCACGCGGAGAGCGTTTCTGGGCGGAAAGATGGACCTCGCCCAGGCAGAAGCCGTCGCGGACGTGATCGCTTCGAGTTCGGCCCTGCAGCACCGCGTGGCCATGCACCAGCTTCGCGGCGGTTATTCCGCCGCTCTGCGGACTCTGCGTTCCGGACTGCTCGAGATCGCTTCCCTGCTGGAACTCGAACTGGATTTCAGCGAGGAGGACGTGGAGTTTGCGGACAGGGGCAGGCTGAGAAAGATGTTGCTGGAGACTCTCGGGCGCTGTGATTCGCTTGCGGCCTCTTTCCGAGAGGGCAACGCGATACGCCGCGGCGTGCCAGTAGCGATAGTCGGGGCGACCAACACCGGGAAAAGCACCCTCCTTAACGCCCTGCTCGGGGATGACCGGGCGATAGTCTCCGACATCCCCGGGACGACCCGCGACACGGTCGAGGAATGTTGCACGATAGGCGGAGTGCAGTTCCGCTTTATCGACACGGCGGGAATACGTGAGACGGACGAGACGGTGGAGAAAATCGGCATCGAAAGGACCTTCCGGAAAATCGACGAGGCGGAGATTGTCCTGGGCGTGACGGACGCCAGCCGGGGGGCCTCCACTGTCGCGGAGGAAGTTAGCCGGATACTGGACGCGGCAGGCTCGAAAAAGGTGCTATTCCTAGTGAATAAGTGCGATAACATAAGTGTTATTAATACTGACAATATTGTTTCATCGATTAAGAACGTGGCAGTTGGCTGCAAAATATTACCAATCTCCGCCCGCAGCGGCCAGGGACTTGAAAAACTGACCGCAGCCCTCTCGGAAGTCTCTTCAAGGCTCTCGTCCGAAGCCGGCGGGCCCCTTGTCACCAACGAGCGCCACTATCAGGCGCTGAAATCCGCCGCCATCTCCCTGCGCCGGGTCCTTGACGGTCTCGACTCCGGCATCCCCTCCGACCTCCTCGCCCAGGACCTGCGAGAGGCTCTCTCTCATCTCGGAGAAATCACCGGAGAGATCAGCACCGACGAGGTGCTCGGAGAGATTTTCGGAAGGTTTTGCATCGGGAAATGATGGGGTCGGAAGAAGCGGTAGAATAGGGGTAATAATCGGGATAATATATTGAGTTTCAGAGCCGAGAGTGTGGATAACTTTTCGGCTT
>CAVIJA010000016.1:0-37960 GCA_963643135.1 Alloprevotella sp. | reverse complement strand
GAAAACTTGACGGCTTCCTTGCTGCCCGGCTTATAGACGGTTATTGAGGCGATGGAAGCCGGATTTATCTTGTTCAGGCTTTCCTTGTCGCTTTTTTTACCATCGATGACATAAACCGTAGTTGTGTGCAGCACAGTGGCATTTTTGAGTTCCTGTCCGTCGGTGCTGATCATGTGAACCCGTACAACTTCGCCGTTGGCCTGGCCCGTGGCAGTGAGTACCCTGTAGTCGCTTACCGTCTTTCCGACAAGCTGGCTGCCGTCGAACTTCTCCACTTTCGCTCCGTTGATGACATACCTGTCAACCGTGTCCGCTGGAGCCACGGAGGCGTTGAGAGCTAATGCGCAAACTGCGCTCAAAAACATTGTTGTCAGCATAACTATTTGAATTAAAATTTATTCTATTGCCGTAATCGAGACCGCGTTCACTCCGTCCGGGCGGCTCATCACATAGGAGCATTGGCTCCCGTCCATCATCAATGCAGTGAGAATCACCCGCTTGCCCTCTGGCGTGGCGGTGACCGCTCTGATGTTGTCCGTATCGAGGTTCATAATCTGCTGAATCCCCTCCGCCATCTCGATTCCGTTGAACCGGGGTTCGTCGTTGCGGATACTCAACGTCAGGATCAATGCCAATGAGGCCGCTGCCGCAAGCATTGCTCCCCAGACCAGGGGTCTGCGTCTGCGGGATTCTCCCTTCCGCACCAGATTGTCGAACTCAGCTGCGGAATCTTCGGAGAGGTATGCCTTCTCAAGCTCCGCCAATGTCCTGCCGTCCTGTCTCATATTCATTGATTCTTAATAATTTGCTTCATTTTTCGCTTTGCCTTTGAGAGTAGAGACTTTATCACGGACTTGTCCTTGCCGGTCCTTGCCGCCATCTCGTCAAGCGACCAGCCTGTCTCTTCGCGCAGCCTCGTATATTCCAGTTCGGACGGTGTCAGAGTGCCGTACAGTTCTTCCCGAAGCCTGGCCTCGTCCCGCCTCTCGACTTCGATGGAAGCCAATGTGCCTCCCGGGAAGATGTCGTCCGCAATCGCCTCGGTTTCAAGGTGATGCTTCCGGTAATGCGAGATGCAGATATTCTTCGTTATCTTGACAAGGATGGCTTCGACATTGCGCACCGGGTAAGCTTTCCCGGAGAGGTTCCAGAAAGCGAGCAGCGCCTCCTGAACGATGTCCTCCTCATCGATGGCCATATCGGTCGCCCGACCGAAACGCCTCGCCAGCGACTTCAGTCTGTCGCTGTGTCCCCGTGCGATATGTTCGAATTCCTGTTCTGTCATACTCCGTTCAAAGCGTCTTCACCTGTAAGTCGCAAAATCGGGGCGAAAGTTAACGGAATATCTTTTTTCGAAAAATGCGCGCAGGCGCTGTGAGCGGCGCAATCCGCACGAGCCCGGATTACGGATAGACGAAGCGCAGCCTGCCTTCGGAGTGGAGGGCGAGCATCGAGGCGGCGACATCCTTGGCGGCGGCAAGGTCGTGCAGGCGGCAGTTGCCACATTCGTCGGGACGGGTGCCGGGGATTTCGCCCTCGTATTCCGCGATGAAGCCGAACATCCCCATAACGGTCTCCACAAGCTCCTCATAACGGGGAGTCTGCGGCTCATAGTCTCCGGCCAGGATCAGATAGAATCCGGTCAGGCAGCCCATAGGCCCAAAATACACTATCCCGTCCTTCCATCCGTCGAGGTTGCGCAGATAAGTGGCCCCGAGGTGTTCGATGGTATGCGCCGCCTCCGGCGTCATTGCGGCTTCGATGTTGGGGCGTTTCACCCGGATGTCTATGGTGGTGGCGGTTTCGCTGCCTATCCTGTCCTTGCGGGATACGTATATCCCCTGTGTGAGCAGGTCGTGATTGACCTGGAATGATGCTATCTTTTCCATTTTCCGATTGCTTTGGTCTTCTCCCTGAGCCAGAGCGCGACCTCCTGCGGAAGAAGCGGGCCTAGGGTGCGGAATACCGATTCGTTGTAGTTGTCGAGCCACTCCAGTTCGTCGTCGTCCAGCAGCTCCGCCTCCACTGCGGAAGTGTCGAAGTGGCAGAGGGTCAGCGGCTCGAAACGCAGCCATTTCCCGAATCCGTTGCTTCCTGCATCCACGCAGAGCAGCAGATTCTCGTGCCGCACCCCGTGCTGCCCCTCGCGGTAGATGCCGGGTTCGTCGGAGGTGACCATTCCGGCCTCCAGGCCGACGGGATTGAGGTTCTGCCTGATGTCCTGAGGCCCCTCGTGGACTCCGAGGAAGAATCCGACCCCGTGTCCCGTGCCGTGTCCGAAATTGCGCAGCGACTTCCACAGCGGCTCCCGCGCAAGGGCGTCCAGCCTGCATCCCGGAGTCCCGGCGGGGAATATGGCCATCGCCAGGGCGATGTGGCCTTTAAGCACGAGGGTGTAGTCCTCCCGCTCGAGAGGCGTGCACTCGCCGAGCGGCATCGTGCGCGTGATGTCGGTGGTCCCGAGGGTATATTGCCCGCCGGAATCACACAGATATAATCCTCTGTCCTTCAGTACGGGAGCGTCCTTGTGCGGCGTGACATAGTGCGGGAGTGCCGCTCCCGGTCCGTAGGCCGAGATGGTCTCGAAACTGTCGCCGCGGTATTCTTCTATGTCGGCGCGCAGGGAACCGAGCGTCACGGAAGCGTCCCATTCGCTGATTTCGCGTCCGCTCTCCACCGACTTCTCCAGCCAGTAGAGAAATCTCTCCATCGCCAGTCCGTCCTTGATATGCGCCTGCCTCATCCCTTCGATTTCCGTCGGATTCTTGACGGCCTTCCACAGCCCGATCGGACTTGCGCTCTCTTCCACCGCTATCCTGGAAGCCAAGAGGCTGGAATAGACGTTGAAGTTGAGCGTGGCGCTGTCCACTATGAGCCTCCCCTCGAACTCCTGTCCCAGATATTCTATGTCGCTGTACGGCAGGACGCGTATGCCCTCCGATGCGAGAATGCTGAACGTGGCCTGCGACTCGGGGTCATCCACGCTGTCCTTGAGGACATACCAGAGGACTTCCTCCTCCGTCACCAGCAGATAGCTGATGACCAGAGGGTTATATTCTATGTCGGAAGCCCGGACGTTGAGCAGCCAGGCTGTCTCGTCGAGGGAGGAGACGAGTATCCCGCGGCAGTCCCTCTCTCTGAGGAAGCCCCTCAGCCTTTCGAGCTTGGCGGCTCTGCTCTCCCCGGTATGCACGGTGAACACCGGCGTCTGAGGTATCGGCGGCCTGTCTTCCCAGAGTATTCCCAGCAGGTCCGGCACGCTGATGACCGTCCCCGGAAGACTTGCGGCGAAATCCGCGCTCACGCACAGTCCGTCCACCGCGACGATGCCGTCGTCTCCGGTCTGCTCCCGCAGCCACTCCGGGATAGGCACCTGTTCCGGTACTCTTGTCTTGTGGAGTTCGACCCCGCTTCCCTCCAACTGGATGCGCGCCTGTATGAAGTAGCGCGTGTCGGTCCAGAGTCCCGCGTGGTCGGACGTGACGATGACGTCCCCGGCCTCCCCGGTGAATCCGGTCAGCCATTCCACCTGCTTCCATCTCTCCGCAGGGTATTCGCTGCAATGCGGGTCGGATCCCGTGATGACCACCGCGTCCCAGCCCTTGGAACGCATCATCGAGCGCAGAGCCTCGATTCTCTCGGCACAGGTATTCATAATGTCGACAATCTTTCCGACAAATATAGTATTTTTGCAGATTATGAAGATAGGCAACATAGACCTCGGCGAACGGCCGCTGCTCCTCGCTCCGATGGAGGACATCACCGACGCCTCCTTCCGCATGCTGTGCAGGGAGCAGGGGGCCGATATGGTCTATACCGAATTCATACCCTCGGACGGCCTCATACGCGACGCGGCCAAGGCCATAGCGAAGCTGCACACCTTCGACTGCGAGGCCCCGGTCGGCATACAGATATACGGCCACATCCCCGAATCCATGGTGGAGGCGGCGAAGATGGCTGACAGGGCGGCGGAGATTGCGGGAGGACACGGCGCGGACGTGATAGACATCAACTTCGGCTGCCCGGTGACCAAAATCGCCGGACGCGGAGCGGGGTCCGGGATGATGCGCTATCCCGACCGGATGGTCGCCATCACAAAGGCCGTGGTCGAAGCCGTCGGGAAGCCCGTGACGGTCAAGACACGTCTGGGCTGGGACGACAATTCCAAGATAATAGTCGAACTCGCGGAACGTCTGCAGGATGCGGGCATCAGCGCACTCACCGTCCACGGGAGAACCCGCTGCCAGATGTACAGAGGCGAGGCGGACTGGACGCTGATAGGGGAGATCAAGCGCAATCCGCGTATGCGCATCCCCGTCATCGGCAACGGTGACATCACGGACGGAGAGTCCGCGAAACGCGCCTTCGAGCGTTACGGGGTGGACGGGATAATGATAGGACGGGCCACCTTCGGCCATCCGTGGATATTCAGAGAAATAAAATATTATCTCGAACACGGGGAGCCTATGCCTCCGCTTCCGGTAAGGGAGAAAGTGGAGCTGGCGCGCCGGCATCTGTCCCTCTCGCTGGAACACAAGGGCGAACCGAGAGGCATCTACGAGATGCGCCGGCATCTCTCCTGCTATTTCAAGGGGCTGCCCGACTTCAAGGAGACGAGGATGAAGATGGTCACCACGCTGGACAGCGCGGAACTCTTCTCGATATTGGATTACATTCAAGAAAGATATGATTGACAGGATTCTGCTGTTTCCGTATTACTTCTACCTGAAACTCAGGGACAGTCATTATAGGAAGAAGTCCGACGGACTCTTCACCCCCGCCGTGCCCTCCATATGCGTGGGCAACATCACCGCCGGCGGCACGGGCAAGACGCCCCTCGTGGAGATGATACTCGGACTGCTGCTGGGCAGCGGCGAGTGGGGAGGGAGGCACATAGCCGTACTCTCCAGAGGCTACAGGAGGGAAAGCCGGGGATTCCAGCAGGTGCTATTCGACGGCAGCGCCGCGATGTTCGGAGACGAGCCCCTGCAGATAAAGAAGAAGTTCCCGTCTGTCACCGTGGCCGTGGACAAGAACCGCGTCGAGGGCTGCACCCTGCTCTGCGAACCGGACCGCCTCTCGGCGAAGAAGTACTCCGGATGCTGGGACAGGAACTTCCCGCCGGCGGAATATATAGTGCTTGACGACGCTTTCCAGTACCGCCGTCTCAAGGCCGCGCTCAACGTGATCCTCGTGGACTGGAACCGTCCCGTGTCCGGCGACCGCCTGCTGCCCATAGGGCGTCTGCGCGACCTTTCGGAGAGGCTCTCCGACGCGGATGTCATCATCGTGACGAAATGTCCGCCGGAACTTGAAGACGGAGACAGGGCCTCATTTGCCGCTTCTCTCGGGATTGAGGGCTACGACCCGCTCTCCTGCGGCGGCTCCTTCGCTTCCGGAAAGGGAGTGACGCTGCTGTTCAGCCGCATCAGCTACTGCCGGATAAGCGGAGTCTATCCCGAGACCGATTCGCGCTATCTGTACGCCAAGAAGGCTATACTGCTGAGCGGTATCGCCAGGGACACCCCGCTGCGCAAATATCTGAGCGACTTCTTCAAGATTACCAAGCGCTTCAGTTTCCCCGACCACCACAAATACGGCTGGTCGGACATCAACGCCGTCAGGGCTGCGCTCCGCAAGAACCCGACGGCCGCCGTCATCACCACGGAGAAGGACGTGCAGAGGCTGCTGGACTTCAACGGTATGCCGCCTGAGATCCGCGAAAGGCTGCTGGTGGTCCCGATAGAAGCAAAATTCCTCTCCGAGAGGGAGAGGAACATATTCTGTGAGAGGATTGTCGGGCTGAAGGCTATACGGTCATAACGTCCTTTTCCTTGGCGGAGACGAGTTCGTCCACTTCCTTGGCCCTCTTGTCGGTCAGTTTCTGGATTTCGGCTTCCGCCTCCTTCTGTGCGTCTTCGGAGAGACCCTCGCTCTTCTGAGCCTTCTTGAGAAGCTCGATGCCGTCGCGGCGGGCGTTGCGTACCACTATCTTGGCGTTCTCGCCTGCGGCGCGCGCTTTCTTGATAAGCTCCTTGCGCCTGTCTTCCGTAAGTGCCGGTACGGCGCAGCGGATCACTTCGCCGTTGTTCTGCGGGGTGAAGCCCAGGTTGGCGTCGATGATGGCCTTCTCGATTTTCGGGATCATACTCTTCTCCCACGGCTGGATTGCGAGCGTCTTCGCGTCCGGAGCGGAAATTGAAGCCACCTGAGCCACCGGGGTCGGAGTCCCGTAATAATCCACTGTCAAGCCGTTGAATATCATCGGATTGGCTTTGCCGACGCGGTATGACTTGAGGTCCTCTTCGAGGAAACGCACAGCCTCCCCCATCTTGGAGTCGGTCTGATTGACGATTTCTATTGCTTTATCTGTTAACATTTTGTGTGTGGTTTATGCGTGTACTGTCGTCCCTATTTTCTCGCCTCTGAGAAGCTTTTCGAGATTGCCCTTCTTCTCCACGTTGAAGACGATGATAGGCACCGGTCCCTGTTCGCAGAGGGCGAATGCTGTCGCGTCCATCACCTTGAGGTGGTCGGAGAGCGCCTTGGTGAAGCTGAGCTCGTCGTATCTTGTCGCGTCCGGGAACTTCTCCGGGTCGGCGGTATATACCCCGTCGACACGTGTCCCCTTCAGGAGGGCGTCCGCGCCGATTTCGAGGGCTCTGAGCGCCGCGCCGGAATCGGTGGTGAAGTACGGATTGCCCGTGCCTCCGGATATGAGGGCCACGCCTCCTTCCTCAAGCAGGGCGACCGCGTCTTCTTTTCTATAGTAGTGTGCGATAGGCTCCATCGGCGTGGCGGTGAACACTTCCGCCTTGAGCCCCTCCGAGCGTAGCGCGCAGGCGAGGCCGAGCGAATTGATGACCGTGGCGAGCATTCCCATCCTGTCCCCGGTCACTCTCTCGAAGCCGGAACCCACTCCCTGCAGTCCGCGGAAAATGTTGCCCCCGCCGTTGACTATGGCTATCTGGTGTCCGGCCCTGACCGCGGAGGCTATCTCCTGCGCGTATCCGACCAGACTTTCCGAATCTATGCCCTTGCCCGAAGGCCCGCCGAGGCTCTCGCCGCTGAGTTTAAGCAATACTCTCATATGTCGATTTTTAAGAAGCCGCCGTTTGCCTGTCTTTCCGGTCTGTCTCCGGAAATCCTTCACAAAACTTTCAGTCCTGAAAACGGTTTACGGGTAACAAAAGTATTCGAAAATTATGAAACTTGCAAGATTCGGGCTATATTTGCAGCCCCGTACAACGATTAATTATTGTAACACGATGTTCATATTCAATTCTTCAATCGGCAAGAAATTCATCCAGGCGGTGAGCGGAGCTTTCCTTATCCTGTTCCTGCTCCTTCACGGTACAATCAACTTCTTCTCCGTGATAGACTCGTTCACCGGGAAGTTCGGTGCGGTCGCACTCGACGAGAAGCTCTTCAGCGAGGGCGACGGACTCTTCAAGCTCGGCTGTGACTTCATGTCCACTCCGGTCATCTCCATTATGGTTCCGATTCTGGCTCTCGGCTTCCTCGTGCACATCGTGTACGGCTGCTGGCTCACAGGGAAGAACGTCAGCGCCCGCGGAGGCCTGAAGCGTTATGAAGTGGCTTCCAGGGCTGCCGCCGATTCGTGGTCGGCACGCAATATGTTCGTGCTTGGAATCGTGATTCTCGGCCTGCTCT
Source organism: Alloprevotella sp. (assembly GCA_963643135.1). Classification (GTDB taxonomy): domain Bacteria; phylum Bacteroidota; class Bacteroidia; order Bacteroidales; family UBA932; genus Cryptobacteroides. The sequence continues at coordinate 30,286 of CAVIJA010000016.1, read as the reverse complement.
GCTTCCATCTCTTCCATTTCTGGGCGAAGATGCAGCTGCCGGAGATGTTCGGCATCGGCAATTACGAGGACAACCCTTACCTGCTGCTCGTCACCGTATTCGGCAACTGGTGGGTGCTTGCGATTTATATCTGCTGGTTCGTGGCCATCTGGTTTCACCTCACGCACGGCTTCTGGAGCATGTTCCAGACCGTCGGCTGGGACGGAAGCGTATGGTTCAAGCGTGTCAAGGTGATAGGTGTGGTGGTCGTTTCCATCATCTGCCTCCTTTTCGTCGCCGTGGCGGTCAACGCTTTCCTGCAGGCCAATTTTATCGCGTAGCGAGGCGGAATTTTTGATTTGACAAAATAATTGCTTATCTTTGCGACCCCTATTTTGTGTAGGGATCGCAATTTTTTATTAACTATTTTAAGATCAAGACAGTGGACACACAAAGCTACAAGACAGTATCGCTCAACAAAGCGACTGTGGACAAGAAGTGGGTTGTCATTGACGCGACAGATCTCGCGCTTGGTCGTCTCGCATCCCGCGTGGCTCTTGTCCTCCGTGGCAAGACCAAGCCGGGCTATACCCCGCACGTGGATTGCGGTGACAACGTCATCGTAGTCAATGCGGAGAAGGTCGCCCTCGGAGGCAAGAAGATGACCGACCGTGTTTACGTTCGTTACACCGGATATCCCGGCGGACAGCGTTTCACGACTCCGAAGGAGATTCTCGCGACACGGCCTGCCGAACTCGTCAGGAGAGCAGTGAAGGGTATGCTCCCGAAGACCCGTCTTGGTGCCGATCTGCTCTGCAACCTGCACGTATATGCAGGTCCTGAGCATCCGCATCAGGCCCAGAACCCTACAGAAATCAAGTTGGACGAAATTTAAACAGAGCAAATGGAACAGACACACGCCCTTGGAAGACGTAAAGCAGCTGTAGCTCGCGTTTATCTCACTCCCGGCAAAGGCAATGTCACGGTAAACGGCCGTCCCATCGAGGAATATTTCCCTCTTGAGTCGCTCCGCTACATCGTGAACCAGCCGTTTGAAGTCACCGGCACTCTCGGACAGTTCGATGTCAAGGTAACCCTCGTAGGAGGCGGCATCAAAGGTCAGGCGGAGGCGGTACGTCTCGGCATCGCACGCGCCCTCAGTGAGTTGAACAGAGAAGCATATCGTTCTGCACTCAAGTCAGCAGGCTTCCTCACCCGCGACTCCCGCGAGGTTGAGCGTAAGAAGCCGGGCCAGCCTGGTGCACGTCGCCGCTTCCAGTTCAGCAAACGTTAGTTATTGTTGATTTACGGCACAGCCCGGTTGCTAAACCGCTCCCTCAGGAGGGTTGCCGAGCTGCGGAAAAGGCCGGAGACCGGCAGAGCCGCTACTCCGCCTTGAAGAAAAGAGACCCCGGACAGGGGACAGTTTACAAAAAACAGAAACAAACAGATGTCACGAACAAATTTCCAGGAATTGCTTGATGCAGGCGTTCACTTCGGCCACCTGGCCCGCAAGTGGAATCCTAAGATGGCTCCGTATATCTTCGACCAGAAGAACGGCATCCACATCATTGACCTGCACAAGACAGTCGGCAAAATAGATGAGGCTGCCGAAGAGATGAAGCAGCTTGCCAAGTCCGGCCGCAAAATCCTCTTCGTCGCCACCAAGAAGCAGGCGAAGGATATCGTCAGCGAGAAGGCGGCTTCAGTGAATATGCCTTCCATCACCGAGCGCTGGGCCGGTGGTATGCTTACCAATTTCCCGACCATCCGCAAGGCCATCAAGAAGATGTCCGTCATCGACAAGATGAAAGAGGACGGAACCTTCGAGAAGCTCGCCAAGAGGGAGCGTCTCCAGGTGGATCGCCAGAGGGCGAAGCTCGAGAAGAACCTCGGCTCCATCCGCGATATGAGCCGTCTGCCGTCAGCGCTCTTCGTAGTGGACGTGCAGAAGGAGGCCAACGCAGTCAAAGAGGCCAATCGTCTCAATATTCCGGTATTCGCAATGGTTGATACTTGTTGCGATCCTACCCCTATTGATTATGTGATACCGGCTAATGACGATGCAGTCAACTCTATCGAATGCGTAGTGAGCGCGCTGTGCGCGGCTATCGAGGAAGGTCTGGCAGAGCGCAAGCTCGAGAAGGACAAGGAAGTCTCAGAGGAGGTCGGCGAGGAGAAGCCTGCAGCCGCCCGCAAGCTCCGCGCCCGCAAGGGAGGCCCTAAGGCCGCGGAGACCGAAGACAGGTCATAGTTCCATTTCAGAAACAGATACTATTATTATGGCAATTACAGCAGCAGACGTAATGAAGTTACGTAAGATGACTTCTGCGGGTATGATGGACTGCAAGAAGGCTCTTGAAGAGGCCGCAGGCGACTTCAACAAGGCCATCGACATCATCCGTGAGAAGGGAAAGCTCGTGGCGGCGAAGAGAGCCGACCGCGAGACTTCCGAGGGTGCGGTAAAGGCCCGCGTGTCAGGCGGCAAGGGAATCCTCGTCTGCCTCGGCTGCGAGACCGACTTCGTGAGCCGCAACTCCGATTTCCAGAACCTTGCGGAAGCGATTGCCGACGTGGCCATCGCCGCCTGCCCTGCCGACCTTGAGGCTCTCAAAGCCTGCAAGATGTCGGACGGCTATACCGTGCAGGAGGCTGTCGAGGCTCAGACCGGCAAGACCGGAGAGAAGCACGTCCTTGCATACTACGCCCTTGTAGAGGCTCCTTTCGTGGCTCAGTATATCCACAAGATCAACGGCAAGCTCGGTGCTCTCGTCGGATTCAATAAGCCAGTGCCTGAGGATCTCGCCAAGGGTATCGTGATGCAGGTCGCTTCTATGAACCCTGTGGCCATCTCAGTTGAGGACTGCCCTAAGGAGGTGCTCGACAACGAGTTCCAGGTGGCTGTCCAGAAGACCAAGGAGGAGCAGGTTCAGAAGGCCGTCGATGCGGCTCTCAAGAAGGCCGGCATCAACCCTGCGCACGTGGACAGCGAGGATCACATCGAGTCCAACACCGCCAAGGGATGGCTCACCCCTGAGCAGGCTGCCCAGGCCCGCGAGATCATCAAGACCGTCGGCGAGCAGAAGGCTGCCAATCTTCCTGAGCAGATGATTCAGAGCATAGCCAACGGCCGTGTTCAGAAGTTCCTCAAGGAGCAGACCCTGCTTGAGCAGGAGTATCAGATGAGCGATGACAAGATTTCCGTCAAGGATGCCGTAGCGGCAGTTGACAAGGACATCAAGGTCCTCACCATCAAGCGCTTCTCCCTTAACGACTAGAAAGTCGTCATCGTAATATTGAATCCCCGGGTCCGGAAAGGGCCCGGGGATTTGCGTACGCTCCCGCCTCCTGCGCGCTCCCGTGTGCGGCGCGCCGTCCCGTCTGCGCTCTTGCTGAAGTTCGGGAACATTGATATATTTGCAAAATATGGCAAAGGCAAAGACGCTATGGTATTGCAGCGCGTGCGGCAACGAGAGTCCAAAATGGATGGGACGCTGTCCGGCGTGCGGAGAGTGGAACACGATGGTGGAAGCCCCTTCGGAAAGCAGAAAGGGGAGCGCCCCCTCCCGCGGAGCAGGACTTCGTGCGGCGGGAGAACACAAGCCGCAGCTCCTCAGAGAGATAGACTACTCCGGAGAGCCGCGTCTCTCCCTCGGGATGGGAGAACTTGACCGTCTGCTGGGCGGCGGCATCGTGCCGGGATCTCTCGTGCTGATAGGAGGCGAACCGGGCATAGGCAAATCCACGCTCAGTCTGCAGATTCCGCTGCGCTGCCCCTCTCTCAAGACCCTGTACGTGACCGGTGAGGAGAGTTCGAAGCAGGTGAAGATGCGCTCGGAAAGACTCGGCGGGGCCGGCGCGGAGTGCCTCATCTTCTGCGAGACGAGGATAGAGGACGTCATATCCGAGGCGGAGACCGTCCGCCCGGAGCTGATGATAGTGGATTCGGTACAGACGATGTTCACCGATTCGGTCGAGTCCGCTCCCGGCTCCGTGAGCCAGATAAAGGAAGTGGCCGCCCTCCTGCTGCGTTTCGCCAAGACGAGCGGCGTGCCGGTGATACTCATAGGACACATCACCAAGGACGGCTTTATAGCGGGGCCGAAGATATTGGAACATATAGTCGACGTCGTGCTTCAGTTCGAGGGCGACGGGCGCGGCTCCTACCGCATCTTGCGCAGCATCAAGAACCGTTTCGGCTCCACCTCCGAGATTGCCGTGTTCGAGATGACCGGTACGGGCCTGCGGGAGGTCAGCAACCCGTCCGAACTCCTCATCCCCATGCACGAGCAGGGCCTTAGCGGTACGGCGATAGCCGCCACGCTCGACGGCACGAGGCCGCTTCTCTTTGAAGTGCAGGCGCTGGTGAGTTCCGCGGTCTATGGCACCGCGCAGCGTTCCGCCACGGGCTTCGACACCCGCAGGCTCAATATGCTGCTCGCCGTGCTGGAGAAGCGCGCCGGATTCCGCCTCAGCGCCAAGGACGTGTTCCTCAATATGGCCGGTGGCCTCAAGGTCAGCGATCCGGCCTGCGATCTCGCGGTAGTATGCGCTGTGCTTTCGTCCAATTTCGACTTCGCCGTCCCGGACGATGTCTGCTTTGCCGGAGAGGTGGGCCTGAGCGGGGAGATCCGTCCCGTCCCGCAGAGCGGGCGGCGTGTAGGCGAGGCGGCAAGGCTGGGATTCAGGAAGATATTCCTCTCCTCGTACTCGGCGGACGAGAATGTCCCCGAGGGCATCAAGGTGGTCAAGGTGGCGGACGTGCCGGCGCTCGTCAAAGCCCTTTTCAAAACTGATTCCTAAAAAGTTTTTTAGGAATGACTTATTATTGACAAGGCTTATGGAACTTTTCTACTCCGCTGACATATCGGGCGGGATTGTCCGCTTGGACCGGGAGGAGTCGGCGCACTGCGTCAAGGTGCTGCGGCACCGCGAGGGGGACGAGATTTCGGTGATTGACGGAGAGGGGACTCTCTACCGCTGCCGTCTCGAGCTTGCGGACATCAAGGGGGCTGAAGCCGGCATATTGGCCGAGACTCCGGATTTCGGGGCGCATCCCTATCGACTCACGATGGGCGTCTGTCCGACCAAGAATATCGACCGCTACGAATGGTTCGTGGAAAAGGCCACCGAGATAGGCCTGGACGGGATAGTCCCGCTGATAGGGGAACATTCCGAGCGTAAGCTCGTCAAGGCCGAGAGGCTTGAGCGCATCCTGCTCTCGGCATCCAAGCAGTCGCTCAAGGGCCGCATTCCGAAGCTGCACGAGACCGTCAGCGTGCTGGAGTTCATCCGCAGTGCGCCGCCCGGGGCCCTCAGGCTGATAGCCTATTGCGACGAGAGCCTGGAGAGAGGCCGCCGCCTCCCGATAACGGCCGCCCTCTCGGGCCTGTCCGGAGCGGATAAGCCCGAAATATATATCCTGATAGGCCCTGAAGGGGACTTCTCCGGGGAGGAAGTCTCCGCCGCGCTCTCCTGCGGCTGGATTCCCGTACATCTCGGGGAGAGCAGGCTGCGCACGGAAACGGCCGCCCTCGTCGCGGCGGGAGCAGTCTATCTGAACTTCTGCCGTTGAGGAGAGAATGTGTTATTTCCTATTTGGGCATTAAATCGCCTATAAGTATATCTATTCCGCCTCACAACTATTCAAAAACTCTCTTTTTCTTCCGGTCTGGTTCAAAATTTGCGGGATTCCGCAAGCGTATGTCCGCCCGGCGGAGGTACAGAGTATGGGCATATTTCGTATATTTGGGATTGCATAAAAAACTAAAACTGCGATGGCTGACGTAAGAGGTTACATCTCGCAAATAATAGGACCGGTAGTCGACGTCCATTTCGACGTAGAGAAGGCGGAAGAGGCCAAGAGCCTGCCTTCCATCCACGACGCTCTCAGAATAGTCCGCCCGGACGGACGCGAACTCATAATTGAAGTCCAGCAGCACATCGGCGAAGACACGGTGCGCTGCGTCGCGATGGACTCCACCGACGGGCTTCGCAGAGGGCTTGAAGCGGTCTGCACAGGCGAACCTATCGAGATGCCCGTGGGCGCTCAGATTCGCGGCCGCGTGATGAACGTGACCGGAGAGACCATCGACGGACTGGGCGAACTCAAGATGGACGACTCGCTGCCGATACACCGCGAGCCTCCGAAGTTCGAAGACCTCAAGACCTCGCAGGAAGTCCTCTACACCGGCATCAAGGTCATCGACCTGCTGGAGCCTTATCTGAAGGGCGGCAAAATCGGCCTTTTCGGAGGCGCGGGAGTAGGCAAGACCGTGCTGATCAAGGAGCTTATCAACAATATCGCCAAGAAACACAACGGATTCTCCGTCTTCGCCGGAGTGGGGGAGCGTACCCGCGAGGGCAACGACCTGCTTCGCGAGATGATAGAGTCCGGAGTCATCAAATACGGAGAAGAATTCGAGAAGTCCATGGCCGAAGGGCATTGGGACCTCTCCAAGGTGGACCGGAGTCAGCTTGAGAAATCTCAGGTGGCGATGGTCTTCGGCCAGATGAACGAGCCGCCGGGAGCGAGAAGCTCCGTGGCCCTTTCCGGACTGACGCTCGCGGAGTCGTTCCGCGACAGCCACAGCGCCGACGGCCCTAAGGACATCCTCTTCTTCATCGACAACATCTTCCGTTTCACACAGGCGGGATCGGAAGTGTCCGCGCTGCTCGGGCGTATGCCGTCGGCGGTGGGATACCAGCCTACCCTCGCCACGGAGATGGGCCAGATGCAGGAGCGCATCACCTCCACCAAAAACGGGTCCATCACCTCCGTGCAGGCCGTATACGTGCCTGCGGACGACTTGACCGACCCTGCGCCTGCCACCACCTTCACCCATCTCGACGCCACTACGGTGCTGAGCCGTAAGATCACCTCCCTGGGCATCTATCCGGCAGTGGATCCTCTGGAGTCCACCTCCCGCATCCTCGACCCCAATGTGGTCGGCAAGGAACACTACGACACGGCCCAGAGGGTCAAGCAGATACTTCAGCGCAACAAGGAGCTGCAGGACATCATCGCAATCCTCGGTATGGACGAACTCTCCGACGAGGACAAGCTGGTGGTGAACCGCGCCCGCAAGGTGCAGCGTTTCCTCTCCCAGCCGTTCGCGGTGGCGGAGCAGTTCACGGGCGTGAAGGGAGTGATGGTGGACATAGAAGACACCATCAAGGGATTCAATATGATACTCGACGGGGATGTCGACCATATCCCGGAGCAGGCGTTCCTCAACGTCGGTACGATAGAGGACGCGATAAAGAAGGGCGAGGATATGCTCGCCATGGCATCTTAGGACTATGGCGGACAGACGGCTCACAGTGACGGTGATTTCCCCAGAGGAAGTGCTCTACGGAGGCGTGGCCAGCGCCGTGTTCCTTCCGGGCACGTCCGGGCGCTTTGAAGTGCTTCCCGGACACGCCCCGCTCATCTCCACCCTGGAGGAGGGCGAGATTGTCGCCAGGGACGGCGAAGGCGCGGAACACCGCATCGGCATCCGTTCCGGAGTGGTCAGAATCGCCGGCGACAAGCTGACGGCCTGCGTCGAGGCGAAGATGACGGAAGGAGAAAAATGATGAGAAGTCTCAAGTTCATATCGGTGTTGCTGCCGCTCTTTGCGGCCTCCCTCTGCCTCTCCGCGCAGAAAGCGACGGCGCAGAACGCGCCTCAGACGGAAAGCGTGGCGCAGACGGAGAGCGTGACGGCGGAGAAGGCGGAAGCCGCAGCCGGGCAGGAGGAGGCCGGGCTTGATATGAAGTCCTATATCTTCGGACATATCGGGGATTCATACGAATGGCACATCACGACGATAGGGGACAGGGAAATCGCCATCCCCCTGCCTTGCATCGTGATTGACAATGGTCTGAAGGTGTTCTCATCCCACAATATGGCGGAGCACGGATATGCTCTCAACGCCGACGGCAAGATAGTCAACGCCTCCACCGGCGAACGGCCTGTGGATCTGTCCATCACCAAGAACGTGCTTGGTCTGATGATAGACTCTCTTCTGCTCGTTGTGCTTATCCTCTCCTGCGCCGCCTGGTACCGCAGGCACGATGTACTGAGGGAGAAGCCCACCGGCATTACGGCCCTGCTGGAGCCGGTGATAATGATGATAAACGACGATGTCGTCAAGGACATCATCGGTCCGGAGTACCGCCGCTACGCCCCATATCTGCTGACGGCGTTCTTCTTCATCCTGATCAACAACCTGATGGGCATCATCCCGATATTTCCGGGAGGGGCCAATATCACAGGCAACATAGCCGTGACCCTGGTGCTTGCCGTATTCACCTTCCTGATGGTCAATCTCTTCGGCAACAAGCACTACTACAAGGATATATTCTGGCCGGAAGTGCCTGTGGCGCTCAAGGTCATCCCTATAATGCCGGTTGTGGAGATCATCGGGGTCTTCACCAAGCCGTTCTCTCTGATGATACGTCTTTTCGCGAACATACTCGCGGGACACATCATGATATTGAGCGTTGTCGGCACCATATTCATCACGGCCAAGATGGGAGCGGTGCTATGCGGCTCGATGACGGTGGTGGCCGTGCTGTTCGGCATCTTTCTGGATTGCCTCGAACTGCTCGTGGCATTCATCCAGGCTTATGTATTTACGATGCTCTCCGCCGTATTCATCGGCCTTGCGCATCAGGAACCGGAAACCAATTAAAAAACAAGGAATATGTTACTTATCTCAATGCTTCTTGAAGCTGCGGCGCTCGCCAAGGTGGGCGGAGCTGTCGGCGCAGGTATTGTCGCACTCGGTGCAGGACTCGGTATCGGCAAAATCGGACAGGCCCTTATGGAGGCTTCCGCCCGTCAGCCGGAGATTGAAGGCAAGCTGCGTACCACGGGTATCATCATCAGCGCCCTGGTCGAGGGTGTCTGCCTTTTCGGCGTAATCGTCTGTCTGCTGGCTGTACTTTAAACCATGTCACTCGTTACACCTGATTTCGGCCTGCTCTTCTGGATGGTCCTGATATTCGGGGCGGTGTTCTTCGTGCTTGCGAAGTTCGGCTTTCCGGTCATCACTTCGATGGTGCAGAAACGCTCCGACCATATCGAGGATTCGCTCCGCAAGGCGCAGGAGGCGCAGACCCGGCTTGAGGGACTCGCTGCGGAGCAGGTCAAGATGATAGAGCAGACGCGGCAGGAGCAGAGGCGCATCCTCAAGGAGGCCTCCGACGCCCGAGACAACATCATCGCGAGTGCGAAGCAGCAGGCTCAGCAGGAGGCCGCCAAGATCATAGAACACGCCAAGACGGAAATCGCCGCCGAGCGGGAGACCGCGCTGCGCGACATCTGCCGTCAGGTGTCTCTCCTGTCGGTGCAGGTGGCCGAGAAGATAGTGCGGAAGAATCTCGAAACCTCCCCGGAACAGCTTTCGCTGCTGGACCGTATGGTGAACGAGGCTTCCAGACCCAAGAGCGGCAACTGATAGGGAATGAATACGGGAATCATATCCACAAGATACGCCAAGGCGCTCCTGATGTACGTTGAGGAAAACGGGAGCGGGGAGAGGGTGTGCGCGCAGGTGCGCGAGATGCTCAAGAATCCCGACAAGGTTCCCGCCAGGCTTGAACCGGAGCTCGAGCGCTTCGTCGCCCTGCTCATCAGGAACGGGCGTATGGGGGACGTACGTTTCATCCTGCGTTCGTTCGTGTCGGAGTACTACCGCTCCAGGGGGATATGCATCGCTTCCCTGACTACATCCGTCCCGGCTCCGGGGCTGGAGGAGAAGCTGCTTCCGCTGCTCGAAAGGGATTTTTGCTGCAAGGTCATATTCGAGACGGCCGTGGACCCGTCCCTGATAGGTGGATTTGTCGTCACGGTGGACAACCATATTCTTGACGCGAGTGTCCGCAGTCAGCTCGAGACCGTCCGCAGACAGTTCATAATACAAAACAACAGAATAGTTTAATGTCACATAATTCAATAAAGGCGAGCGAGATATCCGAGATTCTCCTCAATGAGCTGAAGGGTGTGGACAACTCGCTTCAGTACGAAGAGGTCGGCTACGTGCTGACGGTAAGCGACGGCGTGGCCCGCATCTATGGTCTCGTCAATGTCGAGGCGGGCGAACTGCTCGAATTCGACAGCGGCGTGAAGGCCGTGGCGATGAACCTGGAGGCGGACAATGTGGGAGCGGTGCTGCTCGGCCCGACGGACCTCGTGAAGGAGGGTATGAAGGTGCACAGGCTCGGACGCATAGCCAGCATTCCTGTCGGCGACGGTCTGCTCGGGCGTGTGGTTGACCCTATCGGCTCTCCGCTCGACGGACTCGGCTCCATCAAGGGCGAGACGGTCAGGATGCCTATCGAGCGCAAAGCCCCGGGAGTCATCTTTCGCGAACCGGTCACCGAGCCGCTTCAGACCGGCCTCAAGGCCATCGACTCCATGATTCCGATAGGCCGCGGCCAGCGTGAGCTCATCATCGGCGACCGTCAGACCGGCAAGACGGCGATAGCCATCGACACCATCATCAACCAGCGCTCGGAGTTCCTGAAGGGCAAGCCTGTCTATTGTATCTATGTGGCTGTGGGCCAGAAGGGTTCCACCGTGGCTTCCATCGTCCAGACCCTCCGCTCCAAGGGGGCTATGGACTACACCGTCGTGGTCGCCGCCACCGCCGCGGATCCTGCCGCCCTGCAATATTTCGCTCCGTTCGCCGGAGCCGCTATCGGAGAATACTTCCGCGACACGGGCCGCCACGCCCTCGTGGTCTATGACGACCTCTCAAAGCAGGCCGTGGCATATCGTGAGGTCTCCCTCATCCTGCGCCGTCCTTCCGGACGCGAGGCCTATCCGGGCGACGTATTCTATCTGCACTCCCGTCTGCTGGAGCGCGCGGCCAAAATCATCAGCCAGCAGGACGTTGCCGAGAAGATGAACGACCTGCCGGAGTGTCTCAAGGGCAAGGTCAAGGCAGGTGGCTCCCTGACGGCGCTTCCTATCATCGAGACCCAGGCGGGCGATGTCTCCGCATATATCCCGACCAACGTGATTTCCATCACCGACGGACAGATATATCTCGAACCTTCGCTCTTCAACGCGGGCTTCCGTCCGGCCATCAACGTCGGCATATCCGTGTCGCGTGTCGGCGGCGCGGCCCAGGTGAAGTCGATGAAGAAGGTGGCGGGAACGCTCAAGATAGACCAGGCCCAGTTCAGCGAACTCGAGTCGTTCACCAAATTCTCCTCCGATATGGACAAGGTGACTGCGATGACCCTCGACAAGGGGCGCAAGAACGAGCGTCTGCTCGTGCAGCCGCAGTACAGCCCTATGAGCGTTGGAGAGCAGGTTGCCATACTCTATTGCGGCACACGCGGCCTTATGGCCGAGATTCCGGTGGAGAGAGTGGGGGATTTCCAGACCCATTTCCTCGACACTATGCACACTTCCCATCAGGACATCCTCGACGCGCTCGAGTCCGGAAGCATCCCGGAAGAGGCCGATGCCGTAATCCGCAGGGAAGCGCACGAGATATGCCAGTTCCTCTGTAAAGCGTAGTAAGCCATGTCATCCTTGCGGGAAATAAAGGACCGTATCGGTTCAGTACGCAGCACGCTGAAGATAACTTCGGCGATGAAGCTCGTCTCGTCCGCCAAGCTGCGCAAGGCGCAGAAGGTCATCGAGGGGATGCGTCCGTACGCCGACGCCCTTGAGGAGATACTCTCGGCGGTGGGTCCTGTCAGCCAGGAGGAATGTGCCGGAGCTGCCGACGCGCCTGTGGCTGCGGTTGTCATCTCTTCCAATTCCTCCCTCTGCGGAGGATTCAACGCCAACGTCATCCGTACCGCGCTGGAACTGAGGAAGCAGTATGCTTCGCTTGTCTTTTTCCCCGTAGGGCGCAAGTGCGCCGATGCCCTCAAGAAGGCCGGATTCACGCCGGAGGCTGACTACAACGACATCATCGCCCACACAAGCTACGACAAGACTTCGGCTTTCTCGCGCAGTCTGATAGAAAGATACCGCAAGGGGGAGTTCTCGAAGATACTGCTTGTCTATAACCGCTTCATCTCCACCGCCGTGCAGAAGCCGACCGTGGAGCAGTATATGCCTTATGAACCGGAAGCGGGACTCTCCTCTTCCGGCAAGGCCTCTGCAGCGCATCAGGAGGACTATATCTTCGAACCGGATGCCGCCACGATTGCCTCCAGTCTGCTTCCGCAGATGATCTGCCTGAGGTTCTATGCCGCCGTGCTGGACTCCGCGGCTGCGGAGCAGGCCGCACGCACGATAGCGATGCAGACCGCCACCGACAACGGCGAACATCTCCTCTCCGACCTCACCCTCGAATACAACAAGGGCCGTCAGCAGAAAATCACTTCGGAAATCCTCGATCTCGTCGGCGGAGCAGGCGAGCAGCAGTGACTTTCGCCGCTGCTGCTGTTGCCGTTGCTGCTGGTTGCTGTTGCCACCGCTGCCGGCATTGTCGTTACTGCTCTACTGTTTAGCTACCGTATAGGTTTCGCTGCCCTCTCCGCTGCGGACGCTCACGTAATAGACGCCCCCGGGGAGGGAACTCATATCTATTGTAAGAGGCTCGAACGGGGCGAGGCTTTTGCCGTCCGCTTTGAGGACGACCGCGCCGGCCTTGTCTGAGATGCGTATGTCAGCAGTCTGCTCGCTTCCCGGGCGGATATGCAGTATGTCCTTGACAGGGTTGGGATAGAGGTCCGCAATGTGTGACCCGTCCCGTACAAGTACGGAGAACTCCGTCCTGGCTTTTTCTCCGCGTGCGTCAACTGCGCTTATCGTCACCTTGGCATTGCCGTAGGAGGCGGCGCGAAGATTCAGTTCGCTCCCCACGAGCTCGGCCGTGACGGGGGAGTCCCTTCGCGGTATGGTGCTGCACTCGTAGCTGAGTTCCTCGCCGTCGGCATCGCTGAAGTACTCCGCCAGGTCTATGCGGGATTTTTCTTCAAGAGAATTCAAGACGATATTGCCCGGCTTCGCGGTGACTTCGGGAGTATGGTTCTGAGCTATGACAAGCGTCAGCTCGACCGACGCGCTCTCAAAGCCGTCAGAGACGCTGAACGAGCCTCTGTAGGTCTTGCCGTCTTCGAAATTCAGGGCGTTGAAGTACAGAATCGCGTGCTTTCCGTCAGAGTAAATCTCGCCCTTGGAGAGTATCCCGGAGAGGGCGCAGCTGAGAGCCTGTCCGTCGGCATCGCAGATGTCGAAGTCGAGAGTGCCCTCTTCGTGGGACTTGAGGCTCAGCGTCGTGCCTGATACGGGGCTGATGACCGGTTTGGTGTTGCCCTTGGTGCTGATGCTGCAGGCCGTATAGTCGGACTCGCCGCCCACGATGTTGGAGGAGCAGAGCAGGATATGGTATTCTGTCTCGAATTCCAATCCCCTGATGACGCAGGAGACTGATTCCCCGGCGGCCGCATCCCCTCGCGCCGTGCTGACGTACGGGGTGAGTGCATCCGGTCGCGACGAGCCGAATGGAGCCGTCTGATAATAGGCGTTGAAGTGGTGCGGGAGGCTCTCCCCGTCCGGAACGGTCCAGCTGAGGCTTATGGTATTGCCTTCCGCGCTCGCGCTGATGCCGCTTACCGCAGGCGGGGTGTCTGTGGAGACGGAAACCGCCGCTCCTGCATCCACGAGTCCCGCTCCAAGCCTACCCTCGTATTTGGCGTCATTCTTCTCGTATATGATCGGATTGGCGGTGGAGGTGAGGATGTCGATGAGGTTCTGCCTGGTAAATCCCTTCCCGCCGAACCGCGACACCACGAGTGCGGCCACGCCCGTCACGTGCGGGCAGGCCATCGAAGTCCCCTCAAGCCCGCCGTATCCGTTGTCCGGGAGGGTGGAATACACGGTGAATCCCTTTTGGACGTCTCCGCCCGGGGCGGCGATGTCCACCCATCCGCCGTAGTTGGAGTAGTATGCGCGCTCATAGTCGGCTCCTACGGACGCCACGGCGAACACGTTGGACTGAAGGGACGGATAGCAGACAATGTTGTCGTCATTGCCGGCGGCGAAGAGTACCAGACCTCCGGCCATAGGCCCCGTCTGATTGCCGTCCGCGTCGATGCCGGCGTATTTGTTGAAGTAGTCGATGGCTTCCGAGACGCTTGCCAGATAGCTGTCCAGGGACCAGCTGCAGTTGACCAGCACGGCGCCGTTGTCGGCGGCATAGACGAAAGCGTTTTCGATATACGCCGCGCCTCCGGATGTCTGTGTGCTCATCAGGCGTACTCCGCTGTCCGGAGAGCCGTCGCCTCCGGCCACTCCGCAGACTCCGATGCCGTTGTTGTTGACCGCGGCGACAGTGCCGCCCACGTGTACGCCGTGGCTTGAGACGTCGAGCGTCCCTTTGGGAGTGCCTCCGTCCGGACCAACCACGAAGTTGTAGCCATAGATGTCGTCGATGTAGCCGTTGCCGTCGTCATCCACTCCAGGCTGGCCGTTCAGTTCGGCTTCGTTGCACCAGATGTTGGCGGCGAGGTCCTCGTGTCCTACGTCAAGTCCGCCGTCGTTGATGGCCACTATGACGTCGCGCCTGCCGGTGGTCTTCTCCCATGCGGGAAGAAGGTTGATGTCGCAGCCGGCCACGGCCCCCGCCTGCGAACCCTGATTGCTGTAGTGCCACTGGAGCGAAAAGTCCGGGTCATTGAACGGGAAGAGGCTCTGCTCTCTTATCTTCTGGACATATTCGACGATTTCCACCCCGTCGATGGAGCCGAGGTCGAGGGCGGCTCTTGTCAGCGGCAGGCTTTCGTCAAAGAAGACATCGTACCACAGGTGGAGCCCCGCCTCGCGGTGACGCTTCTCGAAAGGGCCTCCGTCCGGGAAAGTCCTCACTATGCGGCAGTCGCCTATGGAAGACAAATCAACGGCTCCGGCAGCCTTTGTCGCTGCCGGTTCGCCGTTGAACTTCACTCTGATATGTCCCGGAACCGCGGATTCCGGAGGCAGATCCCGATATACTCCCGTCCCCGTGGCCGGCACCGTTTCGAATTTCTCTCCGGAACAGGATGTAAGCAGGGCAAGAGTGAGGGATACTGCCGGGAGGATGTGCTTGGGGCTCACCTTAGAATACCTTAGGGCCTGACTGGCCTTTGGAGACAGGCTTTGCGAAGCCGGCAGCAGGAGCTGCAGACTCGGACTTGACCCCGGCTGATGCGGAGGTTACATCGTATCCCTTGTCCAAGAAATACTCTTCTCCGGATGCCGCACCGCTCTTCGAGAAGTTGAACTTCTTGGAGAATACGGGTCCGCACAGGCCGTTGTTGTCGATAGCCACCGCATATACTACGCCGTCCGTGTCAAACGGAGCGTAGCAGTCATCAACCCACGCCGAACCGTTATTAAGCAGGCTGCAGACGATTTGGCTTTTGGTGTATTCCTCGCCTTTGTCGACGAAGACTCCGTAGCGCATCTGCTCACCGTTGTGGGTCACCGTAACCGGGAATACCGCCCTGTCCTTGAAATATGCGAAGGCGTTGTTGTATTCATAGATGGAAGTTCCGTCGTAGTATTTGTCCCAGCTGACTTCGATGCTCACGTCTGAATCTTCAGGGATGGACGTAGTTATCACCTCGCTGAATATCACGCCGGAGGCGAACTCCAGGGTGTTGCCGTCCGCGGCGATGGCGGCAATCTTGTATCCTTGCCCCGGGACCACGTTGTATTGCTCCTCTGTCGGGCCATAAGTGGAATACCACTGGAAATAGAGTTCCCTGGTGATGCCGGAAGATTTGATGATGTAGTCCATATTGGCCTTGTATTCCTCAAGGAAGCGGTCGGCCGTGTATTCTTCCGTTACGAGTTCGTAGAAGTAGTCGATGGATTCGTCGTTAGGGGTGATGGTGACGCTGAGCTGATACCCCTTGATGCCGCCGTCGGCATATGAAGCCTCGAAGTTCCATTTGGCCGGGTCGCCGGCCTCCGGGGTGGTGAAGACCTTCTTGTAGAGCTTGGTGGTGGCGGCGCCGTACTCCTGTCCGTAAACCGCGAGCATATATTCCGTGCCGGCCAGCACTTCTTCGGTAGCCGAATACTGGCGGCTGTACATCATATATGAGTAAGCCGGGAGCAGGGCGGCAAGTATCTCATCGTCCGTCATACCCTTGTAGTCGTCACATTTCACGATTGCGAAAGAGTAGGTGTCGTCGTCGTTGGACGGAGTGATGCAGAAGCTTACCTGACGCGTCCCGAGGGTGGTGATTTCAAGTTCGAAAGTGACGTCCGCCGGCTCCGGAGCGAGGGTGGAGAATTCGTAGCACTCGAACTCGCTGATTGCCTTAGGGGTGTCGTCAACATACGCGGCGATGACCACGTAATCGACTGCGGCGGTAAACCAGCTGAGTTCGTAGTCCTTGATGTCCTCGGAGTGCAGCATTTCTGCAAGCGCCTGCTCGCGGCTCAGGCCGAATTCGTTGAGGTAGAAATCATATTCGCCTTCGAAATAGGCGTTGGCCTGAGTCTGGAAGTCCCCGCCGAAATCTGCGAGAGACTTCTTGCTCACGACGGCATAGTAGAACGGAGTGTCGGGATCGTCCTTCGTGATGGAGAGGACTCCCGAACTCAAGGTGATGTCGGACATCTCGATTTCGAAGTGCCGGACTTCCGGAGTTACTGCATTGTTCTTGTCGCAGGATGCGACCAGCATCGTTATCCCTGCAAATACCGGGATGATGCGGGAGAAAAATCTGGAGTTAACCATAACAATAAGATATTATACTACTAACTAACGATTGCCATTGTCATTGTTGGCGGTGTCAAATGTAGAAAGTTGCCTTGATAAATCCAAACCCTCCGAAGCGGCCCGGGAGCTGCCTCGGAGGGTGATTTGGTATAAATTTTAAATTCGGTCGGGCCGTTTCGCTTCAGGATTTTCGGTCTCGATGCTTCTTCCGTTCAGGATTGATTGAATTCCACGGGGAAGTAAAAATCCTGAAAATTTCAGAAACTGTAGCCGATGCCTGCGGCGAAGATGACCACTCCTCCCTTCATCGGGGAGTCCGGAAGCTGATTGCCGTCATTGTCGCAGTCGGCAATGACGATTTTCGTCATGCCCGACGTGATCGGGCATCTTGTGCCGCCGGGCGGGGAGCCGGAAGCTGCCGCAGAGCCTCAATACAGGCAGCCGAAAGCCCACAGCGGAATCTTCTTGCCTCTTGCGGTATCAATGTCGTCTACTGCGAGGGCGGCGTTGCGGATGTCTTCATCGGCGATTTGAGAACAGTCTTTCCCTATCCCGCCGACTTCCACGACCGTGTCTCTGTCTATCCGGAAGTCGCCGGTTCTGAGGCCGCCGTATTCCAGCCGGTGGCCTGCGGAAACGAGCTGATTGCAGAAGAAGGTCTCCCGGACAGTCCCTATCTCCGGCTCTCTGTCGGAGAAAGTGTAAAGGAGATTGGTGTTGTCCATCAGGATTTTATCCGGTTTCTGGAGGTCGGTTACGGTGTCCAGTTTGGAGTAGAGGCAGCGGATGAGCTTAGCCTCATCGAGGTATTTCAGGTACTTAAGAATGGTCACCCTGTCTATCCCTACACTTTTCGAAAGCTTCGATATGTCGACAAGATATGGCAGCATAACGGATATGACTTGAAGCATCGCCTTGATTTTACGCGTGTTTGAGATGCTTACCCCACGAAATCTCGTCAGTTCACCATCTATTATGTAGCCGGCTACATTCTCTACAAGAGTTTTATATGTTCTTCTTTTTTCAAACGAAAACGGATAGTAACCGCTCATAAGATAGTCCTGAAAAAACTCCAGAGGACGGCAGAACTCTCTGACTTTAAGACAGAACCCTTCAGCCTCGGATAACAGCTGCTTCAGGCTGACCGGCTCAAGCTCTACTCCGGTGCGAAACCACAGATACTCTCTGAATGACAGCCCCGGCATATCATAGATGTCCGCACGCCTTGACAGGTCGGCTTGGCCGTCATTGAGCTGAATCAACGAAGAACCGCTCAGCACAAGTCTCAATCCCTTGTAGAGGTCATAGATCTCCTTTATCTCCTGACTCCAGTTGTCGTATCTGTGAATCTCATCGATAAAAAGCACGCGTCCGCCGCGCTTGACGAATTCGGATGCGGTCTCAATCAATGAATGACTGGAAAAATATGCCGTGTCGGCGGAGCAGTACAGCGCGTGGCGGTCTGTCTGTCCGTAATGCTTGAGGACGTACTGCTGCATCAAGGTTGATTTCCCGACACCTTTCGGCCCGCGAATCATCACGAGTCTGGAATTCCAGTCTATCGTATCCATCAGCCTTCTGGAGAAGGCCATCGGCACGTCGGTCAAGTATTCAATATGTTTCTCGAACAAACTGTCCATATGTCACACCGCTTTTTGCAAAGGTATAAATGTTTAGTGGGATAAACAAATTTTGCAGAAAATTGTTTATCGTGTTAAACACTGTCCCCCGCCTTCCTGCACCCCGCCTGAATGCGGTCTGGGGACTTGTTATTTCAAATATCATGTGTCAAACTCCCGAATATAATTTTCCATTTTGGATTATCCGATTTGGATAATCCAAAATGGAAAAAATCCCTTGAGCCAGCTTTACGCCCCTGCACTCATACAGGGCGAATTCTCCGTCGTCCAGTTCGTCAGAGACGTTGAGAAGGTCGCGGAGTAGTCGCCGCAGGGGCAGATTGCCGGTCGGGGACGAGAGATTGCCGGTCAGAGCCGGCAATGACGGTTTTCGTCATGCCCGACGTGATCGGGCATCTTGTGCCGCCGCCGGGGAGGAGATTGCCGAGCAGGTCGGCAATGACAGGGGGGGTGGGAGAGAGTTGCCCGATAACTATCGCAGGCAACTGGTTTTAGGCTCTGCTGTAACTGTTTAGGGAGTTGTTTTGACAATCATCGAAACAACTCCCTATTTCAAAAACAGAGCTTCTTATTCTTAGAAACTATAGCCGAGGCCGAAGGTCATTGTCCCGCCGAGAGGCTCTGATGCAAAAAGGTAAGCCATATTCAGCTCTACACCGGCCAACTTGACCCCAAGCCCAGCCGTGGCGAAAGACGGAAGCACGGCAGTTTCAGCCCCATAGTGATAGCCCGCCCGTGCGAAAAACATATCCTTGAACGAATACTGCACACCGGCTGCGACAGTTATGTCTCCACAGAAAAAGTAGTCAAAATCGGCATCAAGCCTGAGAGAATGAACTTCCGCGAGTCCCTTGGCCCAGTCCAGACCGACACGGGCTGAAGAAGGGAGGGAGTATCTCTTCCCGTCTGCCCCCTCGACCCCACCTCCGAGAGATGTTGCGCCGGCAGCGACGTTGAAGCCCGAGACCCTGTACGTCACGAACAAGTCGGCGCACAGTGCAGAGTAGGAATCATCCTCGGTGAGCTTTTGGGAAGCATACCTCAGGTTGACTCCGGCGGCGAGGGCATCCATAAGTCTGACTCCGAAGCCGAGGGCTGCGGAAACAGTCGAAGGCTTGAATGTCCCGCCCGCATTGCCGGACGCATCAATAATCGTATATCCCTCATTGCTGTTCTGCATCACACCGGCCAATGACAGGCCGAACCTTTTGCCCAACTTGAACGACGCACCGAGAGCCATATTTGCGTTGTTCGCCCTGTCCGGAGCCCAACTCTGATAGGAGGCCCCGAAATCCATCTTCCTCTCGGAGAAGGGGATGACGGAAGAATTGCGGAGAGCGGAATATGCTGTGCCGGAAGTTGATGCGAGTCCCGCAAAGCCCATTCCGGCAGGCACCGGATCCTGCTCCGCCCTCAATGACGGCATTGCCGTCTGTGCGGACACCGCTCCAGCCGAAAGCAGGCAGGCGGCGGCCAAAGCTAATATATCCTTGCGCTTCATCATTTCTTGACTATCGTTTGATTGTACTCATTGTCTCCTGTCTTGACTGTGACCAAATACTTTCCCGGAGCCTCGCCGGACATATCAATCACTGCCGGATTGAGGATGCTCACATCGGACACGGTCCTGAATATTAAGCTTCCCGTTTCCGAACGGATGGTTATCTCCGTGGAGGCCAATGCTCCTGTGCCGACATAAAGATAATCCACCACCGGGTTAGGATAGGCCGTCACAGGCTTCTCCGGGTCCGGAATCGCGACGCGGAAACTGAACTCCGCCGTCTTGTTCTTGGCATCGGCCCCCGTCACGGTAACACTTGCCACCCCGTAGTCCAGAGCCGTACCGTTGAGAATGTTGTCTTTAGGATTGATATGCAGGACGGATACGTTCCGGTTCTGGATACTATATTTGAGCGTCTCCCCGTCAGGATCCTCCACATACTCCGACATATCGATGGAGAATTTGGATCCCGGAGCATCAAGAATCATATCCTCTATCTGCTTTATCACCACAGGAGGGTGATTCTCAAGAATTTCGAATGTAATCCCGTAATCCGTACTGTCCCACTTGTCGCTCGCGATGACGTGTGCCGTATAGACACCCGCATCAGCGAGTGGACCGCTGATTTTGAGTTCGTATCCGCCGCTTGCAGAATTCAGGCCGAACGTCTCGGCAGAGGTGGTGGCCGGCTGGTATTTGACGGTGAAATCGTGTCCGTCCGGGTCGGAGATGGTGAACGGAATCGTGAGAGTTGTGTGGGAAGGGATTCTATAATCCCCCGTATACGAAGTCTCGATGACGGGCGGATTGTTGGGGAGAGTGTTTACCGCCTTTATTTCGGAGAGTCCGGAGAAATTGCGGCCATAGCTGAATGCGACTATAGCCGTATAGTACGGGGTGCCGAAATCAAGATCTTTGATGCCTCCGGAGATTTCATCTCCCTGAGAGGCCTCTTTACTATAAACCACCGTACTGCTCATGCCGGACGGGATGTTGCCATAGTCGAGATTGCTGAAAAGAGCTTTGTCCTTGGCGGCGAAGAGGATGAATCCGTAGGCGTTGTTTCCGTTTTTATCGGAAGTCACCTCCCAGCTGAAGTTGAGGTTGTTTGCCTTGGCCTCGACTGAGTAATCGCCCACCGGAGCGGGGGCCTGCGAATCTCCGTATACGATTGAACCTAGCGCATCTGCTAGCGGGCCTATTTTGGCGTTGGAACTGAGAACGTCCTTGCGTGCCCCGCCGATGAGCCTTTCCTTGAGCATATCATTGGTGAAGCCCTGCCCTCCGTAGTATGATACTATGAGGGCGGCTACACCGGACACGTGCGGGCAAGCCATAGATGTACCCTGCATCCATCCGTATTTGTTGTCCGGCAGGGTGCTGTAAATCTGGCCGTTGTCGAAATAGGAGTCTCCGCCGGGGGCGGCGATGTCTACCCAGCTGCCATAGTTGGAATAATATGCACGGGAATAGTCCGGGCCTATGGAACCTACCGCAATGATAGGTTCGTAGTTGGCCGGCGCGCCGTTCTCAATCGCGTCGTTGCCTGCGGCGAAGATGACCACTCCTCCCTTCATCGGGGAGTCCGGAAGCTGATTGCCGTCGTTGTCACAGCCGGCGTATTTGATGAAGTAATCGACGGCCGCCTTGTGGGCAGAACTGATGGTGGCTGCCATCGCCGCTTCATACTCGCTTCCTGTCAGTTTGCCGTCATTGTTGGAGTCATAGTCGTATCCCCAACTGTTTTGGGAAATCACGGCTCCGTTGTCAGCGCCCCACTTGATGGCAGTGGCAGAGTCTCCGCCGTTGTCCGAACCGTCGGATGAGGTTTCGAAAATCTGACACGAGAGGAGCCGGACACCCTTGATCCCTTGGGAAGCGTCACCTCCGGCGATGCCCTCGACACCTTTGCCGTTGTTGCTGACAGCTCCGATGGTCCCGGCTACGTGTGTGCCGTGCGTGTGTGCCGTCACTTTCCCGCCGGAGACGAAGTTCCGTCCGCCGGCATAGGCATCCGCGAGGTCTTCGTGGCTGTAATCGATACCCCCGTCCACGACACTTACGATAACCTTCTCACTGCCGACAGTGTAATTCTGCCAGACCGGGAGGACATTGATGTCAGCCCCGGACTTGTGTTTGGAGCTGAGGGTGCCGTCATTGTGATAGTGCCACTGATATTTGGCATACGGGTCGTTGAAATATGAAGAAATCTTCACCGCCGGCTCCGGCTCGGCAATAATGACGCCCGGTATTGCCTCAACCTTCTCCGAGGCTTTGGTGACGCTCACTGTCTTCTTGTAGGTGACTTTGTACCAGCGGTGCAGGCCTTCGGCTCTCGTGCGCGGTTCATATTCCCCGGCGTATGGGAAGAGCCGTTCCAGAGATTCGATGCCGAGTTCCCCATAAAGCGCGGCGATTCCGGGCGATGAGGCTTTCGTGACGATCCCCCCTGAGGCGAGGTCTTCCTCTATGAGCTGCGCCGTCTGTTCGTCAAAATTGACGTTGAGCCTGCCCCGCTCATATATGGCTTCTTGCACAGAGGTCTGCGTCTCTTCCTCCATAGAAGGTACGGAGTCCCTTGCGCAAGAAGACGCTGCCAGCAGGGCCGCGAATGTGAGCGATAGCGATATAAGATTTCTCTCCATATTGAATTATTGTTGATTGTCAGCGAGATAGTCCACGAGAACGAGAAGGGATACCGGGTCCTTCCATTTGATTCTGTGTGATTTCAAGAAGGATTTCAATTTGGCCTTGTCCACTCCCGGCATCGCCTGTACGTCCCGCTTTGTGGCATAGACGCACTTGCCGCCGAACACGAGATAATACTTCCTGTTGAGGGCAAGTGTTTTCCCGTCGGTTTTGGCGTTCTTGAGCTCCATATGGTTCATATTCGACCTTGTACCCCCGATGCCCTCAAGGGAACTGAGAGCAGTCGTCGCAATCGAATTGGATGAGGATCCGTATGCCCCTCCGGTTTCGTTCAACTTGGCGTAGTCTATGCTCAAGTCTTCGGCAACGACACCTTTGTCTGATTTCTGAAGGACTTTCATCATCTTTCCGAAGGCGTTGACATAGATGTCATTGCCAATCTGGACGGAGGTGACTTCCACGCTTGAGGCCTGTCTGACGAGGTCTCCGTCGATGAAGTGCACCTTGCCGTCGTCAAGGCAGATATTGTATGTCCCATCGACCACCTTGCCGGTGGTCATCACCAGTTTGCCGGACATAAAGTCTTCATAGACGTACGGCCAGGTGGTGGTGGGTTCGAAATTCTGTGCCGCAGCATCGAGTCCCGCAAGGCAGGCGGCGAGGGCGGCAATCGCTTTGATGGAGAGTTTCATAATCGGGATAAACAATAAAAACTGCTCCGACCGGAGCCGAAGCAGTTTGTTGAGTTAAACGGAACTATTTCAAATCTAAGATGACGCCTGTGTGAAGAGCGTTCCCGCGAGCGCGTACCGCGGAGGCGGCTATCGTGCCGCTGTCCGCGTCGTTTTTCACCGCCTGATACTGATAAGCGATGTCAAACCATCCCGCACCTTTATAGGTTGCAGCATTAAATGCGTAGAACCCGAACCATTCAGTATTCTGGATGGTGCCCTTTTCAGGGACGGAAAGCACTATTGAAGTCTTGGTGTTGGGGTTGCGCGTGTTGTCGCACCACAGCAGGTAGGCATAATACAGGGTGCCCCCATATTCCGAAGAGTAGAAATACTGGAAAGGATTGATGCTGACGGTCCCCATCTGAGGCTCCCAGGTCGCATAGAGCTTGCAGTCCTCCCCGCAGAAAGTGGTGAACATAACATTGCCCTTTGTCTCGTCATCGCTCTTGACGATGACAGTGCCGCCCTCGTATGCTTCCCCGTCAAATGCGGAGCGATAGTAGTCGCTGTAACTTCCGAGGATGGTCTCCTCGGTGTAGTCGTAGGCGTACAGAGCCTCTGCCTCCCAGGCGGCGTTGGGGTTGCCATAGATGTCTTCGAATGTGCCCGCAGGGACCTCGATCGCCACCTGGTTGCCCCTTGCTGGTTCCTCAGGAAGGAAGAACATGAGCCTGTCCTCAGAGTAGCCGTAGTCTTTGTTCGCGACCAGCAGGAAGCTGGTCACCTTGCTGTCGTTGCCGAAGGACAGCACGACTTCAGCCTTCTTGTTGACCCGGCCGTAACCGTACTCCGCGCCGAGTTCTGCGGTAATCGGAGAGGATGCATTGGTGAGGAGCTCCTGTTCGGCTTCCCCGATGGTGAAGCCGCCCAGATTGCGCCTGCCGTAGATTCCCTCGCCGACCACCTCGCCGCTCTCCGCGTCGTAGTGGAGAGAGGAACCGACGGCTGCGCAAAGATTGCCCGCAGCGTCCTTGAATGCGCCCTCGGCCACATCCGCTGACCAGTATGCCCCTTCAGGGATCTCGAAGCTGACGGTGGCTACCGCGCCCTTGACCTCAACCTCCGCCTTGACCTCTCCCTCAGGAGTGCCCTCGTCGATGTTGTCGGTGTTGATGGCGTAGTACTTGATGTTCACTTCGCAGCTGCCCTCGACGATGTCCTCATCGTAGGTGAGGGATACGACACCGTCCTTGGAAGAGTATTTCACCAGACTCGGGGCCACCTTGTCGGAGGTCTTGAAAGCGGTGTTGACCACTGCCGACGGTACACCGGTGGTGCTGCCTGCTACGGCGTAGATCACATAAGGAGTGTTGGGGGTGAGGTTCTTGACCGTGATGGTCTTGCTGTTGTCGTCAGCCCACTTCACGATGCCTTGGGCCACTCCCTTGTAGGATACGGAGTAGAGCTTGCTTGAGTCAAGCTGCTCTGCAGCAGCGCTCTGGTCGACGAGCCAGGAGTAGTAGGCCGACTCGCTCTTCGGAGTGAGGACGAACGTGACGGAACTGTCTTTCACCTCCTTGACGGTGATGTCTATGCCGTCGGACCCCACCACAGGGGTCGGAGCCTCTGTCGGGCCGTAGATATCGTTGCAGGCCACAAGAAGTGCTGCCACTGATATGAATGTCAATATTCTTTTCATACTCGATTATTCTTTTATCCATTTAGCTGTTCCCTTCAGAAGCATACCTCCGTTGAAGACATATTGCGTACTGCAAAAGCCCATACCGTCTTCGGTGGTGAATACTCCGTCTTCGGCGGAAGTCATTGTGACATTGCCGCTTTCTCTGACTTTATAACCGTTGTCATAGTCGAACCAGATGAATGTGAACGGATCGTCCGTACCATATTCGGCGCCAGGTTTCTGTCCGCAAGGGATCGTGATGGTCTTAAGGTCATCGGAGACTATGCCGTAGATGTTCCAGGTCAAAGATGGGTTGTTTGCTGCAAGAGGGCAGACATAATCTATCCAGACGATCGATACATCCTTTGCATCCTTCGACAGGGTGAGTTCCCACTCGACGCTGCCGTTTCCTTTGTCATTCGCAGTTGCCTTGTATTTGCCGAGGATTGAGCTGAGCGGGTGATCGAGGTCGGCGATCGTTACGGTGCAGGAACTGCTTGCGCCAAGGTTCAGACCGGTTGCGGAAACGAGTTTGACAGTGAAAGAAAGGTCTCCGGTATAGGTCCCGGCTATATTCTTGATGTTGACTACGATGGAGCCGGTGCGCTCAGTGCCGTCGAATACCAGTACTGCGGACTCATCGCTGCCCTCATAGTTCTCTCCTGCCTTCGCCGTCCCGTCCACGAGTTCATAAGAGATATTCGTCTTGACCGGGTTGATGGAAGCGATGGTGAGAGGAATGGTCACTGTGCCCGCATCTTCATTCACAGATACGGCAGTCTTGTCGAACGCCACGAACGAGTCCGCGTCGTTGAAAGTAGGGAGCGGGTTGAGGCTGCAGGCTGCAAGCGAGGCCGCCGCAACTGCTCCTGCGATATATTTCAGTGTGTTTTTCATCTTTTATCCTCCTTATTAGTTGGTATAGCCAGGGTTGTGGGTGAGGTTAGGGTTGACGCCGTACTCCCTGTCCGGAATTGGCATAGCCCAGCGGTAGTCTCCGGCCTTGACTTCCTTGGCCTTGTCGTCGCCGATGAAGTCGCTGCGGGTCATATCCCTCTTCGTTCTTGCGAGATCGAACCAGAGGTGGCCTTCCCAGGCGAGTTCCTTGTTGCGCTCGGTATATACTCCGGTCCTGGTGGCGGGTTGCGCGGTGGCACCTCTGAACTCGGCTATGGTCTTGAGGTCGTCATCCGCGGTCACTCCGGCGACCGAAGCTCCCTCGATGATGGCTTCCGCGCGGTTGAGGTACATTTCGGAGAGTCTGAAGAGGATGGTGTTGTTGACATCCGGAGTTCCGAATCCCTTGCCTGCATACTTGGCGGTCCATACGACGTCATTCTTCGACTGGAAGAGGGAAGCGCGAACATCGTCGTCCTCATAAGACTCGTAGAGGTCGGCCGATGCTCCGGCATCACCATAACCGCTTGGGCTGGTCATAGGGCATATTCCGTCGTGATAGCCATCGTAGCTGTTGGTCTTGATACCATAGACTTCGAAGATGACTTCTCCTTTCTTTGGAGTGTCCTCACGATAGCAGGCTGCATCCTTGAGGTCAGAGACGGTCCACATCGTGTATTTGCCGCTGTTGATGACCTTGGTGGCATAGTCGGCAGCCTTCTGCCACTTGCCCATATAGAGGTAAGCCCTGCTGAGGAATGCCTGGATGGCATAGATTGAGATTGCAGATTTGGCATCGGTCACACCGCTTCTCACATAAGTCGGGTCGATGATGGACTCGGCTTCGAGGAGGTCGGCGACAATCTGCTCGTACACCTTGGCGACGCTCTCGCGCGCAGGCTGCCCGTCAGGGTCCGTGTGGACCACTACAGGAACTCCGTCGTGTGATGCATCGGAAGTGTAGCCGTATGGCTGCGCATAGGTGCGTACGAGGTCGAAGTGGGCGAGTGCGCGCAGGAAGAGGGCCTCGGCCTTGATGTTGTTTTTGTCCTGCTCCGCTCCTTCCACGTTCGGAAGTGCGTCAATGGCGTTGTTGGCGGCGGAGATTACGTAATATCCATATCCCCAGAGACCATACGTACTGTTCTCGGAGAAGTTGATGTTATATGCGTTTGTCAGACGTCCCGTATCCCAGTCGGAACTGAAATACTTCTTGCCGTTGCCCGTCTTCATCTCGTTGTAGATGATGAAGCTGGCCCCGTACCAAGAGCTTGACGCAAGAGGGGAATATGCTCCGGCGACAGCCTTGTTGATGCCGCTCAGAGTGGAGAGCGTGAGCTCGTTGCTCTGAGAGGTAATCGGCTCTTCGGTCAGGAAGTCCTGGCAGGCGTTTGCGCAGCAGAGTGCAAGTGCGGCGGATGCGATAGCTATGTATTTATTCATGATCGTCATAATTTAGAATGATAACTCGATGCCTCCTACGACTGACTTGGTGAGAGGATAGGTTCCGGCAGTGATACCGGTGATACCCTGCTCCGGATCCCAGTAATTGACGTCGTTGAAGCAATAGAGGTTAAGGCCGCTGACATAGAATCTGAGGCCCTTGACGTGGAGCTTCTTGAGTGTGCGCTCCTGAAGAGAATAAGAGAGAGTTATATCCTTGACGCGCAGGTAGCTGCCGTCTGCGAGCCAGCGGGTGCTGAGGATGGCGTCGTTGCTGACGGACTGGCCTGCAACCGGCTTGGGCTGAACCCCGGTGTCACCCGGCTCTTTCCAATAGTTGTTGGAGGATGCCATCTGGTTCATACTCATCTGAGATCCGTCAGAATTAAGGTAGCTCCATTCGTTTACGAGGAACACCTTGTTGCCGGCTTTGAACTCGAAAAATGCGCTTGCGGAGAATCCTTTCCAGGCGAAGCTGGTGTTGAATCCGCCGATGAACTTCGGCTCCGGAGAACCTGCGTAAATCTTCTGAGCCTTGGACGCATCGTTGGTGAGAGTCCCATCAGCCGTTCTGAAAAGAGCTTCGCCGTTGGTCGGGTTGACTCCGTAGTAGTCGGTCAGATAGTAGCTGTAGCGGGACTTGCCGACAACATAGTGCATATATGAGGCAGCCTCGATCTTATCGTCTCCGGCGAGGTCGAGAATCTCCGTACGATTGTATGCGACATTGAATCCTACGTTCCAGAGAATATCGCTGGTGGAGATGATATCTCCGTCCATCTGGAATTCCACGCCGTCGTTCTTCATTGACCCGGCGTTCATGAAGTTGGTGCTGAAACCTGTGGTCTGAGGCACTTTCTTGCTGAGAAGCATATCGGTGGTCTTGCGGCTGTAAACGTCAAGACTGCCCCTGAGTCTGCCGTAGAAGCCGAAGTCCGCTCCGACATTCCAGGTGCCGTTCTTCTCCCAAGAGAGATAAGGATTCGAAGGTTGGCTCGGGAGCATTCCGACAACTCCGTTGTAGGTGGATGATGAGTAGACACCATAGGCCTTGTAAGCGCTGATGCCGTTGTTGCCGTTGATACCATAGCTCGCACGAAGCTTGAGAAGATCAAGCCAGTTGTATGAAAGCCACTTCTCGCGGCTCATATTCCAGGAAGCTGATGCTGACCAGAAGAAACCCCACTTGTTCTCCGCTCCGAAGAGGGAGCTGCCGTCCTCACGGGCGGTGAGCTGGGCGAAGTATTTGTTGTCGTAGTTGTAGTCGAAGATGCCAAAGAATGAGAGAAGGCTTTCTCTGCTGAAGCCCTGCTCCGTCTCGGTCTGGGACTGGTCGGCTGTGTTGATGTACGGAATCTGAGGATCAAGGCCCGGAGCATAGGTGTAGACATACTCGTAGCTATACTTGTTGGCCTCCTGCCCGAGGAGGGCTCTCACGGAGTGGTAACCGCCGAAGACATTTGTATAGTTGAGGGTGTTGGATGTTGTGAAGTTCTCGAACTGGCTCTTGGTGACCTGAAGAATTCCGGTACCTCCCTGCTTCGGATGTGATTCCGGGGCCCAGTAGCGCCTGTCCTGAGTGAATGACACTTCGGCCGAATTCTTGGTCTCGGCTACGAGATTCTTGGTGAGTTCCCAGCGGAGGAACATCGTGCCGTTGAAGCGGTATGACTTGGACCACTGGTCGTCGTATTTCGCTGTTGCGCGTGGGTTCTGGTTGGAGTTGGACGGGATGGCCGTGTTGAAATCGCCGTTCTCGTCATACTTCGGAATCCAAGGGAGGAGGGAAAGTCCGGCCCACGCAGGATTGGCGTAGTACAGGCTCTCCATAGGGATGTCGTTCTGCTCAGTATAGGCTGTGTTCACGCGGACACCGGTCTCAAGCTTGCTGAGGAGTTTGTAGTCGGCATTGACACGGGCCTGGAACTTCGAGTAATCGATGCCGTAGAAGACACCCTCGTTCTTGTGATATGATGCTGAGGAGAAGTACTTGGCCTTGTTGGTGCCGCCGCGGGCGCTGATTTCATACTCCTGAAGTACGCCTGGACGGGTGAAGTGATCCATCCAGTTGGTCTGCTCCTTGGAAAGGAGAGACAGAGGACGATAGTAAGTGGTCGTCGGATCGTCCGGGTCCTTTCCGGAATTGATGACGGCATCCCTCTGATATGTAAGGAGTTCGCTTGGGGTCATCATACGGAAGCCGCTGTCGCTCTGAAGCCAGGATATGCCGTATTTCGCGCGGGCGTCGAACTGGGCCTGTCCTTCCTTTCCGCTCTTGGTGGTGACGAGGATGACGCCGTTGGCCGCACGCGATCCGTAAACTGCCGCTGCGGCTGCATCCTTGAGGACGGTGATGGACTCGATATCGTTAGGGTTGATGGTCGCAATGGAGTTGGACTGGTTTGTCAGCTCGGAGGTCCCGCCGGATATGATAGGAATACCGTCCACAACCCAAAGCGGAGCATTGCTCGCGTTGATTGAAGAAGTACCGCGTACGCGAATCTGGGATGCTGCTCCCGGCTGGCCGCTGTTCGTTGAGATCTGAACGCCGGCGAGCTTACCGGAAAGCATCTTGTCCACTGACGATACCGGAGCCTCTGCGAGACCCTGTCCCTTGACTGAAGATACCGATCCGGTCACGGCCTCACGTTTGGCCGTACCATAAGCTACGACGATGGTCTCGTCCAGAAGCTGTGCGTCCGGATTGAGAGCGATGTCGATGTTCTGCCTGCCGTTCACGCTGATTTCAGCCAGTACATATCCCATACAACTGACCGTAAGCGTTGCGTTTGAAGGCACGGAAATGCTGTATGCCCCGAAGCTGTCGGAGAGCGTGTAGGTGCTGGTGCTGCCCTTGAGCTGCACGGCGGCACCGATCACCGGCTCCCCGTTGGAGGCATCTGTGACAGTACCCGTCACTTTTACGTTCTGTGCGTAAAGTGACACTGCCACGAGCGCGAAAAGTGCGCTGAAAAACAGTTTCGCTTTTTTCATAAGCAAATACTTTAATTAAACATAAATTATACTAACCACTATATTACTCTATCTTGTCTCCCGCTCCGGCCTTGCTCCCCGCTGCTCCTTTCGCCCGGCCCTCCAAGCTGCACTTTAAAACGGGCGTTTTTCGGGGCAGGCTGTCAAATGCGCGCATA
>CAVIJA010000015.1:0-42397 GCA_963643135.1 Alloprevotella sp. | reverse complement strand
GAGGCCAAGAAATCCAGGGAGATTGCCTTCAATCTGCTGACGGCGGGTCTGCCTGTCAGTCAAATAGCCAGCTGCACCGGCCTCAGCGAGGAGGAGGTGCTGGCCCTGCGGCGAAATTAGCACCGACGCATAGTAGGGCCTACTCCAAACCGATACGCATGAAAACACTAAAGAGGGCTTAAACGGTCACCTCTTCAGTCCCCTTTTAGTATGACCTTCTGGAGGCACTCTATCTGCCTCTTGTAGAATTCAAGATACTCTTCAAGTTCCCCAACCCTCTTCTCCAGTCTGTCTATCACCGCATCCTTGTCGGCCTCGGACTCCTTTTCGGGAGCGTCCAGGAGCATCTTCCCCTCCCCCGTCAGAATCCACGCGGCGCTGATTCCGTACAGGTTCTGAATCTTCATCGCCGTCTTCTTGCCTATCGTCAGTTTTCCGTTGAGGATTCCGCTTATGTACTGGGTCGAGGTGTTCATCGCCTCGGCAATGCTCGACTGCGTTATCCCGGCATCGCGGAAGTAACGCTATCACTCCATCGGGTAGAGCGAGGCCCCGACAAAGTCTATCAGATCCTGCGGGGCAATCTTTATCTGGAGTCCGCGGATGCCGGCGCTTATGTGGATGAAGTCATATAGCAGGGCTGACTCGTGGATAAATGTCGGATAGTCCTTCTTCATACCTATAGGAGAACATCCGCCGCGGATATATCCCGTCAGAGACAGCAGCTCCTTGACGTGAACCATCGCGCAGCTTTTGTTGCCGGAGAGCCTGGCGGCGAGCTTCAGATCCACCTCGAAATCGCCGGGAATGACACAGACGAAGATTCCGTTGCGGTCTCCCCTGAGCACCAGGGTCTTGAACACGGTTTCTATGGACTCGCCGAGTTCCGCGGCCACGTGGGTGGCGGAAAGGTCATCCTCCGTAAACTCGTACGGAATCAGCTCATAAGAGATTTTTGCTGCATCAAGCAGCCTTGCTGCATTGGTCTTTATCATCTTTGGCACGAAGATTGTAAATATTCCTGTCGAATAGATTTTTCATAGGTTAAATTTTGGTTAGAATCAGAACTGAAGATTCCCGATGTGATATCGGGAATCTTTTTCTTTATCCCATCCTGCAAATATAGCCAAAAGAGAACAAAGAGCGCAAAATTTCGCTACCTTTGCCGCCCGTTGGAAACACCATAGTAATGATGAAAAAATAAGTTGGTAAAGTTTTGTACAGGATTTTTGTAGATAATAGAACAAAAAGACCAGCAAAAGTACCAAGTTATTTTTTAAGAATTACGTAATATGAACTCAAGTATCAGCGTCCGCGGAGACGGCGGCCGCCTGCGGACAATACTTATAGGCTATGCCTCCGGAATCATCGCCGGAGCCGCATACGGCACCAATCCCCTCTTCGGGAAGGAACTGCTCGGCGGAGGGGCCTCCGTCACGGCGGTTCTGTTCTTCCGCTATCTCTTCGCCACGGCATTTATGGCGATGTGGATGCTCGCGAAGCGGGAGAGTTTCAGGGTGGACAGGCGGCAGCTGGGGACACTGCTTCTGCTCGGAGTGCTTTTCAGCTCCAGCAGCCTCCTTCTCTTCGATGCCTACAAGTACATCCCCGCCGGCCTCGCGACCATCGTGGTATATCTCTATCCGGTGTTCACCGCACTGATTATGGTGTTCCTCAAAGTGAAGCAGAACTGGCAGGTGTGGATTTCCATCGCCGCCACTCTCGCCGGAGTCTTCATCCTTATGGACCCTCTCGGGAGTACGGGCTTCAACCTCAAGGGGACCATCCTCGCAGCCCTGTCAGCGCTCAGCTATGCCGTATATCTCGTAATCGTGAACCGGTCGGAGCGTATGCACAGTCTCTCCGCCCACTCCATCACCTTCTACGCCCTCGCCACAGGCGCGCTGCTGTTTCTCGTGCAGCATCTATTGGAGGGAGGCGATTTCCTGCAGGGCATCGACGACGGCAGGGACTGGTTTGACCTGTTCTGCCTCGGACTGATCCCGACGATGATTTCAATGCTCGCCCTGGCCATATCCACCAAGACAATAGGCCCGACAAGGACGGCGGTGCTGGGCGTATTCGAACCGATCACAGCCATAGCCGTGGGTACGCTGGCTTTTGGAGAGCCGTTCACGTTCAACGTGGCTCTCGGCGCGACAATCTGCATCGCCGCCATCGTATTTATGGTGATTTCCGGGAAGTAGCCTGCGCCGCTTTCAGAAGTGCCTGAATCCGCAATAATCCCCCTTGCCGCCTTTCCACAGTATGCCCTCTCCGGCGACAGTCCATCCTATGACGGAACTCCGCACCGGCAGGGAGTTTACGGCCTCGGGGCTTACGGTGAAGAGGAGTTCGTAGTCCTCTCCGCCGCACAGGGCCAACTCCACCGGATCCCAGCCCTCACGGGAGCATACTTCACGCAACTCTTCCGAAAGAGGCAGCCGCGGGACGTCGATTTCGGCCCCGAGACAGGAAGCCTTGAGGATATGTCTCAGGTCGGAGCCGACACCGTCGGAAATGTCCATCATCGCGTGGACAGCTCCGCTCGCGGCGAGGGCTATGCCTTCATCCACCCGAGGCACGGGAAGATAATGCCTTTCTATGAGTTTCTCTGCCACCGCATCCCTCTCCACACCGTCCAGGATAATCTTCAGTCCGGCAGCGGAATCCCCCAGCGGCCCGCTGACGCAGACCAGATCGCCCTCACGCGCATAACTTCGCAGCCGTGAGGCTCCGTGACGGCATTCTCCAAGCACGGTGACGCAGATGCTCATCCTGTCCGGGGTGGAGGTGGTGTCACCTCCGAGCAGCGGACAGCCGAAGCGCAGGGAGATGTCGCGGTAGCCACGGATAAATTCCCTCACCCATTCCGCGTCAAGGCCCTTGGGAAGCGCAAACGAGAGGAAAGTCGCTTTCGGCCGGCCTCCCATCGCGGCTATGTCGCTGAGATTGACCGCCGCGGACTTCCAGCCGAGACGGTACGGACTTATGTCGTCCATCAGAAAATGGCTGCCCTCCACCAGCATATCGCTGCTGACAAGGGTGTCATCCCCGTCGTGCTGGGGGATGACGGCGCAGTCGTCCCCTATCCCCGTCACCCCCTCGGGGAGGGGGAAGGCGCGGCTTATCTCCCCGATGAGTCCGAATTCTCCTATTTCGTCAAGTTTCATATCTATCCGGAGGTTTCCCGACGGCGCAAAGATACTCGCGATGCCGCAGAAAAGCAAAGGCGGCCGTCATCTTCACAGACTCCGGCCGCCGATCAAACAACAATCTTGCCGCAGAATCTCAGTCCGCGAGATTCCCGCTCTTGTCGAGGTCAAACTCAAACCAGTCCGAGCAGACCTGATACTCATACGGCACAAAGCGGTAGCACTGGACATACACCTTGTTGCTGGCCTTGCTGCTGTAGACGTCCACTTTCAGTCCCTCTTCGCTGCCGTTCTCGGTCCAGTCGACAGAGGACGGATCGGTCTTGAGGGCGTTCAG
This sequence comes from Alloprevotella sp., assembly GCA_963643135.1. Lineage (GTDB taxonomy): Bacteria > Bacteroidota > Bacteroidia > Bacteroidales > UBA932 > Cryptobacteroides. The sequence goes on along the minus strand of CAVIJA010000015.1, from coordinate 38,905 downwards.
GAGTTCCTCCTGCCTCTTGGACGGATAGTATTTGATTTTTTCCTCATACATTATGCCCGTATCCTTGTCCTTGCGAGCGGATTTGAGCATGAAGGTCAACACCAGTCCGAGAATTATGGTGCTGCATCCGAGGATGTTGACGCTTACCGGGGTCTTTGCTATTACGCAGGCGAGTCCTGCTACTATAAGTGCGCCTGAAACGAGGGCGTTGCCCGTACTGCGCACACGTAAAAATTCCTTGTTCATTGTAAAATTTATCGATACGCCGTTCCTTTAAGTAATGATGAAAAAACAAGTTGCTTTTCAGGAATTACCAAAACGGCTCTTTCTGAAAATGATTATTATAAACCTTTTGCGGAGTCCGTCCCGTCACGACGGGCAGAGCCCGCCGCGGCTGCGCTTCAGATCCGGAATTTCCTCAGAATTATGAAATGGGAATCCGCAGAGAGCGTCCCCGACGTATAGCTGCTTGATTCGCAGACGAATCCGATAGGATTGGCGGCATTGACCAGTCCGCTGTCCTTGACAAACACGTTCTTGAACGAGGTCACCGTCCGCCGCATACCTCCGCCGCTTCGTGTCCTCGCCGTCTGGGGCAGGACTCCCGGAGCGGAATATTCATAGCAGCCGCCCAGACCATGGCAGTCCTGGAGCCTCGCATCGCCCTTCGACGCTCCGCCGGTCTCCCTGATCTCTCCCGCGCAGGCGGTCTGCTCCTCCTGAAGCGGAGCGACACCCTTCCCCACCGCCTCCGCACAGCAGAAGCCGAGAGCAAGGAGCAGGAGTATCTCAAGAAACCTTTTCATCCCTGCAAAGATAGCAAACCATCCCAAAAAATCCGCACAACACTTCCAAGAATCATATCCGGCCTTCTTGCCTGTCCTTACGGACAAGCGTGCAGAATCATTTCCCGTACCAGCGGCATCCGTCGACCGTGCCGGCAAGCCATACCGTGTCCCCCTCGCGGAAACGGTAGTCCGGCTTCGGGTTGGTGCGGAACTTGCCGTCCGCGCCCAGCACGCTTATCACCATACAGCCCGCAGAACGCATATCAGTGTCCCTGAGCGTCTTGCCCGCAAGATACGACCCGGGCGCAAGCGTCACCTTCTCCACCGTGAATTCCTCATCCGGATTGCCGTCCGGCTGCCTCTGGGACGCCTTCATGGCCTCGCCGAAAGCGGAAGTCTGTTCATCCGTCCCCACTACCAGCAGACGGTCGCAGGGGTATATCTTCTCGTTGCCGCCGGGGATGAGTATGCTGTGCGAGCCGCGCTGAATCTTCACCACGTTCACCCCGCTGTCCTTAAGCTCCGGAATGGCGCGCAGTTCCTTCCCCACCATCTCCGAATCGGCCGACACGACGAAAGGCCCGATATGGACGTCGTAGCCGGAGAGCTTGTCCTTCACGGAAGCGGTCACGGGAGCCTTGCGTTTCTCGAAATCCTCCTTCTGATTGAGATTGGACATAAACTTGAGTTCCAGGGAGGAATACTTCCGGGCAGAACGCCTCGCCGTCAGAAAGAACGCGACGAGCGCAGCCGAAATCAGCAGCACAAGCCACCAGGAGAGACGGAAATGCGCCATAAACAGTTCCATGACGAAAGCTATGGCGACAAAACTCCGTATCAGGATGAGCGAGAGAATAGGCCACCTGTTGGACGGCTTCTCTTCCAGAAGCTTCGCGACGGAAGAATTCATCTCGCCTCCGCTCACGCCCAGTCCATATAGGAACGGGGCCATCACTATGCAGGTTATCCCGACGGTGACGGCGTTCTTCAGAGTGTCGCCGATATTCGGCAGAAGCTTCGCGACGACCGGTTCCAGATAGATTTTGGAGCCTATCAATATCGCCGTCAGCAGGATGCCGTAGAGCAGTATCCTGAGAAAATACGACTTGAGCAGTCTGCGCCACTCGCTCTGCTCCGCAGCCGATATCTTCCCGTCCTGCTCCGCAGAGGGATTGATTCGGTCCAGGATGCGTTTAGGCAGCTTCCGCTCCAGATAGTCGCAGACCGGGTCCGCAGCCTTTATCATATACGGAGTCGTGAAGGTGGTTATCACCGAGACCGCGATGATGACAGGATATATGAAGTCGCGCATAACCCCCAGCGAGCAGCCCAGGCCCGCGATGATGAAGGCGAATTCGCCGAGCTGCGCAAGGCTGAAACCCGAATGTACGGCATTCCTCAGCCCCTGCCCGGCCAGCAGCGCCCCGCCGGAGGAGAAAATGACTATGCCTCCCATCGTGATTGCGGTGATTATCAGCACAGTAGTCCAATGCTCCGCTATCACCGCCGGGTCCATCATCATACCGACGGACACGAAGAACACCGCGCCGAAGAGGTCCTTGAGGCTTTTGACCAGATGCTCTATCCTCTCGCCCTCAATCGTCTCCGCCAATATGGAACCCATAACGAAAGCCCCGAGGGCCGAAGAGAATCCGGCAAGGCTCGCGACGGACACCATGGCGAAACAGAGTCCGATGCCCGTTATCAGCAATATCTCGTCGTTCAGATACTTGTGGGCTTTCTTGAGGAGCGTCGGGATGACGTATATCCCCACCAGAAACCACAGCACGAGAAAGAAGACCAGCTTGCATATGCCCCAGAGCATCTCTCCGCCGGCGAAACGGTTGGACACGGCAAGGGTGGACAGCAGCACGAGCAGGAGAATGGCTATCAGGTCCTCCACCACGAGAGTCCCGAACACCAGAGAGGCGTACGGCCGCTTTTTCAGGCCCATCTCGTCGTAGGCCTTGATGATTATTGTCGTGGACGACATCGACAGCAGTCCTCCAAGGAATATGCTCTCCATCGTACTCCAGCCCATGGCGTATGCGGCTATCAGACCCAGCACGAACATCCCTATGAATTTGGAGCCGGCCATTATCAGCGCGCTGCTTCCCACCTTCAGCAGTTTTTTGAAGCTGAATTCCAGTCCCAGGGCGAAAAGCAGGAAGATGATGCCTATCTCGGACCACTGCTCCACGCTTTCCGCGCTGGTGAGCGCCGGGAACAGTCCCAGATGCGGCCCGACTATGAAACCTGCGATTATATATCCCAGTATCAGCGGCTGTTTCAGTGCCTTGGAGATGACCGTAAACACCCCGGCGGCAACAAGGATGACGGCAAGGTCCGCCACCAGATTCAACTCTTCATTCATATAGAAGCTGTTTTGACTCGATTCCCGGCAGGGCGTCAGGATCGGCCCTGCGGGGGACAAATGTACGCAATTTCCCGGAAATATGTCTGTCGTCAGTCGCGCACCTCGGCACGTGACTGACGAACAAATGAATTCAGGCCAAAAAGACCGGCGAAAGTACCAAGTTATTTTTAGGAATTAGTAAATTTGCCATTTGAACCAAAACAAATTCTTGAAATGACAAGAAAATCCAAGGTATTCTCCTGGGTCATAGGAGTCTTGCTCGTGGCGGCGGCCACATTCTTCTACATCAAGTTCTACTTCGTCTTCGGCGAAGGGGTCAAGGCAGGCGAACTCAACCAGATCGTCTACAAGGGATGGATATGGAAGACCTACGAAGGCCGGCTCATCCAGACCGGATTCAACAGCACGAGGAAGGGCGGGAGCCTGCAGTCCAACGAGTTCAATTTCTCCGTGTCGGACAAGGCCGTGGCCGACTCGCTGATGAGGTGCAGCGGCAAGATGGTCGAACTTCACTACAAGGAATACAACGGCTGGCTGCCGTGGAGAGGGATGCAGAGACATATAGTGGACAGAATCATCTCCGTCAGCAGGCCTGAAGGGACGACGGAGATACCTTACGTCACCGGAGAGGAAACCGCCCTATGATGACGGGGCTGCTCTTCATCGTCGCGACAGTCATCGCGACGCACCCTGCGGGCAATCCCAATGCGCGTCTGCTCACGGTTGAAGAATCAGTGGGACAGGGCGCACGCCCGGTCTATCCGGAGAGGGTCAGACTCTGGTGGGACGCGGACAGCCGCCTGAGCAAGGAGAGGCCCTCGACACCAAGGGCCACGTATGTCCTGCCCGAGAGCGAGCATCCGGGCATAGTCTACGGCAAGACCGTCAGCCGCAACGAATTCGGCATCACTTCCGGAGTCATACCCTCACCCGACGGCAGACGGCTCGCGGTCTATCGCAAGGACGAGTCGGAAGTGGGCCTGTTCCCGCTCTTCGACATAAGCACACGCACCGGAAGCAGCAAAGAGATACGCTACCCTATGGCCGGGATGAAGTCGGAGAAGCTCTCCCTCTGCATCTGCGACACCGAAGGGCATATACTCAGCGAACTCAAAATCAGCGACTTCGACGAGGAACGCTACCTCACCGGGGTCAGTTGGTCACCGGAAGGCAAATATGTCTTCGTGCAGGTGCTTGACCGCGCGCAGCACAATATGCACCTCAATATGTACCGCGCCTCCGACGGGGAGTTCGTGCGCACTATACTCTCCGAGAGCGACAGCGTCTGGGTGGAGCCGCTCGACCCCCTGCACTTCATCAGGGGAAGCTATAATTTCATCTACCGCACCAACACCCGCGACGGCTACCGCAACCTCTATCTCTGCGACACCCTGGGCCGCATCAGCCGCGCAACCCCCTGCAATGCCGACGTGGAGTATCTGGCGAACGACGGCAAATACATCTACTACACTTCGGCTGAAGTCTCCCCCGTCGAGAACCATCTCTACAAGGTCGGCGTCAAGGGGCTGAAGGCCGGCAGGCCGCAGCGCCTCACCTTCGAGAAGGGCTGGCACGAGATAGATATGGCTCCGGACTGCAGCAAGTTCATCGACCGCTACAGCAGTTTCAACGTACCGGGAGTCACGACGGTGAAAGACAGCGACGGGGACGTGATCAACCACATCCTCACGGCCCTCGACCCGCTCGACGAATACGCCCAGTGCAAGGTGGAGCTCGGCACGGTGAAATCCGCGGACGGACGCTTCGACAACTACTACAGGTTCTATTATCCGCGGGATTTCGACCCGACTAAGAAATATCCCCTCATCGTCTATGTCTATGGCGGTCCGCATTCGCAGATGGTCACCGACAGCTGGCTCGGAGGAGTCAGGATGTGGGAGATGATGATGGCCCAGAAAGGCTATGCGGTATATGTCCAGGACAACCGTGGCACGCAGAACCGGGGCGCCGAGTTCGAGAAGGCCATCAACGGACAGTGCGGGCAGGCGGAGATGGAGGACCAGATGGAAGGCATCAGAACCCTGCTTGCCACAAACCCCTGGATCGACAGGGACCGCATCGGGGTGCACGGCTGGAGCTACGGAGGATTTATGACTCTCACCCTTGCCGCGTCCAATCCGGGATTCTTCAAGGTCGCGGTGGCCGGCGGACCCGTCATCGACTGGAAATGGTATGAAGTGATGTACGGGGAACGGTATATGGACACCCCGGAGACCAATCCCGAAGGCTTCGCCAAGACCTCCCTTCTCCCCAAGGCGAAGGACCTCTCCGGCAGAGTGCTTATCTGTCAGGGAGTGCTGGACGACACCGTGGTATGGGAACATTCGCTCAGTTTCGTCCAGGAATGCATCGCCGCCGGGAAACGGGTGGATTATTTCCCCTACCCGCGCGAGCCGCACAATATGAGAGGCAGGGCCAGAGTTCACCTCTATGACAAGATTACGGATTATTTCGACTGCTTTTTATGAAAAGATACCTGTTCGCCGCCGTCCTGTTCGCGGCGATGACCTCCTTCAGCGCAGCGGCGCAGACCAAGGCCGAGACCAAGCTCTACGACAAGACCGTCTCCAAGCCGTCCGTCGCGGCATTTGACAAATTCCTGAGGAAGTACCCTTCGTCCGTCTATGCCGAAGACATCAAGGCGCGCAGGGACACCCTGCTTCACATCACGCCATATTCGGAGAAGGAGGCCGGGGAGATAGCCCTGAACTTCCTTCCGGAGGGAGCTGAATTCAAGGCCGTACCTCTGCGGAGCGAGGGAACGGACAGGATTTATGCCGTATGCATCGGAGAGGACAGCCTGAGTCTGGACAGGGTGAGATTCTACACTCTGCAGAAGCAGCCCGACAAGGGGCGCAAGATCGGAGTATGGAGTCTTGTCGACAGTTACGAGGCCCCGACCGCGGATGCGGAGGGAATGAGCGTCAGGCACTTTGTCGACAGCAGTTTTACCTTTAGGATAAAAGGTGACGACTATTTCGGATTCAGCACCCTGCTTTCGTCCGCAGACGCTTCGGAGCAGGTCTATATGATATCCAGCTACTGCCCCCGCAGCGACGAATTCAACACCGTGGCATTCCGGGGACGCAACGTCCTCGGCAAGCAGGACGGTGAGACATACAGAATCTACGGACGCACCGACTTGTCATCCGGAGCGGAAAAACCGCAGACCCGGCTGCTTCTCTCAATGCTGCAAAGCAATCCCCTGCTCGAAGAGATTCCGGAACGCGACTACCTGACGGACGCGGCCATCGAATGGTGGCTCGAACACAATCCGGAGGCCCTTACCGTCGCCGGCAAGCTCAATTTCAACATCCTGCCGGAGGGCAGCTCCCTCGTGGAGGATTTCGCCTCCGCCAAGGGGAAAGTCAACTCGGCGAAATACCGCGCCGTGATTATGGACATCCGGGGCTACAGCGTCATCGTAGCATATCAGAAGGAGAGCGCCGACTACGTGCTGGCCTGGGCCGAGCCGGAGTGCAGCGACAGGCGCACGGGGCGACTGCTCAACAGCATCTCGTTCGACGACGCCAACACCCTGACTCTGTTCTACTACCAGGACAAGCGCACGTTCAAGTACCGCCTCAATCTCGCCTCCAAGAGCCTGAGAAGGTAAGTCGCGCCCGCGTCAGAGCTTCACCTCGAATTCGTAAGTTCCGCTCTTGAGTTCGGCCATCACCTTCCCCTTGAGACTGCGCATAGGGCCGACTCCCTCCGCTCCGCGAAGCGTCTTGACCGCCGACGGTCCCGGAGCCCGGAGCACAAGGGAGGCAGTAGTGTTGGCAGGGACGGTGATGCGGTAGACATAGCCCTTGGCGGTCTTCTCCCAGCCTCCGTCGATTCTTCCGTAAGGACTCTCGAAGCCGCCGCTGACGTATTCCAACTCACCTCCCACACGGGGCTGGAGGATTATGTGCCTATAGGCAGGCTTGTCTTCATCTCTCTGAATGCCAAGCAGATATGCATATATCCATTCCCCTATCGCGCCATAGGCGTAGTGGTTGAATGAATTCATATCCACAGGACCGAAGCCGTTCTCGATGGTGTAGGAATTCCACCTCTCCCACATCGTGGTGGCTCCCTGAAGCACAGGATAGAGCCAGGACGGACAGGCTGTCTGCCCGAAGAGGGTGAACGCCACATCGTCGCGCCCAGCATCGGAAAGGGCAGGATTGAGGTACGGGGTGCCGATAAATCCGGTAGTCAGCGTATTGCCGTGCTTTTCGATATTCCTGACAAGATTCTCCACGGCCTTGTCCCTCACGGCCTCGTCGAAGAGTCCGAAGCGCAGCGGCAGCGCGTATGAGGTCTGCGTGTCCACGGTCACCACGTCGCCGTCCTTCCGCCCGACATGCCCGCCATTCCCGTCATGCCCGACTTGATCGGGCATCCCCGGCCAGCGCAAGGCCTTGCGCGGAGCAACCGTCACCCCGTCCTCGCGGACATAGGTGGCGTTGAAAGCCTTCTTGACCTCGTCGTAGAGGGCGGCGTACCTGGCCGCATCGGACTTCCTGCCGAGAGCGGCGGCCATCCTGGACATCATGTATGCATCGTAGGCGTAATAGGCCGTATTCGTGAGGCCTATGTTGGTGCGTTCCACGGCGAGATGGTCGCCTATCCCGCTGTCCGGCTGCAGGAAGCCGTCCGCCTGACGCTCAAGATAATCCATATAGCGCACCATCGAATCATACATCCCCGCTACGGCGCGGATATCGCCGTACTGCATATAGACCTGATAAGGAACGATTATGCCGGCTTCCATCCAGCCCATCCAGCCAGGGTTCTCGTTGGTGAAGCCGTAAGGCGGACGGCCCGTAACGGGATAATAGTTGAAGTAACTTCCGTCGATATTCTGATTGTCCCTCATCGAATATAGCCAGCGGTCGTAGAACTTGTCCACCCACGGGCTGAAATAGGTAGCCGTGCGGGCGAACACCTGCGCGTCGCCCGTCCAGCCCTGACGCTCGTCCCTCTGCGGACAGTCGGTAGGGACGGTCTGGAAGTTGCCCCTCTGCCCCCATAATATATTCTCGAAGAGGCGGTTGACATTCTTGTCCGAACTCTCGAAGCGGGCCGTGGTCTCGCCTATGGATTCCAGCACTACGGCCTTGACGGACTCCACGGGGAGAGCCTCAGAAAGGCCCGTCACAGAGACATAGCGGAAGCCGTGGTCGGTGAAGAGCGGCTGGTAGGTCTCTCCGGCGGAGTTCCCGCGCATCGTGTAATTATCTATTGATATGGCTCCCCGGTAATTCTCCACATAGACCTGCCCCTTCATCTTCTTATAGATCTCGACGGTGTACGGCTCTATCGGGTCCACCGGGATGGTTTCGGGATAGATCATCTCCCCGTAGCGCAGGGTCACCGTCTGCCCGGAGCGGCCCTTCATCCCCTCGAGCCTCGGCACGCCCACGACATTCTGCCCGAAGTCATAGACGAATGTGCCCTTGACCGGCTCGCTGACGCTGACCGCGGAGAGGGTGATATTATTCTGTATCGGGAGGCCGACATAGGCCTGAATCTGCACCCCTGCCGGCGGACGGGAGAATATGTCGGCGCTTTCCCAGGCCGAGTCGTCGAAACCGCCGTCCTTCCAGCCGTCAACTTCCTTGCGGGCGTCGTAGTCCTCGCCGAACTGGAAGCCGTTGCGCACCACAGGGCCTTCGTCGTATTTTTTCCAACTGCCGTCGCTGACTATCACCTGCGAAGTGCCGTCCTCATAGGTGATGAGCAGTTTCGCGAGCAGAGACTGCCGTATGCCGTATGGGTCCACGAAAGCGGAGGTGAAGATATTGAGGTCGCTGTACCAGCCCGAGCCGAGCATCGTCCCCAGGCCGTTGGAACCCTGGCGGAGCATCCCGGTGACATCGTAGCTGTTGTACATTATACGGTAGCGGTAGTCCGTCCATCCCGGGTTGAACCAGTCGCCACTCACCCGCTGTCCGTTGATATAGAACTCGTATATCCCGCGTGCCGTGACATATAGCCTTGCACTCCTGACGGGACGCTCAATCTCCACTCCTCTTCGAAGCATCGGGGCTGAGACCCTGCCGTACGGCTCCCAGGTCTGCAGGCGGCCCGTTCCATTTACGCTGTGCATCTTCTCGGGATCGACGTATAGCACCGTGTCCCAGTTGTCCTCGGAGATGGTGATGTTGGAAAATTCGGCCTTCTGCCCCTTCGGCTGGAGGAAACCTATCGAGTGCAGGCGGGCCCAGTCGTGTACCCTCTCGCCGCCGGGATATGGGGTGATGACCATCTGGAAGGGATTGCCCGAAGAGACATTCTCCCTTGCAGGGCCGCCCGGAACCCCTTCGGCAGGGCGGAGCTTCTCCCCGTCGAGCAGCACTATGAGATTGGATTTGAGGTGATATCCCGGGGTGCTGACCTTGAGGGTCAGGTGATGGGAGTCGCGCTTGTTCTCCTCAGTTATGAGCCCGGAAAGGTCGATGGTGGAAAGATGCCTTCTGTCCCCCTCCACGGCGTAGTCCACGTCAAGCGTCGGAGTGCCGCTCACGTCCAGGCCCACGGTGATATAATTGTCCCTGTCCTTGACGCTGTAGGCGAACACGGCCCGGGTGCTGCCCTCCGGGATGCGGACATCGAAGTCTATATTGAAGAAGGTGCGATACTTGGACACCCCGACCTTCTCGGAGCCTATCCACTGCGCTCCGCTCCAGCCGCTGCCCATAAGTCCGGTCTCGAACCAGCTCGGAGCAGATTCGCTCACATCCCCGGTCTCATCCGTGACTGAGACTTTCCAATAGTAGCGCGTCGAGGCCCTGAGCGCCTTGCCCTCATAAGGGATATTGAGCGATTCGCCCGAGAACACCCTTCCGGAGTCGAAGACATAATCCCCCTTCCCGAGGGCTTCCTCCCCTGCTGCGACCATCACCCTGTACGAGGTCTGCGCGGCTCCGATGCGGTCCGAGGACATCTGCCAGCTGAAATAAGGCTTGGACTCATCGATTCCGATCGGAGTCTGCATCGACTCCGTACGCAGGTTGACGATGGCCGTACCGGCCGGAAGGGGTGCTCCCGTCAGCAGAAGTGACAGCGAGAGCAGGATGGATTGTGCTTTGGTCATCTTTATGCGGTAATAATCGGGGTAAAGTTAGGAAATTTTAACTAATTTAGTGGCAACAAATACCACATCTACCGATGAAACACTCAATCTTATCGTTAAGTCTCGCCGGATGCCTGCTCGCGGCGGGAACCGCCTATGCGCAGCAGGATGTCGTGGCGGGCATCCCCGTCAATTACGACGAATCCCAGGTCGGGGACTACAAGGCCAGCCTCCCGGACGCACTCACGCTGAACAACGGCAAGAAAGTCACCACCGCCAGAGAATGGTGGCGCAAGCGCCGTCCGGAAGTCCTCAAAGCCGTGGAGGAGAACCAGTACGGCAAGTGGCCGGCAAAGAAGCTCAAGGTCCGCTACGATGTCCGTGAGGACCTCGGATTCGAGGGCGGCGCCACTCGCAAGCAGGTCACCATCTATTTCTCCCCCGACAATGAAGGCCCGCGTGCGGATGTCCTCATCTATCTCCCGAAAGACGCCAACGGAGCGGTGCCGCTTCTTCTCAATCTGAGTTTCTCTCCGAACAATCTCGCTGTCGCCGACCCGGGAGTGAAGGAAGGCAGGATGTGGGACAAGGTGACAAAGACCGTCAAAGTCGCCAAATCCTCTCCGGAAGCGGCCAAATACGGTCTTGACAGCCATATCAAGGCTTTCCTCAAGGAGGGCTACGGCTTCGCCACCGTCTGCTACACCGACTTCGAGCCGGATTTCGACGGAGGCATACTGCTCGGAGTGAGAAGCCTCTATCTCAAGGACGGTCAGAATAGCTTCGCCGCCGACGAATGGGGTTCGGTTTCGGCCTGGGCCTGGGGAGTGAGCAACGTAATCGATTATTTCGAGAAGGATCCCGACATCGACGCCAAACGCATAGCCCTCACAGGCTGCTCGCGCCTCGGCAAGACCACCCTCTGGGCGGGGGCTAGAGACCAGCGGATTGCAGTCGTGATACCTAGCTGCTCCGGCGAGGGCGGCGCGGCTCTGAGCCGCCGCAACTACGGCGAGACCGTGGCGCACCTCGTCGCTCCGGGACGTTTCCCTTACCAGTTCGCCTCCAACTATGCCAAATACTGCGACGACGTGAGCGAGATGCCCGTCGATGCCCATATGGTGATATCCCTCGTGGCTCCGCGTCCGCTGCTCCTCTCCACGGGCAGCACCGACAGCTGGTCCGACGCCAAGGGAGAGTTCTGCGCAGCCGTGGAAGCCGGCCCTGTCTATGAACTGCTCGGCAAGGACGACCTCGGCACCAACGTGATGCCGCAGGCGGAACGCCCGATATTCCACACCCTCGGCTACGTGATGCACGACGGCGGACACGGCGTGCTGCCGCAGGACTGGGGGTATTATCTCGATTTCATCAAGATACATCTATAATTTATAAATAGGAATGAACAACAGAATCTTACCCGCAGTGGGCCTGGGACTCCTCGCAGGAGCCACGCTCGCAGGGGCTACTGAGCCGAAGGTAGCCAAGCACAAGCAGAAAGAGAAGAAGATGAACGTGCTGTTCATAATGTCGGACGATATGCGCACCGACTGGAACTGCTACGGCACTCCTCAGATGCACACCCCGAACTTCGACCGTCTGGCCTCGGAAGGCGTACTCTTCCAGCACAATTACTGCCAGTACCCTCTCTCCGGGCCGTCCCGCACCTCCCTGCTCTCCGGACACAGGCCCGTCTCCACGAGAATCTATGACAACTCCCCGTGGTGGGGAGCCGACCATCCGGAATGGCTCAGCCTGCCTATGTACTTCAAACAGAACGGCTACACGACCTACGTCTCCGGCAAGATATTCCACTCCGGGATAGAGGACAGCGAGGCCTGGGACTACGGCGGATGGGAACGCCGCCGCAACAAGGGAGTCGGGGACTTCCAGCCGTCACACGTCTCCGCCGAGGAGCACCGTCTCTGGGTCGAGGCCCGGGGAGGAGGCAAGAACCTGATAGGCAGGGATATGAAAAAGCTCGTCTCCGGCGATGAATACAATGTCGGACACGGAGCGGAGTCGGACCGCTGGGGACCGGACGAGCAGCGCTACAAGAGCGAAGACACCAACACCGACAAGGCCATAGAACACATCAAATCGGCCGCAGCCAAGGATGAGCCTTTCTTCATAGCCTGCGGCTACTCCAAGCCTCACACCCCGTGTCTCGCACCGCAGCGCTTCTTCGACCTCTACGATATCGAGGATATCCCGCTCGCCGAGGACTTCTGCAGCTACCCTATGATCCCGCGCGGCTTCCCCGCCGGAGCGATAAGGGAAATCAACGCCGACGTCTTCATCAACCGCCGTTGCACACCGGAGCAGGCACGCGAATTCACCCGCGCCTACTGGGCCTGCATCAGCTACGTGGACTGGAACGTGGGTCGTCTGCTCCAGGCTCTTGAGGAATCGGGACAGAAGGACAATACTATCATCGTGTTCTGCGTGGACCACGGGTTCATGCTCGGCGAGAAGGGTAAGTGGTCAAAGGCCGGCTCCCTCTGGGAGGAGGCCACCAACGTGCCGCTCGTGGTGGTGGACCCACGTGCCAAGGGCAACGGCAAGGTCACTTACCGCATCACGGAGAATCTCGACATCTACCCTACTCTCGTGGAACTCTGCGGACTGCCGGAGAACACTATGCTTGAGGGCAGGAGCTTCGCCTCGCTGCTCAACGACCCGGAAGCCGAGTTCGACAAGCCGGCCTACACCGTCTGGAACAACCACGGCAAGGGAGTCACCGGAGTGGGCATACGCACGGAGCGCTGGCGCTACGCCGAGTTCTACGGGGCCGGCGCGGGACGTATGCTCATCGATGAGGTCAACGACCCGCACGAGCTCGTGAATCTCGTGGATCAGCCGGATCTTGCCCCGCTCGTGGAGAAGTTCCACCAGATGGCGGAGGAATACGTCAAGGGCCAGCGGGAGCTGTAATCCTCCCTCATATCACCCATAAGGCAGCGGCTCGAAAGGGCCGCTGTTTTTTGCACTTTCCGTCATTGCCGGCTCCGACCGGCAATCTCTTCCAGCGGGAGGTCGGAGATGCCCGATCAAGTCGGGCATGACGGAAAGGTCGGGCATGACGGGAAAGGTCGGGCATGACGGGAGCAAAAGATAGAGATGCCGGCCCTTTCGGGTCGGCATCTCCGGGAATATAATAACTACGAGCTAACTGTAGCAGGGTAATCGTTATTAATCGCTGAGGTTCTTGAAGCCGTAACCATTCACCAGACCTGCGGTCTGAAGGACAGTGGTCTCCATAGGGATGAGGTAGATAGGGGCCTTCTTCGCGGCGTAATCCGCATCGGTGTAGCCACCCATGAACTTGGAGCTCCACTCGGCCTCCTGGTTGGCATCCTCCGCACCGTTCTTGGTGTACATGCCCACAGCCCAGTCGGTCTTGACATAGCCACGGGCCTCGAGAGCCTGAGCCTCCGCGCTGTCCGGAGCGATATATTTGAAGAGACCCTGGATGGCGAGGTTGGTATTGTCCTCAATCACGGCAACGCTGACATTGTTGCCACGGGAGTTGATCTGGTAGTCCTTGGCGGCCTGCCAGTCATCGTGCTGACCACGCCAGCCCGGATAGAGGACGGCATACTTGTCGGAGCTCTCGTCAAGTCCAGACGGAGTAGTCATAGTCAGACGGTAGCCATAGTCCTCCTTGGCATTGACGGTCTTGGTCCATACATAGGCAGGGAGCTGATTGCCGTTGTCGAACTGAGCGTAACCGTTGGCCTTGAGCTGAGCCATATGGTCAACCATCTGCTTGCGGAACTCGACAGCTACCTTAGGAAGGTTACCGCTGCGGACAAGATCCCAACGGCGGATGTTCTCTCCCTGGAACTCAAGCTGCCTCTCCTTGAGGATAGCCTCCACGAGGGCGGACTGGGTCTCTGAAGCAGGGGTTGCGAGAAGTTCGGCGAACTTCGCATCTGCTACAGAAGAGTCGAACGCACGGTCGTGAACCTTCTTGAGTTGATCCTTGGCGGAACCCTCGTCGCCGGTCTGGGCATAAGCCTCGGCAAGCATGAGGATGATGTCGGCCTGACGCATGTGGATGTAGCTGATACCGCTGTAGAGCTGACGAAGGTCAGGGGTGGCGACACGGTTGAGGTCGTACTTATTGAGACCCACTCCGATGGTCAGACGGTTGCCGAGAGTGAAGGAGTAGAGCTTCTCGACTCCGTTTCCGCTGGAACCGGTGACACTCATGGAGACGTCACGACGCTTGTCCTGAGGATCGAACTCACCGTAGTAAACCTCCGGATATGAGCAGATCTGCGCATTAGCCTTAGGAGGCATAGCCGGAGAAGCACCTGCGGAACCACGACCGAAGTTGTAGGCGATTCTTGAACCGCCGCTCTCCTTCATCGTCACCTCGAAGATGGTCTCGGTGGCCTTGTACTGCTCGTTGACCTGCTGGAAATAGTACTGGAACGGATTGTCATATACGCGTCCCTGGGTGTCGGAGCGAGGATCGACTGTGGTAAGGGCAGCCTCACCAGGCTGCTCCACGGCCTTCTTGAGGTAAGGGAGTGCAGCCTCATAGAATTTCTTCCAGTCGCTGCGGCGGCCGTACTGTGCGTTCTTCTCGACATCGGTCCCCCATACGTCGAAAGAGAGGGCCTTGCCGTCACCCCCGACATAGAAGTCGGATCCGAGGTCTGTGCGGCGGGTCTGATAGCCGGCCTCCATGAAGCACATACGTCCGATGAGACCGTCCACGAAGTTGCGGGTGATCTGGTCAGAGTAGTGACCGTTCTCTCCGATGGTGTAGAGAAGAGGCTCGATGCGGTAGAGGTTCTCAAGTTCCTTCTCGATGATGTAGTCGCGGGAGACGAGACCCTCTCCGGCCTTGCCCGGGGTGGTCACGTACTCCACGTCACCGTAGTACATCACCATATCATAGTAAGAGAGAGCCCTCAAGGCATAAGCCTGGCCGAGAAGATCGGAAAGCTCGTTAGGAGCGTCCTTGCTGATGGTCTCGTAGTTCTGCTCAAGATAGTGGATGATGTTGTTGCACTTGCTGATGGTGGAGTAGAAACGGTTCCAGTTTCCTTTCTGGAAGTTGATGTTGAAGTCCTTCTCGGAGTAAGGCTCATTGTAGAGCTGCGCTCCTCCGACAAGGTCGGTGATATTGCCCACGGAGCACCTCTCGATATCGGAACCGATATTGGTGAAGTTCGGGACATAGCCGTTGTTGTACTCGTTGATGAGCTGGTTGTATGCTCCGAGGATTACGGTCTTGGCCGTCTCCGGGCCCTTGAAGACGAAATCACCGTCGACTGATGACGGAGAGGAGGTCTCCAGGTTGCAGGACATTACGGCTGCGCCGCAAAGGGCCACTGACAGATATTTGATATACTTTTTCATTCCGTTACAAATCTTTACAGTGTGATGTTAAGACCGAAGGTGAAGGTCTTCGCGATAGGGTATGCGTTGTTGTCCACACCCGGGGTCGGGAAGCCTGAGCCAGAGATGCTCCTTGTACTGTTGGTGTTGACCTCAGGGTCAAGTCCGGTGTACTTGGTGAAAGTCAGAAGGTTGGAAGCGGTGACGTAAGCACGGATGTTCTTCATTCCGACCTTCTTCGCCACATCCTTAGGAAGAGTATAACCCACGGTGACGTTCTTCAGACGCAGATAGGAGGCATCCTCCAGCCAGCGGTCGAAGAGAAGACCCTTCATCGAAGTAGGAGTGTGCATCGTGGCGTTAGCGTTCATGGCGTCAAGCTCATCAGGATCGCTCACGAACTCGATGTCGCCGTTGTTCCAGCGGTATGCCGTGTAGGCTTCGGAGACGAAAGACTCACGGTTGGCTCCGAAGTAGTTGTCCTTTGAGCCGTAGGTGGACATAAGAGACCAGAAGTTCATCAGGTGTCCGCCGATGACGTAGTTGAAGTTGGCGGCGAAGTCGAGATTCTTCCAGCGGCCTGAGAGGCTGAACGAACCGGTTGAGCGCGGAGTCATCTCTCCGAGAGAATAGGTATCGGCCTCAGTGATCTTGCCGTCACCGTCGAGGTCCTTGGCCTTGGCTGCGCCAGGGAAGGCTACCTGACCGGAAGGAAGCTTGAATGAGTTAGGATATGAGTCCATAGCCCAGTCTGGAATGCCCTCCTTGAGGGTATAGATTCCGGTGGTAGGGTCGTAGTCGAAATCGTCGGTCGTATACCAGCCGTCGTAAGCATAACCGTTGATGGCGCCGATGCCCACGCCCTCCTTGAGGTAGTACTCACCGGTGTTAGGGCTGCGCTCGGATGATGCCCACTGCCCGTAGTTGGTGGAGGTCACGCTCTCGGCAAGCTTCTCGATCTTGTTGACGTTGTAGTTGTAGATGAAGTTGGCGCTGAGGGTGAAGTCCTTGTTGCGGACGATGTCTCCGCCGAGGGAGAACTCCAGACCGCGGTTGGCCACCGTACCCATATTCTGGTACTGGTAGGAGTAACCTGATGATGCGGCGATGCTGATAGGCATCAGAAGGTCAGAAGTGGTGCTCCAGTAGCCCTCGATCACACCGTAGATGCGCTCGTCGAGGAAACCGTAGTCGATACCGAGGTTGCGGGACAGGGTTGACTCCCACTTCAGGTCAGGATTAGGAGCCATGCTGCCGGCTGAGTATGCATAGCCGTAACCGCTGTTGGTGTCCTTACGGCTGTCGGAGATGGTGTAGTTGGTAGCTGAAGAGCTCTGTGACCAGGTCTCCTTCCAGAGAGAAGAGCTGATGGCGTCAGACCCCGTCACACCATAGGAGAGACGGAGCTTGAGGTTGGAGAGCCAATCCTTGGTCCCGGCCATGAACGGCTCGTCAACCACGCGCCATGCGAATGCGGCTGCAGGGAAATAACCCCAGCGGTTGTTCGGAGCGAAGCGTGAAGAACCGTCGGCGCGCATCGTGAAGGTGAACATATACTTGTCAAGCAGAGTATAGTTGGCACGGGTGAAGAACGAGAGTGACTTGCCCGGGATGCTTATGCCCTGGGTGAAGGCATTGTTCTTCGTACCGTTTACGAGCATTGCGAGAGTGGTCTCGCGGTCGAAGTAGCTAGGGAAGGTCTCGGCATAGTACTGCATCCACTCGCTGTCGTTGTAGATGTACTCGTTACCTACCATGATGTCAGCCCTGTGGAACTCGGTGTTGAGAGGGAGTTCGTAGGAAACGGTGTTGGTCCAGTGAAGGTCTGAAGACTCGCTCTTGTAGAGGCTGGCGGAGTTGGTGGTGGAGCCATAACCGGCCACATAGCCCTCGGACTTGCCGAAGTTCTTGCTCATACCGAGCTCGCTGCGGAGCTTGAGGCCCTTGAGCGGAGTCCAGTTGGCGGCTGCGATGCCGCGGAAGTTGTGATTGTAGCTGGTGTTCTGGGTGTTCCAGGTAAGCTCTACAGGGTTTGCGCCCTCGCTGATGTAGCTGTCATAACCGGCACCGAAAGCGCCACCCGCCACGGTGTCATCCCCGAGAGGTTCGATAGGCCTGTAGCGGAATGCGGAGGCGAGACGAGGATTGGAGCGGTTCTGCCTGTAAGAATAGGCCACGTTGAGTTCGATATCGAAGCTGTCGGTAATCTTCTCGATGGTCTTGAGGTTGGCGTTGATTCTCTTGAACCAGGAATTGATGACGGTACCGTCGTCGTTGAGGAAGTTCAGGGAGAACATCGTCCTGTTCTTCTGAGTACCGTTGCTGACGGTGAGGTTGTGGCTGTGGGCGACACCTGTCTTGTAGAGGTCGCTCTGCCAGTTCTTGGCCGTCACGTCAGCATAGTCGGCATAGTGGTTGCCGTTCTCGGCGCCGATACCGAAGTACTTGCGCATGTTCTCGTACATCGTGGAGTTGAGGTCCCTGGCGAAGCCGAGATTGAACTTGAGGTAGTCGTAGGTATCCATCACGTCGCGTACGCTGGATGATGAATCCTTGATCTGCACGAAGCCGTTGTAGGTAACCTGGGTCTGTCCCTCGGCGGCGCTCTTGGTCGTCACGATGACTACGCCGGAAGCTCCGCGTGAACCGTAGATGGCGGTGGCGGCGGCATCCTTGAGGACGTTGATGGACTTGATCTGGTCTGATGGCACGTTGACAAGGCTGCTTACAGGGAATCCGTCAACGATGTAGAGCGGGTTGTTGGTCTGGGTGATGGACTTAGCACCGCGGATGCGGATCTGAGGCTCGGCACCCGGAGTGGCGTCGTTCAGGGAGACAACCACGCCCGCCATCTTGCCCTGGAGCGCCTCGCCGACGTTGGCTACCGGAACTTCAAGGTCCTTGGAGCTGACGGCCGCGACGGAACCGGTGAGGTCACGCACCTTGACGGTGCCGTAACCGATGACGACGGTCTCGTCGAGCATGGTGCTGCTCTCGTGAAGGATGACGTCATAGCGGTTCTTGCCTGCGGTAACCGTGAAAGTCTCATCGTTGTAACCGATGCAGGATACGATAAGTTTCGCACCTGCCGGAACCGTCAAAGTCCAGTTTCCGTCAAGGTCGACTACGACGCCGTTGGTGGTGCCTTCTACGACAACACCGGCGCCGATTACGCCCTGACCGGAAGCATCCTTAACTGTTCCTGAGATTTGCTGCTGTGCAAATGCTGATGCACAGACACAGAGAAGCGCCCCCCCCACAAGGGTAAGCCTCCTCCATAAAGAAATCAAAGACTGATTCTTCATCTGTAGAAAACAATTTGGTTAATAATTTGCTAAAAGCGAAGTTTCGTTATTACTTTTAGTGCTTCTAACCGACAAAGATAATACAAAAATTTTAATTTCTACCCAAAAACCGTCCCCATGTATTAAAAAACCTCAGGCAAGTTTAAAACCGGAACATAATGCAGCCGGCTGTCCCCGGGACACGGCAGGCGATTCCCGGGACACGGCACAAAAAAATCCGGACCGGAATCTTCACTCCCGGACCGGACAAAACATCCTGCAGCGAGCCGTGCGGCTCGGAAAGCTTACTTGAGTTCGCGGAACTTCGCCGAGGTGATTTTGGTCGGCTTGAGGGTAATCTCCTCCTTGAGCTTGCCCATCACCTTGCCGTCCTCGACCTGCTCCACCAGGCGCTCGATCTGCTTGCGGTCCTGAAGCACGTTCACCACGGCCTCGTCCACCATCTCGTCAGGCACGTTGCCTATGCCGTACATCGCATACTGATACCTTACATAGGCTTTGGCGGCTTCGCGTATGTCCGCATCCTCGACCTTGAATCCGAACTTCTCCATCAGGTATCCCCTGACAAGCTGCCACTTGAAATCCGCAGCGAATCCCGGGAACTCCTTCTCCACGTCCTCCTCGCTCACCTTGCCGGAGTTGGCTGCCACGAGCCACCTCTTGAGGAAGGCCTCAGGCAGACTGACGCCCGCCTTCTCCACGAAATAGTCGCGGATATCCTTGGAGAGCCTCCACTCGGCTTCGTTCTTGTACTGGGTATCGAGCCTCTCGCTGACCTCCTTGTCTATCTCTTCGTCGGACTTCTCCTCCTTCTTCTCCTCATAGTACTTCTTGAGGCTCTCGGCCATGGAAGTCTTGTCCTTCGCTGCTACGGATATGGTGTAGGAAGGGACGGTGTCGCTCTTCTCCACCTCGAACTCCACCTTCGGGGAGAGGGCGGCGTCGAAGATGAAGGTGAAATCGTTGCCGGCCTCCCACTCGATCTCGGTCTGCTTGCCGGAGGGAAGCGGCTCTCCGAGAAGATGAAGCTTGTTTTCAGAGACATGCCCATCCAGAGCCTTTCCGATCACCTGATTGACGGCCTCGAAAAGACACTGCCCGCCATAGACGCGCTGTATCATCGAGAGAGGTGCCATCCCCTTCCTGAATCCCTTGAAGTCGGCGTTGCGCCTGCACTCTGCGAGTTTCTTCCTTAAAATCTCCGCATAGTCGGCGGCTTCAATCTCCACGGTAAGCTCCAGATTGAGCTCATCGATGTTGTTCTGTAATACTTTCATAATATTGTTTCGTGATTATTTCTTGCGTTTCGGATAGGCTATGCGCTCGTGATTGAGCTGGGCCAGATATTGCTTGAGGGTCTCCTTGACCGTATTGAGTTCGCTGATGGTGATGTCGGCGTTGTCGAACTGCCCCTCCTCCATCTTGCCGGACACTATGCCCTCCACGAAGTCGGAATATGCCTTGGGGGTGTTCTCCCTGATGGTCCTCGATGCGGCCTCCACGCTGTCGCAGAGCATCAGCACGATCTGGGCCTTGGTCACCGGCTTGCAGCCGTCGTAACGGAACTCCGCCTCAAGGGCCGGGTCTCCGCCCTCCTTGAGGAAGGTGTTGTAGAAGAAGCGCACGAGCGTCGTGCCGTGATGGGTGGCTATGAAATCCACTATCAGCTGCGGCATACGGTTCTTCTGCGCTATCTCTATCCCGTCCGTCACGTGGCGCTTGATGTCGTGCGCACTCTGGAGCGGCGTGAGGCCGGAGTGGTATTTCTGCGATTCGTCCTTGTTGAGCAGCGATTCGTTCTCCACGAAGCACTGCGGATTGAGAGTCTTGCCTATGTCGTGGTAGAGCGCGCCGGCCCGGATGAGGTCGGGATTGATATGCACCGCCCTCGCCACGGCATCCGCCATATTCATCACCTGCAGCGAATGTTGGAAAGTCCCCGGAGCCTTCTGCTCAAGCGTGCGTATCAGCGGATTGGAGGTGTCGCAGAGTTCGATGAGCCTGGCGTTGGAGACAAGATTGAATATCCGCTCGAAAAGATATACTAGCGGATAGAGCGCGACCGTGAGCAGGGATCCGGCGAAAAGCGCGATCAGCACTCCCCAAACCTCTCCCGGCACAGCATCCGCGGCCCGGAAGCCGAGATAGATGCAGGCGAGGATGGCGAAGGTGATCATCGCGGCCACGAACTGCCTCCACCCCTGCTGGAAATGCTTGAAGATGAATATCATCACCAGTCCGGCCACGGCATACATCACGAAGAGCACGGCTCCGGTGTCGGCGGAGAGCATCAGCGGGGTGAGCGAAACCAGATAGACGGGGGCTATTTCGCGTGGCTCCATAAAGGCCTGCAGCATCAGCGCGACGAGCGTGAACGGCACGAAGCACAGCAGCTCCGCATTGACCCTCGACACGACAAGAGCCGTCATAGCCCCTATCAGGAACACCAGTACGATATAAGGATAGCGCGTGTCCGCAAAAACTTCCGGACAGCTGAAACGTATGACGAAGAAGAGCAGCAGAGTCAGGGCTGCTGCGATGATGAAGTTGCCGAGCAGCAGCAGGGCCATCGGGCCGATATAGCCGACGTTGGCCTCGAATTCCCTCTTGTACGAATCCAGCATCTGCTCGATTTCCGAAGTCACTATCTCCCCCTTGGACACTAGCACCTGCCCGGCGGAGACATAGCCTGAGGTGGGAGAGATGCTGCCGGAGGCGTCCGAATTCACGAGTTCCGTCGTCTGCGCGTCATAGATGACGTTGGGGACGATGATATCATATACCCCGCTCACGCGGAAGAGGGAGTCGAGATTGACGTCGCTCACTCCGCCCAGGTCGGCGAGCAGCTTGGAAATCGCGTCAGTCCTGCGATAGACTTCCGTGGAAGGCACCTTGTAGGCCCGCTTGTCCCGCTGGAGGTATATCACCTCGGAGACAGGCACGCCTTCATTCCGGGAGACCGCCTCATCCGCGATTATACCTTTATTATATATGGAGCGCATCCCGGCGGCGACGGCGCTTCTCAGGCCACCGAGGTCGAGGGTCCCGGCGGTCCCGATGTTCTTGTTGGCTATCTCCTCGGAATACCTGTAGTACGGGATGACACCCGAAGAGGCGGCGCTGCGCTCCTCACGGAGCTGATCCGCCGTCTTGTATATCGGAAAATCGAATTCCGCAAACAGGGTCTCGTACTTCCACACCCTCCCCTTGCGGTAGTCGTAGGGGAACTTGGAATTTCTCGGCAGGGCCGCGAAAATCGCGACGAACACGATGACGAGAGGGATTATCTGCTTCAGCCGGGAGAGTTTGTCCATCTTAGCCTGTTATGCGTCAATCTTGGCGTAGTGTGCGTTCTCCTCGATGAACTGGCGGCGAGGCGGCACGTCGTCCCCCATCAGCATGGAGAAAGTGCGCTCGGCCTGCGCCGCGTTGTCGATGGTAATCTTGCGCAGACGCCTCTTGGCCGGATTCATGGTGGTGTCCCACAACTGCTCGTCGGACATCTCGCCCAGACCCTTGTAACGCTGAACTGTATAGCCCTTGTCGGAACCCTTGCCCAGGGCGAGGGCCGCCTCCTCACGCTGCTGCTCCGTCCAGCAGTACACTTCCTCCTTGCCCCTCTTGACGAGATAAAGCGGAGGCGTGGCCAGATAGACGTAGCCGTTCTTGATGAGGTCGAACATATAGCGGAAGAAGAAGGTCAATATGAGGCAGGCGATATGCGAACCGTCGACATCGGCATCCGTCATTATCACTATCTTGTGGTAGCGCAGCTTGCTCAGGTCCATATGCTTCTCTCCGGTCTCGTCCTCCTGGGCCACGGTCACGCCGAGGGCGGTGTAGATGTTGCGTATCTCCTCGGAGTCGAAGGCCCTGTCGCCGGAAGCTTTCTCGACGTTCAGAATCTTGCCCCTGAGCGGAAGTATAGCCTGAGTCTCGCGGTCGCGGCCCTGCTTGGCCGTACCGCCTGCGGAGTCTCCCTCGACGAGGAAGAGCTCACATTTCTCAGGATCCCTGTTGGAGCAGTCCGCCAGTTTGCCCGGCATTCCGCCTCCAGTCATAAATCCCTTGCGCTGAACCATTTCCCTCGCCTTGCGTGCGGCAGCACGGGCGGTGGCGGCAAGGACGATCTTCTCGATGATCATCTTGGCCTCCTTCGGGTGTTCCTCCAGATATACCTCCATCGCGCCCGAAGTCGCCTGGGACACGGCGGAAGTCACCTCGGTATTGCCGAGCTTGGTCTTGGTCTGGCCTTCGAACTGAGGTTCGGACACCTTGACGGATATCACGGCGGTCAGACCCTCGCGGAAGTCCTCGGGAGCGAGTTCGCCCTTGAACTTGTCGAGAAGCTTGTTCTTCTCGGCATACTGCTTGAGCGAACGGCTGAGTCCCATCTTGAAGCCCTGCAGGTGGGTTCCGCCTTCTATCGTGTTGATGTTGTTGACGTAGGAATATATCTTCTCGGAATAGCCGTTGTTGTACTGGAGGGCTATGTCGATAGGGATGATCTTGTCCGAAGTAACGCATATCGGATCCGGAATCAGGGTCTGCGCGCCGGCGTCGAGATACTCGATGAATTCGCTCAGTCCCTTGGAAGAATGGAACTCCTCCGAGCGGAAGACCTTCTGTCCGGATTCGTCCTCTATCATCTCCCTCTTGTCGGTCAGGGTGATGCGTATGCCCTTGTTGAGAAATGAAAGCTCACGCAGACGGGCGGCAAGCGTATCGTACTTGTAGACTATCGTCTGGGTGAATATCTCCTTGTCCGGGTGGAAAGTGATGATGGTCCCGGTGTCATCGCAGTCGCCCGTCACCTCGACGGGGCCGAGAGGTTTGCCCTTGGAATATTTCTGCACGAAAATCTTGCCTTCGCGGTGCACCTCGGCCACGAGACTGTCGGAGAGGGCGTTGACGCAGGACACGCCCACGCCGTGCAGACCTCCGGACACCTTGTAACTGGACTTGCTGAACTTGCCTCCCGCGTGGAGTACTGTCAGCACGACCTCAAGGGCGGAACGGTGCTCCTTCTCGTGCATTCCGGTAGGGATGCCGCGCCCGTTGTCGGACACGCGGATCGAATTGCCCTCGAGGATCTCCACTCCTATGGTGTCGCAGTATCCGGCCATCGCCTCGTCGATACTGTTGTCCACCACCTCATAGACAAGGTGATGGAGTCCCCTCTCGGAGATATCCCCTATATACATTGACGGGCGTTTGCGGACGGCTTCAAGCCCTTCCAGCACCTGGATACTGTTGGCGGAATACTGCTCCTCCGCACGCTTCATCTCTTCTTTCTCTATCATTTCAAAAAACGTAATCAAAAATCTTACAAATATACTAAGTAATTCCTAAAAAATAACTTGGTCTCTTGCTTGTCTTTTTGTTCTGAATTCATCCGTTCATCAGTCACGTACCTCGCCTGAAAACCCTACAGGCTGAGACTGATGCCGGCCGTGAAATACGGGCCTTTCTCCACGCACCCCGGATGCCGCTCTATCTCCATTCCGATGAGGTTTCCAAGATGCATCCACACTCCCCAGCGGCGGTTGAGCCTGTACTCGCCGACAAGTCCGAGATCCACGTATCCGGGGATGTCTTCGAGCGAAGGGGACACGCTCTTTCGGGCCGATGCACCCTCCGCTGAGATTCCGGCATAGACTCGCTTCATCCAGTTGTAGCAGAAGTTCAAGTCCGCGTTGAAGGTCGCGGGAGAATACAGCATCGCATCCCCGCTGATGTCGCTATTCGCAAAGTGCAGATTACCCTCAGCTTCCAGTCGCTCCGAGAGCCAGGACAGGCGCAAGTCCGCATATGCGAGCGAATAGTCCGCGAATCCCAGGCCATAATACGCTCCGTCCAGCGGAGAATCCTCCCGGATGGCATATCCGCCCTTCAGAGCGTACTGCAGATGCGGGAGTACGCTGCCCTGAAGTCCGGCGTAGAAATCTATCTTCTCCCTCGACGCGTCCGGAGTGGAATATCTCTGATAGAGGTGGTTGAGCGTCTTGAGGCTGTGGTAGGAATTGAGACTGCGTCCCCCGTCCATCCCGGCAAAGAGCTTCATCGACAGTTTTTTCAATTCGAGAGAAGCCGTTAAGACGGGAGCGAGGGCGTATGACTCTGACGAGGTCAGATAATCCAGTCTCGCCCCGGCATCCAGGTCGACCGGCCCGAGGATAAAACGCAGATGCGGAGTCATAGCCGCAAGACCGATGGAGCCGTCCTGTCTCGACGCGACGTCGTCCCCTCCGAGGAACGCCATATTGAAATCGAAGTCCATCAGAAAATTGTAGCGCTGCTCGTCCGATGCCGGCCGCAGGGAACCTCCGAGCCGGAGATTGTGCTCCCCGACATTGCCTATATGTTCCAGGGCGGAAGTTCCGCCCCGCGTGGAGCGTACGCAGTCGGTCCCGAAGCGGTAGTCCAATTTGAAATCGTAGGCAAAGAAAGACCCGCCCTTCTCCGGCGAAGTCAATCCGGCGGACAGCCCCGCGGAATGGTAGGACGAGCGGAGCTCGGAATTGCCGGCGAACGAGCCGTCATAGGAGGCGGAGTATCTCAGACGGCCCAGGCCGCTGAGGTAATGTCCGCTGACCCCGAGAGCATCGTGCAGGTCGTGGAAGGAAGAGCTGTAATAGCCGCTCCCATTATTGAACAGGCTGAGCCCCAGGTCAGTACGGGCAACGGGGGTATAGACCGCCTCAAGCAGCGGATGCAGGGTGAATCCGGCCCCGGCACGCAGGTGCAGCAGCCGTCCGTCGTATGACAGGGGGTCCGGCGTGAGCTTTATCTCGTACGGCGTGAATTCGTACGCCCCCTTGTAGGGAGAGTCGAATACCGAATAATCGAAACTGTAGTCGAAACTGTAGAGCGAATCCGGCACGCTCGGGGAGGGGCCCTTCTTCTGGAAGTCCGCGAAACGGGTCTCGTATTCATTGGTCACCTCCACGCTCTGTCTTATGCCCTGCGCGGCAAGCGGGAAGGCCGGAAGCAGCGCGGCGGACACTAACGACAATATAAATCCTGACTTCTTCATAATCACCTGTTCATCATCAGACTTTCGAGACGCTCAAGTCTCTTCTTCACGTTGTCCTCGACATCATCTCCGCTTCCGGACACCTCATAGCCGTCCCGGATGCTCTCGAAGGTGGCTTTCGCCTGTTCGTAACGCCCCCTCTCCACGAAGGAGTCACCCAGCACGAGATAAGCCTTGGCAAGCCAGTACGCCTGGCCTCCGGCCGTCTGGGAGAAGCCGTACACCTCGGACTCAACCTTGTCGAAGTCGCCCGTGTCGTAGAGATTCCTGATGGTCATATAACGCGCTTCCGCTCCCGGGGCGTCGGACGGGTCCGTCCCCAGCGAGGCGAAGAGCCGCATCGCCTCATCCCTGCGGGACGTGGCAAGGCAGGACTTGGCCTTGACGTATTGCGACTCCCGCTTCAGCCCGGCACCGACGGCAGCGTCCCCCGCCACGGCATCGGCGGCGGAAATCGCGGCTTCGTAATCCTTGCTCCTGTAGGCCGAGCGCATCATCCCGATACGGGCCTCCGTCCTGTTATCGTCCATCCTCGTCACTCCGAGCAGCGAAGAATATCCCTTGTAGGCATCCTGGTAGCGTTCCAGCTCATATGAAAGCTGCGCGTATCTGAGACGGGACATCTCGGCGAAGGAGTATCCGGAGTCCGAAGCCATAGCCCTGGCGTAGCGGTCGCAGGCCTTCTCCTTCTCTCCCGTAGCCCTGTAGGACTCCGCAAGGTAGAACTCCGCCTGAAGAATGTCGGAACTCTGCGGATAAGTCTCCATAAACTTCAGTATCGACGGTATCGCCTCCGCATAGCTGCCGGAGAGATAGAGCTGCTCGGCGGTACTAAAATACATATCTTCCTTCTCCGCCTCCGTCCGGGCGGCGTTGAGGGAATTGCTCTCGACGTATTCGAGGAACTTGTCGGGACGTTTCATCTTCCTGTATATCGATTCGATGGCCTGCATCGACTCCTCCGCATATTCGCTCTGCGGCATATCCGAGACGACCTTCTTGTAGCAGTCGAGGGACTTGTCGTATTCGGACATATTGCGGTAGACCATTCCGAGCCCTATCAGGGCCTTGGCGACGTAGGACGTCTCGGAAGCGCAGTCCCGCAGATGGGTGAAACTGCGTATCGCGTCGTGGTTGTTCTTAAGGTCCATCTGCGCCCTGCCGAGCTCGTAATACGCGGCATCGTACATCGGGGATTCCGGAGAGGCGTCTTCGATATGCAGCAGGGTCGACACCTTGCGCTTGCGGTCTCCGGACAGGCCGTAGGATATCGCCTGCTGGTAGTAAGGGTAGATGTTGTCCGGCGTGAAATATTCAGTGATGACGTTC
The DNA here is from genome assembly GCA_963643135.1 of Alloprevotella sp. Taxonomy (GTDB): domain Bacteria; phylum Bacteroidota; class Bacteroidia; order Bacteroidales; family UBA932; genus Cryptobacteroides. The sequence goes on along the minus strand of CAVIJA010000015.1, from coordinate 11,628 downwards.
TGATATGAAGCGATTGCCGCCTTATAGTCGCGCCGTCCGAAATCGCAGTCGGCCCTGCGCACCATCGCATCTTCGCGGTAGCGCGGATTGCCGGAGTCGACGCATTTGTCGAACCAGCGGGCCGCCGACTCATAATCCTTCTGCTTGAAATAGGAATACGCTACGTTGTAGGCGAGAGCCTCCCCTTCTTCCATACCGTCGAGGGCGTCGGCGTTGTAGAGCTCCGTAAATATCCTCGCAGCGGAGGCATAATCCTCCGAACGGTAGCTGGATTCGGCCATCCAGTAGCGCGAAAGCTGGTTCAGCCTGTCCGTCTTGGGCAGGTAGTAGGCGGATGCGCGCAGATACGGAATGGCGTCCCTGTACGAAGCGCTTGAGAAGAGCTGCTCCCCACGGAGGAAATTGGCCTTGGTGTAGTTGCTGCGCATATCGGGAGAGAGCTCGTCGATATTGTCGTAGGCCGCCACAGCTCCGGCATAATCCCTGTCGTACAGCGCCGCGAGGGCCATATAGCTATAGATGGCGACTCCCCTCTTGCGGGTGGACCAGCGCTTGATATAGCGGGTGAACCCGCCCGTGTCCTTGTTGAGGTCGAGTGCGAGTTTGGCGTAGTTGAACGCCGCGTCTTCCGTGATCTGAGGGTCGAACTCCACCTCCGAAGCCTCGCGGAACGCCTCCATCGCCGCCACCTGGTTGCGCGTACGCAGATAGGCGTTGCCGAGATGGTAGTTGGCTATCTGCCCCAGGGAATCGCTGCGGTCGGTCATCCTGGTATAGTTCTCGACGGCCCCCTGGTAGTCGTGGACGGAATACAGCACCGAACCGGCGTAGAAATAGTCCTTGCGGTTCATATCCTTCGGCGAGAAGTCCTCGTAGTATTGTCTTGCCTTGTCGTTGTCGCCGAGGATGAGGCTGGATTCGGAGATGATTCTGGCAAGCCTCTCGCGCCGCTCCTTCGGGGCGGACTGATAGATTCTCTCACCCTCCCTGACGGCAAAGTCGTAGTTCTTCTGGTTGAATTCGCAGTCAACTATGTAGAATTCGGCAAGTTCCGTGAATCTCGGGTCGGCGGAGGCCTTCCAGAAGCAGGCTTCAGCCTCCGCGAATCTGCGGTCGTAATAATATATCACTCCGGACAGGTAGCGGCCGGGGGCGGTGTATTCCGAGAAATCCAGGGCCTCCAGCACGGTGAAGAAATTCTGGGCCTCCGGGTAGCGGCCGAAGGCGAACTCGCAGTAGGCGCACTTGAATACGTATTCAGCGGTCTCGCCGGATTCGAGCACGGCGGAATTGACCTTGGAGAGTTCGAGCGACGCCTCCCCGTAGCTGCCATCATCGAAAAGCAGCCTCGCGTTCTCCCAGCGTATGCGCCCGGTCAGAACCGAAGACGGATAGCGGCGGTCATAGACGGAGATGCGGTCGGGATAGTCTTCGCTGCGCATCTTTATCGAGCAGAGTACGGCATATCCGTCCGAGAGAGGGTCCGAAGGCAGGGATTCGAATATGCTCAGCGCCCTCTCGTACATCCCGCCGTTGTAGAGTTCCAACGCCTGCCGGTACTTCCTCCCGGTATCCGGGGACGCGGCAAGGGGCATTTGAGATATGAGCAGGGCCGCGACGAGTACGGCCGATATGTGTTTCAGTTTCATAATTTGACAAATTTACTCATTTTTTCGAGTATATTTGCGGGCAGGGAGAAAATTTCCCGGACACCCTTTATGGAAGACACAGCGGTTCCTGTCATATCCTTCACGGACGCAGACATACTCAACGGCGAGAATATCGTCATCTACGGTCTCAATCTCCGGATCTTCGCCGGGGAGATGGTCTATATAGTCGGCAAGGTGGGCAGCGGCAAGACGTCGATCATCCGCAGCCTCACGGCGGAAAATCCGCTCGGAGGCGGCAGCGGCACGGTCTGCGGCTACTCCCTGGGTGACATACGCAAGAAGGACATCCCCTACCTCAGGCGCAGGCTCGGAGTCGTGTTCCAGGACTTCCAGCTCCTCACGGACCGCACGGTGGAGGACAATCTCAGCTTCGTGCTGAAGGCCACGGGCTGGAAGGACGAAAGGAGGATTTCCTCGCGGATTGAGGAGGTGCTGAACGCCGTGGGGATGGAGACCAAGGCGCACAAGATGCCGCACCAGCTTTCCGGAGGCGAACAGCAGCGCGTCGCGATAGCCCGCGCGATACTCAACGACCCGGAAGTGATCCTGGCCGACGAGCCCACCGGCAATCTCGACGAGGAGACGGCTGAAGGCATACTCCAGCTGCTCAAGAAGATAAACGAGGAGAAAAACACCGCCATCGTGATGGTCACGCACAACCGGAGCATCTGCTCCCGCTATCCGGGCCGCGTGTTCGAGACGAAGGACGAAAGCTGCACGGAAATCCTATGACACCGGAAGACCGCTACGCTTCGATCATCGGCTATTTCGAGAAGACCGCTCCGGACGCGGGCCCCGAACTGCATTTCGGCTCAGCCTACCAGCTGCTCGTCGCGGTGATGCTGTCGGCGCAGTGCACGGACAGGAGAGTAAATCTGACCACTCCGGCTTTTTTCGAGGCCTTTCCTGACCCGCAGAGTCTGTCCGAGGCCCCGTTCGAAGAAGTGCTGAGTCTGATAAAGTCCATCTCATACCCCAACAGCAAGGCCCGGCATCTGATCGGGATGGCCCGAAAGCTGGTCAGCGACTTCGGGGGCGAAGTGCCGACCGACATCGATTCGCTGATGAGCCTGCCGGGAGTGGGGCGCAAGACCGCCAACGTGGTGGCCTCCGTCATCTGGGGAGAGCCCGTCATCGCCGTGGACACGCACGTGTTCCGTGTCGCGAGAAGACTCGGACTCTCCGAGGGGAAGACTCCGCAGGAAGTGGAGCTGGACCTCGAAAGTCACGTCCCCGCCCGCCTGCGCCCTGTCGCCCACCACTGGCTGATCCTGCACGGCCGCCGCATCTGCACGGCCAGAAAACCGAAGTGCGAAGGATGTCCCCTCGCACTCTGGTGTAAAAAGAATCTGTAAATCAGGCGCAGAACTGCTTCTTGAGCGCCTCTATCTTGGCGTCGGCGTCATCCCCCTTGGCCCCGAAATAGAACTTTATCTTAGGCTCAGTTCCGCTCGGACGGACGGAAACGACATCCCCCGCCTCATCGAAGAACTGGAGGACGTTGGACGAAGGCTGTCCGGTCTTTTCCGGTTCGAGATAGTCGATCACCCTGCACACCGGCGAGCCGCACATCTGCTTCGGAGGATTGCTCCGGAGCTCCGTCATCATCTTCTGTATCTCCTCCGCGCCGGAAATGCCCTTGCGGACCACTGACACGAGACCCTCCTTGCGGTATCCGTATTCGGCATATATCTTCTGGAGCAGCTGATAGAGGGTGAGGCCCTGTTCCGCCGCCCAGGCGGCACATTCGGCCACCATCATCGCGCTCACCTGAGCGTCCTTGTCACGCACGAACTGCCCGACGTTGAAGCCGTAGCTCTCCTCTCCTCCGCAGATGAACTCTCCCGTGGCCTCGTTGCGCTTGACCACTTCGGCGATATATTTGAATCCGGTCAGCACATTGTAGACCGGCACCCCGAAACTCTTGCATATCTCGCTGATGAGTTCGGTCGTGACTATGGTCTTCACGACATATTTGCCCTCTCCGAGCGTGCCGAGGTCCCTGCGGCGGCTGAGGATATAGTAGGTCAGAATGGAAGCCGTCTGGTTGCCGTTGAGCAGCACCATCTTTCCGTCATTGTCGCGCACAGCTATGCCGAGCCTGTCGGCATCCGGATCCGTACCCATCACGAGGTCGGCTCCCGTCTCCACGGCCTTGTCGAGGGCCATCTTGAGGGCGGCAGGCTCTTCGGGATTAGGGGAGATTACCGTCGGGAAATTCCCGTCGGAGACGTCCTGGTCCGGAACGTGTATGATGTCCGTGAAGCCCAGACGCCTGAGTATCTCCGGCACGAGACGCACGCCGCAGCCGTGGAGCGGAGTATAGACTATCTTGAGTGCGGAGTGCTTCTTGCACAGCTCTCCGCTCAGGCTCAGCGAAAGAAGGTCGCGCAGATAGCATTCGTCCACATCGGAACCCATAGCCTCGATCTCGCCGCAGCGCAGCCCGGACTTGAACTTCACCATCGACGGGTCGGTGATTTTCGCGACTTCCGCGACTATCTCCTTGTCCACGGGCGAAGTCACCTGACCGCCGTCGGACCAGCTGACCTTGTAGCCGTTGTATTCCTTGGGATTGTGCGAGGCGGTGATCATCACTCCGGCCACAGCCCCCTTCAGACGCACCGCATAGCTCATCTCCGGAGTAGGGCGGATGTTGTCGAAGATATAGACGTGGATGCCGTTGGCGGAAAGGACGTCCGCGGTGATTTTCGCGAACTCCTTGCTGTGGTTGCGCGAGTCATAGGAGATGCAGACCTTCGGATCGTGGTCGTCGCAGTGCGACAGGATATAGTTGGCAAGCCCCTGCGTGGCCATCCCGACCGTGTATTTGTTCATACGGTTGGTACCCACGCCCATCAGCCCGCGCAATCCGCCGGTGCCGAACTCGAGGTTCTTGTAGAATGCGTCTTCAAACCCGGCCGGATCGCTTCCGCGAAGCTGCATCACCTTGATCTTTGTCTCCTGGTCGAAATCTCCGTCCAACCAGTTCTGTGCTCTCAATTCGAATTCTTTCATCGGTCAAAGAAATCAGTTACGTATTATGTGTGTATTGTTTCGTTCAACTTCCAAATTTAACAATTATTCCATTATTATGTACCTTTGCGTGCAATGAAAAAGAGCTTTGCCGACATACTTTCCGGGATTGAGGGGCGGACGGAGCGCAGAACGGAGAAGAAACTGCCCCTCTGGGCCGCCGTCTCCTCCGGGCGGAAGGCTTCCGGACTCGAACCGTTGGAGATCCCATCGACCCTCGCGCTGGAGCAGTGTTCCTCGGAGGAGACGGCGGACTTCAAGCGGCGCCTGCTCCTCAGGCTCTTCCCCGACGGAGTGGAGCGGCTGTGCGACCTCAGCTGCGGGCTGGGCATAGACAGTTTCGCGTTTTCGAAGATGGCCCGCAAGGTCGTCAGCTTCGAGCGCGCGGCGGAACTCGCGGACGCTGCAAGGCGCAACTTCCTCCGTCTCGGGGCGGACAATATCGAAGTCCGCTGCGAGGCCACAGGACCGGGGAGCGACATCCCGGAGAGCGACGTCATATTCGCCGATCCCTCAAGACGGGACAGCGCGGGAAGGAAGCTCTTCCGGCTTCAGGACTGCTCGCCGGAAATACTCCCGATGCTGCCTATGCTGCTGGAGAAAGCCGGAACCGTTCTGCTCAAGCTCTCCCCCATGGCCGACATCAGCCTGATTGCAGAAGAGTTGGGAGAGAGCCTCAGGGAAGTCCATATCCTCAGCCTGCGTTCGGAGGTGAAGGAACTGCTCTGCCTGCTGGAAAGAGGGCACAGCGGAGGGTACGGCATCACCGCCACGGAAATCGGCTCCGACGGGACGGAAGCCTCGTTCAGCTTCACGCCCGGCGAAGAGAGACAGGCCGAAGCGGACTGTTCGCGGAGTCCGGAGAAGGGAGAGCTGCTGCTGGAGCCCAAGGCCGCACTGATGAAATCGGGCGCATATAGACTGATATGCAGCCGTTTCGCCGTCTCCAAACTCGCGCCGTCCACTCATCTCTACCTCAGTACCGAGAAGAATCCGGAAGCGTTCAGGGGGCTTTTCAAGATCTTCGGGATAGTGGAGACTCTCCCTTTCGGAGCTAAGGAAGCGAAGGCTCTCGGGAGGCTTTATCCCGATTCCGAAGTGAGCGCGCGCAATCTCCCGCTCAGCAGCGAGGAACTCCGCAGAAGAACGGGGGCCGGAGGCGGCGGGCCGCACCACATCTTCGGCTGCGACACGGCCTCGGGCCGCCTGCTCATAGTCGGCAAGACGCTGTAAGGAACTCTATTCCAGCAGGTGACGCTTCCAGAAGATATGGTCTGAAGCCCTGTCGTGCAGGTGCTGATAGCCCCTGTAGCCGTGCATCCCGTCCGGATATATCATAAGCTCGAACTGATAGCCCGCCTTCTGCAAGGCGTCCGCGAGCAGCAGCGTATTCTGGAAATGCACGTTGTCGTCCCCTGTGCCGTGGGTGAGCTTCAGAGCGCCGTCCGACGGCCTGCGGGTATTCCCCTCCGCAAACACTTCCGGGACAAAGGTCAGCACGCCCGCCTCGGCATAGCCTTCCGGATTGGCCTGAGGGGTGTCCATAAAGCGTTCCGTATAGTGCGAATCGTAGAGCGTCCAGTCATAGACTCCCCCGCCGGCCACTCCGCAGCTGAAATACTGCGGATACCTCAGCACGAGCATCGCCGTGGTCGTCCCTCCGAAAGAGAAGCCCTCGACCCCTATCCGCGAGCCGTCCACGTAAGGCAGGCCCTGGAGCCACTCCGCCCAGGCGACGTAGTCCCGCAGTTCTATCACCGTCATCCGTCTGAACGCCTGGTCCATACCCCTGCGCCCGTTCTCGCCTGAGGAGCGCGGGTCGGCGACGATATATATTATGCCGTTGTCATAGCACCATCTGTCGGAAGCGTCGCGGTCGCCCCAGCGGTCTCTCACATACGGAGTCCCCGGGCCGCCGTAAAGCTGCATCACCACAGGGTATCTGCGCGAAGGGTCGAAATCCTTCGGCAGGGACATCAGGGCATAGAGGTCGAAGCCCTCGTTCTCTATCCTTATGACCTGCGGGGAAGGCAGGCTGCCGGTATCCACGGTGGAAGTATCCGTCACCACCCTGCAGTCGAAGCGGTCGGTGCGCCCGCTTATGCCCTTCCAAGGCACGCGGGCATTGGATATGTCCGCCGTGAAAGTCTTCCCGTCATCGGAAATCCTTACCGCGCGGAGAGTGTATTCCGGGTCGGTGAGCGCAGTGATCCGTCCTTTCCTGTCCAGACGGTAGAGAGTGGTGTGCAGCCGCGAGTCACGCTTCGCCGTGAACCACACATCGCCCTTTTTCCCGTCGACCTTCAGCAGCGCTATATCCCAGTTCTCCCCTTCAGTGAGCCGCCTGAGCTCCCCGTCATAGGAGAGGAAATATATCTGTTCCCAGCCCGTCTCGAAATTCCTGGCCATATACAGGCCTTCGTCCGTGAATATCATCCCTTCTATCCATTCGACCCAGGTCGGATATTCCTCGTGATACACCTGCCTGCGGCTGCCGTCCAGCACGCTCACCGCATAGAGGTCGAGGACGTTCTGCCTGCGCGGTTCGCGCGAGACGTAGAATTCCTGCGAATCCTTCCCCCAGAACGGCGTACCGAAATACTGGTCTTCCTCGGGGTCGAAGTCCGCCCAGACGATCTCCCCGGAATTCCTGCCCGGCTCCACTATGCCTATCCTCACTCCCGGATTGGTCTGTCCGGCCTTCGGGTAGCGGGTCAGCGAGAGCGAGCCGCCCTGTCCGAAAGGCGAGAATATGGGGAACATAGGCACTCCGGAATTGTCGAAGCGGTAGAATCCTATGCGGCGCGAATCCGGACTCCACCAGAAGGCCCGGTAATTGGAGGCCCTGCCGAAGATTTCCTCGTAATAGACCCAGGAGGCATAGCCGTTGAGTATCAGTTCCGAACCGTCGAATGTCAGACGGGTCTCCGTCGAATCCGCAACGGAGCGCACCCAGAGGTCGTTGTCGCGGGTGAAGGCCAGCATAGTGCCGTCCGGCGAGAGCGTCGGGTTCAAATCCTTCCCGTTCAGGGAGAGGAATACGGCGGCGCAGAGCGCCAATGTCGTGATTATCCTTTTCATATTCTGAAAAATTCGTCCTTGAAATTGACCAGGTACACTTTCTTCACGGCGCGGGTCAGTGCGGTGTACAGCCACCTCAGATCTTCCGTGCCGAGTTCAGGCAGCCAGAATGGACAGTCGATGAAGACGCAGTCCCACTGGCCGCCCTGGGACTTGTGGCAGGTGATGGCCTCGGCGTATTTGAGCTGGAGGGCGTTGAAATACCTGTCCTCCCTCACCGCCTCCCATATCCTGCGCTTGGAACCCCTGTCGGCGTAGTCTTCCGAGACGCCCTGATACAGGGCGTTCTGCTGTTCGCGGGTCAGGGTCGCCGACTCGGATTCGAGTGTGTCCAGACAGACCTTGGCAGTGAACTGCACGTCATCATAGTCCGGAAATTCCAGCACCGCCTCCGCGAAATGCAGCCCGTAGCGTTCCTCCCGGCGGCTTATGCCGACCAGTTTGGCTATGTCCCCGTTGGCGATATAGTCCAGCCCCGGCACGTCTTCCACGAACTGATAGCAGTTCTTCACTATCATCAGCCTGTCTCCCCGCACGAGGGCTTCCTCCTTGAACTGCACTGACCCCCGGATTCCGTAGTTGTAGCGTACCGCGCGCTTGTTGGAGCGGCACAGAACCACCGTCCCGTCCTCCCCGTATTCGGAGTAAGCGTCCGAGAGCGTCTCTATCAGTTCCGCCCCGCTCACCCTCCGTATGTCCTCCGCCCCGGTTATGTCGAGCTTCAGTTCGCCAGGACTTCCGCCGGGAGGAGTCCCGGCTATGATTTCGCGGAGCATTGTGGCATTGCGCAGGATGCAGGACTGCGCGGCCTGACGCACCACAGAGGTCATAGTGCAGTATCTGACCCCGCCGAAGATATCCATATATTCGCGACTGAGGGCCGGCGAAGTGTCCATACCGACAGGAGGCAGCTGCGCGGCATCCCCCACCATCACCAGACGGCAGTCGTCCCCGTTCCTGACGAAGGAGACCAGGTCCTCCAGCAGATTGCCGCTGCCGAAAACCGCATCATTCCCGCCCCTCAGGGCGTCAATCCCTATCAGCGAGACCTCGTCCACGACGAAAAGAGTCCTGCGGGACTTGTTGGGGGCAAGGGAGAACTTCCCGTAACCTCCGTCCCCGATGCTCTTCTGACGGTAAATATGCTTGTGTATCGTAAATGCCGGGCGGCCGCATACGGAGGAAAGCACCTTGGCCGAGCGCCCTGTAGGAGCGAGCAGCACCGAAGGGACTCCGAATTCCCTGAGGGCCGCTGTCACTGCTGCCATCGCCGTGGTCTTGCCGGTGCCGGCATAGCCGTTCACCACCATTATGTCGGCATCGTCGCAGGTAATGAACCCGGCCATCTCGCGGAAAAAGGCGGCCTGACTGTCCGTAGGCTCCCCCTTGAAGCGCTCCAGAAAACGGGAGCGGAGTATTTCTGTCCTGTCGGCGTTCATCCCTGCTTCCTGTCAAAGAGCATTGCGAAGACCGCCAGCACGGGATATATTTCGATTCGTCCGAGAAACATATCGAGCGAGAGTATAAGCTTGCCGGCCATCGGTACGGCATTGTAGGACCCCATAGTGCCGAGTTCCCCGCAGGCGGGCCCGACATTGCTCAAGCTCATCACCGTGGCGACGAAGGAGTTCTCCACGTCCACTCCGACGCACAGGCAGAGGAAGACCGACACGAGCGCAAGCAACGCATATAGACAGAGATACAGCAGATGCGGACTCACCTCCGAGTCCCTCAGGACACGCCTGCCCATCCTGACCTCATTGACGGAAGACGGATGCAGGATATTGCCCACGTAACGACCTATGGACTTGAAGAGCAGCAGCACCCTGTCCGCCTTCACGCCGCCGCTCGTCGAACCCGCGCTTCCGCACATCACCCCGGTCAGGAGCAGGAGAGAAATCATCCACATAGGCCAGAGGGAATTGTCCATAATGGCGAAACCGCTTGTCGAGGACACGCAGAGCGTGCTGAAGAGGGCATTCCACATCGCATCCCCCCAGCTCGGGCAGAGATTCTCCGCCCTGAATCCGACGGACAGCACGAAGGCCGTGACGAGAACGGCTCCGGTATAGAATTTTAGGACGGGATTGCGCAGCACCCGCAGCGAGCGGGTCACCACAGATATATATATGAGTCCGAAGTGAATGGACGACAGATACATAAACAGCATCGTGACTCCCTCCACCGCCCTCGAGTCGAAAGCGGCGATGGACGCGCTGCGCGTGCTGAATCCCCCGGTGGCAGCGACGCTCATCGCGTGGCACACGGCATCGAAGGAGTTCATCCCCGTGAGAGAATAGCAGGCGAACGCCATTGCGAACAGGGCTATGTACACGTAGGCGAATATGTACACCGTCCTGTTGGGCCTCGCGGAATAGCCGGTGCGTCCCAGGGCGGTAAGCTCCATATTGGTGAGACGCATACGCATAGGGCTGGATTCCGGGATGACCAGCAGCAGGAAGACTACGACTCCGAGACCTCCGATGAAATGGGTGGAGGAACGCCAGAGGAGCAGACTCCGGGGCAGAGCCTCGACATTGTCCAGAATCGTCGCCCCGCAGGTGGTGAAGCCGCTCACCGACTCGAACCAGGCGTTCTGCAGGGTGAACGGGCCGCCCCACAGCGCATAAGGGAGCATACCGAAGACAAACGACAGCAGCCAGGACAGGGTGATGATGACATAGCCTTCCTTGAGGCTGATGGCGGAAGTCCGTCTGACAAAGATGAAGGGGAATATCCCGACGATGAAGGTGATGAGAAACGAGATGGACAGGGCCGCGAGAGCCGAATCGTTGCCGCCCGCCATCGACACCAGGGCCGACAGGAGCATAAAAAGCGCGCTGACCAGCAGCGCGGAACCGACGTTCCTGCTGATTACCTTCCAGTTCATCTGCGGATTTCCCTGATGCGGCGGCGGAGCTGCTGGTTCTCGCCCGCGAGTTCCGAGATGCCCTCGTTGAGTTCGGCGAGCTGGTCGTCCCCGTCGAAGCGTACCGTATATTTCTTGTCCGTCGAGCGGTATGCACTCAGGCCGTCAAGCATCCTGTAGAGAGGATTGACGTAATAGGCGAGTATGAAGAAGAGCAGCATCACCACCAGCAGCAGCCCCACTCCCACGGCGACTATGCCGGGGATTACGCTGCGGTAGAAGCCCCGCTCGAAAGTGGCGGAATTCTTCACCAGATCCTGATGGATGGACGAGATGAGCCTGTCCATATCGGAGCGAAGACGCTCGTAGCGCGGCTGCAGACGCTCGAAATACCAGGAGCGTGAGTCTATGAAATCCGACAGCATCACGTCCTCGAGTTCCAGCGAGGTCAGCATATACGCCGCATACGAATACATCACCGAATCCGCAAGCGGAGCGGCCTGGTTGGCGGACACGCTCATCCGGAGCGAATCACAGTGGGACTTGAAATACCCGTCGTCGAAAGCGGGGAGCTTCCCCGTGGACACGTCCTCCCCTATGACCTCGAGTATGTCGAGATTGTAGGTGTTGCTCATATCTGAGAGGCGGTTGGCCACGTTGATGCTGCTGATGTCGTCCGCGATAAGGCTGGAGACATAATTGCTCATACTCGAATACTCCATCACCGAGATGATGGACGAGACGAGAAGTATGGCCGCAATCGACAGAAGACTCAGGATGAGCTTGGATTTCAGCTTGAGATGCAGAGTGGTGGCTTTCCTCCACCGGACGGCAATCATATCTGTCAGTTTCTCCACCGTCATCTTTCGGAAACAGTTTTGATAATCTTCATTTTTTCAATCACCCGGGAGCGACTTTGTAATTCCTAAAAAATAACTTGGTACTTTTGCTGGTCTTTTTGTTCTAAATTCA
>CAVIJA010000014.1:0-45679 GCA_963643135.1 Alloprevotella sp. | reverse complement strand
ACATTTCGGGGAGTACGAGCTATCTCCCAGTTTGATTGGCCTTTCACTCCTACCCACAGCTCATCCGAGCACTTTTCAACGTAAACCGGTCCGGGCCTCCAGCGCCTGTTACGGCACCTTCACCCTGGCCATGGGTAGATCACTAGGTTTCGCGTCTGCTCGCGCCGACTGAACGCCCTGTTCAGACTCGCTCTCGCTGCGGCTCCAGCCCCTTAAGGACTTAACCTCGCCGGCGCGACGCAACTCGTAGGCTCATTATGCAAAAGGCACGCCGTCGCCATCGCTGGCTCCGACCGCTTGTAAACGAACGGTTTCAGGCTCTATTTCACTCCCCTGTTCGGGGTGCTTCCCACCTTTCCCTCACGGTACTGGTCCACTATCGGTCTTCCGGTAATATTTAGCCTTGCGGCATGGTCGCCGCAGCTTCGGACAGGATTCCACGTGCCCCGCCCTACTCAGGTGGCGTCTAGTCAACAACCCCGTTACCCGTACGGGCCTCTCACCCTCTTCGGACCGACTTTCCAGACGGTTCCGGTTCCTGGCTGTCTCCTTGTCGACGCTCCTACAACCCCGAGCACGCCTCAACGCACCCGGTTTGGGCTCTTCCCCTTTCGCTCGCCACTACTCAGGGAATCGATTGTTTCTTTCTTTTCCTGCGGGTACTAAGATGTTTCAGTTCCCCGCGTTCGCCGCGCTCGCGCGCTGTACGGCCTTCAGCCGTACGGGTTCCCCCATTCGGATGTCTCCGGATCAATTCCTGTTTGCGGATCCCCGGAGCTTTTCGCAGCTTACCACGTCCTTCTTCGCTTCCGGAAGCCTAGGCATCCCCCGTTCGCTCTTGCTCTCTTTCTCGTTTCAAGTGAATCTTTCGCAGCGCTCTCGCGCCGCTTCACTCTTGCCTATTCTTCTTTGAAATTGTAGTCCCTACTTTCAACACGGACCCGAAAAAACTTCGAATCAATTGTCAATTATACAGACCATTTCTTTTCTTTACCTCGTTTTCTCTCTCAGTATTGTCAATGAACTTCATTTGTCCCCCGAAAGGGATTGCAAAGGTAGCCTTTATTTTTGAATCCGCAAATCTTTTCTGAAATTTTTTTAATTTTTGTAAATATTTAAATTTGTCCTCACCCATCCGGGGAACGGGCTGCGAATCGCGGGAAGACCGGACGAAAGGAGAACAAACACCTATTATATATGGAAGAAAGAAAGAAGAAGAATTTGAGTCTTCCGGAGAATGCACACCGCATCCTGAAACCGGGCGAAGTCTACAAGCCCATCCTGGGACCGGAGACCGTGCCGACCGAAGTCACTCCGTACTCCGTGGCTATGGGTCTGCTGATGGTCATACTCTTTTCGGCTGCGGCCGCCTACCTCGGACTCAAGGTGGGGCAGGTGTTCGAAGCGGCCATCCCTATCGCCATCATCGCGGTGGGAGTCACGGGGGCGCTCGGCAAGAAGGGCGGACTCGGACAGAACGTCATCATCCAGAGCATCGGCGCCTGTTCGGGCGTAATCGTCGCCGGAGCCATATTCACGCTCCCGGCAATATATATCCTCGGCCTGGAGGTGAATTTCACCCAGATGTTCCTTTCGTCCCTGCTGGGCGGCTTTCTGGGCATACTCTTCCTCATACCTTTCCGCAAATATTTCGTGAAGGAAATGCACGGGCAGTATCCTTTCCCGGAGGCTACGGCCACCACTCAGGTGCTTGTGAGCGGCGAGAGCGGAGGCAAGAGCGCCAAGACCCTACTCGCAGCCGGCGCGATCGGAGGCCTGTACGACTTCATAGTCGCCACCTTCGGCCTGTGGGCCGAGACCATAAGCACCACGGTAATGGGCTGGGGCCAGGTCGTGGCGGACAAGGCCAAGCTCGTCCTCAAGCTCAACACGGGCGCGGCCGTCCTCGGTCTGGGATATATAGTCGGATTGAAATACGCCTTCATCATCTGCTGCGGCTCGCTGCTCGTATGGCTCGTGATCATCCCCGCGATGAACCTCATCTGGGGCGGCAGCGTAATTGACCTGATGCACACCGGCATCACGGACACCATCTCGAGCATGAGCGCTGACGAGATCTTCAAGGGCTACGCCAGACATATCGGAATCGGAGGCATAGCCACAGCCGGCATCATCGGCATCATCAAGAGCGCGGGAGTGATAAAGAGCGCCGTGGGTCTCGCCGTCGGCGAATTCAGCCGCAAGGGAGGAGCGCAGACTTCGGCTCCGGACCGCACGCAGGAGGACATCCCGATGAAGAACGTGGTCTGGGGCATAGCCATCGCGCTCATCGCCATCTTCGCGTTCTTCGCCTTCGGCGGTGTCGTGAACAATGTCTGGCAGGCCCTGCTCGCGCTGGTCATCGTGGCTCTCATCTCCTTTCTCTTCACCACCGTCGCAGCCAACGCCATCGCGATCGTAGGCTCCAACCCTGTCAGCGGAATGACCATTATGACGCTGATAATCACGGCTCTGGTACTTGTAGCGGCAGGGCTTAAAGGCAACACGGGGATGGTGGCCGCAATGGTGATCGGCGGAGTCGTATGCACCGCCCTCTCGACAGCAGGCGGCCTCATAACCGACTTCAAGATAGGCTATTGGATAGGGACCACCCCGCGCAGGCAGGAGACCTGGAAGTTCGTGGGAGTCGCAGTAGCGGCGGCAACGGTCGGCGGCGTGATGATGATTCTCAACAAGACTTACGGCTTCGTGGGAGACGGCGCTCTGGTCGCTCCGCAGGCTAACGCTATGGCGGCCGTAATCCAGCCTATGATGAACGGCGGAAGCGCCCCTTGGCTGCTCTATGGCATCGGCGCGGCGATTGCGATACTTCTTACGCTGTTCAAGGTGCCGGCATTGGCCTTCTGCCTCGGAATGTTCATCCCTATCGACCTCAACCTTCCGCTGCTCGTGGGCGGCGCTATCGCGTGGTTCGTGGGTTCGCGCAGCAAGGACAAGGCCGTCAATGCGGCCCGCAGCGAGAAAGGCACGCTCATCGCGAGCGGATTCATCGCAGGAGGAGCACTGATGGGCGTGGTCAGCGCAATTCTCAAGTTTGCGGACGTGGACTGGTTCCTCAGCGGCTGGAACGCCGCCTGGGGCGAGGCCGTCGCCATCATCCCGTTCCTCGCGCTCATCGGATATATGATTTGTGCATCGTTGAAAACAGAATAAAATGGAAAGTTTGAAAGACAGATTCCTGAGATACGTGTCCGTGGACACGCAGTCCTGTGAAGAATCGGAAAGCCAGCCGAGCAGCGCCAAACAGCTGAACCTGCTGCGCATGCTCCGCGACGAACTGCTCGCAATGGGCGTGGAGGCACAGCTCGACGAGTACGGTTACGTCATGGGACGCATAGCATCCAATATCGACACTCCCGTTCCGAAGATAGGGTTCATAGCCCACGTGGATACGTCCCCGGATGCCTCCGGAGCAGACATAAAGCCTCAGATTATCGAGAATTACGATGGAGGCGACATCGCCCTGAAGGGAGTGGAGGGGCTGTATCTGAAGCCGTCCGAATTCCCGGAACTCCTCGCCCACAAGGGCAAGACCATCATCACCACGGACGGCACCACCCTGCTCGGGGCGGATGACAAAGCCGGCGTGGCGGAGATAATGAACGCGGTGCAGTATATCTGCGGACATCCCGAATACAAGCACGGCGAAATCCGCATCGGCTTCACTCCTGACGAGGAAATCGGGCGCGGAGTGGTCAAATTCGACGTGAAGCGCTTCGACGCCGACTACGCCTATACTATGGACGGCGGGGATCTCGGCGAACTTGAGTTCGAAAACTTCAACGCCGCCGCCGCTTCCATCCGCATTCAGGGCCGCAACGTGCATCCGGGCTACGCCAAGGGCAAGATGAGGAACGCCCTGCGCATCGCTATGGAGCTGGACAGCCTGCTTCCTGCGGAGCAGAAGCCGGAATACACCGAGGGGTACGACGGATTCTTCCATCTCATCGGTATGGGCGGGACAGTGGAGGAAGCCACCCTGTCATATATCATCCGCGACCACGACCTCCTTCTGTACGAACACAGGAAGCAGGTTGTGCGGAACTGCGTGGACTTCATAAACCGCAAGTACGGGGAAGGTACGGCCACAGCCGAGATCAAGCATCAGTACTTCAATATGCGCAAGGAGGTGGAGCCTCACTTCTTCATCGTGGAGAAGGCGAAGGAAGCTATGGAAATGGCGGGCGTGAAACCGAAAGTCCAGCCTATCCGCGGCGGTACGGACGGGGCGAACCTGTCCTATATGGGACTTCCCTGCCCGAATATCTTCGCGGGTGGCCTGAATTTCCACGGAAAGATGGAATTCGTGCCGCTGGAGAGTATGGAAGCCGCCTCGCAGGTGATTCTCAACATCATCACCCTCTTCGCGAAAGGCGCATAGCCCTCGCCCGGGCCGCCTTTCGCTGCGTCATGCCCGACCCGATCGGGCATCTTACGCTGCTGGCAGGGAGGAGATTGCCGGTCAAGCCGGCAATGACAGACTGCCTTCCGTTTCGTCATGCCCGACCCGATCGGGCATCTTATGCTATCTGAGTTTTCCAAAGAGAATTCGTGCAATGCCGTCGAAAGTGAAGACATTGAGTAGCCACTCTTGAATGCTGCTTTCCCGCAATCTGATGCAATGATGTCGTGAAAAAACCGTAACTTCGAAAGTCAATTGAAGCACAGACAGCCATGTCATCAAGCAATACACAAAAACGGGCGGCAAAAGCCTTCGCACAGGAATGGTCCGGCAAAGGCTACGAGAAAGGCGAGACCCAGCGGTTCTGGCTCTCTTTGCTGCACACTGTCTTCGGGATAGACAACCCTATGAATATTATGGAGTTTGAAATTCCCGTGAAGACCATTACCAAGGAAAAAGGATCGGACTTTATCGACGCCTATATCACTACCACCAATGTTCTGATTGAGCAGAAAGGCTCGCATGTGGACTTGTCGGCCAAGGCAAAGCAGTCCGACGGAATGAAACTTAACCCTTATCAGCAGGCACGGAGATATGTTTCGGGGTTGCCGGTTTCGATGTCACCGAGGTGGATTGTGTGCTGCAATTTCCAAACTTTCGAGGTATACGACATGGAGAGGCCGAATAACGCCCCTGAAGTAATCCAACTTGCCGATTTGGAGAAGGAATTTACCCGCCTGTCTTTCCTCGTGGACGATGTCAATGTCCATCTTAAGAAAGAGTTGGAAGTCAGCATACAGGCCGGTGAAATTGTCGGGGTGCTGTACGACAAACTGCTTGCGCAGTATCGTGAGCCATCAAGTCTTGAGTCCCAAAAGTCGCTCAACAAACTCTGTGTGAGGCTTGTTTTCTGCCTCTATGCCGAGGATGCCGGAATATTCGGGGCCAAGAATATGTTCCATGACTACATGGCACAGTTCGGTGTCAATGAGTTCAGGAAGGCACTGATAGAATTGTTCCAAGTTTTCAATCAAAAGCCGGAGGACAGAGACCCCTACATGGATGAAAGTTTGGCGGTGTTCCCCTATGTCAATGGCGGAATGTTCGCCGGGGACATCGAGATACCCCGAATCAACGATGAAATCCGCACCCTCATCCTCCAACGCGCATCCGACGATTTTGACTGGTCGGAGATAAGCCCCACAATCTTCGGGGCCGTGTTTGAGAGTACCCTCAATCCCGAAACCCGCCGCGCCGGTGGGATGCACTATACCTCCATCGAGAACATCCACAAGGTCATAGACCCTCTGTTCCTCGACGATTTGAAAGCGGAAATGGCCGAGATCAAAGCCACGGCAGTAGCCAGGACAAAGAGGGAGCGCGCATACGCATTCCAAGACAAGATTTCCAAGCTAAAATTTCTCGACCCGGCCTGCGGTTCAGGCAATTTCCTCACCGAATCCTACACCTCGCTCCGTCGCTTGGAAAACGAGGCTTTGAGAATCATCTACGGCAGCGACCGCATCATTGGCGATCTCGAAAATCCCATCAAGGTCAGCATCAATCAATTCTACGGCATTGAAATCAACGACTTCGCCTGCTCCGTCGCCCAGACAGCCCTCTGGATAGCAGAGTCCCAAATGATGCAGGAGACGGACGAAATAGTGGGTTTCTGCCTTGACCCCTTGCCGCTGAAAACCTACAACAACATCCATGAGGGCAATGCCCTCCGTATGGACTGGAATGACATCGTTCCCGCTTCCGAACTCAACTACATCATGGGCAATCCGCCGTTTGTGGGAGCATCAATGATGACTGCCGAACAAAAGAATGATGCAGTCACCATTTTCGGGAAAGGAAGCCGCGCAAACAGCATTGACTATGTGGGTGCCTGGTATTATAAGGGCGCCGAAATGATTCAGCGAACGAATATCACGGTCGCTTTCGTGTCTACAAACAGCATCACACAGGGAGAGCAAGTAGCACCTTTCTGGACACCTCTTCTGGAAAAAGAACATATCCATATTGATTTTGCATATAGGACTTTTATTTGGAATAGTGAGGCCTCTGACAAAGCACACGTTCATTGTGTCATTATCGGATTTTCAGCCTGTCATTCTGAGCATCAGCGAAGAATCTATGACGGACGTCAAGTTTTGGAAGTCTCGAATATCAATCCATATCTAATAGCCGCTCCGGATGTTGTCATTGGTCCCCGTTCAAAACCGATATGCGATGTCCCCAGTATCAGCTATGGGAATAAGCCATCCGATGGTGGTAATCTTATTCTATCAGAGGAAGAACGGAAACGCCTGTTATCGGATGACCCAAGTATGGAGCCGTACATACGGCGTTATGTTGGGGCCAGAGACTTCATTAATTCTGATGAAATTCGGTATTGTTTGTGGTTGAAGGGTGTTTCACCGGCATTATACAGGAAAAATCCAGAGGTGATGCGAAGGTTACAGGCAGTCAAAGAGATGCGGTTGAAAAGCACAGCGGCTCCGACACGAGCATTAGCTGAGCGTCCGTACTTGTTTTTCTCAACTCCACAGACCGAGAATCCATATTTATGCATCCCGGAGGTTTCTTCAGGCCACAGGAATTACATCCCTGTTGGCTTTATGCCCAATAGCATCATCGCCGCCAACACGGTTGTCATTGTTCCAGACGCAACAATCTATCATTTCGGCATTATTGATTCCATTGTTCACATGGCTTGGATGAGAGTAGTTTGTGGCCGCTTAAAATCCGATTATCGCTATGCCGGTAGTGTCGTTTACAACAATTTCCCGTGGCCTACCGCAACTGAAGCGCAAAGAGCGAAGATTGAGCAAACCGCCCAGGGAATACTCGATGCCCGCACACTTTATCCAGACTGCAGTTTTGCGGACCTTTATGATGACCTGACGATGCCTTATGAGTTGCAGAAGGCCCACCGCGCCAACGACGCCGCCGTCCTTGAAGCTTACGGCTTCCCGAAAGACGCCACCGAAAGCGAGATTGTCGCCCGCCTCTTAAAAATGTACCAAGACTTGACAAGCAAATGACATAACGATGGAAAAGAACCTCACAATACGCAACAGCACCGCTGAATTCCTCATCTTCCAACTTGAGAACAAGGAAGACGGAGTCCGTTTGCTGTATTCCGACGAAACCCTGTGGCTCACGCAGGATGCAATCTCCTCGCTTTTCGACAAAGGCCGGTCCACAATCGCGGAACATCTTCGTAACATTTTCGAAAGTGGCGAACTCGACGAGGATTCAGTTTGTCGGAAATTCCGACAAACTGCCGCAGACGGGAAAAACTACCAAGTGAAATACTACAATCTCGATGCGGTGATATCCGTCGGATACAGAGTCAACTCGATAAGAGCCACCCAATTCCGTCAGTGGTGCACGAATGTGCTTCGCCAGTTCGCTATCAGAGGCTATGTAGTTGACAAACAGCGAATGGAGAACGGCACTTTCCTGAATGTCGATTATTTCGAGCAGCTGCTTGAAGAAATCCGGGAAATCCGCCTCAGCGAACGCCGCTTCTATCAGAAACTCACGGATATCTACTCCACCGCCATAGACTATAACCCCAACGCGCCAACCACACGTACATTTTTTGGGAAAGTCCAAAACAAGATGCACTATGCCGTCCATGGCCACACTGCCGCCGAACTTATCGTGGAACGGGCGAACGCGCAGAAAGAACACATGGGACTGACCACGTGGGCGAAGGCTCCTCGGGGGAAAATTCTTAAGTCCGATGTCTCCATTGCCAAGAATTACCTCAAAGAAAACGAGTTGGAGTCTATGGGCCGCATTGTGAACGCGTTCCTTGACCTTGCCGAGGATCGTGCTAAACGCCACATCCCCATGACAATGGAAGATTGGGCCGCTCGAATAGACAAATTTCTCGAAGGCGATGACCGCCCTGTCCTTGATGATGCCGGCAGCATCTCCGCCGATTACGCCAAAGAATTCGCCGAATCCGAATTTGAGAAATATCGCGTCATCCAAGACCGCCTCTTTCAGTCAGATTTCGACCGACTCACCGAGGGCGACGGCTTGCTAGAGATTCCGGAAGCATAAGATTCCCTCCGCCGGAACAAAACTCCCAATCCATTATAGCCCTTTCAGTCAGGTCAGGGGCACCTGAGTAGTTACTGTTGCAGACAGGGAGGAGATTGCCGGTCGAGCCGGCAATGACAACTCATCGGTCAAGCCGGCAATGACTACTCTCCGGTCAAAGCCGGCAATGACGCTTCGCCGGTCGCGGTTGCAATTCCAGTCGAGGATTTTCCTCCTTCGGCTTCCGCTGCGCTTACAGAAGAGGCTGCGGCCTGCCGTTTGCGGTCTTCCCGTTCCTTCTTCTTGGTATAATATTCTATATACTTCTGGAGCAATGCGTTGTCCTTGGCCTCCTGCTTGGCTATACGGGCAGCGCGCCGCTCTTCCCTGCGACGGCCATCCGTTGCGATAATTTCGCCTGTCTTCGCGTCAAGACTACCTATGAGCCTGCGCACACTCCGCGACTGCTTGCGCTCCTTGTCCCAGACAGACTGCGACTCGTAAATGTATGTGATTCCAGACCTTTTGTCGAGTTGTTTTACTACTGCCATATATCCTATCGTTATGTATTACATAGCCAAGTTCCCGGTAATGAATGGAGTGCTTCCAGAATAGCCGAAATTCCGCTATCTTTGTGAAAAGGTATTGTGGTTATGCCATTATCGAAGGACATAAAGCAGGCCCGGCCATTTGTCAAATGGGCAGGAGGCAAGACGCAACTTTTGGAAGAGGTCGAGAAGGCTCTTCCAAGGGATATTGCATCCCGTCGGCATCTTACATATGTTGAGCCCTTTGTCGGCGGAGGAGCTGTCCTGTTTTGGATTCTCCAGAGATACTCCAACTTTGAAACGGCTGTCATAAACGATGTCAACCCCGAACTCATCAATACATATCGCATAATCAAAGAACAAGTCGAGGAGTTGATTGCGGCATTGAGTGCCGCTCAGAACGAATATATCCCGATGTCTGCAGAAGGCAGGAAGGACTACTTCCGCTCTAAACGGGCGTTGTTCAATTCAAGGGAAACAACGCCCGTTGAAGCGGCGGCTTTGTTCATTTTTCTCAATCGGACCTGTTTCAATGGCCTATATAGGGTCAACTCGAAGGGTGAGTTCAATGTCCCCCACGGGAAATATGCCAATCCTCGCATTTGCGACGAAGACAATCTCCGGGCGGTGTCTGCTGTTTTGCAAAAGGTTGAAATATTGTGCGGAGATTTTTCTCAAACCGGAGATTATTCCGGGCCCGATACCGTGTATTACATTGACCCGCCCTACAAGCCGATTACCGATACTTCCGCATTTACATCTTATGCGATAGGGGGATTTGACGATGCCGAACAGCTGAGGCTTAGAGATTTTTGTGACAGAATCTCCGCAGGCGGGTCTCTTTTCGTGGAGAGCAATTCCGACCCGAGGGGCGTGAACCCGGAGGAGGATTTCTTTGACGACATTTATAGTGATTTTTCCATCAAGAGGGTTGCTGCCTCAAGAATGATCAATTCCAATCCTTCAGGACGTGGAAGTATCTCCGAGCTGATGATTACTAACATAATAAATGCATAGCTATGATATCCTTTGACACGTTTATGTCCCAACTTAAGGATACTAATGCCACACTGGGCTTTTTCACTAATTTTCGCAAGGTCTCAGCGAACGTTTCAAAGATATCGATGAAGCTCAACCAACTGAATTTTCTTCTTGGCAAAGAGGACTTGGAGGCCGCAGTTAGAATGTTGTATGAAGAGAACCCCAAGGTTTTCAGCGTATTGGATATCCTTGTCGCTGTCAGGAAGAGGGATAAGAAGTTGGTGCTGAATGACAGATTGGAAGCGGTTCTCGTGGACTCCTATCTTAACGAAGCGGACAGCATTCTCAAGTTCATTGAGGGTACGGGGCTGGCCGAGCTTTTCCATTCGGGAGAGATTAAAAATCTCGTCGATTACGTGTTTGGCGTTGAGGTCGGTTTGGATACGAATGCTCGAAAAAATCGCTCCGGGGATCAGATGGCGAATGCCGTGGCATCATATTTCAATAAGTTTGGAATCGTTTACGTGAAAGAAGTGAACAGCACAGAATTCGAAGGTCTGGAGATTCTCGGGAAGGATAAGAAGCGTTTTGATTTTGTCATAAAAACCAGGGAGAAAGTCTTTCTTATTGAGACAAACTTCTACAATGGCGGCGGTTCAAAATTGAATGAGGTGGCACGCTCATATTCAGATATCGCGCCTAAAATCAACTCTATTCCGGGGTATGAGTTTGTCTGGATTACCGATGGCAAGGGATGGCTTTCCGCCGGGAACAAGTTGGAAGAAGCGTGGCGCATCATTCCGCGTATTTACAATCTTACGACTTTGACAGATTTTGTTTCAGAGGTTAAAGCCTTGCAGTAGTCTGTATGCCTATCGCTTTCTACAAGTCAGAGAACAGGGACTTTTCGCTGTTACAAGGTGATTGTGTCGAATTGTTGAATTCTTTTGATTTCGAGTTCGATATGATTTTTGCCGACCCGCCATACCATCTTTCCAATGACGGAATCAGCATACAGAGCGGAAAAGTGGTTTCCGTCAACAAGGGACAGTGGGACAAGTCCAAAGGCTTCGATGAAGACTATCTGTTCGACAAAAGATGGCTTGCCGCCTGTCGTCAGCATTTGAAGCCGGACGGAACCGTCTGGGTAAGCGGTACTTACCACAACATCTTCTCCATTGCCAGATGCCTGACAGAGTTGGACTTCAAGATTCTCAACTGCATCACTTGGGTCAAGACCAATCCTCCTCCCAATGTCTCCTGCCGATATTTTACGTATTCGGCCGAATATATCCTTTGGGCCCGAAAGGAGCGGAAAACGCCACACTTCTTCAATTATGAGCTGATGAAAGAGATAAACGGCGGCACGCAAATGCGGGACGTTTGGACATTGCCCTCCATTGCTCCGTGGGAGAAATCGTGTGGCAAACACCCCACCCAGAAACCGCTCTGTGTCTTGTCACGAATTATCCTTGCCTCGACCAGACCCGGGGCGTGGGTGCTTGATCCGTTCGCCGGAAGCAGCACGACCGGGGTTGCTGCATCTCTGCTTGGAAGAAGATTTCTCGGGATAGACCAAGAGGATAGTTTCCTTGAGATAAGTAAAGCCCGACGGGAAGAACTCAATAGCATAAAACGGCGGGGTGAACTTCTCGGAAAACTTGAAAAACAGGCCAAATTGTTTCAAGACAAGGATATCCGCGTCCTTAACGAATCCGAACCATACTATGGTCCGGAACTTCCGTTTTGAGATAGGCCTTGCGGATTGTCTCTTTGTCGCGGCTGATTCTGTCTCCAAGGGAATCAATGTCCGCATCTTTTGCTGCTGGCAGGGAGGAGATTGCCGGTCGAGCCGGCAATGACGCTTCTTCGGTTAAGGCCGGGAATGACTACTCTCCGGTCGCGGTTGCAATTCCAGTCGAGGATTTTCCTCCTTCGGCTTCCGCTGCGCTTACAGAAGAGGCTGCGGCCTGCCGTTTGCGGTCTTCCCGTTCCTTCTTCTTGGTATAATATTCTATATACTTCTGGAGCAATGCGTTGTCCTTGGCCTCCTGCTTGGCTATACGGGCAGCGCGCCGCTCTTCCCTGCGACGTCGCCGTTCCGCTTTTTTCTGCTCCCTGGCCGCCGCCCTTGCCGCATCGCGGGCATCGAGTTCCGCCCAGCGGGCATCTCTGCGGGCGCGGCGCAAGGCACGGCGAAGTTCAGCCTTGCTCATATATTGCTCTTCGTCGGAAGCGACCGCGCTGCCGGAAGAGTCCTTCTGCACGGCAAGGCTGTCCGCCTTCGCGGCAATCCCGAGAGAGTCAGGCACTGCAAGGCTGTCTTTTGCGGCAATTCCAAGAGAATCCCCCCGCACTGCAAGGCTGTCCTGCGACAGCAGAGCCGCTCCGGAGAGGCTGTCCGCCACCGCGGCGGAGTCCCGCTGCATAGCCGTGCTGTCCGAAGACTCCTTCGCAGAAGCGGCGCGACGCCGTCTTGCTTCCTCTATCTGCCTATAGACCTCTTCCATATGGCCGGGGAAGAATCTGTCAGTATAAGGGAACCTCGCTCGCGGCCGGCTCTCAAGCTCCTCCCGCTCAGACGGTCGCAGCTCGAGGGCGGTGATGTCGGACTTTCCGGAAGGCCGCAGTTCCGGCTTCCAGAGGAAGCCTTTCAGCTCCCTTTCCTTTTCGGGCATCTGGACTATAGGGGCGGCGTCGTTTTTAGGACTTTCAAAATAATAGACCCTCTCCAGCTCCCCGCCCTTGAGGGTGGCAGAGAGCATTTTAGCCTCAACCTTATTGACTGTGGCGAGAACGTCGTTCTCCTGAAGATAGAATACTGCCGTAACCCCTCCGAGAGCGTCGAAACGGCGCAGCTGGGTGTCCGAATCGAAATAGGCCATCACCTCCGAACCCTTGATCTGGTCGAAGAGGACGCTGTCCTCCTGCACCGCGATAAACGCATTGGACATCAGGCTCGCCCTGTCCACGCCGTTACCCTTTACAAGCACGAAAAGACTGTCCGCGCTATACTGCCGCCGGCCTTCGTTCCAGACGAGAGGTTCCTTGTAGAAACGCGCTATCGAGTCCAGTTCGCTGAAGCGCATCGAATCGCAGCGCACCTGGATATCCTGCCGGAATATCTTCACATTGCCTATTCCCTGCAGGAAACCCACCCTTGAAGTGTCCGGAGGAGGACTCATGGCAAGGCTGTCCGTCACGACGGAAAGGCTGTCACTTGCCGCAGGCATCAGAGCAGCGAGGCTGTCAGAGGCCGCAGGCGCTCCGATAGCAAGACTGTCTCCTGCCACAGGCGCTCCGGCAGCAAGACTATCTACGGCAACAGGTACTACGGCAGCAAGACTGTCTCCGCCCGCAGGCATCAGAGCCGCGAGAGTATCCCTTGGAGACACGCCGGGAGCAAGACTGTCCCTTGCCGCCCCTGCGACGAGGGAGGTGTCGGGCAGGGAAGACTTGTCCGGGAGCGGCGCCTTGTCCGGGAGCGATCCCTTAGCGGAAAGATCTTTGCCGGGACCGTCAGGAGGTGAAGCCTTGCCGGCGGGCATCTCCTTCTTCCCCGAGGCAGGGGCCATCGGCGGCCTGCCGCCGTTATTCTTGTTTTCTGCTGCGGCTCCCTTTGCCTGTGCGGCCTGCTCCGCCGCTCGGCGGCGGAATTCTGACACCGGGTCTCCGTTGATGGCCGAAGCGCGTGCCTCAGCCGCCGCAATCTCCGTCCCCGGTATGTCGCAGCGCCTCTCGGTATGATAAATCAGGGTGTCAGCACCGAAATACGTGGTGTCTGTCCTTTCCTGACTTTTGGTCCACATCGCCACCGCGGCGTTGTCGCGCATAATGACGCGGGACAGACTGTCCCGGTAGAAAAGGTAGTCGGACACGGCAGCCGAACTGCGGGTGGTGTCCTGGACCTGCACGCGGCCGCGCATCAGGATGTCGTTGTCACCGCGGTAGAAGTAGAGCGTGTCGCTCCAGCTCTCCTGCTGGCGGGTCAGGCCGCGGACATTGTCCGTGAAGAAAAAGAGATTGTCCGGCCGGCTGTACCATCCGCCGCCCGCCGAAAGCAGATTGTCATCCTTCCTGAAATCTATAGGAGAGATGAAGAGAGCCCTGTTCCTGTCCGACTGATAGTCAAGCGAATCGGTACGCACGAACACCGAATCGGTGTACATATTGACATTGCCGACGAATTTGAAGAGACTTAGGGCGTTGAAATAGCGTCCCTCGTCGCTCTCGATGATCTGACCGTCGGAACTGCGCATCGAAGCCCCGCGGCGGAAGACGGCCACGCTGTCCTTCGTATTGTAGTCGAGTTCCCTCGTGCGCAGCATATTCTCCTGCTTGTCCTGCAGCTGCACCACCGGCCCGCGGAACTGGGCCAAATCCTGATCTATCAGATAGTCAAGCTCTTCGCTGGTGAGTTCCGTGTCACCCTGGATCATCCTCACGTGGCCTTTGCAGTTGATGACGTTGGCGTTCTGACTCCAGACCGCGCTGTCGCACATCAGATAGGTCCCGTTGTGCAGGAATGTGGCGTCGATGGTGCGGCGCACGAAATCATCCTTGACCTCTAGCTGTTCGATATAGCTGGCGCTCATCAGGCGCAGCAGAGAATCTCTCTGTCCGGACTGTTCCTGGGAGGAGAGAGAGTATGCCGCGGAGAGCAGCAGGCACAGGGCCGCAATCAGTCTTCCTTTCTGAACTTCCGCTCCCATCCCTCGCGGCTGAAGTCACAGTCCCCGAACATCGGGTCGATGACTATGTATGTGACATCTATCTTGTCGTTGACGAATTTGTCCACCGCCTCCAACTGACGCTTGTTCTTCACCAGAGCGAGAAGTTCGGTGTAGTCGGTCTCAAAATTGGCGGTATGCGCCGGCACAATCTTGTCGAGGCGGATGATCTTATAGACCAGATTTCCGCTCCTGCCCTCGTTGTCAAGAGAGGCGACGGGTTCGGAAACTTCGCCCGGCTTCAGATTCTTGATGGCCTCATAGTCCTGAGGCTTGAGCTGATCCACCTCGAAATAGGATGAACCCGTATTGGGGTCAGCCATCTGCCCGCCGTTGGTGCGGGTCGCAGGGTCCTCGGAGTAGAAGCGGGCGGCCTGCTCGAAGGTCATAATGCTGTCCTTAACTATCGCGGTACGGAGGCTGTCGAGCCGGCTGAACGCCCTCTCCTGGTCCTCGGCGGTGTATTGGGGCTTGATGAGGATATGCCGTGCATTGAACATATCCCCTTTCTTCTCAAGCACTTCGATGATATGGTAACCGTCCGGGGTCTCCACTATCTGGGATATCACTCCCGGCTTCAGCGACATCGCCGCATCGGAGAACGCCGGCCAGAATATGGACTTGGACATCAGACCGAGTTCGCCTCCCTTGCGGGCGCTGCCCGGATCTTCCGAATAGAGACGGGCGAGAGTGGCGAACTTCTCCCCGTTGATGATGCGCTCGCGGATGGAAAGCAGCCTCTCCTTGACCGCTATCGCCGCGGAGTCCCTGTCGGGATACACGCAGATCTGGCTCATCTGATATTTGTCCGGAATCTGCGGCAGCATAGACACGTCCGCCGTGTCGAGATACTGCTTGACGTCGTACGGAGTGAGTTCCGGGACGTCTCCTGCGATCTGCTGCTGCTCCTGCTGGGTAAGACTCTGCTGTTCAATCTGCTGCTGCCACTCCTGACGAAGACGGTAGAGCGGCTTGTTGAAATATTTCTCCACCTCCTCGTCTCCGCCGAGAGCCGTGCGCACCTGGTCCATACGCTGATTGAGTTCGGCGCTCACCATCTCGTTGTTCACTTCGAGGGAGTCGAGCCTGGCCTGCATCAGGAAGAGCTTGGACTCCATCATACTCTCAAGTATCTCGCAGCGGATGTTCTTGTCCGAAGCATAACCCTGCGCCCGGAGCATCTGCACCTGGGATTCGAGGTCGGAGAGGGTGATGAGTTCGTTGCCCACGACCGCCACGGACTTGTCGACCACGCCGGCATATTTCTGCGCCGCCGCAGTGCCGCAGACGGAAAGGAGAAGCACGAAGGCTATTGTTTTCAGACTGTCTTTCATCTCAGAAGCTGTTTCAATAAATCACAATTTGTTTCTTTTCGAGTGCCGTCTCAAGCAAGTCCCGTTCCAAACCCTTCACGAGAGAGTGTTTCCTTGCACTCAATATTATGTCGCGGATCTCGTCCGCGCAGAAGTCGAGCGGTGCGACCCCGCTGCGCTGTATGTCGCAGACATAGGCTACGAGCAGGTCTCCGCGGCCTTCCGGTTCTATCCTTATCGTCCTGCCGTTCATCGATGAGAGCATCTCGGAGTAATCCACCCCGAACTCCAGGGCAAGATCCCTCGCATCCATCCAGACGTCCGAATTGTCAAAATACCTCAGGGCCGTGGACACCGTGATGGAATCCTCCCTGTGGAATTCGTCGTACTCGTCGGAGGATATGGTCTTGAGAATATGGTCCTTGTTCGGGGAATCCTTCATCAGGTCCACGAAACGGACCTTGAGTATCGGCCTCTGGAGGACGAAATCCGACTTGTGCGCAAGGTAGTATTCGGAAATCTGGTCATCGGTGACGAGAGTGTCGAGACGGTCGCTGATATAGCGCTGCTCATAGCGGTACTTCAGAAGCGAAAGCCTGTAGGCCTCCAGTTCGGCGGACACGTCCATCTCTGACTTGGAAAGCTGGTCTTCGGCCACCTTCAGATAGAGACGGTCCGTGGCCCAGGAGTCGATGTAGCGCGCCACCAGACGCGCACTGTCCTCCGGGCTTGTCGCCGGAGGGATGAAGCGGACCAGCTCGGATTTGTACAGCTTGTCCCTGCCCACCCGCGCCACCACCTCATCGTCGTGTACGATTGAAGACACTGCCGTGCAGGAACACAGCACGGACAGAGACAGAAGCAGCGTGGGTATAAAATTCCGCATAAATGCAAAAATATAAATAATCCGTCAATTCTCAGCGGTCAGAGCCTCGATTATACGGTCCACCGGAGGCGTAATCACCCAGGAGGAACCCACCGCATTGTTGACAAGCAGGGAAAAGACTATCGTATGCGCAGGATCTCCGTCAGAGGGAAGGATATACCCGCTGTAGCAGAGAATGCCGTTCATCGAACCGCTCTTCATCCTGATGCGGCCGCGAGTCTGCGCATCCGCGGATGGGAACTTGAACTCCAGCGTCCCCTTGCCTCCCGGGTACGGGAGAGAGGCCATATAGGCTTCGCTCACGGAAGAAGAGGCCATTGCGCGAAGGAAGCTGACGAAAAACGACGGCGACACGTAGTTCTTGCGCGAGAGTCCGCTGCCGTCGAAGATGCGGCAGCCGTAGGCGGGATTGAGGCCCATCTCGGACAGAGCCTCCTCCGCAGCCGTGACACAGGAGTCATATCGGGAAGAATACCCCCGGCTGACGGCCGTCGCTTTCAGTAGAGTCTCCGCGAAGAAATTGTCGCTCTCGCAGTTGGTGTCCCTTGCAATCAGGGCAAGTCTCGGAGAGAAACTGCTTCCCAGAATGGTGAGTTCTCCGATTTCGCGGGCCCTCTCCCCGGAATCCGCGACTCCCGGCACACTGCGGACAAATCCGGACGGACTGATGTCGGCATATCCGCCCTTCACGTCCAGACCTTTCTCCTTCAGGAACTTGCAGAAATAATACGCACAGGTGTAGGGCGCGAAGCGGTTGGAACATTCGAGGGTGTACCCTCCCTTGCGGTCGGAAGGAAAACTGCCGGCGAACTCCCCGACCGGGGCGAGGTGGGTGTTGATGTAATAGATGGTGTTCCGCGTCCTCGCCTTGCCGGTGAGGGCGTGGTTGGAATAGCTCATCCACGGAGTGTCCGGGTAGCGCGGGCTGACATCAGGAGCGGCTCCGACCTCCCCGCCAGGAGTGACGAGGAAATTCTGCGCGTTCTCGAAGAAGTTTAGTCCGACCGGTCCCGCCCCGTAGTTGGTGCCGAGGTCGTCGTATGTCCATCCCATCCCCTCCGGAGTCACGCAGTCGAAGAATCTCGGATCGGCTATCACCCGGCCCTCTATCTCCGTGATGCCGGCCTCGGAGAGTATTCGCCGCCAGCTCCCGAACACTGCGGAGACAGGCTCCGCGCAGTCGGCCTTGGATGCCGTGGTCGGATCTCCGCCGCCGATGATATAAAGGTCTCCGTGCAGCACTCCGTCGCTGACCTCGCCGCTGTAGCCGAGCCTGGTCTCGAAGCGGTAGTCCGCGCCGAGAGTGTTCAGCGCGAGACCCGTCGTGATGAGTTTCACGTTGGAGGCCGGGACAAGCTTCATCCTGGAATTGACCGAGACAAGGGTGTCCCCGTCCATCGTGACGGCGAACACTCCCACCGCGGCAGTGGCGAGAGGCGGCCTGGAGCATATCTCCTCGACCTTCTCCTGCACTCCTGTGCGCGGGATAGCAGCAGTCGCGCTCCAGCCGAATAACTGAAGCGCGACCGATATGACGACTATTGAGCGAATCCTCATTTCTTGACGGACTCCTTCACCACGGCGCTGAGCTTCTCGTAGAGAGCATCCGTTTTTGTAAGGATTTCCTTGCGCAGGCCGGAATAATAGGCCTTGCCCGGACCTTCGACTTTTGCATTGACCTTGTCGCGAAGCTCATTGTAGAGTTCGACGGCCTCTTCCATCAGGGCCTGGACGTTGCCTTCCACGTTTTCGTTGACCGTTGCGGCTACGGAGCAGTCCTCGATAAAAGCGCCCAGCACATATTCGATGTCCTTCTTGATACCTCTTAAGTTCATAATCTCTTGTGTTTACTGTTATAATCCGCAAAGATAGCAAATTTTATTTATGATACCACTCTGCACCGAGGCCTTCGGTGTGTCCGAGGATGCGCCGTACGGCAATCGGAGTCCTTCCGTAGCTGTCCGGAAGTCCGGAGCGCAGGGAGTTGATGCGCACCAGCTGCGAGGAGTGGATGATGCGGCCGCCGCCGATGTACATAGCCACGTGGGTGACTGCGGCAGGCTTGCCGTCGGAGCCGATACGGCCGAAGAACACGAGGTCGCCCGGCCTCATCAAAGCGAAGTCAAACGGCACCTCGACCCCGCAGCGGATCTGCTCGCGGGCGTTGCGCGGCAGGACGATGCCGTTCATCATATAGACGAATTTGGTAAGGCCGCTGCAGTCGAAGTATTTGACGGTGTTGCCTCCCCACATATAGGGCGTGCCGAGAAGCGTCTTCGCGAAGCTGACAAGGTTCGCTTCCGTCGCGCTGCGGGAGGATTTCCACTCTTCGAGCGGCATCACGTCCCGCTCCGGGACCCACGCGCCGCGACCGTCGGCCATCAGCACCTCCGTCCAGCCGGGTCTGCGTCCGGGGGCCTCGCGGACGATATCGCCCATCGAGAATTCCCCGACCCTCGGGGAAGACGCGTCCGGCTCCGCATAGAGACGGCTGTGTTCCGCGATGCATATCATCTTCGGGGCTGCGAGGTAGGCTTCCTTCTGCGCCTCGTCCATAAAGGCGAGGACAAGGGCGTTGGTCCAGCAGTCAAGGTAGTCCGGGGCGTTAACCTTCCGCCAATAGCGGTCGGAGTCCGTCACCTCCAGCACCGTCCCCATAAGGCATTGGCTCTCAAGGGAGGATTCGTAATCCGGTGCGGAGCGCAGGAAACAGGAAGATACGTTGACCACGGCCCAGCGCCCTTCCGGCCGCTCCTGCGCGGCAAGGTCGGAAGTCCGCCCGACGAGGCACAGCGGCAAGGCAAGCAGCAGAAAAATTCTTTTCTTCATAACGGAGCAAATATCATTACTTAATTTTGATTCAAGGCGAGCCTCCGGCGGGCGAACGCCATCACGAATGCCGGCGCCTGACCGTTGGCAAGACGCTCCTTCATATAGTCCATATATGGAGTCACGTGTTCGAAGTACATCTTGAGTCCCTCGCACAGGGAGTTGCGCCGGCTGCCGTCCGCTGCAGTCTCGAACCGGTGCTTGGGACATTCGCCGTGACAGGCGAAGAAATATTTGCAGCGCAGGCAGTCGGCGGGCAGCGCATTGCGCTTGGCAAGGCCGAAACGGATGCGCTTCTCAGTTGCGTACAGCTCTTTCAGAGGGGTCTCGCGGATGTTGCCGAGCAGATACTGCGGATATACGAAATGGTCGCAGGAATAGACATCGCCGTTGTGTTCCACCACGAGCGCATCTCCGCAGGTCTCGCCCATAGTGCATACTCCCGGCTGCATCCCGCACCACAGCGCGAGCGTGGCGTCGAACATCTGCACGAAACAGCCGCCCACGTCCCGCAGGACCCAGTGGTCGAAAATGTCGCAGAGGAAGCGTCCGTAACCCTCCGCGGACACGCTCCACGGGGCAAGTTCCGCTCCCGGGGTCTCCGGAGAGACTATCAGCGGACGGCGGTATCCCTCTCCTGTCACCGTGTGCTCGACCGCAGGCAGGAACTGCATATAGCGGCTTCCGACCGTATCGCGCAGGAAGCGGTAGATCTCCTCTCCCCTCCCCTCGCAGCGCTTGTTGACCACGCTCAGGGTGTTGAACTCCACCCCGCTCCTGCGGAACAGGCGTATGGTCTCCATCACGCGGTCAAAGGTCGGCTTCATCCGTCTGGTATGCCTGAACGCGTCGTGGATGTCCTTTGGTCCGTCGAGAGAGACTCCTACGAGGAACTTGTTGGCTGCGAAGAAGTTGCACCATTCTTCGTTGATGAGGGTGCCGTTGGTCTGTATCGTGTTCTCTATCTTCTTGCCGTCGGCATATTTGCGCTGAAAGGCGATTGCCTTGCGGTAATAGTCCAGCCCGACGAGCGCGGGTTCACCTCCGTGCCAGCAGAAAGTCACCGTATCGACCTCGTTCGCCTCTATATACTGCCTGACGTACTCTTCGAGCAGCTCCAGGCTCATCAGAGACTCCCTGCCGCCATACTGCACCGCCTTGTCGAGGTAGTAGCAGTAGCTGCAGTCCAGGTTGCAGGCCGACCCCGCAGGCTTGAGCATCGTCATAAACGCTGCCGGCCCGGAAATCTTCTGCGCATCCTGTATGGTGAATATCTGCTTTTCTTCCATTCTCAAATATAGTCAAATTTCCCTGGCAAAAAATAACTTGTTGAAGTTTTGCGAAGAAGAAGTGTATGAGCGAAAGACAGAAAAACCTGACGCTGAAAATACTGTAAGGAAAGAAAAAAGACTAGAAGTAGCGGGGGCGGGGCACGATCCCGCGACCTCCGGATTATGAATCCGACGCTCTAACCAGCTGAGCTACCCCGCCTCATAACCCCCGAAGGGGTAGTTGAGATAGAAGGATTCGAACCCTCACTGACAGAGCCAGAATCTGTAGTGCTACCATTACACCATATCTCAATGGGCTGTCCCGCACTGCGTCCGCAGTTTTGGGACTGCAAATGTACAACAGTTTTGCTTAAATGCAAAATATTTCAACACAAAAAAGGAGCGGCCACACAGGGTCACTCCTCTTAATTTAAAGCTAGACGGAAGCTCTCTTACTTGCCAAGCTTCTCGGCTACCTTGTCACACGCGTCCTTAACGGTTGCGATTGTGCTTGTTTCCTCATCAGGAATCTTGATGCCGAACACCTTCTCGAACTCCATAAGAAGCTCTACAGTATCAAGGGAATCAGCTCCGAGATCATTAGTGAAATTAGCGGTCTCAGTGACCTCTGAAGGCTCTACGCCGAGCTTATCAACGATTATCGCCTTGACCTTTTCTACGATTTCAGAATAATCCATAAATGATAGATATTAAGTTTTATTAGTACATTTCCCAAACCAAAAGGGTCTGCAAAGTAACAGATAATTTTTCAAATATCCAAATCACCCCCACCAGGAAGCCTATGCCGATGCTCCGCCCTGCGGGCGGCTGAGTCCGACCCAGATGCGCAGGCCGTTGAGGGAATTGACAAAATAGAAACTGTACTTGATAAGGTATATCAGCGCGTACGAATCGGAGCCGTGCGCGAGGGTTACAGCCCACATCACTACAGAGGCCACGTTCACGCCTATCCAGAATATCCACTGCTCCATATAGGCCATAGACATCAGCAGCTGCCCTATGATATTGCACATCATGGAGAGGGCGTCCGCAAAGATGGCCAGCTTCAGCACCTGCGCGGCCTGACGGTTACCTATCTCACTGAGAATCAGATACGACACCACAAGCCCGGCAAGGAAAATCCCGCCGTACAGAAGCCACTGGCGGGAAGTCAGTCGGCGGGCCCGCACCCGGCTGCCCGAATCCGCGCCGCGCCGCCTCCACTGGAAGAAGCCCACGAACTGCATAGGCAGGAAGTAGAGCAGGTGCAGGGCGGCATTGCCGTATTTGCCTCCGGCGAAACACATCGCGCCGTAGATGGCCACGTCGAAGAGACCGAAAAGGAAGGTGAGAATCTTGGCATTGGCCGAACACACCGTGCTGAGTATGCCCATCAGCGAACCGAACGCCGCCACTATGAGCATCGCCTGTCCGGTCTGCGCATCGCGGAGCTTGAGAAGCGTCGCCGCCACCATCGCCGCAGTCATCCCGACAAGGATGAAGGCGCTGAAATACCTGTTGAATCTATTGTTGTCCATCATCGTTGAAATGTTGTCTGATCCTGGAGGCGAGAGACGGCCCCACCAGTTCGGAGAGGGCCTCTTCGGAAGCGGCGGCAATCCTCGCCACGCTGCCGAAATGCATCAGCAGCCTCTGCTCCGTCTGTTCCCCGACACCCCGGATATCCCGAAGGGCGGAAGAGAGAGCCGCCTTGCTGCGCAAGGAACGGTGAAAAGTGATGCCGAAGCGGTGCGCCTCGTCCCGCACCCTCTGGAGAAGCTTCAGCGCCTGAGAGTTGCGGTCAAGGAAGAGCGGATACGGGTCGCCCACCCTTATCACCTCCTCAAGCCGCTTCGCCAGGCCTATCACGGTGAGCTTCCGCTCAAGTCCGAGTTCGCAGATGGCCTGATATGCGAAGTCCAGCTGCCCTTTGCCTCCGTCTATCACCACAAGCTGCGGCAGATCGTCGGGAGCCTCCTCACACAGCCGCGAATAGCGCCTGTTGACCACTTCCTTCATCGACGCGTAGTCGTTGGCCCCGACCACGGTCTTTATCTTGAATTTGCGGTAGTCCTTCTTTGAAGGTTCGCCGCCCCGGAAGACTACGCAGGAGGCTACAGGATTGGTACCCTGGATGTTGGAATTGTCGAAGCACTCGATATGTTCCGGCGTTCTGTCCATCCCTATCGCCTTGCGGAGCTCTTCAAGCACGGCGGCGCGGAACTCGTCGGGATTGGTATGCTCCCTCTGACGGAGGGAGTTGAAACGGTACTCGCGGGCGTTCTTGTCGCTGAGTTCCAGCAGGGCGAGCTTGTCGCCACGCACCGGAATCCGGAACTCCACCCCTTCTATGCTCACGTCCGGAAGGAAAGGCACTATAACCTCCCGGCTCAGCGCCCCGAACTTGGACTCAATCTCGGCGATGAAGCTGCTGAGCACCGATGAGCGCTCTTCCTCGATATTCATCTTGAAACCGAGATTGAGCGACTGGATGACGGCTCCGCCCTTGATGCGCAGGAAGTTGCCGAACGCCTCCTGATCGTCGAAGACCAGGGAGAACACGTCCACGTCCCGCTCCCCGGCGGCGGTGATGACGGACTTGGAATAGTGGCTCTGCAGCGCGTCCATCTTCTGCTTGTAGAAGGCGGCGGCCTCAAAGTCCAGCTCCTCGGAAGCCTTGAGCATACGGGCCTTGTAGTCCTTGATTATCCCGCTTGCGCCTCCGCTGAGCAGACGGACTATCTCGCCTATATATGCTCCGTAATCCTCTCTGGAGATGCCCCCGATGCAGCATCCCTCACAGCGGTGCAGATGCAGGTCGAGGCAGGGGCGGAACTTGTGCCGCAGCACGGCGTCGGAAGTGATGGCAAGACGGCAGGAACGGATGGGATAATTGGCCTCGAAGAACTCCAGCAGCGCCCTCGCGTGCATGACGGAGCTGTATGGGCCGAAGTAACGCGAGCCGTTGCGGACTATCCTCCGGGTCAGAAAGACCCTGGGGAACTCCTCATCGGTGACGCATATCCAGGGATAGGTCTTGGAGTCCTTGAGAAGGATGTTGTAGCGGGGTTTGTACTGCTTGATGAGATTGTTTTCGAGCAGAAGCGCATCCGCTTCCGTATCGACCACCGAATACTGCACGTCCGCAATCTTCGACACGAGTACGCGGGTCTTGAGGGTCAGGCGGTCCGGGCTGACGAAATACTGGGCGACCCGCTTGTTGAGGTCCTTTGCCTTGCCGACATAAATCACAGTTCCCTCGGAGTTGTAGTATCTGTACACCCCGGGGGAATGTGGTAAAAGGCTTATTTTCTCCTTAACGTCCAAGCGCCTCCGCGACAGCCTTCGCTATGTCTTCTCCTCTGAGGTCGCGCCTGATGATGACACCGTCAGGACCTACAAGCATAATGTGAGGAATGCCCTGGATGCCGTAGATGTCGGTAGGGATTCTCTGCGCATTGACGATCTGGCTCCATACGACACCGTGCTCCTTGGCGGCCTTGGCCGTGTCTTCCGGCTTGTCCCAGACGGCGACGCTCAGCACGTCGAAGTCCGCGCCCTTATACTTGTCATAGACGGCGGCGATGTTGGGAATCTCCCCCTTGCAAGGGCCGCACCAGCTCGCCCAGAAGTCCACGAGGACATACTTGCCCTTGCCCACGTAGTCGGAGAACTTGACCGTGCTCTTCTCCGGAGAGGCAGGATCCTGCACGACGGTGAAATCGGTGAACATCTTGCCGGCGGCGGTGCTGTTCTTGGCGTCAAGCACCGACTTGTACTTGAGGATTGTAGAATCCTGGGCGGCCTCACCCTGAAGCAGGCCCATAAGCTCGGTCTGCTGCTCGTCCTCAAGCATATTCCACATATCGCTGACGGCGGCTACGGCAAGCTTGCCGGACGGATTCTTCTTCACGATGGCCATCCTTTCGTCCACGAACTTGCTGACGGTCTCGTCGTAATTCTTCTCCAGAGCCTCGGACTTCGCCTCGTCAGTGAGGGTTGAGTCGCTCTGAATCGCCTTGACGGCAGCCTGATAATCGGCCATAAACTGATCCGTGCCGGCCTTGTAGTCGGCGAGTTTCTGCTCCTCGGAAACACTCTTGCAGCTCGCCGCGAATACAAGCAGGGCGGCTGCGACAAACATAATTCTCTTCATAACGCGTATAGAAACTGTTGAAAAAATGCCGGTCCGCATTTCACGGGCCGGCACAAATATAGTAATTCTCAGCAATTTTCGGGAATTCCCGAAAAATTACTTCTGATTGTCCCTGCGAGGACGGCGATCGTCACGGCGAGGACGGCGGTCACGGTCTGAGCGTCCGCCGCGGTTCTGGCCGGAAGCCTGGGCGTTGGCGGCTGAAAGGGCTGCAGGAGTGAGGTCCTGCTTGCCATAACGCTCGCCGTTGCAGATCCAGACCTTGATTCCGAGGGTTCCCACCTTGGTGTTGGCCACGGCGAGAGCGTAGTCGATGTCCGCACGGAACGTGTGGAGAGGAGTACGTCCTTCCTTGAACATCTCGTTGCGGGCCATTTCAGCTCCGCCTACACGTCCGCTGATGAGCACCTTGATGCCCTCCGCACCCACTCTCATGGTGTTTGCGACGGCCATCTTGATGGCGCGGCGATAGGAGACGCGCCCCTCGATCTGACGGGCGATGCTGTCTGCCACGATGTTGGCGTCCACCTCAGGGCGCTTCACCTCGAATATGTTGATTTGAACATCCTTGCTGGTGACCTTCTTGAGCTCTTCCTTGAGTTTGTCGACCTCGGTGCCGCCCTTGCCGATGATGAATCCCGGACGGGCAGCGTAGATGGTGACGGTGATGAGCTTGAGAGTCCTCTCGATGATGATCCTGCTGAGGCTCGCCTTGGCGAGACGCTTGCCAAGATACTTGCGGATCTCGTAGTCCTCTGCTATCTTCTCCGCGTAGTTGCCACCGCACCAGTTAGAGTCCCAACCGCGGGTGATACCGATTCTGTTGCTGATAGGATTTGTTTTCTGTCCCATATTACTTATTCTCCACCGGTTGTTTTACATCAAGGATGACGGTAACGTGATTGGAACGCTTGCGGATGCGTCCGGCCCTGCCCTGAGGACAAGGGCGGATACGCTTGAGCGTGCGTCCGCCGCCGACCATAATGGTCTTTACGTACACGTTGCCGTTGTCCAGCTCTTTGCTCTTGTCCGGATTCTTGGCCTCCCAGTTCGCGATGGCGCTGCGGAGGAGTTTCTCGAGACGGACAGAAGGCTCTCTCTTCGAGAACTTCAGAAGATCGAGGGCACGGTTTACTTCCACTCCGCGGACCGTATCTGCAACGAGACGCATCTTGCGCGGGGATGTAGGCACGTCATTCAGCTTCGCGACGGCTGTAACTTTCTTCACCTCCTTGAGGCGCTCAGCCATAAGTCTTTTACGCTTTCCCATAATGATTACTTCTTATTGTTACCTGAATGACCTCTGAACGTACGGGTTGGGGCAAACTCTCCGAGCTTGTGTCCCACCATCTGCTCCGTAACGTAAACAGGAATAAACTTGTTTCCGTTATGGACCGCGATAGTATGGCCGATGAAGTCAGGGGAGATCATGCTGGCACGGGACCAGGTCTTGACCACTTCCTTCTTCTTGCTGCCATCATTCATCGCGAGTACTCTCTTCTCGAGAGCTTCCTGAATATATGGACCTTTTCTTAATGAACGACTCATAATCTCTAAAGTTTAATTCCTGTTATTTCTTCCTTCTCTCGATGATGAACTTGTTTGAAGATGCCTTAGGATTACGTGTCTTGTAGCCCTTTGCCGGCAGACCCTTGCGTGAGCGAGGATGTCCTCCGGAAGCGCGGCCTTCACCACCACCCATCGGGTGATCCACAGGATTCATCACGACACCTCTGTTGTGAGGACGGACACCGAGCCAACGCTTGCGGCCGGCCTTTCCGTGACTCTCCAGATTGTGATCGCTATTCGATACCTCACCCACGGTGGCACGGCAGGACACGAGAACCATACGGGTCTCGCCTGAAGGCAGGCGGAGTACCGCGTGATTGCCCTCGCGGGCTGCGAGCTGAGCGAAAGTACCGGCGGAACGTGCCATTGCGGCGCCCTGGCCCGGACGGAGCTCGATGTTGTGGACGAGTGTACCTACAGGAATTTCCCCGAGAGGGAGGGTGTTGCCCACTTCAGGCGCCACTCCGTTGCCGGAAGCGATGACCTGACCCACCTTGAGACCCTTTGGAGCTATGATATATCTCTTCTCGCCGTCCTCATACTGGACGAGAGCGATACGTGCGCTGCGGTTCGGGTCGTACTCGATGGTAAGAACCGTTGCAGGGCAGGTGTCCTTGTCGCGGCGGAAGTCGATGATACGGTACATCTTCTTGTGTCCACCGCCTCTGTAGCGCACGGTCATCTGGCCCGTATTGTTGCGTCCGCCCGAACTCTTGAGAGGTTCGATCAATGATTTCTGAGGCTTCTTGGCGGTGATCTCCTCGAAAGTGCTGATCACCTTGTTTCTCTGGCCGGGGGTAACCGGCTTGAATTTTCTTACTGCCATTGTCTTTCCCTCCCCTTAGATGTTAGCGTAAAAATCAATCTTGTCCTCACCTGCAAGCGTGACGTAAGCCTTCTTGAAGTGATTCATACGGCCGCGGAGGATGCCCGCCTTGGTGTAGCGGCTCTTCCTCTTGCCGTGATAGTTGATGGTGTTCACGTCAGCGACGGAGACGCCATAGGCCTTCTCCACCGCTTCCTTGATCTGAAGCTTGTTGGCATCACGATCGACAACGAAGCCGTAACGGTTCAACTTTTCGCCCTGAGCCGTCATCTTCTCTGTTACTATTGGCTTAATTAAAATTCCCATCTCCGTGTTCGTTTAGCGCATATTCCTTTCGGCAAGAATGTCCTGCACACCGTCCACGAGAACGAGCTTGTTGGCGTTCATGATGGCGTAGGTGTTGATCTCGTCGACCGAGATGACATTCACGTAAGGAAGGTTGCGGGATGAAAGATAGATATTGGTGGAGTTCTGCGGAAGCACGTAGAGAACCTTGCGGTCGCCTGCGCCTATGGCCTTGGTGATGCCGATCATCTCCTTGGTCTTCGGAGCCTCCAGAGAGAACTGTTCGAGGACGATTATGGAACCCTCGCTCGCCTTGTATGAGAGGGCTGACTTGCGGGCCAGCGACTTCACCTTCTTGTTGAGCTTGTTGTGGTAGAAGCGCGGCACAGGACCGAATACGCGGCCACCGCCAACGAAGATGTTGGACTTGAGGCTTCCGTGACGTGCGCCGCCGCCGCCCTTCTGGCGACCGAGCTTCTTGGTGCTGTGTGCGTTCTCGCTGCGGTCCTTGGTCTTGGCGTTGCCGTGACGCTGGTTGGCGAGATACTGAATGACATCGAGATAGATGGCGTGGTCGTTCGGCTGGATGCCGAATACGCCGTCCTCAAGAGTAACCTTCTTTCCGGAATCGGTTCCGTCAATCTTTAATACTGATAACTCCATACTCTTAAGCCTCCAAAATTACATAAGAACCCTTGGCTCCCGGAACGGAACCCTTGACAACGATGAGATTGTTCTCCGGAATCACCTTGACTACCTGAAGGTTCTCCACCTTCACTCTGTCGCAGCCCATATGTCCGGCCATACGCATACCGGGAAGTACGCGGGACGGCCAGGAGGATGCTCCCATTGAACCAGGGTGACGGAGACGGTTGTGCTGACCGTGAGTCTGGCCGCCTACTCCGGCGAATCCGTGGCGGTGAACTACGCCCTGGAATCCCTTACCCTTAGAAGTACCGATGACATCGACGAATGCGACATCCTCGGTGAAGATGTCAGCCACGGTGAACTTGTCACCGAGCTTCGGCTCTCCGGCGAAGTCCGCCTTGAACTCGACGAGCTTGCGCATCGGAGCGGTCCCTGCCTTTTTGAAATGCCCCAAAAGAGGCGCGCTGGCGTGCTTTTCTGTCGTTTCGTCATAGGCAAGCTGTACAGCGGCATAACCGTCTTTCTCTACTGTACGGAGCTGCGTAACAACGCACGGACCAGCCTCGATAACGGTGCACGGTATGTTCTTACCGTCGGCACCGAAAACGGAAGTCATTCCGATTTTCTTTCCAATTAATCCAGGCATTGGTTTGTTAATTAATTGTTTATAAATACTTTATAAGTAACCGCACAATTTTGCGGGCTGCAAATATACGACTTATTTCGTTTATTTCCAATACTTTGTTGGCTTCTCGTCGTTTTCACCCCCCCCACAAGAGGAAGGCCGGCTGCGGAGCCCCGCATTATTCCAAAGAATCTCAGCCAAAATGCCGATTTTCGGGCGATTTTGGCTGAGATTCTCTCTATACGCCGCATTGTGAGTTGCGGCGGCAGCCGTCCGGATGCGTCCGGCTGACAAGCGACAGATTAATATTCGCCGGGGAGGACAGTGAACTGACCGTGGAATGTCACGGTGTGATTCCCGTCCGGATAGTCGTCCGTGTAATCATCCACGAATGAACCCTCAACCTTGTACGAGCCGTCGGACTGCTTCGTAAGAGTCAAACTGCCTGATGAAGGATACAGCCTGGAGTGATTGAGCGGCCTGAGAGTGTCCGGATCGTCCGGATCCTGATATGCGCCGAAGAACGTCCAGTATCTTTCATAATATTCAATTGTGAATGGAGCGCAAGTCAGGTCCGGATCGAGATTATAAGTTCCGGAATAGTCATCTCCGGCAGCAGGGACGTAAAGACAGAAGTTTGCGTATGTAAAGTTGCCTTCTGCAGGATTATCACCCATTGCAGGATCACCTTTTGACAAGGTAAGATCAAGGTAATTTACCGTCTCGTCATATTCATAGCAATAAGCAAGGCTTTCCGCGAAAGTGATATCATAATCCTTCTTGATGTCGGAAGCCACCCTTGTGTCGTACTTTCTGAGGGCGTAGTCCCCGTTGTCACCGCAGACTGCCTTGAATGAGAATTTGAAGCTTTCCGACTCCGAAGTTACTCCCTTCACCTTGAAGAAATACTCATCGGCGACATCCGTGGCCTCGATTGTCAGTGTTGCGTCCTTAAGACCGATATTTGACCAGCTGGAGCCATCGAGAACGTAAGAGTTGATGTCAAATATGACACCGATTTCGGCGACAGAATTCATCTTGAATGTACCCACAGGGAATTTTCCGCTGACGAACGTGAACTCGCCGGATGCCATCAGATCGAAATTGTAAGTATACATTTTATCATAGGTCTCTTCTCCGGTTGATTCCATATAGTTCTTGTCGTAGAATGTTATGAGCCAGTTCTGTGTACCTTCACCGTAAACATCAACATGACCATAATAGAAGGCTTCGACCTCAACGATTTCATCGGTTGCACCGGCGGACTGAGTCAAAGTGAAAGTGGCCTCCACTTCGGAATCATGCTCAAGGCTGATAGTTGCAACACGCTCTGCGCCGAAGTTTTCCTCCACGATGATGTTGAGGGCTCCGTCTTTAACTTTTGCCTCTACCCAGTCGGCATCTGTCACAGGGGAAAGGTCGACGTTGCTTTCAAGGGCGATTGTCAGATTGTTCACATCAGAGGTAACAGTTGTGCTGCTTTTACTGATGGATACGGAAGGAATGACATCCTTCTGGCATGCAGCCAAGGTCACAAGACCGGCGCAGACCGCAAAGAGGAATTGTTTTGTGTTCATAAAAATACACTACTACATTGATATACGCGCCAAATTTAGTTTTTGATTTGGACAAAAACAATGATTGGGGCGGGAATGAGGGATTTTTGAACTAAATCGCGCTTTTTTACCTCGTTTTAGTACGAATATCTCGCACATTTCGTATTTTTGCCTCAAAAAAAGAGGTATGCAGAAACTGATCGGAAGGACACAGGAAATTGCCGAGTTGCGAAGATGTCTGGAGTCAGACAGGTCTGAATTCGTCATTGTGTATGGCCGCAGGCGTGTAGGCAAGACCTTTCTTGTCGACAATTTCTTCGACGGCAAATACGATTTTACCTTTACCGGCGGCAACAGGCTGTCCAAGGCCAAGCAGCTGAGAGGATTTGCAAAGGCAATCAAGAAGTATTCCGGATGTGCCACGCAACCGGTGTTCAAAGACTGGACAGAGGCATTTGATGCACTTGAGGAATATCTCGACTCGATAGGCGGGGACAGAAAAAAGACCGTCTTCATCGATGAAATGCCTTGGATAGACACTCCGAAGTCGGATTTCATCGAATCGCTTGAGTCTTTCTGGAATGCGTGGGGAGCAAGAAGAAGCGACATTATGCTCGTAGCCAGCGGTTCAGCCTCATCGTGGATGATGGACAAACTGGTGGACAATCCGGGAGGTTTGCACGCAAGAATCACCAATAATATATATGTCAGGCCTTTCACCCTCAATGAGACAGAGGAATACCTAAGAAGTCGCGGAATCGGATGGGACAGGTATCAGATTCTGAAGTTATATATGGTTGTCGGCGGAATCCCGTTCTACCTCAGCCTCCTGGACCCCGGGAATACGCAGATAGCCAACATAGACCGTCTGTTTTTCCGAAAAAACAGCGAGATGAGAACAGAGTTTGATGAGCTATACAATGCGATATTCAGCAACTCGGGCAATTATCTTGAGGTGATTGAACTCCTCTATAAGCGCAAGGAGGGGATGACCTACTCGGAAATCAGCAAGGCAACGGGGTTTGAAGGCAAGAAACTCACCAAACTGCTGACCAATCTCGAACGTTGCGACTTCATACTGTCATACTCGCAGTTCGGGAACAAGACAAAGGGACGCATCTACCGTTTGGTGGACTTCTACACCCTCTTCTATCTGAAGTTCATCAAATACAACGACACAAAAGACGAACAATGGTGGCTTCACAACTACAATTCCGCCTCCGTTGATTCCTGGCAGGGCAGATTGTTCGAAATCGTCTGCCTGACACATCTGCAGCAGATTAAAGAAGCCCTGGGGATATCAGGAATATCCACAAGTGCCTCGGCGTGGAGATATGTCACCCCTGCCGGTTCGTCAGAGCGAGGGGCGCAGATTGACCTTGTCATCGACAGGGCGGACCATGTCATAAACCTTTGCGAGATGAAATTCAGCCAGTCCCGTTACACCATAAGCTCCGAGTATGAGAAGCTGCTGCGAGACCGCATCCGTCTTTTCAGGGAGAAAACAGGGACTCAAAAATCTCTGTCCTGCACGTTCGTGTCGGTATTCGGCATCGCCAATGGGGCGCATCACGACATTGTGGACAGCGAGGTGAGCGCAGACGATCTGTTCAGGTAGCCCGGTGTCACCGGACACTCTCGTCACGCCCGAATTGCCCTTCGTCACGCCCGACCTGTCCTTCGTCACGCCCGACCTGATCGGGCGTCTTTTCCTGTCCGCAGGGGAGAGATTGCCGGTCAAGCCGGCAATGACGGGGAGGGTCAAGCCGGCAATGACGGGGAGGGTAGGCCTAAAGCAGCGAG
This sequence comes from Alloprevotella sp., assembly GCA_963643135.1. Taxonomy (GTDB): domain Bacteria; phylum Bacteroidota; class Bacteroidia; order Bacteroidales; family UBA932; genus Cryptobacteroides. Next base: position 13,168 of record CAVIJA010000014.1, on the reverse strand, counting down.
GCGAGGAGCTTGACGCCCTCTTCCATCCGGGAGCGGTCGAGGAAGGAGAAGTTGAGGCGCATCGTGTTGCGGTGGCTGCCGTCCGAGTAGAAGAACGAGCCGGCGACATAGGCCACTCCGGCAGCAAGCGCACGGTCATACAGCTTCACCGTATCGCAGCCCTCCGGAAGAGTCAGGAAAAGGAAAAGCCCCCCTTCGGGATGCGTCCAGCTGACCCCCGCGGGCATATGTCTTTCCAGCAGGGAGAGCATCAGGTCCCGCTTCTCGCGATAGAGGGCGATGCTTTTCTTCAGATTTCTGTCCAGAGCGCCGCTGCCCATAAACTCCGCCGCGACATACTGGTCGAATATCGGCGGACAGAGGTCGAGCGACTGCTTGCAGATATAGATCTGTTCCAGAATCTCCCGCGGAGCGAAAATCCAGCCGAGCCGGAATCCCGGAGCGAAAATCTTGGAGAAACTCCCCAGATGCAGGGTCCTCTCCGGCGCGAGCGACCATATCGTCGGAACGGGAGTCCCGCTGTAGCGCAGTTCGCGGTAGGGGCTGTCCTCCACGATGAGAAAGCCGTATTTCTCCGACAGGGCGCAGAGACTGCGCCTCTCCTCCAGGGTCATCGTCGTCCCGCTCGGATTCTGGAAATCAGGGATCACATAGCAGAACTTGGCCCTGCGCAGCAGCTCCTCCTCCACTCCGCAGTCCTCCTCACGGAAACTCTTCAGAGCCACCACCCTGGCCCTATAGGAGCGGAACGACTGCAATGCGCCCAGATAGGTGGGGTCGGAGCAAAGCACCACATCCCCCGGATTCAGAAGAATCCTGGAACACACGTCGATGCCCTGCTGCGAAGAGGTCGTTATCTGAATATTCTCCATCCCCACCCCGTAGCGCGCCGAAATCACCTCCCGAAGCTCCGTCACCCCCTGCGTCGCACCGTACTGCACGGCCTTGGCCCCGTACTTCTCCAGCACGAGGGCGGACAGGCGGCGTATCTCATCGAGAGGAAAAGTGGCCGCATCGGGATAACCACCTGCAAACGAGTAGATTGCGTTAAGGTCGGTATGCTTGAATATCTCCCTTACGGGAGAACGCATAAAGGACGGCACGTCATCGGAAAACAGTGCGCTGTAGTCGATCATCATCTGTATTCTTCAAATTCAGGCATCGCCAGCTGCGAGAGGAAATCCTTGAGCTTGCTCTCGTCGCGAGGGCAGATCATCAGGACATCGTCGGTATCGATGACGATGAAATCCTCAAGCCCCCTGAGTGCCAGGAGCTTGCGGGAGTTGCCGGAATACACTATATTGTTGGAACATTCCTTCACCAGCCCCTTGTTGACGAGGTTCATCGCATTGCCGTCATCGTCGTGGTGGGCCAGATAGTCGTAGAGGGACTCCCAGTTGCCGATATCCGCCCAGCGGAAATTGGCCGGATAGACCCAGGCGTTCTCCGTCTTCTCCATCACCGCATAATCGATGGACGTGCGCGGCATATCGGTGTATATCCTTTCGAGAAAAGCCAGCTCCGCTTCAGTGTCGAGCGCCTCCTGCCATCCGTCCCAGAGGCTGGTGATTTCGGGGGCGTAGGTCTCGAGTTCGCGTCTGATGGCTGACGCCCTCCAGACGAATATGCCGGAATTCCACAGAAACTCCCCCGTCTCGATGAACACTTTGGCGAGTTCCACATCCGGCTTCTCGGTGAAAGTCTTGACCTTGACAGGCCGTCCGTCCTCCGCCTGGCCCGCCGTCTGGATATATCCGAAATTCGGGTCCGGACGGGTCGGAATCACCCCGAGGGTGATCAGCGCGTCAGTACCGGCGGCATAGCCGAGAGCATTGGAGAGCGTCTCGTTGAAGGCGATATGGTTGTTGATGATGAGATCCGAAGGCGTGACGGCCGTCACTGCGGCAGGGTCTCTCTTGAGAATCTTGTAGGTGGCATAGGTCAGACAGGGAGCGGTGTTGCGGCTGTAGGGTTCGAGCAGGAGATTGTCCTCTCGGAGTTCCGGAAGCTGCTGCCGTATGAGTTCCCTGTATCTTGGCAGCGAGACGACAAGGATGTTGTCTTCCGGGATGACGGCCTTCATCCTGTCGAAGGTGAATCTGAGGAAGGATTTCCCCTCGGCGGTAAAGTCCAGGAACTGTTTCGGCTTGTCCGCCCTGCTGATAGGCCAGAAGCGGGACCCAACCCCTCCGGCCATTATTATGCAATATAGATGGTTATTGAGCATATAGTGGTATAAAAGCTTGTGGATAATATTCTATTTCAAACTTCGGGCCATCGAAGAGGACTGTCACCACATCGAAAAAGACTTCCAGATCGCCCGGAAGAGAGGCCCTTGAGGCCGAATGCAGGAAGGCGTTGGCCGCGGAGGTCATCCTCTGCATCTTCCTGCGGTTGACGTTGGCTTCCGGGGCCGCAGCGGCAGGAACGGTCCGGCTTTTGACCTCAACGATATGCAGTTCAGCGCCGAAAAGGGTGATTATGTCCAGTTCGAGATGAGCGTATCTCCAGTTCCGCGCAATGACCTCGTGTCCGAGACCGCACAGATACCGGCAAGCCTCCTCTTCGCCTTTTCTGCCGCTTGTCTTCCGCCCGCCTGTCATAGCCTGACGATTGTGACCCCGGTACCGCCACCGCGCACGTCCTCATCGCTGACGCTCAGCCCGGGAATGGTCCTGAGGTATTTCTGTATCTCCTCGCGCAGCACGCCGGTACCCTTGCCGTGGATGATGCGCACGGTGCCTATATTGAGCATCACCGCATCGTCTATATAATGCGTGACGATGTCCAGCGCGTCCGAAAGCCTCTCCCCGCGGACGTCAAGCTCCGGAGAGAAATTGAGCCTGCGGTCGGTGATGGAGCTGTCGACCTTCTCCAGGACGGGTTTGAACTCCTTGCGCGAAGCCTCCCTGAACTCGTTGGACGATATCCTCTCCACCCGTTCCGGGGACATCGTGCTGCTGATGTTGCCCACGATGACGGTGACCGCCTTGTTGGAGATTCTGGAGACCTCCCCCACGAGGCCGTTGTCCTTGATTCTGACCTTCTCGCCGACCTTGAGCGGGGCGGATTTGGCCTCCTTGGCCTGGGAGCCGTCCTTTTTTCTGCTGCGCTTCTCGAGTGAAGCCAGTTTCCGGTCCAGATAGTTCTCGCGTCCGCGCTCCTCCTTTTCCTTGCGCTTCTCCAGCGCGCCGAGGAAGCCCTGCAGCTCCTGCCGCGCCTCCTTGGTCTGAGTCTTCTCCGCCTGCGCCTCCCGGATGTCGCGTATCGTCTTCTCGACCTGCCGTCCGGCCCCCTTGACTATCTGCTCGGCCTCCTGCATCGCGTCGGATATGATGGACTCGCGCAGGGTCTTGATGCCTTCGAGCTCCTTGCGGTACTGCTCGGTCAGTCCCGTGAGCGTGCGGTCGCTGGCCTTGACCTTCTGAAGCCGCTCGTCGAGGGCCTTGCGGTTGCGGGCTATACGGCGCAGGTTGCGCTCTATGCCGACGAACTCCTCTCCGGCACGCCGCTCCGCGTCCTTGACTATGCTCTCCGGCAGACGCATCTTCCGCGCAAGTTCGAAGGCGAAGGAATTGCCCGGCATCCCTATCTCCAGCTTGAACATAGGTTCTATCTTGGAGGTGTCGTAGAGCATCGCTCCGTTGATGACGGAAGTCTGCGCTCCGGAGGCGTAGAGCTTGAGGTTGGTGTAGTGGGTGGTGATGACGCCGTACACTCCGCGCCTGTCCATCTCGCTCAGGATGGCTTCGGCGATGGCCCCGCCGGCGGCGGGGTCGGTCCCGGAGCCGAATTCGTCGATGAGCACCAGAGTCCTCCCGTCCGCGGCGGAGAGCATATCACGCATATCCGCGAGGAAGGAGCTGTAGGTGCTGAGGTCGCTTTCTATGTTCTGGTTGTCCCCTATGCTAACGAAGATGCGGTCGAATATCATCATCTCCGAGGTCTCCGAAGTCGGGACCAGCATCCCCCACTGAAACATATACTGCAGCAGGCCCGCCGTCTTGAGGCATACGGACTTGCCGCCGGCGTTCGGGCCGGAGATCAGAAGGATGCGCTTCTGCGGGGTAAGGTTGATGCTGAGCGGCACCATATTCCTGCCTTCGCTGCGCAGCGCCCTTTCGAGCAGCGGGTGACGGGCTTTGCGGAGGTTGACGCAGCCCTCGTCGGAGATCACCGGCACTCCGGCGATGAAGTCGAGGGCGGTCTGGGCCTTGGCCATCAGGAAGTCCATCTCACCGAGAAATTCGGCTCCGGAGAGCAGCTCCGGGATATAGGGCCTGAGGAATTCGGTGAATTCGAAGAGTATCCTGCGTATCTCCCGCTCCTCTTCGAAGCGCAGGGCGCTGAGCTCGTTTTCCAGCTCCACTATCTCGGCGGGTTCGATGAAGCTGGTCTTGCCGGAGGCCGACTCATCGTAGACGAAGCCGGGGAGCTTGCGCTTGGCGGAGGCGTTGACCGGGATGAGGAATTTGCCGTCGCGGATGTTCACGGAGGCGTCGGAGTCGGCTATGCCGTCCTCCTGGGCCTTGCGAAGCACGGCCCCCGCTCTCTTCGAGAGCGACGCCTCCCGGCCGCGTATCGCGCCGCGAAGCTCAAGCAGCCTGTCCGAAGCGGAATCCTTGATGTCCCCGTATTTGTCTATGATATTCTCGATGCGCCTCTGCACCTCCGGAAAAGAATTGATCCGCGAGGCCATCCGCTTGAGTCTCGGATAGATGCCGTCCTTCACCCCGGCGAAGAAGTGCAGCAGGCGGCGAGTGGTGTCGATGGCGGTCTTGAGCTTGCCGAGCGAGAGCAGGTCTATCGACGACCCGGCCTTCTGAAGCGGCTCCAGAAAAGGTATCGCATCGATATAGCCGGTGGTCGGGAAACTCTCCTCGAACATCATTATCAGCCTCATCTCATCCGTCAGGGCGAGTCTCGCCTCTATGACGTCGCGCTCCGTGGAGAACTCCTCTTCCGCCACCCTCGCTGCGGCATAGTCCGTCAGACAGCGGTCGGAGACGATCCTGCGTATCTTGTCAAAGCCTATTTTGGATTCGAGTACGGGGTCTGTCATTCGGGTTTCTCTCCGAGGAGGAGCTTAAGATTGTTGATGCTGTCTATGGTGTCGATGACGCCTCTGCGCACAAAGGATATCGTTCCCGTCTCCTCGCTGACCACCACCACGTCCGCATCGCACTGCTCCGACACGCCCAGAGCCGCCTTGTGCCTCATCCCGTAGTGGGCCGGAAGGTCGCTGCGGTCGGTTATCGGGAGGGTGCATCGGGCCGCGATGATGCGGTTGTCCCCTATGATCATCGCCCCGTCGTGCAGAGGGGAGTTCTTGAAGAAGATGTTCATTATCAGCCGGCTGCTGATCTGCGCATCGACCGTGTCCCCGGTCGCGATGATGTCCTCGAGCGAATCCTTGCGCCGGATGAGGATGAGCGCGCCGGTCTTATGGTCCGACATCTCCTTGCACGCCTGCGCTATCTCAGCCACGGCCCTGCTGTCCATCGACGTCAAGTTGCCTCCGGCCAGAATCTTCTTGAGCAGCGGTCGCCGCTCGATGGAATCCCCCGCCCGCCGGCCTACCGTATTGAGGAAGCGGCGTATCTCCGGCTGGAAAATTACGATGAGGGCGATGGCTCCCACGTCCATCAAGGTCCCCAGCAGGGACGACACCATCTTCAGGCCCAGCGCGGTGGCTACTATCTGTATGACCAGCACGATGATGATCGCGACGAAGATGTTGATGGCGGTGGAGCCGCGTATCCAGCGGAAGATGAAGAAAATGACCAGCGCGACCATCAGGATGTCCAGAAGGTCGATCAGCGTGAAGTGCAGAAAACCCAATATTCCTAAAACCATATCGTAAACCTTGACTTTGCGCCGCGGTCAGAGAGGCGTCCGCCAATGGAAGCGGAAGCAAAAGTAATAAATTTATACCGTTTACGAAAGTGCCGCCCGTCAGCTTCGCAGCCAAGAGCTTTATTCATACCGGATCGCACGGTGGAAAAGCCAGGCGCAGCAACAGAAAGAAAGATGCAGCAGCGGCAAAGCCAGTCACAGCAACAGAAAGCACGAAGCGACAACGGCAAAGGCCCTTATATATCCGAGAGCCGGAACGGATTGTACGAGATGTCGACGTCATAGACGTCCGTCCCCTCCCGGCGCTTGAGAACCTTCACCACGCGGGAAGTAAGAGGAAGGACGATAATCTCGAAGAGAACCTTGACACACACCTCCATCAGACCGAGGCTGAGGATGCTCGCGGGGGCCATTATCCCCCAATAGGCCACGGGAAAGAAGACACAGGAGTCCAGGACCTCCCCTCCCACGGACGAAATGATGGCCCGCAGGCCGAACTTCTTGCCGCTGGAGAGAACCTTCATCCTGCTCATAATGAAGGCGTTGAACGTGGACCCGCAGACGAAGGCGAGGAGCGACGCCACGGTCGTCCGCGGCACCAGCATAAAGAGGGAATTGAAGCTCTCGGCCACGGCCCTGCTCTCATCGTCGAGAGGAGCGGGCAGCACGCAGACCAGCGCCGACATCAAGGCCACGAAAGCGCTCATCGCAAACGCGATCCAGATGACGAGACGGGACTTCCGGTAGCCGTAAACCTCCGTCAGACAGTCATTGAGGACATAGGTGACGGGGAAGAGCAGCACCGGGGCGGAAAGCTGCAGGGGCAGACTGCCCAGCTGCCACACCCGTGGAACGAAAAAATTGGAAGTGATCAGGCAGACCGAAAACAGCACTGCCATCACCAGAAATCTGGTACTGAAATTCTTTGACATTTTTCTTGTTTTGTAACGTGGTTTCAAGAACACAGGACCCGCCCCGTCAACGGGCGGGACCCTATAAATCACACCTCCGGAGAAGAGTCGAACTCCCTGAGGAAGCGCATATCGTTTTCGAAATAGTGACGCAGGTCATTGACCCTCCACTTGAGCATCGCGATGCGCTCCAGACCCATTCCGAAAGCGAATCCGCTATATTTCTTCGAGTCTATCCCGCTCGCTTCCAGTACATTGGGGTCAACCATACCGCAGCCGAGAATCTCCAGCCAGCCGGTACCCTTGCAGATGTTGCAGCCCTTGCCGTGGCAGATGTTGCAGCTGACGTCGACTTCGGCGGAAGGCTCGGTGAACGGGAAGAACGACGGACGCATACGGATCTGCGTGTCCTGGCCGAACATCTCCCGCGCAAAGAGGAGAATCGCCTGCTTGAGGTCGGCGAATGTCACACCCTCGTCGATGTAGAGTCCTTCTATCTGATGGAAGATGCAGTGCGCACGCGCGCTGATGGCCTCATTGCGGAAAACCCTGCCCGGACACACCACCCTGATAGGCACTTTCTGACTCTCCATCGTGCGCACCTGCACGCTTGAGGTATGAGTGCGGAGCAGCAGCGGGTTGAGATGTCCCGCCGAGATGAAGAAGGTGTCCTGCATATCCCGCGCAGGATGGTTCGGAGGGAAGTTCAGAGCCTCGAACACGTGGTAGTCGTCCTCGATCTCCGGCCCCTCGGCCACGTCGTAGCCGAACTTGCGGAATATGTCCACTATCTCCTGGCGGACGATGGACACCGGATGTCTCGAACCGAGTTCCAGCGGGTCTCCCGGCATCGAGAGATCGTCCCTGCGGGACTCCGCGGCGTCTTCATCGGAGGCGGAAGCCCTGAGTTCCTCGATTTTGGCGAGGGCGGCCTGCTTCAGCTCGTTGAGCGTGCGTCCGAACTCCTTCTTCTTGTCCTTGTCCACCACGCGGAACTCGTCGAAGAGCGCCGTGATTTCGCCCTTCTTGCCGAGAAAGCGCACACGCGCCTCCTCCACTTCCTTCTGTGTCCTGCACTTGAGGGCGGAGAGCTCTCCAAGCACCTTTTCTATGTCTTCTCTTTTCATATTCCCTATTTCCATTTCGCCGCGCGCTTGTCGCGGGCCTTCTTGTCACGCGCCGCCCCGGACTTCAGGTATTTGGCCCACTGCCGGCTGTCGAACACCTTTTCCAGCGACTGGTACATATTCTCCATCCATTTGTCCTGCGTGCGCTGGTAGGCGTCGGAATTGCCCACCTTCGCGTCCCGCAGAGCCTTGAGTTCATCCCCCATCGCCCCGTAGTCGTGCGTCATTATCGAATCCAGATAGAAGACCTGCCAGTCCTCGAGTTCCAGAGACCGGGTCAGGCTCTCTATCCTGGCGTCAATGGCCGTGCGCATCTGCCTGGCCTCCTCTTCTTCGGAGACGTTCTGCTGGGCAAGTGCGCACACTGGAAGGAGCAATGAAATGATAATCCCAAAAAATTTCATAGATTTGTACCTTGTCAAGCCACAAATTTAGTAAAGAATAATAAAAATGAGAAAATTTCTGCCATTCTTGCTGCTCGCATCCCTGCTCGGCGAAAGCCGTACGGACGCCTGCACCAATATAATAATAACCGCAGGCGCGAGTGCCGACGGCTCCTGTATGGTATCGTACGCGGCCGACTCCCATCAGCTCTACGGTGAGCTGTACTTCACTCCGGCAGGCAGGTTCAAGGCAGGAAGCATGCTCAACATACGCGAGTGGGACACCCAGAGGCCGCTCGGAGCCATAGAGCAGGTCGCACGCACCTACCAGACCATGGGCAATATGAACGCCCACCAGCTCATCATCGCCGAGACCACCTGGGGAGGCAGAGAGGAGCAGGCCGACAAGAACGGGATAATGGACTACGGCTCACTGATATACGTCACCCTCCAGAGAGCCCGCACCGCACGCGAAGCCATCGAGACCATCGTGTCCCTCGCCAACCGCTACGGCTACCCGTCCGAGGGCGAGACCTTCTCGATAGCCGACACCGAAGAGGCCTGGATAATGGACCTCGTCGGCAAGGGCGACGACAACAGGGGCATAGTCTGGGTGGCCAGACGCATACCGGACGGATATATCTGCGCCCACGCCAATCAGGCCCGCATCACCCGTTTCCCTCTCGACGACCCGGACAACTGCCTCTATGCCCCGGACGTAATCTCTTTCGCGAGGGAGAAGGGCTGGTTCAGCGGGGAGGACAAGGACTTCAGCTTCCGCGACGCATACAATCCGCTCGATTTCGGCGGGGCGAGAGCCTGTGACGCCCGCGCCTGGAGCGCCTTCAACATCCTGGGCGACGGAAAGTTCACCTACGACGAGGACGGCAGGACCGTCACCCGCCCGTCATCCGACTGGCTCGACTACGCCATGGGATACGATCTCGAGGGCGAAATGCCGCTCTTCATCAAGCCGTCACGCAAGATAACGATGAAAGACGTGGCGGACGTCATGCGTGACCATTTCGAGGGGACCCCGATGGATATGACGGTGGACATAGGTGCCGGCGGCAACGCTCTCCCGTACCGCTGGAGGCCGATGAGCTTCAAGTGGGAGGACAAGACCTACGTCAACGAAAGAGCCATCGCCACGCAGCAGACGGGATTCTGGTTCGTAGCCCAGTCCAGAGGCTTCCTCCCGGACGAGGTGGGGGCTCTGATATGGTTCGGCTGCGACGATGCGGCCACCTCTTATCTCACGCCGATTTACGTCAACTCCAAGACCGTCCCGGAATGTCTGAGAGTAGGCAACGGGGATATGCTCCATTATAGCGCGACCTCCCAGTTCTGGATGTGCAACCGTGTCGCCAACGCCTGCTACAAGATGTACGACCATATGGCCCCGGTGGCAAGGGCTGCCGCCGACAGCTTCGAGAACCACCAGATGACCGCCGCCGTCCCGCAGATCGACGCACAGGCGGCGGAACTCATACGCAAGGGCAGGACACGCAAGGCCCTGGCCCTGCTGACCGACTATTCGGTGAATACGGCGCAGGCGCAGTTCGCGGAGTGGACAAGGCTCGAGGAGCTGCTGCTCGTGAAGTTCATCGACGGCAACGTCAAGGCCCAGGCCGAGGACGGCTCTTTCGTACATTCGCAATATTCCGACGGCATCCCGACGGGAATCACCCAGCCGGGCTACACCGACAGGTGGAAGGCGGCCGTCGCCCGGGACAACGGGAAAATTCTGGAATCAAGATAATTCTGCATATATGAGCAATTTACTTAAAGCCGGCGCAGCCCTGGCCGCCGGTGTCGCGTTTGCGGGCTGTTCGCAGGCGGACAAGGGACAGCAGCCCAATGTCGTATTCATCCTTGCCGACGACCTCGGATGGGGGGATCTGAGCTGCTATGGACAGAAACTTTTCGAGACCCCCAACATCGATGCGCTGGCAAGTCACGGAATGCGCTTCACGCAGTGCTATTCCGGCACCACGGTGAGCGCGCCGTCCCGCTCCTGCCTTGTCACAGGCACGCACAGCGGCCACACCTACATCCGGGGCAATCTCAAAGTCCCGCCGGAAGGGCAGTTCCCGCTGCCGGAGGGGGCGCAGACCATTTTCCACGACTTCAAGAACGCCGGCTACACCACGGGCGCCTTCGGCAAATGGGGGCTCGGCCCCATCGCCTCCAGCGGCGACCCCGCAGAGCAGGGAGTGGACAAGTTCTACGGCTACAACTGCCAGACGCTCGCCCACAGCTACTACCCGGACCACCTCTGGGACAACCGCGACAAGGTGGTGCTGGAAGACAACGTGGACGAGATCCCTTACGGGCAGGGCAGCTATTCCGCCGACCTCATCCACGACGAGGCCCTGAAGTTTATGGATGCGGCGGTGAAGGACGGCAAGCCTTTCTTCCTCTGGTATCCTACGACCATCCCGCACGCGGAGCTTATCGTGCCGGAGGACAGCATCATACAGAAGTTCAGGGGGAAGTTCCCGGAGACTCCGTACAAGGGTGAGGACCAGGGACATCCGCGATTCAGGATAGGGGGCTACTGCTCACAGGAATACCCGCACGCGACCTTCGCGGCGATGGTCACCAGGCTCGACGCCTACGTCGGGGAACTCGTCGCCCGCCTCAAGGAACTGGGAGTCTATGACAATACCGTCATCATCTTCGCCAGCGACAACGGCCCGCACCTCGAAGGAGGCGCAGACCCGGACTTCTTCGACAGCAACGGACCGTGGAGAGGCTACAAGCGCGACCTCTATGAGGGCGGCATACGCGTGCCTATGATCGTGCAGTGGCCGGGACACGTAGCCGAGGGGCAGAATACCGACTTTATGTGTTCGTTCTGGGATATGATGCCTACCTTCCGCCACATTCTGGACGGGAAGGAGGAGACGGCTATGGACGGAGTCAGCCTGCTGCCGCTTCTGGAAGGACGCAAGGGCCAGCGCGAACACGACAACCTCTACTTCGAGTTCGCCGAAAGGAGCAGCCAGGCCGCACGCAAGGGGCCTTGGAAGCTCATCCGCCTCAACATAGAGAAGCCGGGCGACCACTACGAACTCTACAATCTCGACTCCGACCCGTCCGAGACGACGGACCTCGCCGCAGAGCAGCCGCAGAAGGTGGAGGAACTCAAGGCGATAATGTCGGAGTCCCACATCCCCAACCACAACTTCCCGCTCTTCAGCGGAGAATAACGATACATATATTATATGTTTAGCAGCAAAACAAGTTGGTAAAGGTTTGTGAGGAAGAAATGTACCGGAGTACACGACTGACAAACAAAAGTACCAGGTTTCTTTTTAGGAATTACTAAACTAGTCTTTATGAAACGAACGATAATTTCTTTTATTCTCCTTTCCGCTGCCGTCGCGGGCTTTGCCCAGACTCCGGCGGGGAAGGAGGTCAAGGCGACCGCCGGAGAAGCATACGCCGTCAGGCAGGAATCCTACACCCCGTCTTTCGGCGTTGACGGCAAGGAGACCAAAGTCCGCAACGTCATCCTCCTCATAGGGGACGGGATGGGAGTGGGAGCGGTGAACGCCGCGATGTACGCCAACGGCGGCTCACTCACGATGACCAATCTCAAGACCTTCGGCTACGTGCGCACACAGTCCGCCAACAACTTCATCACGGATTCGGCCGCATCCGGCACCGCCTATGCCACAGGAGAGAAGACCAACAACGGCTATGTCGGGATGTCCACCGAGCTCCGGGAACTGAAGAACCTCCCGGAGAAGCTCGCCCCTCTCGGATATGCCTGCGGCGTGCTCTCGACGGACAACCTCAACGGAGCGACCCCGGCGGCATTTTTTGCACATCAGGCGGCGCGCGGAGCATCGGAAGCAATCTGGGCAGACCTCCCGGAAAGCTGCCTGCTCTTCGCCTCGGCCGGGAGCAGGTCGGTCTTCGAGGGACTCGATCTCAAGACCCGGGAAGCCATCAGGGACAAGTTCGAGGTCATATTCTCCGCCGACGGAGAAGAGTCCCGCATAGAGAGCAGCTCCCGCCTCGTCTATTTCCCGGAGAGCGTCCTGCTCCCGGAGCGCGGCGACTACCTGCCCTCCACGACCAGGATGGCGATAGAATATCTGTCCGCCCGCTCGAAGAAGGGATTCTTCCTGATGGTCGAGGGTGCGCGCATCGACAAGGAGGAACACAACAACAACTTCCAGGGAATGGTGAACGAAGCTCTCGACTTCGACAAGGCGGTCGAGGAGGCCATAAGATTCGCGGAGAAGGACGGGCATACGCTCGTGATTATCAGCGCGGACCACGAGACGGGGGCGGTGAGCCTGTCTAAGTGCGTACCGGAGGACGGCTACGCCCAGGGCGTGTTCGCCTCCAAGGGCCACAGCCCGATTATGGTGCCGCTCTTCGCCTACGGCCCTCATTCCCGCCGCTTCACCGGCACCCAGGAAAACAGCGACGTCAGCAACAAGATCTTCTCTCTGCTCAGCGGCAGGAAATGAGAAGCTGACCCGCCATTTTCGAAGGGCTTCTGAAAATGGTTTGCAAAACAAAGATTTTGTTGTAACTTTGTCGTCCCGCCGCCCGTCAAGGGGCGGGACCTCAGGAGAGGTGGGTGAGTGGCTGAAACCACCAGTTTGCTAAACTGACGTACGGGTTATTCCGTACCACGAGTTCGAATCTCGTCCTCTCCGCACACGGAAAGTCCTGCTAAATCGGTCGCCATTGGCGGCCGATTTTTATTTGCAGACCACCGAATCCTCAAGCCATTATTTGCCAATAAGGGAACGGGAGACCACCAACAAAAAAGAGAGGCCGCGAAACGCAGTCTCTCCTTTGCTTGAGCGGAAAACGGGACTCGGACCCGCGACCTCAACCTTGGCAAGGTTGCGCTCTACCAACT
>CAVIJA010000013.1:0-48413 GCA_963643135.1 Alloprevotella sp. | reverse complement strand
TGAGCACTTCCAGGCAAGTCAGGAAACGGTATCCCTGCCGCCCCAAACCCCTGCGGAAGGCTCCAGGAGCCTTCCGCAAATTTTAACCCCAGTCAGCTGTCGCTGACAGCCCCTTTCAGGGGCATGCCGACTACGTCGGGCGGCTCCGCTGCTTCGATGCTAAAAGCATCTCGCTGACGCTCCACCGCGCCGCTGAAGCGGCCTTCCAATCGCTTTCCGACTTTTGCTGCCGCAAAAGTCCCGGCCCCGGGCGGCCTGCTGATGCAGGCTTTTAGGCAAACCAGGCAGCAGTGGGAATTTGCAGGCAGGCAGCAGTAGAGAGATGCGAAAAGCCACCGCGATCGTCGCGGTGGCTTCGTGTATATTGCAGTCTTCTTATCGGCAAGCCGGATAGAGCAGGGAGGCGGCAAGCTTCCGCGCTATTCGTTGGGGATTGCGAAGGTCAGTTCGAGGTGAGGGACTCTTCCTCCCGGATTGGTCGGGCCGTTGAGCGCCGCCCTGTAGAACCTGTCCTTGTCCAGCTGCGTGGAGATGCTGGAAGTGGTGGTGGACTGACTGGCGTAGGCGGCCATCATCGCGTAGTTGTAATAGTTGGAGTAGTAGTTGGAATACCCGCCATAACTGCCGTATCCGCCGTACATATCGTTGTAGTAGCTCTGATAGGCGAGATACTGGTACATCTCGCTCAGGTCGGAGGAGCCGGAGGTGGTGGTGGTCACGATTTCATTGGCCATAATCAGCAGCCAGATATCATAGAAACCCTTCTCCAGGCGCACTGTCTTTTTGTCGGACTTGTCGTTGACGTCAATCTTCAGGAGTTCCTGCAGATGGAAGGTGATATCCGGGGCATATTCGAGCACAGAACGGTTGATGTCTCCCTGGTCCTCATATGAGGAACCCGAATCCGTCAGCCCCATAAAGCGGGTGACCTTGTCCTCTGTCATCCTACAGGTCGGCGAAAGCACGTCCGGCCACTCGTCGAGTTCTTCGACGTCTGACGGGGCTTCGAAAGGGAAGACGAGGGAAGCCTTGTTGATGACGGTAGTCTTAGGATCTCCTCCCTTCGCGGCGATAGCCTCCTCCGCCATACTTTTCAGCATCGCGGCGGAAATCACCGGCTTGAGTCCGCCGCCGCCTTCTATATTTATCTGTTCGGCGGCATAGCCGACCTTGTCGGCGGTCTCCTGGGTCGAGAGATTGAGGGCGTACTGCGGGAAGCTGCCGGTCGAGGATGCGCTGAACAGGGAGTCGAGGTCATAGAACTTGTCCGCGCCGTAATAGAAGAGGAAAGAACTGTCCTTGCGTTCTCCGTCATATTCTCCGGAGAAGCTCAATTTGGCGTAGTTGCCCTCCACGTATTGGTAGGAGCTGTTGTATCCGAGCTGCAGTTCGAACATATTTATGCGCCCGCCCTCTCCCTGCGGAGCATCGGTCTCGATGTAGATGCCCGGGAATTTCTTGAGATAGGTATCGATATCCGCCAGGTCTTCCTCGGTGATATTCAGGTACCTGCTTCCGAACTCCTCGGCGAAGTTGAAGCTGAGGGAATCCTTGCCGTTGAATACCGGCGTACCCTTGCTTATGATTTCGCTTCCGTGCGGGAACGGCTTGTTGCAGTCGAAATCCTTCTCGGTGTCGACCGGACGCGAAAGCTCATATACCCTGACTGACTGGAGGATGTTCGCCTGATTGGAATTCGCCGCGGACACGGTGTCCATCCCTGCGGCGAAGTGGAAACTCTTGAACTTCGGATTCTCGCCGAAGTCCATCGTCCCGCTCGTCAGCGGAATCAGCGTCACCGCGCTGCCCCTGGTGGTCAGTCCGTATTCGCTGTCCCTTACCGCGCCTATCGTGATGCGCGAACTGCTGAAGCCTGACAGGCTGTCCGCCATCCGCACATAGACATCCGTAATAGGCATATCCACGGTGTAGAACTTGTATATCTGCCCGGCCGGGACGAGACTGCCCCCGATCTTGTCGCTGCTCTCGATGCAGGACAGGCAGCAGGTCGCCGCCACAAATCCTGCGAAGAGATGTCGTGTCTTCATCTTAAAGTTCATCATAAAATCTGCAGTACTCGTCCACATAGCTCCCGTCCTTCAGCGACGCCTCATTGTACGGAAGCACCGGCAGGCCGAGTTCTCCGCACCACGAGCGGATTTCGTCCTTCACGTTGCCTGCGCCGAGGATGATGCCGTCGGAGTACTGCGCGGCGGTTCGAGCAAGATTTATGCCAGTGGCTTCCTTGAGCAGCGGGAGGTCCTCCGGGCCGACTCCGCCGAAACGGGCCTTCTCCGCGAACGAAGGGTCGAATCCGCTCTCCGGAGTGTCATCGTAGAGCGAGAGGACGACCTTGCTCGAAGAGAAGATGGGATCGTCCCGGTACGCCTTCTTCAGATAGACCGGCACGAGCTGCGAGATCCAGCCCTGGCAGTGTATGACGTCCGGGGCCCAGCGGAGCTTCTTGACCGTCTCGAGAACTCCGCGCGCGAAGAATATCGCCCGCTCGTCGTTGTCCCCGAAAAACTTCCCGTCCGCATCGCAGAAAGTCTGCTTGCGGCGGAAATAGTCCTCATTGTCGATAAAATAGACCTGAATCCTGGCGGAAGAAATGGAGGCCACCTTGATAATCAGCGGCCTGTCTACGTCTCCGATGATGATGTTCATCCCGGAGAGCCTGATGACTTCGTGAAGCTGGTTCTTCCGTTCGTTGATGCAGCCGAAGCGCGGCATAAACGAGCGTATCTCCCTCTTGCGCTCCTGTACGCCCTGGGGAAGATATCTGCCGATGTTCGCGATGTCGGATTCCGGGAGATACGGGAATATCTCGGAGTTGACAAAAAGTATTTTCTGCTTAAAAACACCCATAACTACAAAGGTAATAATTTTTTTGACAAGCCGGGATGCGGATAAAAAATCTTATCTTTGGGGGCAGATTTGAAGCCGATGTCCGGAAGAGAGCATAAATTGATGAGGCGGCGTCTCGTTAACGCCTACCTGTCGAGCGTGATCAGCATCAGTCTCGTACTGCTGCTGATAGGAATCGCATCCCTTCTGACGGTAAATGCCGGCAGCGTTTCGCGCTATCTCAAGGAGAATATGAAGCTGTCCGTCCTCTTCAATTCCGACGTCTCGCAGAAGCAGGCCGAGTCCTATGCCTCCTCCGTCTCCAATCTTCCTTATGTGCGCGAAGTGCGCGTCATCTCCAGGGAGGAGGGGACCGAAGAGCTGAAGAAGATGCTCGGAGAGGATTTCCTGGACGTGTTCGAGACCTCTCCCGTGCCGATTTCGGCGGACGTGACGCTGAAGGCCGAATATGTCGTGCCGGACAGCCTGAGCCTGGTCACCGGGGCCCTTGACGCATCGCCGCTGGTGGACGAGGTGGATTGCAGGGAGGGCCTCATAGCGGCGCTTGACTCCAATCTGGCCAGGATTTCAGCCGTATTCGGAGTGCTGATTCTGCTGCTGCTCTTCATCTCTTTTGTGCTGATTAACAATATGGTGCGCTTGAGCGTGTTCGCCCGGCGCTTCACGATACACACGATGAAGCTCGTCGGTGCGACGCGGCAGTTCATACGGGCCCCGTTCCTGCGGGCCGCGCTCGTGCAGGGGCTGATTTCCTCCGCTCTCGCGTCCTTCGCCCTGTGCGGGATACTGTATGCTGCGCGGAACTCCTTTCCGGAGTTCTTCGCGATATTCGGCGACTCTACGCTGCTGATTTCCGTGGGGACGGTATTCCTCTGCGGGATTCTGCTCTGCCTTGTCAGCACGTATTTTGTCGTCGGCAGGCTCATCGGTGCGTCAAAGGATGATTTATATTACTGATACTTATATGGATAAGATGGCTGTTACCCCCAAGGGACTGAAGCTGCTGGCAGCGGGGGCCATTGTGATGGCCGCCGGCTACATACTTATGATGGGCGGCGGGATGAAAGACCCCAACGTGTTCAACTATGATATGTTTGACTTCCGCCGGCTCGTGGCCGCCCCGCTCGTGATACTGTCCGGGATAGTCGTGATTGCTGTGGCGATAGTCGGGGAATTTAAGGAAAGGAGAAAGTAAGAATGGAATGGTGGGAGGCCCTGGTGATGGGCATAATACAGGGACTCACGGAGTTCCTGCCGGTGAGCAGCAGCGGGCATCTGATGATATTCAAGGAGTTGCTCGGAGTGGATGCCGATGGCTTTCTCGACTTCACGGTGACGGTGCATTTCGCGACCGTGCTCAGCACGATAGTCGTGTTCTGGAGCGCGATATGGAAAATACTCAGGGGCGTGCTGCGCTTCCGCTACAACGACGAGACAGACTATTTCCTGAAGATATGCCTGTCTATGGTCCCCGTGGCCGTGGTGGGATTTTTCTTCAAGGACAAGGTCGAAGCGCTGTTCGGCGGCGGACTGGAGACGGTGGGGGCGTTTCTGCTCGTCACGGCGGCGCTGCTCTGCTTTTCTGACATATTCACCCGCAAGGTCAGGATAAACAACGTCAACCGCAACGGCATCTCCTGGTGGCAGGCGTTTGTGGTCGGACTCGCCCAGTCCTGCGCCGTGGCCCCCGGACTCTCGCGCTCCGGGACCACCATCGCGACCGGACTCGTCTGCGGAGTGAAGAGGGAGAATATGGCCCAGTTCTCCTTCCTTATGGTGCTGATACCTATTGTCGGCGAACAGATGCTCACCATCCTGGAGATGATGGGCGGCGAGGCGGCGGCAGCGCCGGGCGTGGGTGTCGTGGCTCTCGTGACGGGCTTCGTCGCGGCCTTCCTCTCCGGACTTTTCGCCTGCCGGGTGATGGTCGCCCTCGTGAGCCGCGCCAGGCTCTCCTGGTTCGCCCTCTACTGCGTGATTGCCGCAGCGCTGATATTCATATGCGCATAGATGCCTGAGAGAAAAGACATATATTTCGTCTCCGACGTCCATCTCGGACTGGAGCTGCACGACCCGGCGGAGCGGGAGGCGCGTTTCGTCGCTTTTCTGAAGGGGATTCCGAGGGAGAGCACGCGGGCGCTGTATCTGCTCGGGGACATCTGGGACTTCTGGTACGAGTACCGGGACGTGGTGCCGCGTTGCGGGGTGAGAGTCGTGGCGGCGCTGATTTCCCTTATGGACGACGGGGTCGAGGTCAGCTTCTGCCCCGGCAACCACGACATCTGGTGCTATTCCTATTTCGAGAGCCTGGGGATGCGGCGCTTCGACCAGCCGTATTATCTCACGCTTGACGGCAAGGTCTTCTGTCTCGGACACGGGGATGCGCTCGGTGGGGCCAGACGCAGTTACGCCTTTATGCTCAAGGTCTTCCATAACCGCACTCTCCAGCGGCTCTTCAGTACGCTGCATCCGTGGATAGCGTTCAGGATAGGACTCGGCTGGTCCAACTCCAACCGCAGGACCCACCTTCCCTACCACTTCCGGGGAGAGGATGAGCCGCTCTACAGATTCGCTCTCGCGGAGTCTTCCCGCAGGAAGGTGGACTATTTCGTCTTCGGACATTTCCACGATGCCGTGGATATGACCCTCCCCACGGGCGCGAGACTCATCGTGCTGAAAGACTGGATGGACGGCGGACAGCCATACGGGCGTTTCGACGGCAGCGGATTCGAGCTGCGTTCCCGTTGAGTCACCTGCGCTTCCGCACAGAACTGCTCAGCGTCTCCGTCTTTATCGTCGTGCGCGGGGGATCCTCCATAAATATCGAGCGGTAGAAGCTGATCCATTCTCCGGAATCCCATATCCGGCACAGCTCCTCCGTCTTCGCGTCCTTGCCGGCGGGGTCGTAGCGCGACTTGAGGTCCTGAGAGAACAGACGGGCCACGAACTGCCAGAAATTGGCCGCGAAGCCGCTCTCGTAGGTGCGGATGATGTTGTAGGCGCTCATCCCGCACTCCCTGTCGACGAGTTTCATCATCAGCAGCCCCTGGCTCACGGTCATATTGCGTATGTCCTTCTCGAAGAGACGGAAGAGCTCCTTCTCGACGTCGTTGATATAGCGGTTGCGCTCCGCGCGCCGGCGCGCGTCGGCGGCGATGGTGCTGTCGACCTGGGCCATCATCTTCCGCCCCACGAGCGCGTAGGGGTAGACCTTGTTGAAATTATATACGAGCCGGTAGTAGTTGCGCCAGTCTTTCCGGTTCATCTTCTTGCCTTTAGGGAAGACCCACACCGGGTCCAGCGTGTCGTGAAAGACGGTGTCGCCCTGCGGCGTGACGCTGTAGTACATGGGCGTCCCGCTGATACGGCGGGTCTTCTGCGCCGGACACAGGGTGGCGGACGCAAGCAGAAGCAGGGCCGATATGAACACGAGACGCATCTTCATGGCGTGCAAAGATAGAAACAAAATCCTTGCCTGAATCATCGCGGGAACGGCAATTGAGTCCGTGTCGAAAACGCTCGGAAAAATTTTTCTTCCGGATGTACAAATCTCTGAAAACGCGGTACTTGACCATGCAGATTGGATGTCAAAAATATTTGAAAATTTCTCCCAAAAGTGATGCGGTTTCCGGAATTTTTACTAAATTTGCAGTCCCAAAAATCGGCTCCTTTCCGCGTAAGTGCTTGATTTTCGGGAGATTGATTATTGAATAATATATTTTTAAAGTAATACTGAGATGTTACAACCTAAGAGAACAAAATTTAGAAGGGAACAGAAGAACCGCATGAAGGGCAACTCCCAGAGGGGCAACCAGCTCGCTTTCGGTTCCTTCGGTATCAAGACCCTTGAAAATTGTTGGCTCACGGCGCAGCAGATTGAGGCTGCCCGTCAGGCTATTTCGCGTTGTATGAACCGTGAGGGTCAGATCTGGATCAGGGTATTCCCTGTGAAGCCGATCACCAAGAAGCCTCTCGACACCCGTATGGGTAAAGGTAAGGGTGACCCGTATGCGTTCGTCGCCCCTATCACTCCGGGCCGTATCATTTTCGAGGCCGAGGGCGTGCCTCTCGCAGTCGCCAAGGAAGCTATGCGCCTGGGCGCCAACAAGCTCCCTATCGCTACCAAGTTCGTTGTGCGCAGGGATTATGTCGAATAATTTATCGGAGAAAGAGAAATGAAAGCATCAGAAGCACGCGATATGTCTGTAGCAGACCTGCGCGACCGTATTGAGGTTGAGAAGAGCAATCTCGCCACAATGAAGATTAATCACGCGATTTCTCCATTGGAGGACACTTCCAAAATCGGTAAGACCAGAAGGGATATAGCTCTTATGATCACTATCCTTGCTGAAAAAGAAAAAAAGAACTAAATCAGAGAACATCTTATGGAAAGAAATCTTCGTAAGGAAAGAACAGGAGTGGTGGTCAGCGACAAGATGGACAAGACCATTATCGTTGCCGTGAAGATAAAGGAGAAGCATCCTCTCTACGGCAAGTTCGTCAAGAAGACCACGAAGTTCGTCGCCCAGGACGACAAGAACGAGTGCGGCATCGGCGACACCGTCCGCATTATGGAGACCCGTCCTCTCAGCAAGACAAAGAACTGGAGATTAGTAGAAATCGTAGAAAAAGCAAAATAATATATGATACAGCAGGAAACACGTTTACAGGTTGCCGACAACAGCGGTGCGAAGGAAGTTCTCTGCATCCGCGTGCTTGGCGGTACCAACCATCGTTATGCGACTGTCGGCGACACGATCGTCGTTGCAATCAAGAGTGCCATTCCCGGCGGTGACGCCAAAAAGGGTACGGTTTCAAGAGCTGTAGTCGTGCGCACCAAGAAGGAGGTCCGCCGTCCGGACGGTTCATATATCCGTTTCGACGACAACGCCTGCGTCCTTCTCAACAACGCCGGTGAACTCCGCGGCACCCGTATCTTCGGCCCTGTTGCCAGAGAGCTTCGTGCCAACTTCATGAAAATCGTTTCACTGGCTCCGGAGGTCCTTTAATCCAACAAGCATTATGAAGAAGTTACATATAAAGAAAGGCGACACCGTGTATGTGAATGCCGGTAACGACAAGGGGAAGACCGGCAAGGTCCTCTCAGTCGATCCTGCAAAGGACCGCGCCATCGTTGAAGGTATCAATATGGTCAGCAAGCACACCAAGCCGAACAGCAAGCAGCCTCAGGGCGGCATTGTCCGGATGGAGGCTGCCATCCACATTTCAAACCTCAACCTCATCGATCCGAAGAGCAACACTCCGACTCGCGTGGGCTACAGGATGGATGGAGACAAGAAAATCCGTTACGCTAAAAAATCTGGGGAGGAGATCAAATAATTATGGCAAAGAAAAACGCACCGGTACAGGCCCAGGCAGCCCCTGTGGAATATGTACCTGCCCTTAAGAAGGCCTACAAGGAGGAGATTGTCGACAAGCTCAAGAAGCAGTTCTCCTACACTACAGTAATGCAGGTTCCGCGCCTTGTCAAGATTACCATCAACGAAGGCGTAGGCTCCGGCTCCCAGGACAAGAAGATCGTCGAGGAGGCTGCGGAAGAGCTCTCTCTCATCACCGGCCAGAAGGCCCTCGTCACCACTTCACGCAAGGACATCTCCAACTTCAAGCTCCGTAAGGGCATGCCTATCGGAACCAAGGTCACTCTCCGCAACGTGAAGATGTACGAATTCCTCGAGAAGCTCATCAGGGTGGCTCTCCCGCGTATCCGTGACTTCAACGGCATCGCCGAGAATATGGACGGCCGCGGCAACTACACCCTCGGACTCAAGGAGCAGATCATCTTCCCTGAGGTCGACATCGACAAGAATCCGCGCATCCACGGACTCGAAATCACTTTCGTAACCACGGCCAGGACCGATGAGGAGTGCCACGCGCTTCTCGCTGCGTTCGGGCTGCCTTTCAAGAAACATAACAAATAGCATAATATGGCAAAGGAATCAATGAAAGCCCGCGAGGTAAAGCGCGCAAGACTTGTCGCCAAGTACGCCGAGAAGAGAAAGGCACTCAAGGAGGCCGGAGACTGGGCCGCTCTCGACAAGCTCCCGAAGAACGCTTCTCCTGTCCGTCTTCACAACCGCTGCTCTCTCACGGGTCGTCCGAAGGGATATATGAGGGCATTCGGCATCAGCCGCATCCAGTTCCGCGAGATGGCCAGCAACGGTCTCATCCCGGGAGTCAAGAAGGCAAGTTGGTAGAAATTAAAGAATATAACAGATATGACTGATCCAATTGCAGATTATCTCACCAGAATTCGCAATGCATACAGTGCAGGCAAGAAGGTAGTGGAGATTCCGTCTTCCAAGATGAAGGTCGCCATCACCCAGATTCTCTGTGAGAAGGGCTATATCCTCAGCTACAAGGTAGTGGAGGGAACCCCGTACAACACCATAAAGATCGCCCTCAAGTATCACCCTCAGACCAAGGCGGCCGCCATCAGAAAGATTGAGCGCGTGTCCACTCCGGGTCTGCGCCAGTATACCGACGTGGACAATATGCCGCGCGTCCTCAACGGACTCGGAATCGCGGTGCTTTCCACCTCCAAGGGCGTAATCACCGACAAGGAGGCCAAGGAACTCGGAGTCGGCGGTGAAGTTATTTGCTACGTATATTAATCTTAAACAAACATTTAAATAATGTCACGAATTGGTAAATTGCCTGTAAGCCTTCCGACCGGGGTGAGCGCCGAGCTCCTTTCCGGCAACGTGCTGAAGGTTAAAGGACCTCACGGTGAGATGAGCCAGAAGATAGATCCGGACATCACCGTCACCATTGAGGACAATCAGATCAAGTTCGCCCGTCCGACAGACCAGCCGAGGCATCGTTCCATGCACGGCCTCTACCGCGCCCTCGCGCACAATATGGTAGTCGGAGTCAGCGAACTCTTCACCGTAAAGCAGGAGTTGGTCGGTGTGGGTTACCGTGTCGCACTCAGCGGACAGGTTCTCTCCTTCTCCCTCGGTTATTCCCACGAGATTCAGCTGATGCTCCCGAAGGAGATTGTCGCTGAAGTCCCGGAAGTCCGCAAGGGCGAAAACCCTGTGCTCGTACTCAAGAGCTGCGACAAGCAGCTTCTCGGCCAGGTAGCAGCCAAGATCC
This sequence comes from Alloprevotella sp., assembly GCA_963643135.1. Lineage (GTDB taxonomy): Bacteria > Bacteroidota > Bacteroidia > Bacteroidales > UBA932 > Cryptobacteroides. The sequence continues at coordinate 38,429 of CAVIJA010000013.1, read as the reverse complement.
GTTCATTCCGCAAGCCGGAGCCTTACAAGGGTAAAGGTATCAAGTTCGTCGGTGAGCAGCTTCGTCGCAAGGCGGGCAAGACGGCAGCCGCAAAATAAAAGGAGGATTGAATTATGGCACTCAATAGAATTGAAAGAAGAAGAAGGATTCACTACCGCATACGTAAGCACGTCAACGGCACTCCGGAGAGACCTCGTATGGTCGTATTCCGCAGCAACAAGCAGATTTACGTACAGGTTGTGGACGACGAGCAGGGCAAGACCCTCTGCTCCGCTGCATCCAACGACAAGGAACTTGCCGCTCAGTGCAAGGGCAAGACCGGAGTCGAAGCCGCAGCGATTGTCGGCAAGGCAATCGCCGAGCGTGCTCTCGCTAAGGGTATCACCACCATCTGCTTCGATCGTGGCGGCTACCTTTTCCACGGAAGAGTTAAAAGTTTGGCGGACGCTGCCCGTGAAGGCGGCCTCGTATTCTAACAGAAGAGACAATGGCAAATACGAATGTTAAAAGAGTAAAGACTTCTGACCTTGAGCTCAAGGACAGACTGGTCGCCATCCGCAGGGTCACCAAGGTGACCAAGGGCGGTCGTCACTTCCGCTTCGCCGCGATTGTGGTGGTGGGTGACGAGAACGGTGTGGTAGGTTATGGTCTCGGCAAGGCGAACGAGGTGACAGCCGCCATCGCGAAGGGCGTTGAGGACGCAAAGAAGAATCTCGTCAAGATTCCGGTCATCAACACCACCATCCCTCACGAGCAGGAATCCAAGTTCGGCGGATCCCGCGTGTTCATGAAGCCTGCGGCTCCCGGTACCGGCGTCAAGGCCGGCGGTGCGATGCGTGCGGTCTTCGAGTCAGCGGGTGTGCAGAACGTCCTCGCCAAGTCCAAGGGATCTTCCAACCCTCACAACCTCGTGAAGGCCACAGTGGCTGCGCTTACCCAGATGAGGGACGCGTACACGGTAGCCGGTCTTCGCGGTGTGCCTATGACTAAGGTTTTCAACGGTTAAAGGAGACACGATTATGGCAAGATTCAAGATTACCAAGATTATAAGCAGCAACGGCGAGACCAAGCGTCAGAAGGACAACCTTCGCTGCCTGGGCATCCGTCGTATGCATCAGACCGTGGAGGTGGAGAAGACCCCGGTGACCGCAGGTCAGGTGGCCAGAATCGCCCATCTCTGCAAAGTTGAAGTGATAGACTAAGGAGGACGGGACAATGAAACTTAACAATTTGAAACCTGCTGTTGGTTCTACCCATACAAGCAAAAGATTAGGTCGCGGACAGGGTTCCGGCAAGGGTGGCACCTCCACCCGCGGTACCAAGGGTGCGCAGGCCCGCGCGGGATACGAACACAAGATCGGATTCGAAGGCGGTCAGATGCCTATCCAGAGGCGTCTGCCGAAGTTCGGATTCAAGAACCCTACGAGGGTCGAGTACAAGGCCGTGAACCTTGACGACCTCGAGGCTCTTGTAGCCGGTTCCGGCCTCAACGAGTTCGGAATCGAGGAGATCAAGGCTGCCGGACTTGCCGGAAAGAACGATCTCGTCAAGATTCTCGGCAACGGCGAAGTAAAGACCGCCATCACGGTCAAGGCCGACGCCTTCTCCAAGTCTGCTGTTGCTAAAATCGAAGCGGCCGGCGGCAAGGCTGTCGTAAGCGAATAGTTCTATGAAGTTCGTCGAGACCATAAAGAACATATTCAAGATAGAGGAGCTTCGCAAGAGACTCGCCTACACCTTCATCCTGATTCTGGTCTACAGATTGGGATGTTTCGTGGTGCTTCCGGGTATCGACGCGTCAATGCTTGCCGGCCTCCAGAGCAGGACTCAGGACGGTCTGGTAGGACTCCTGAATATGTTCTCCGGCGGCGCTTTCGGCAACGCCTCCATCTTTGCGCTCGGTGTGATGCCGTATATCTCGGCTTCCATCGTGATCCAGCTTCTCGGTGTTTTCGTCCCTTACTTCAGGAAACTCCAGATGGAGGGCGAAAGCGGCCGCAAGAAGATGAACCAGATGACCCGCTGGCTGACCATCGTGATCATCTGCATCCAGGGACCGGCTTATATGGCCGCCGTTCACAGCCAGATCCCGGCTGCGGCATTCGTTGCCGTCAACCAGCTCGGCTGGAGCAACTTCGTGTTCAACCTGGTATCCACCATCATCCTTATGGCCGGATCGATGTTCGTGATGTGGCTCGGTGAGCGCATTACCGACAGGGGCATCGGCAACGGTATCTCCCTGATCATCATGATCGGTATCGTGGCCCGTCTGCCTTACGCCCTCATCGCCGAGTGCAGCGCCAAGCTCTCCGTCAACAACGGCGGTCTGCTGCTGCTCATCGTGGAACTCATCATCTGGTTCTTCGTCATCGTTGCGGCAATCGCGCTTGTGCAGGCTGTCCGCAGGGTGCCTGTACAGTATGCCAAGAGAGTGGTCGGAAACCGTCAGTACGGCGGAGTACGTCAGTACATCCCGCTCAAGATCAACGCCGCCGGCGTGATGCCTATCATCTTCGCCCAGGCTCTGATGCTCTTCCCTCTCATCTTCTCCCGCTGGGATTCCACGCGTGGACTTGCAGCCACTCTGGGTGATTACACCGGATTCTGGTACAACTTCATTTTCTTCATCCTCATCGTCATCTTCACGTTCTTCTACACCGCCGTCACCGTCAATCCGACCATGATGGCCGAGAGTATGAAGAGGGATGGAGGATTCATCCCGGGGGTCAAGCCGGGCAAGAAGACCGTAGAGTACCTTGACACCATCATGTCAAGAGTCACCCTGCCGGGTTCCTTCTTCCTCGGTATCATCTCCATTCTTCCAGCCATTGCGATAATCTTCGGTATCAACAACTCCTTCGCGAGCTTCTACGGCGGCACTTCGCTTCTGATTCTCGTGGGCGTTGTACTCGATACCCTTCAGCAGGTGGAAAGTTATTTGCTGATGCGCCACTACGACGGTCTGATGAAGACCGGACGGCTCAGCGGGCGCTCAGGTATGTAGTTCTTTGAATTAACAGTGAAAGGTTGTGATCAAGCCTAAGACAGAAGAAGAGATTGAGCTTTTGCGCGAGAATGCCATCATCGTCTCGAAGACGCTGGCGGAAGTCGGTAAAGCGGTAGCCCCCGGTGTGACAACTGCAGAGTTGAACAGGGTAGCCGAGACTTTCATTCGCGACAACGGAGCAATCCCGAGCTTTCTCGGTTTCGAGGGCTTCCCCGCAGCCATCTGTGCCTCGGTCAACGATGTTGTGGTCCACGGTTTTCCGTCAGACTACGTGCTCAAGGAGGGCGACATCGTGACGGCGGACATCGGAACGCTCTACAAGGGCTATAACGGCGACTCCGCGTACACTTTCCCGGTAGGGGAGGTGGACGCGAAGACCCGCAGCCTGCTGGACGTGACGAAGGCTTCGCTCTACAAGGGCATAGAGGCGGCTGTGGCAGGTGCGCGGACCGGAGATATCGGATACGCGGTACAATCGTATGCTGAATCGTTCGGATTCTCAGTGGTTCGCGAACTCGAGGGCCACGGTATCGGGAAAGGTATGCACGAGGAGCCCGGTGTGCCGAATTACGGCAGGCGCGGGCACGGAACTCACCTCGTCGAAGGGATGGTCATCTGCATCGAGCCGATGATCAATGCCGGAGGCAGAGGGGTGTATCTGGCCAGGAACGGCTGGTCCGTGAAGACTTCCGACCACAGGAATGCGGCGCATTACGAGCTTACGGTTGTTGTCCGAAAAGGTCGTGCCGAGCAGCTTTCAACCTTCGATTTTATCGAGAAAGATGGCGGGATCAATTACTAAAGTGTTATTTTTATGTCAAAACAGGTAGCAATAGAACAAGACGGAAAGGTTATCGAGACCCTTCCCAACGCGATGTTCAAGGTCGAGCTTGAGAACGGTCATGTCCTGCTCTGCAACATTTCGGGCAAGATGAGGATGAACTTTATCCATATTCTTCTTGGCGACAGGGTTAAAGTAGAAATATCACCGTACGATTTGACCAAAGGCAGAATATCTTTCAGATACAAATAAAAACTCACAGATATGAAAGTCAAGACATCCATCAAGAAGCGCAGTGAAGACTGCAAGATCGTAAGGCGCAAGGGTCGTCTCTACGTGATTTGCAAGAAGAACCCGAAGTTCAAGATGCGCCAGGGATAATATTCAGTAAACAAATTAAGTAAAGTATAATTATGGCAAGAATAGCCGGTGTTGATTTACCAAACAACAAACAGGGAGAGATAGGGCTTACCTATATCTTCGGGATCGGTCGCCCTTCAGCCAAGAAGATTCTTGAGAAGTGCGGCATCGAGCCCACGATCAAAGTCGGTGACTGGAATGACGAGCAGATAGCCAAGATCCGTTCCGAAATCAATGAGGAATACAAGATTGAGGGTGAGCTCCGTTCTTCCGTCCAGATGGACATCAAGCGTCTTATGGATATCGGTTGCTACCGCGGAATCCGCCATCGTCTCGGACTTCCGGTTCGCGGCCAGAGCACCAAGAACAACGCCCGTACCCGCAAGGGTCGCAAGAAGACCGTTGCCAACAAGAAGAAGGCGACCAAGTAATCATTGATGAATTATGGCAAAGAAAACTACAACATCCAAGAGAGTTGTCAAGGTTGAAGCTTATGGCGAGGCTCATATTTCATCAACCTTCAACAACGTTATCGTGTCTCTCACCAATGCTCAGGGCCAGGTGATCAGCTGGGGCTCAGCGGGCAAGTGCGGTTTCAGAGGCTCCAAGAAGAACACCCCTTACGCAGCCCAGATGGCTGCCGAGGACGCTGCCAAGACCGCGTTCGACGCCGGTCTGCGCAGGGTGAAGTGCTACGTGAAGGGACCGGGAGCGGGTCGTGAATCCGCTATCCGCACCATCAATAACGCCGGTATCGTGGTGACCGAGATCGTCGACGTGACCCCGATGCCTCATAACGGATGCAGACCGAAAGGCCGTCGTAAAGTTTAATTTTTAAAGTAAGACTGATTATGGCAAGATATACAGGTCCAAGCACCAAGATCGCCCGTAAGTTCGGCGAGCCGATATTCGGTTCAGACAAATATTTCGAGAAGAGAAACTATCCTCCGGGACAGCACGGACTGGCCGCCAAGCGCAAGAAGCAGAAGGACTACTCCATGCAGCTCAAGGAGAAGCAGAAGGTCAAGTATATGTACGGCGTGCTGGAGCGTCAGTTCCACAACACCTACGACAAGGCCTCCCGCATGTCCGGACAGAAGGGTGAGAACCTCCTCTTCCTCCTCGAGTCCCGTCTCGACAATATCGTTTACCGTCTCGGTATCGCTCCTACGCGTGCGGCGGCACGTCAGCTCGTGTCCCATCATCACATCACCCTCAACGGTGTCGTATCCAACATCCCTTCCATTCAGGTGAAGCCGGGTGACGTCGTTGCGGTAAGGGAGAGATCCAAGAGCCTTGAGGTGATTCAGAACAGCGTGGCTTCCGTGACGAAGTACTCCTGGCTGGATTTCGACGTCAAGACCCTTACGGGCAAGTTCCTCAATGTTCCTACCAGAACCGAGATTCCTGAGAACATCAACGAGCAGCTTATCGTCGATCTCTACTCCAAGTAACATTTAACACCAGATTAATATGGCAATCTTAGCATTTCAGAAACCTGACAGGGTCATCTTGCTCGAAAGCACCGATACCGTCGGCCGTTTCGAATTCCGCCCTCTGGAGCCGGGATACGGTCAGACCATCGGCAATGCTCTTCGTCGCATCCTGCTCGCCTCTTTGGAAGGTTTTGCTATCAGTCAGATCCGGATCTCCGGCGTCGAGCAGGAGTTCGCCACCATACCGGGCGTCATCGAGGGGATGCAGGACATCATCCTCAACCTCAAGCAGGTGCGCTTCCGTCGTATGGTCGAGACGGTCGATACTGAGACTGCAACCATCGTAATCAGCGGCAAACAGGAGTTTACGGCAGAAGATATCTCAAAGGGATTGTCTTCCTTTATGGTGTTGAATCCGGAACTGCACATCTGCTCTCTGGAGCCTGCGGTCAAGCTCGAAATCACGCTCACCATCACCAAGGGCCGCGGTTTCGTGCCTTCCGAGGAGCTCAGGGACGAGAACACGCCTATCGGGACCATCCCGATCGATGCCATCTACACTCCTATCCGCAAGGTCAACTGGAGCGTGGAGAACTACCGTGTGGAGCAGAAGACCGACTACGAGAAACTCAATCTCGAGATTGTGACCGACGGATCCATCTCTCCTAATTCCGCGCTTCACGAGGCGGCCAACATCCTCATCTATCACTTCAAGCTGTTCACCGACGACAAGAAGATGTCGATGGAGAGCACCGTGGAGCCTGATACCAAGGAGCTGGACGAGGAGTCTCTCCGTATGAGACACCTCCTGCTCACGAAGCTGTCGGACGTAGGCCTGTCCGTCCGTGCCTTCAACTGCCTCAAGGCGGCTGACATCGACACGTTCGCAGACCTTGTGTCCTATTCCCGCGCCGAGCTGATGAAGTTCCGCAATTTCGGACGCAAATCCCTCAACGAGATTGACCTTCTGGTCGAGAAGATGAAGCTGTCGTTCGGAATGGATGTCACAAAGTATAATATCGAACCAAAGAAAAAGAATATCGAAAGATGAGACATAACAAAGCTATAAATCATCTTGGGCGCAAGAGCGGACACCGCAAGTCCCTTCTCTCCAATATGGCGACCTCTCTCATTCTTCACAAGAGGATTACGACCACCGTTGCGAAGGCCAAGGCCCTCAGGTGCTATGTGGAGCCGCTGATTACCAAGTCCAAGGAAGACACGACCCACAACCGCCGTGTCGTGTTCAGCTACCTCAAGTCCAAGGAGGCCGTTACGGAACTCTTCCGCAACGTCGCTCCGAAGATTGCTGACCGTCCGGGCGGATACACCCGTATCCTGCACGTCGGCTTCCGTCAGGGAGACGCGGCCGAGATGGCTCTCATTGAACTCGTAGACTTCAACGAAGCGGCTCTCGCATCATCTCCGAAGGCGGAGAAGAAGACCACCCGCAGAAGCCGTGCGAAGAAGGCTGAGACCCCTGTGGAGGCGCCTCCTCAGGAAGTTCAGCAGGAAGAGCAGCCGAAGGCTGAGTAAAATTTCAAGGGGGAAGTTCGGGCTTCCCCCTTTTTGTTTATAATTAATTTTATCTATCCAAAATGAACTGGTTATTCTATTCAGTCCCTGTTGCGGCGGTTCTCGCGCTTGCGTTCGCCTGCTATTTCTTCCGCCAGATGCGTCGTGAAGACGAAGGGACACCGACAATGAGACAGATTGCAGAGTATGTGCGCGAAGGGGCTATGGCCTATCTCAAGCAGCAATATCGGGTCGTGGGCATCGTCTTTGCCATATTGGCCGTATTTTTCGCCGTACTCGCATACGGATTCGGGGTTCAGAACCCCTGGGTGCCTTTCGCTTTCCTGACGGGAGGATTCTTCTCCGGCCTTGCCGGATTTGTCGGGATGAAGACGGCCACCTGCGCCTCCGGGCGCACCGCCAATGCCGCCAGACGTTCGCTCAACGCCGGACTCAAGCTCGCATTCCGCTCCGGAGCGGTGATGGGTCTCACCGTTGTGGGCCTCGGACTTCTGGATATCGCGCTGTGGTTTGTCATACTTAACGCCTGTATACAGGAAGCCACTATGGCACAGAAACTTATAGTCATTACCACCACGATGCTCACCTTCGGTATGGGAGCTTCCACCCAGGCCCTCTTCGCAAGGGTCGGCGGCGGCATCTACACCAAGGCCGCCGACGTGGGGGCGGACCTCGTGGGCAAGGTCGAGTCCGACCTGCCGGAGGACGACCCGCGCAATCCCGCCACCATCGCCGACAACGTGGGCGACAACGTGGGCGACGTGGCCGGTATGGGAGCCGACCTCTACGAATCCTACTGCGGCTCCATCCTCTCCACTATGGCCCTCGGCGCATCGGCTTTCTTCTCCGCCGGTCCTGAATATCAGATGAAGGCGATTCTCGCCCCTATGATCATCGCGGCCGTCGGGGTCGCCCTTTCCGTCATGGCGATATTCACCGTGCGCACCAGGGAGGGGGCCGGAATGAGCCAGCTGCTCAAATCCATGAGCTTCGGCACCAACCTTGCAGCCGTGCTGAGCGCCGTGGCCACCTTCGGAGTGATGTATCTTGTGGGCCTCGACAACTGGCTCGGACTCTCGTTCTCCGTGGTCAGCGGACTTCTGGCCGGAGTCGTCATAGGCAAGTCCACGGAATACTACACCTCCCATTCCTATAAGCCGACGCAGCAGCTCGCCGAATCAGCGCAGACCGGCCCTGCCACCGTCATCATCAGCGGAGTGGGGCTCGGAATGCTCTCTACGGCCATCCCGGTGGTGACCATCGCCGTCGCCATTATCCTTGCCTACCTCTGCGCCATAGGATTCGACGTGCAGAATATGGTCAGTGCCTCCAACCTCTCCCTGGGCCTCTACGGAGTCGCCATCGCGGCTGTCGGAATGCTCTCCACTCTCGGCATCACGCTTGCCACGGACGCCTACGGCCCTATTGCGGACAATGCCGGAGGCAACGCCCAGATGAGCGAACTTGAGCCGGAGGTGAGGGAGCGCACGGACGTGCTTGACGCTCTCGGCAACACCACCGCCGCCACCGGCAAGGGCTTTGCCATCGGTTCGGCCGCGCTCACCGGACTTGCGCTGCTCGCTTCCTACATAGAGGAGATCAAGATTGCGCTCGTGCGTGTCGGGGAAGCCGTCGTCGGAGTGGGCGGACGTCTGATCGAGAACGCGTCCGATGCAAGCATTCTCGACATATTGGCATATTACAAGGTCGACATTATGAATCCGGCGGTGATTTCCGGGGTGTTCATCGGGGCGATGATGGCATTTCTCTTCTGCGGTCTGACGATGAACGCCGTCGGCAGGGCCGCGGGCAAGATGGTGAGCGAAGTTCGCCGCCAGTTCCGCGAGATCAAGGGCATCCTTTCCCGCGAGGCTGTGCCGGAATATGACCGCTGCGTGGAGATTTCCACGAAGGCCGCGCAGAAGGAGATGCTCGTGCCGTCGCTGGTGGCGATTGCCGTTCCCGTGCTGACGGGGATGCTGCTCGGTGTCGCGGGCGTGATAGGACTGCTGATCGGCGGTCTTGGCTCCGGCTTTGTCCTTGCCATCTTCATGGCCAATTCCGGCGGAGCCTGGGACAATGCCAAGAAGTTCGTCGAGGAGGGGAATTTCGGCGGCAAGAACTCCGACTGCCACCACGCCACGGTAGTGGGAGACACCGTCGGCGACCCGTTCAAGGATACGTCCGGCCCGTCGCTCAACATACTTATCAAGCTGATGAGCATGGTCAGCATCGTGATGGCCGGTCTCACCGTCGCCTTCCACCTGCTGTAGCGCCGGCGTAATCGGGGAACTTTAGCTTTGTTCGGATTTTTGTCATTATTTTTGTGGCAGGAATCCGAACAACTTCCGTTATGACAGCAAAGACCGGTAAAATACTTGTCGTAGACGACAATGCGGGAATCCGCAGCGCCCTTAAGATACTGCTCCCGATGCACTTCGCCCAGGTGGAGGCCATCGCCTCGCCGTCCACTCTGGTGACGACGCTGGAGCGTTTCCGTCCGGATGTCGTGCTTCTGGATATGAATTTCCGCACGGAAATCAACACGGGCAACGAGGGCCTCTACTGGACGCGTCAGCTCAAGGCGATGGCCCCTTCCGTGGAGGTGGTGCTGTTTACGGCTTATGCCGATATCCGCCTGGCCGTGGAGGGGATGAAGTGCGGGGCTTTCGACTTCATCGTGAAGCCCTGGGAGAACGAAAAGCTGATTGCGGTGCTGTCGGCGGCGAGGGACAAGTCTATGGACAGCGTGAAGAAAGCCCGGGAAGCGTCGCAGACGGACAAGGAGTCCGGAGAGGGGATGTTCTGGGGCGAGTCCAAGCCTATGCTCGCCATCAGAAAGATGGTGCAGAAGATAGCCCCGACCGATGTCACGGTGCTCATCACCGGCGAGAACGGCACGGGCAAGGATATGCTGGCCCGGGAAATCCACGCGCAGAGCCTGCGCTCCGCCGCGCCTATGGTGGCGGTGGATGCCGGCGCGATTCCCGAGACCCTGTTCGAGAGCGAACTCTTCGGACACGTCAAGGGCGCGTTTACCGATGCGCACGCCGACCATATCGGCAAGTTCGAGCAGGCCGACGGGGGTACGCTCTTCCTCGACGAAATCGGCAACATCCCCCTGCACCTGCAGGCCAAGCTGCTCCGCGCCATACAGAGCCGCAGCATAGTCCCGGTGGGAGGCAGCGCGTCGCGGCCCGTGAATATACGCCTTGTCTGCGCCACGAATATGGATTTGGAGGCCTTGGTGAGGGAGGGCCGCTTCCGCGAAGACCTCTACTACCGCATCAATACCGTCCATATCGAACTTCCTCCGCTGCGAGAACGCGGGGAGGACGTCATCCCGCTGGCGGAGAGATTCATCCGCAGCTATGCCGAAAAATACCACCGTCCGCTGGAAGGGCTGGACAGCTCCGGCAGGGAAGCCCTGCTCGGATACCGTTTCGGAGGCAACATCCGTGAACTCCAGAACTGCATCGAAAAGGCGGTGATCCTCTCCGAAGGGCGGACGCTCTCGGCAGCCGACCTCCAGTTCGAGACTCCGTCGGCAGGCGGGAGTCAGATGCTCCGCACCACCGGCAGCGCCGACGAGGAGCATCTGGTGAGGGAGGCGATGGAGCGTTGCGGGGGCAATATCACCCAGGCGGCAAGGATGCTCGGGGTGAGCCGTCCGACGCTGTATGCCAAGCTGAAAAAATACGGACTCTGATGCCGCTATGGGCTGTCATATCGCTTTCTGTCGTGGCCGTGGTCCTTGTCTGGATATTGGCCGCACTCCACACCAGACACAGGGACATCAGGAAGGTGGCCTATATGATGGACGCGCTGGAGGACGGAGAGCTCAATTTCCGCTTCCGGGACAGGAATCGCTTCAACCGCACCCTCAACCGTATCCGTACCATCTTCGAGCAGCAGCGGCAGGCCCACGAGCAGGACTCCTGGACAAAACTCATCCGCGTGCTCACGCACGAGATTATGAACACTGTCTCGCCCATAGCCTCCCTCTCCGATGCCCTCGCCGGGGCGATGAAGGAAGACGGATATAGCGAGGCTGACGTCAAGGCGGGGCTGGAGACGATATCCGACTCGTCGAAGAACCTCATCAAGTTCGTGCAGACCTACAGGCAGTTGAGCGGTGTCGCCCGTCCTATACGCAAGGCCCTCATAGTCAAGGATCTGGTCGAGAAGGTAATCGCTCTTGACAGCGAATATTTCGCCTCCTGCGGCGCGACTTGCCGCTTCTTTTCGGGGGAGGACGACCTGATGATATATGCCGACGAGGGGCAGATATCACAGATTCTCATCAATCTGCTGAAGAACGCCCTGCAGGCCGGAGCGAAGGAGGTCGTCATCTCGTCCCGCTCGGGTCAGGACGACGAGGTGATACTGCGCGTGGCCAATGACGGAGAGCCGATTCCGCTCAAGAGCCGGGAGCAGATATTCGTCCCGTTCTACACCACCAAGGAGGAGGGTTCAGGCATAGGCCTCAGCATCTCCCGCCAGATTATGCGTCAGCACAACGGCAGCATCGACCTCGTCTGCAGCGACATAAGCCGGACCGTCTTCGAACTGAAGTTCAGGTAGTGTCCGTGAAAGTGTAAAGTGTATTGTAAACTTTACACTTTTTCCGTATTCTGCTGAAATCGTTTTCTATTCATTATCAGTGCTTTATCGTATTTGGCACGGCTAGTGTTATCATTTGTCCCGATGATAAATCATTGTATGATGAAGACACGACTTTACATATTCGTTTTTCTGGCAGCCTCTGTCATCCCCGGCCTGACCGGGGATCTCAAAGCCCGCGAGATGCCCGCCGTCACCCCCGACGTCCTCTCCGCCGTCATCCCCGGCCTGACCGGGGATCTCAAAACCCGGGAGGTGCCCACCGTCATCCCCGGCTTGACCGGGGATCTCAAAGATGCCGGAAATCCCGAGGCCGACGCAGTGATGACGCTGAAGGACTGTATGGAATACGCCATCTCCAATTCGACGAAGACGCGGATTCAGCAGGCGGCGTCAGGAGACGCGAGACTCGACAGGAGGGATGCCGCCCTGGCACTCTTCACACCGCAGATCAGCGCGCAGACCTACGCCTACTACAACTTCGGCCGCAGCATCGACCCGCAGACCAACACCTATTTCAACACTACCTCCTTCCACAACAACTACGGCATAAGCGCCGGATATGACCTCTTCGACGGATTCAAGGCCGTAAACAACTGGAAGATTTCCAAGACAGGTCTTGCCATAAGCGAGTCGCAGGAGAAGCAGGTCGAGGCGGACATCTGTCTCGCGGTGATGGAGGCATACTACAACGTGGTCTATTACAAACGCCTAGCCGACATCTGCGAAGAGCAGCTGGCGACGGCCGAGGCTTCCCTTGACAAGGCCCGCAGACAGGAAGAGCTCGGACAGAAAGGCCACGCAGACGTGGTGCAGATGGAGGCCGACCTCGCCGACAGGCGCTATGACCTTATCAATGCGCGCAATATGTACGGCGACCAGCTGATGGTCCTCTCGGACCTGATGTTCTATCCTCTGGACGAGGAGCTCGTGATAGAGACGGATTTGGAGAGACTCGCCGCCGCTGCCTCATCCTCGGAGGAGGCAAGTAGCACGGACGAGATAATAGGCTTCGCCCTCGGACACAATCCGAAGGTCGAGATCGCGGAAGGGACCGTGCTGAACGCCAGACGGGAACTCAACACGGCCAAGTGGCAGCTGCTGCCGTCCGTGGGGCTATATGCCGGCTGGAGCACGAGCTATTATACCTATCAGGGTTCCTCCACGGCTTCCTTCCACGATCAGTTCCGCAACAACGGCGGCGAATACGTGGAGCTCACCCTCTCCATCCCCATCTGGAACCGCCTGAGCCGGCACTCCGCAATCGCCCGCAAGCGTCACGCCCTGGACAAGGCTTCCGCCGAACTGGACCAGCAGCGCCGCGACGTGGAGTCGGAAGTCCGCAGGGCCGTTCAGGATCGCGACGGGGCGGCCCAGGCCTACAGCCAGGCGCAGTACAAGTCCGAGGTGCAGCAGGAGGCCTACAGGCTGAATCTCAAGAAACTCCAGCAGGGCCTCATCTCCCCGCTGGAATTCCAGACCGCCGACGGCAATTACCTCCGTGCGCAGACCGACGAGATGAACAGCCTCTTCAAGCTTCTCATCAAGCAGGCCGTTGTGAAGTACTATAATGGAATAGAATACGTTAACCAATAAGTGCCCGGTCTGGTCGGGCATGACAAAAGAATATGGACAAGATAATCGAAAAGAAGAAAGGCTGGAGGGCGGCATTCACGAGAAAGGCCCTTCCGTGGTGGCTGGGAGCGATGCTGATCGCCTTCACCATATATCTCATCGCAAGGCCGAACACCAAGACGCTGAGGGTGGACAGGGATTCTGTCACCGTGTCGACGGCGCAGCAGGGTGAATTCAACGACTACATCCGCATCAACGGCCGTGTGCAGCCTATGACGACCATACAGCTCAGCCCGCAGGAAGGCGGAGTCGTGGACAAAATCCTGATAGAGGAGGGGTCCACGGTAAAGAAGGGCGACGCCATCCTCATCCTCAGCAACGACAACCTCGACCTCCAGATACTGAATTCCGAAGCGGAGCTTGCCGAGAAGGAGAACATCCTCCGCAACACGCAGATTCAGATGGAACAGCAGAAGCTGGACGTACGGCAGAACGAACTGGAATACGGCATCAACGTGGAACGCCTCCGCCGCGCCTACGAGCAGCAGAAAGCCCTCTACGAAGACAAGCTCATCGCCAGGGAGGACTACCTCAAGGCCGAGGAGGACTACCGTCTGGCGGAGCAGAAATACGAGCTCATCTCCGAGCGCTCAAAGCAGGACAGCCTCTACCGCGGGACGCAGATAGACCGTATGGAAGAGAGCCTGGAGAATATGCAGCTCAATATGCAGATGATCCGCCGGCGCAAGAGCAACCTCGTGGTGAAGGCCCCTATCGACGGGGAACTCGGCCTGCTGGACGTGGTGCTGGGCCAGAGCATCGCTTCCGGCACCAAGATAGGCCAGATCAATTCCGTCGGGACCTACCGGATCGAGGCGCAGATAGACGAACACTACATCGACCGCGTGGTGACCGGACTGGAAGCCACCTTCGAGCGGCAGGGCGAGACCTGGGAGACGAGCATACGCAAGGTCTATCCCGAAGTGCGTGACGGCAAGTTCAAGGCGGACTTCAAGTTCGAAGGCGGCCAGCCGGACAACATCCGCAGCGGCCAGACCTACTACCTCAACCTTCAGCTCGGCCAGCCGGAAGAGGCGGTCCTCATCCCCCGCGGCACCTTCTACCAGAAGACGGGCGGAAAATGGATATATGTCGTCAACAAGGACGGTTCCGGGGCTGTCAGGCGCGAGATACGCATAGGCCGTCAGAATCCTCAGTACTACGAAGTCCTCGAAGGCCTCGCTCCCGGTGAGAAGGTCATCACGAGCGGGTACGACAACTATGGCGATTCGGACGTGCTGGTATTCTGACAGACAGGCGGCAGAAAAAGTGTAAAGACAAACAACAAAAAACGATAGATTATGATTACTGTTAACAATCTTTCCAAGGTGTTCAGGACGGACGAGATAGAGACGACGGCCCTGAACGGAGTCAGCTTCGAAATCAAGGACGGCGAGTTCGTCGCCATCATGGGACCTTCCGGCTGCGGCAAATCCACGCTGCTCAACATCCTGGGACTCCTGGACAACCCCAGCGGAGGCTCATACAAGCTGCTCGGAGTCGAGGTGTCCGGCCTCAAGGAGAAGGAGCGGACCAAGTTCCGCAAGGGCAACATAGGCTTCGTCTTCCAGAGCTTCAACCTCATCGACGAACTGAACGTCTATGAGAACATCGAACTTCCTCTGCGCTACCTCAACATCGGTGCATCCGAGCGCAAGGCCAGAGTGACGGAGATAATGAAGCGTATGTCCATCAACCACCGCGCAGGACACTTCCCGCAGCAGCTTTCCGGAGGTCAGCAGCAGAGGGTGGCCATAGCCCGTGCCGTGGTCGCGGGTCCGAAGCTCATCCTCGCCGACGAGCCTACCGGCAACCTCGACTCCAAGAACGGCAAGGAGGTGATGGATCTCCTCACGGAACTCAACCGCGAAGGGACGACCATCGTGATGGTGACCCACTCCCAGAAGGATGCCGCCTGCGCACAGCGGACGATAGACCTCTTCGACGGACAGATAGTGTCCGACGTGAAGAACGAACTGTAGGACATAGAGTTGCGCTGTAAGATGAAGAGTTATTTCAAGTTTCTCCTGAGGAACAGGCTTTATACCCTCGTGGAGATTCTGGGGCTGTCCGTCGCTCTGGGCTTCGTGGTGCTGCTTGCGGCCTACGCCAGGACGGAATTCAGTGTCGGTTCCTCTCAGAACAATGCCCGTAATATCTATGCCATCGGAATGGGAAGCTGTACGGGTATGACCCTCGGGACCGGCGAAGAGTTCTTCCCGGGGATTCCTGAGATAAAGACCTGGACCAGAGTCGCCGCCTACGGGGACGCGGACATAATGGTCGGCGAAGACTATTATGAGGTCAAGGCCGCGGCGCTGGACACCAATTTCAGCAGACTCTTCGACTACAGGATTACGGGCTGCGACGCGGACAGGATTCTTCCCGGAGAGCGGGATGCGCTCCTGTCCGAAAGTTTCGCCCGCAGGCTCTTCGGCGTTGCCGACCCGGTCGGACGGACCTTCACCCTGTCGGGGGATCAATATACGGTCACCGGCACCATTGAGGATTTCGGCCCTTACGACGAATTTGTCCATCGCGACATTTTCCTGAACATCAAGGTGATGGAAGGAAAGCTGCGAAGGATGGACAACTTCGGCACCGTGCAGACTTTCGTCACCCTCGCGCCCGACGCCGACCCGGATGCCGTGGCCGGGAAGCTGCTCGACAAATATGTGGAGTATTGGGGCGAATGGTATCACAGGGACGCTTCAAGCGGAAGTTTCCTCTACGGATCCACCCTCACGCGCTTCGACAAGCTCTATTTTACCGATATTGAGAGCTACTCCCCTCTGCGCAAGGGGGACAGGAAGGTGGTGGAGATTCTCCTGCTCGTCGCCCTCGTGCTGCTCGTATCGGCGGTGTTCAACTATATCAACCTGACCGTGGCCCAGACGGGCAAAAGGGCCAAGGAAATGGCCACCAGGCGGCTGCTCGGGGAGTCTTCAGGAGGAATAGTGCTGAGGTATCTCTCGGAGTCGTTCGTCTTTACGGCGGGATGTTTTGCCGTAGGCTGCATATTGGCCGCAGCCCTCAAGGGCTGGTTCGAGATGCTGCTGGACACGGAGATCGTGCTGGCCGTGGATGCGTCCGGCATTGCGGTATGTCTGCTGCTGCTCGCTTTCCTCACGCTCGCTTCAGCCCTGCTGCCTGCTGCGCTGGTGTCGCGCTTCAAGCCGGTGGACGTCGTGAAGGGAAGTTTCCGTCTGCGCAGCAAGATGGTTTTCAGCAAGGTGTTCATCGTGTGCCAGAACGTGATAAGCACGGTGTTGATTGCGGTGTCGCTGACGATGCTGCTGCAGATGCGCCATATGGTGACCCTGCCGACGGGCTACGAGACCGGAGACATACTGCATATCAGCTCCTGGTCGCTTGGCTACAACAATTCCTCGGCGCAGCAGGCGCTGTTTGACAGGGTGAGCAGGCTGCCTCAGGTCCGGGCGGTCGGGCGCTACACCTCCCCGCCGTTCGCCTGCGGCTCCAACGGCGTGCATATCGAGAACGAGAAGATGTCCTGGATGAGACTGGCCCAGGTGGACAGTGTCGCATTCAATATGCTGGGATTCAAGGTTCTGGAGCAGTATGAAGAACCCTCCTACGGCAAATGCTGGTTTACCCGGGAGGCGGCCGCACGCTACGGAGTCTCCGAGAGCAAACCTTACGCGGGCGACAAGCAGGAGTACAAATGTCACGGAATCATCGACGACTTCAGGGCCGGCACGGCGCTGGACGAGCCTATGGAGGACAGTCACTGCGCGGTGATGCTCCGCGACTGTTCCGAGATATGTTTCGGGCTGCTGATAAAGACCGTCGGAGACCACGCAGAGGCCATGAGCGCGGTACGCGACGCCTGGATCGAGGTGGCGCGGGAATATATCGGAGTGCCGTCAGAACCCGAAATACTCAAATACGTCGACGACTATCTGAACGATGCCCTTACGGGCAAGCGCAACACGATGACGCTTGTGGTGACCTTTATGCTGATAGCCATACTGATATCGGCGCTCGGACTCTTCGCGATGGCGGTGTATTATACCGGCCAGCAGTCAGGCGAAATAGCCGTGCGCAAGATTTTCGGCTCCGGAGTGAACGAGGCCGCAATGCTCCTTTCGCGCTCGTTCGTGATTATGACTCTGGCCGCAGTGCTTGCCGCAGTCCCGATCAGCATTTGGGCTATGCGTCTGTATCTCAGTGATTTCTATGCCCGTATAGACTTCCCTTGGTGGGCCGTCCTTGCGTCTGCGGCTCTGACCTGCCTGATATCATTCGTCTCGATAGTCTCGCAGACCCTCAGGACCGCCCGCGCCAATCCTGTGGATTCTCTGAAAAACGAGTAACTTTGCCTCCGTGAAGAACACGGACGTGGCCATAATCGGGGCGGGGGCTGCCGGATGTTTCTGTGCGATAGAATTGAAGCGCAGACGCCCGGAACTGGAAGTGTGCGTGTTCGAGTCCGGCAGCCGCCCCCTCGCGAAAGTCGCCCTGACCGGGGGCGGACGCTGCAACCTCACCAACACCTTCCGCGGAGTCCGCAGCCTGTCCGAGGTCTATCCCAGAGGCGAACATCTGATGAAGCGGGCCCTGCGCGAGTTCGGGCCGGAAGACACGATGCGCTGGTTTGAGCGCGAGGGCGTAAGGCTGGTGGTGCAGGATGACGAGTGCGTCTTCCCGGCGAGTCAGGATGCGATGCAGATAGTGCGCACCCTGGAGCGTGCGATGCGCACGGAAGGAGTCTCCCTGCAGTGTAACAGAAAGGTTTCTGCCATCCGGCCTCTCTCCTGCGTCACTTCGGAACAGGAATCCGGGGCGAAGGGAGGCCCGAGCTTCAGAGTTATTTTCGCCGACGGCGGGGAAGTGGAGGCGAACAAAGTTGTTTTCGCCATCGGAGGCTGCTCCGAGGCGGCCTTGCGAAGTCTGCTTCCGGAGGGGACGGAACTTGTCCCGACAGTCCCGTCGCTCTTTACGCTCAAGATAGAAGACCCTTTGCTCCGCGCGCTGACGGGTACGGTCGTCCCCGATGCCGGCCTCGCCCTTGCCGGCACGCCCTTCCGCTCGGAGGGGACGCTCCTGCTCACCGACTGGGGAGTGAGCGGTCCGGCCACGCTCAAACTCTCCTCATACGCCGCGCGCTACCTTGCGCAGCAGGGCTACCGGGCGCGGCTGCTTATTGGCTGGCTTCCCCTCTCCGAGGCGCAACTGCGTCAGTATCTGGAGGATATGTCCGGCGCATCGCAGAAGAAGCAGATTTGCAACACCCGTCCGGAAGGGATTTCGGACAGGCTCTGGCGCTTTCTTCTCGCCCGCTGCGGCTTCCGGGAGGATCTGCGCTGGGCCGAACTCGGCTCGCGGGGATTCAACCGTCTTGTCGGGAGGCTGCTCGCTGACGAATATGAGATCGGCGGACGCGCCCGCTTCAAGGAGGAGTTCGTGACCTGCGGAGGCGTGGCCTTGAGCGGTCTGGACCTCGGCAGCCAGCAGAGCCGGCTCTACCCCGGATTGTACTTCGCCGGGGAGGTGATGGACGTCGATGCCATCACCGGCGGCTTCAACCTCCAGGCCGCCTGGTCCACCGGGATGAGGGTCGCAAGTAAAATTTAATTTGTATATTTGCGGCGTTGTACTGTATTAAATCTAATCCTGATGAAGAAAATTCTGAATGAGATTTGTGCGAAATACACAGTCCCTCAAGAGGTTAAGGCACAAGGTATCTACCCTTATTACAGGCCTATTTCCTCCGGCCAGGACCCGGTCGTCACAATGGCGGACGGAAGCAAAGTCCTTATGTTCGGGTCCAATTCCTATCTCGGTCTTTCGGACGATCCGCGTCTGAAGGAGGCTGCGATAGCCGCAATCCGCAAATATGGCACGAGCTGCTCCGGCAGCCGTTTCCTCAACGGAACCCTCGATATCCACGAAGAACTTGAAGAGAAGCTAGCGAAGTTCGTCGGCAAGGACGAAGCCGTGACCTACAGCACCGGTTTCCAGGTCAATCTCGGAGTCGTCAGCTCCCTCGGAATGAGGGGCGGATACACCTTCCTCGACGCCCTTGACCACGCCTGCATCATCGACGGCAGCCGTCTCGGATTCGCCGAAGTCCGCAAGTTCCCGCACAACGATATGAAGGTCCTGGAAAAGAAGCTTTTCCTCACCCCGCGCAACGCTCCGAAGCTGATAGTGGTGGACGGAGTATATTCGATGGAGGGGGACATAGCTCCGCTGCCGGACATCGTCAGACTCTGCAAGAAATACAATGCCTCCGTGATGGTGGACGACGCGCACGCCCTCGGCGTGATAGGTGAGAACGGTTCCGGTACTGCAAGCCACTTCGGACTCACCGCCGACACCGACCTCATTATGGGTACGTTCTCCAAGAGTTTCGGCTCCCTGGGAGGATTCATCGCCGGCGACAAGGAAGTGCTCAACTACCTCAAGCACAATTCCCGCTCGCTCATATTCAGCGCGTCTATGACCCCTGCCGCCGTCGCCGCCGCTTCCACGGCCCTCGACATAATGATCAACGAGCCGGAGCGCCGCGAACATCTCTGGGAAGTCACAAAGCACGCACAGAAAGCCTTCAAGGACAACGGCTTCGACACCGGACACACTCAGTCGCCTATCATCCCGCTCTTCGTGCGCGACACGATCAAGGCTATGAAGATAGTGCGTCTCGCATACGACAAGGGCGTGTTCATCACCCCGGTCATCGCCCCTGCGGTGCCGGAGAACGACGTGCTGATCCGCTTCGCGCTTATGGCCACTCACAGCATCGCCCAGGTCGACGAGGCCGTGGAGAAGCTGACCGCCATATTCAAGGAAGTCGGAGTGATAGCATAAGCGGAGACCTATGGTCATACTCATCACGGGCATCAGTTCGGGTTTCGGCAAGGCGATGGCCGAAAGGCTTGCCGCCGACGGACACAAGGTCTACGGCACGCACCGCCGCGACGTGGAGCGGATTCCCGGCGTGACCTATATCAAGGCGGATGCCGGTGACGAGAAGCAGGTGGAGGCCGCGGTGAAGACGGTCACCGATGCTGAAGGGCGCATAGACGTATTCATCAACAATGCCGGAATGGGCATCGGCGGTCCGCTGGAGTTCAGCCCGCTCGAAGACGCCCGCAGACAGATGGACGTCAACTGGATGGGGATGGTGCGCTTCCTGCACTTCGTGCTTCCGGTGATGCGCACCCGGGGCGGCGGCAAAATCATCTGCATCAGCTCCATAGGCGGTCTGATGGGCCTGCCGTTCCAGGGACTCTACTCCGCGTCCAAGTTTGCGATAGAGGGATATTGCGAGGCTCTGCGCCTGGAGACCAAGGCTTTCGGCATCAAGGTCGTGGTGATAGAACCGGGGGACTTCTCCACCGGATTCACCGCGATGCGCAAGAGTGTCGACAATCCGGAAGTCTATAAGGTCTACAAGTCCTACGCCGACTCCCTCGCGAGCATAGAGAAAGACGAGACAGGAGGTCTCAAGCCGGAGGTTCTTGCCGCGAAGATTTCTAAAATCGTGCGCAAGAAGAACCCGCGCTACAGCTACGTCGTCTCCACCCTCGAGCAGCGTCTGTCGGTGACTCTCAAGAAGTTGCTCCCGCCGAGCCTCTTCGCCAGGATTCTCTCAAGCTACTACAAGCTGTAAGGGCCCGAAGCCCGACTTGCAGCGCCGCTCTGCCGCCATCCGGCAGCAGCGGGAACTTTGCGCAGGCCCCTATTGGCCGCTTGACGCGCCGGGGGCGAACCAGCTCGCCTCGCTGCCCTTGCATTCGACCACGTCCACCCGGACGCAGTGCGGAATCCGGACGCCGATCCAGCCGGCGAGGTTTTCCGTGGAGGGGTTGCAGGGCAGGACTTCGTTGAGGTCGCGGTGGTCGAGCTGCCCGCGCAGCAGGCGTTCTATCTCCAGGAAGTCCACCACCATCCCGTCCGCGTCAAGCGTCCCGCTCTCGCACCAGACGGTGATTATCCAATTGTGTCCGTGCAGCGGCTCCCAGACCCCCGGCCCGGAGAAATACAGGCGGTGGCTTGCGGAGATTTCAAGAGTTTTCTTTACCCTGTACATCAGAAATAATTATCAGTCCGTTTCTTCGGTGGTATAGACGGCCCTGTTGCCGGAAGTCTCCTGCACGCTCACCCGGTAGCAGTGCGGAATCTGTTCGCATATCCAGCGGGCGAGATTCTCGGAAGTGGGATTGAAGGGCAGCACCTCGTTGAGGTCGCGGTGGTCCAGAGCGTCGCACACCCTCTCCTTGATGAGCTTGAAATCCACCACCATCCCGTTGCCGTCCAGGGTCTCGGACTTGCAGAATACTTCGATGCGGTAGTTGTGTCCGTGCAGGCGCGAACATTTGCTCGGGTAGTCGAGTTGCAGGCGGTGGCTCGCGGCAATCTCGAATGTCTTAGAAACGTAATACATAGCCAAGGTTCAAAGATACGGAATAATTCTTATCTTTGTTTCTTTGGAATATAACACAAGATTCTATATGTACAGAAGCAACACTTGCGGAGAACTCAGGCTCTCCGACAAAGGCAAGAAAGTGACCCTTGCGGGCTGGGTTCAGAAGACCCGCAAGCTGGGAGGTATGACGTTCATCGACCTGCGCGACCGCTACGGCATCACGCAGCTGGTGATGGAGACCGATGCCGATCCGGCGCTTGTCGCCACGGCCGAGAAGCTCGGAAGGGAATACGTGATCCGGGCCGGGGGCGAGGTCGTCGAGAGGGCCAGCAAGAATCCCAAGATCCCGACGGGCGAGATCGAGATAAGGCTCGAGTCCGTCACCGTCCTCAACGAATCCGCCACCCCGCCGTTCACCATCGAGGAGCAGAGCGACGGCGGCGAGGACCTCAGGGCCAAGTACCGCTACCTCGACCTGCGCCGTCCGCCTCTCCAGAGGGCTCTGGCGCTGCGTCACCGTCTCGCCCAGGAGATACGCAACTACCTTGACGAGCAGGGATTTATGGAGATAGAGACCCCATACCTCATAAAGTCCACCCCGGAGGGGGCCCGCGACTTCGTGGTGCCGTCCCGTATGAATCCGGGGACCTTCTACGCCCTGCCGCAGTCGCCGCAGACCTTTAAGCAGCTGCTGATGGTGGCCGGATACGACCGCTACTTCCAGATTGTGCGCTGCTTCCGCGACGAGGACCTCAGGGCCGACCGCCAGCCGGAATTCACCCAGATCGACTGCGAGATGTCCTTCGTGGAGCAGGAAGACGTGCTGAACACCTTCGAGGGGATGATGCGCCGTATGTTCAAGAACGCTCTCGGCGTGGACATCCCTGACCCGCTGCCGCGTATGAGGTGGTACGACGCGATGGACAACTACGGTTCCGACAAGCCGGACGTGCGCTTCGGGATGAAGATACATGAAGTCACTCCGCTCGTAAAGGGTTGCGGCTTCTCCGTTTTCGACTCCGCCGCATACGTCGGTGGTATCGCAGTCGAGGGCTGCGCCGAATACACCCGCAAGCAGCTCGACGAACTGACGGAATGGGTCAAGCGTCCTCAGGTGGGGGCCAAGGGCCTCGTCTACATCAAGCTCAACTCCGACGGCAGCGTCAAGTCTTCCGTCGACAAGTTCTTCTCTCCGGAGAAGCTTCAGGAGGTCGCCGCCGCCTGCGGAGCGAAGGCCGGGGACCTCATCCTGCTGCTCTGCGGCGAGAAGCGCAAGACCCAGACGCAGCTCGGCGTGCTGCGCATCGAGATGGGCAACCGCCTTGGCCTGAGAGACCCCAAGGTGTTCGCTCCGCTCTGGATAGTGGACTTCCCTCTGCTCGAATGGAGCGAGGAGGACGGCCGCTTCTACGCTATGCACCATCCGTTCACCGCCCCGAAGCCGGAGCACGAGCAGTGGTTCTGTTCCGACCGCAAGGAAGACCTTGAGAGAGTCTGCGCCAACGCCTACGACTTCGTGCTGAACGGCACCGAGCTCGGCGGCGGGTCCATCCGTATCCACGACGCGAAGATGCAGAGCCGTATGTTCGACGTGCTGGGCATCAGCCGCGAGGATGCGGAATACAAGTTCGGCTTCATCATCAACGCCTTCAAGTTCGGCGCACCGCCACACGGCGGACTTGCTTTCGGGTTCGACCGCGTATGCGCCCTCTTCGGAGGCCAGGAGACCATCCGCGACTATATCGCCTTCCCTAAGAACAACCAGGGCCGCGACGTGATGATCGACTCCCCGTCCAGGATAGACGACAGCCAGATGGAGGAACTCCACCTCGCGTCAACATACGTAGAACAGTGAGAATCCGTCTCAAATACGACCTCAGCCCGCAGAACACTTTCAGGATGAAGGTGTCCTGCGAGTGTTTTGTGGAGTATGAGACTGTAAAGGAACTCGAGGGCCTCAATTTCGACCGCCTGCCCAAGCCCCTGCTGCACATCGGGGAGGGGAGCAACCTGCTCTTCACCGGCGACTTCCCGGGAACGGTGCTGCATTCCAACATCGAGTACATCAAATATGTGGACGTGGGTCTGGAAGAAGTGCCGGTGATAGTGGGGTCGGGAGTCAGATTCGACTCCTTCGTCGCGGAGACCTGCCGCCACGGGCTGTGGGGGGCCGAGAACCTGTCCCTCATCCCGGGGGAGGTCGGAGCCGCCGCAGTCCAGAATATCGGAGCCTACGGAGTGGAGGTGAAGGACATCATCTCCGGGGTCGTCTGCTTCGACCTCAAGGAACGCAAAAAGGTGAAGTTCACCGCCGCCGAATGTCGTTACGGCTACCGCAGCTCCATATTCAAGGAGCCGGAATCCAAGGGCCGCTACATAGTCACGAGCGTACTCTTCCGCCTCAGCCGCCGCCGTAGTCCGCATCTGGAATACAAGGGGATAGCCGAGGCGCTGGAAGGTCGCGAACCGCAGAGCCCGCAGGAAGTGCGCGAGGCCGTAATACGTATCCGCAGAGCCAAGCTCCCCGACCCGGAGGAGACAGGCAATGCGGGAAGTTTCTTCAAGAATCCGGTAATCAGCTCCGAAGAATTCGCCCGCATCTCCCCGGACGGCAGTGTACCTCACTATGAGCTGCCCGACGGCAGGGTTAAAGTGCCTGCGGCGTGGCTGATAGACAGCTGCGGATTCAAGGGTGTCGGGGAAGGCGGGGCCGCCGTATACGAGAAGCAGCCGCTGGTGATAGTCAACCGCAGCGGGAACGCCTCCCCGGAGGATATTCTCGCCCTCGAAAAAAGAATAACCGATGGAGTCCGCGAACGCTTCGGCGTGGAGCTCCATCCTGAAGTGGAGCATATATGAGTTCGTTCATCATAGAAGGAGGGCATCGCCTGAGCGGCAGCATAGAACCCCAGGGCGCGAAAAACGAGGCTCTGGAGGTCATCAGCGCCGTGCTGCTCACCTCCGCCCCCGTCACGATATCCAACGTCCCGGAAATCCTCGACGTAAAGAACCTCATCTCCCTGCTGGAGAGTATGGGAGTCGTGGTGGAGAGGCTTTCAAAGGGGGAGTACCGCTTCTGCGCCGCACATATCAACGAGTTCTACATCCGCAGCGCGGATTTCGTGCGCAGATGTGCGCAGCTCCGCGGTTCTGTGATGGTGGTCGGGCCGCTCCTCTCCCGTTTCGGGCAGGCGTATTTCCCGAAGCCCGGAGGGGACAAGATAGGCCGCCGCAGGGTTGACACCCATATCGAGGGCTTTATGAAACTCGGCGCGAAATGTTCGTACGACACTGACCGCCAGGCCTACCTCCTCTCTTCCGGCAGGAATATGAGGGGCTGCCATATGCTGCTCGACGAGGCCTCCGTGACCGGAACGGCCAACATAGTGATGGCCTCAAGCCTCTGCTCGGGAGTCACGACCATCTACAACGCGGCCTGCGAACCCTATGTCCAGCAGCTCTGCAAGATGCTCGTCGGGATGGGGGCGAAGATAGAAGGGATAGGTTCCAACCTTCTGACAATCACCGGAGTGGAATCCCTCCGGGGGATCACCCACAGGATACTTCCGGATATGATCGAGGTCGGCTCGTTCATCGGGATGGCCGCCATCACCCGGAGCGAACTCACCATCAGCAACGTCTCCTGGGACAATCTCGGCATCATCCCGGAGTGCTTCCGCCGTCTCGGAGTGAAGCTGGAGCAGAGAGGGGACGACATCTATGTCCCGTCACAGGAGAGCTACGAGATAGAATCCTTCATCGACGGGTCCATTATGACCATCGCGGACGCTCCCTGGCCGGGTCTGACTCCGGACCTGCTCAGCGTGATGCTCGTGGTGGCCACGCAGTGCAAGGGAAGCGTGCTGATACATCAGAAGATGTTCGAGAGCAGGCTTTTCTTCGTGGACAAGCTCATCGATATGGGAGCCCAGATCATACTCTGCGACCCGCATCGTGCGGTGGTGATAGGCCACGACCACAAGTTCTGCCTGAAGTCCGGACGGATGACCTCCCCGGACATCCGTGCGGGCATCGCGATGCTGCTCGCGGCGATGTCCGCCGGCGGCACGTCCGAGATAGACAATATCGAGCAGATTGACCGGGGATACGAGGACATCGACATCCGGCTCAACGCGCTCGGAGCAAAGATAGAGAGGAGATAATATGCAGGTACTCAAGTTCGGAGGCAGTTCGGTCGCGGATGCCACAAGGATTTCGGCGGTGATGGACATCGTCTCCGAGGCCGTCGGAGCGGACAGGGTGGTCCTCGTGTGTTCCGCCGTCAGCGGCTGCACCGACGCCCTGCTCGAGATAGCCTCCCTCCCCGACGGGGAGCGGCGCACGGCCCGCGTGGAGGCCCTCAGGGCGCGCCATCTCGCGATAGTCCGCCGGCTCTTCACCGGAGAGGAGAGGAAGAAGGCTTCCGCGGAGGTCGATTCCCTCTTCGGAGAACTCCTCTCCGCCCGCAGGGAGGACTGCGTGACTTTCGGAGAACTCCTCTCCACGCGCATCATAGCCCGCAAATTCGCCTGCGAAGGGATAAGCACCGAGTGGCTGGACTCCCGCAGACTGATAAGGACGGCAGCGGGGGAGGTGGTCGAGAAGGAGAGCTATGCCGATATACGCGCCGCCGTCGCCGCCGCTCCGGACAAGAGCCTCTATGTGGCCCCCGGATTTATCGCTTCCGACGAGCACGGACTGCCGACGACTCTCGGCAGGGGAGGTTCGGATTACAGCGCGGCCCTCTATGCCGCCGCCCTGCAGGCCGACAGGCTCGAAATCTGGACCGACGTGCCGGGTATAATGACGGCCAACCCTAAGGACGTGCCGTCCGCGGTCACGATACCGCAGATATCCTACGGCGCGGCCCTTTCCCTCGCGGCCAACGGAGCCAAGGTGCTATATGCCCCGACGGTCCGTCCCGCGATGGAATCCGGCATAGCCATCAACATCCGCGACAGCTTCGACCCGCGCAATCCGGGGACCGTCATCAGCGACCTCCGTCCGGGAGGACAGGACAGCTGGATGGGAGTGACGAGTCTCGACCGCCCGTCTGAGGGCGAGTCCGTCATCTGCCTTGTCGGCGAGTCCGTCTCCAGCCGCCGCTCGGCTTCCGGCAGGATAGTCTCGGCCCTTTCGGAGGCCGGCATCAAGCCGCTATCGGAAGTGGAGGGCGAGGGTTCGGTATTCTTCGTGCGTGTCCGGCAGCTGGTGGTGCGTGAGGCGGTGGCGGCGATTCACAGGGAATTCTTCGAGTCGCGCTCGGTCACCGAACTCAACGTGTTCATCGCCGGCTACGGGGCAGTGGGCAAGGCCCTCTGCGAGCTTATAAACGTCAGCCGCGAGAGGATAGAGGCCCGTCTCGGACGGACTATCAAGATAGTGGGAGTGTCCAACAGCAGCCGTTATCTGATGGATATGCGCGGACTCCGCGTGCAGGACATCGCAGAGAGGCTGCCCGAGGGCGAAAGCGCCGCAGACGGAGCCTATGTGACGGCGGTCTGCGAGGCTGCGCCGCGAAAGTCGATATTCATCGACTGCACCGATGACTCCGGGCTGTATCTGCGTTACGGCGAACTCTTCCGGAGCGGAATCAACGTGGTGACTTCCAACCGCCGTTCGCTTGCCGTTCCTTTCGTGCAGTACGCCGCCCTGAAAGCGGCGGCGAGGGAGAACGGGGCGTTCTTCCGCTACGACACCACCGTAGGCACTTCCCTCCCTATACTCGAATCCATAGCGGGCGGGGCCAACTGCAGCGACGGCATCGAGTCCATCGAAGCCGTGGTCTCCTGCACGCTCAACTATATCCTGACGAGCCACGAGCGTCCGTCCTGCGGCGAGAGCATAGCCTCCCTGCTGCGCCGGGCGCAGGACGAGAGACTCTCCGAGACGGACCCGCGCACCGACCTCGGCGGACGGGACGTATTGCGCAAACTGCTGATTCTCGCACGCGAAGCGGGAGTGCCGCTCGAAGAGAGCGACGTGAAGATAACCCCTATGCTCCCGCAGGAATTCTTCGACTGCCCGATAGGGGAGTTCTACTCCAGACTGGAGGAATACGAGACGCAGCTGCGTCTTCGCGAGTCGCAGCTTGCCGCCGAAGGCCTGCGACAGCGCTTCGTCGCGTCCCTTCGTCGCGACCCGTCCTCGCGTCTCGGCTACAGGGCGGAGATAAAGATGGTCGCCGTCAGCGCCGACAGCCCTTTCTACTGGATCAACGGGACGGAAAACGTCACGCTTGTCCGCAGCGAATACTCGGCCCCTATGGTCATTAGGGGTGCCGGTGAGGGCGTGCGGCTCGCGGCGAGCGGAATCATAAGGGACGTGCTGCTATGATGCCCGAACTCTTCCGCGAAATGCTCTCCATAGACTCCACCTCCGGGACGGAGCGCGCTTTCGCGCTCTGGCTTGAGGAAAGGCTGGATGCACCGCGCAAGGAGACTTTCGAGGTCGGAGACGGTACTCTCAACCTGCTCCTGAGCTGGGGCAGGCCGGAGATAGTGTTCTGCACGCATATCGACACCGTCCCGCCGTATATCGCCCCGACATGCGACGGCGAAGTGGTGCGCGGACGCGGCAGCTGCGATGCCAAGGGACAGATATTCTCTATGTACAGCGCCTGCGCGAGGCTTGCCGGGAGGGGCTGCGACGGCTTCGCCCTGCTGCTTCTGAGCGGCGAGGAGACGGGCTCCTTCGGGGCCAGGGCATTCTCCCGCACAGGATTCAAAGCTCCATATCTCGTGATAGGCGAGCCTACGGACAACCATATGGTCTCCGCCTCCAAGGGCACCAAGTCCTTTGACCTCCGCTTCAGCGGCAGGGCCTGCCATTCCGGGTATCCGGAGTACGGACGGAGCGCGGTGGATATGTTCGTGGACCTGATGGACACCCTGCGCGCGGAGCCTTTCGGAGACGATCCGCTGCTCGGGAAGACTAGCTTCAACGTGGGGCTGCTGCACAGCGGCAATCCTCAGAACATACTCAGCCCCCTGCTGGAGTGCAGGCTGTATTTCCGCACCACCTTCTGCAGCGACGCCCGCGTCTGCGCCCTGATGGAAGGGCTTGCGGGAGAGGGACTTGAGGTCATAGCGCGAGGGGGTGACGCTCCTGCGGAGTATTTCACCCTGCCGGGATTCCGAACCAAGCCGGTCGCCTTCGGGAGCGACGCTCCGCATCTGGACGGGTTCGCGCACAAGATGATCTGCGGCCCCGGTTCGATACTGACGGCGCACAGGGACGACGAATGCATAAGGATGAGCGAGATAGAAGAGGCTATAGACAATTATATCAGAATTTATGAAGATTGTAATCAGCGGCTACGGTAAGATGGGCCATTGCGTGGAGACGGTACTCTCCAGACGCGGCATTCCGCTCGCGTGCGCGACGGAGGATGTCCGTTCCCTTCCGGAAGAATTGACTTCCGGGGCGGTCTGCATCGATTTCACGACCCCGGACGCTTTCCGCTCCAACTACGCTTTCATCGCGGAGCGTTTCCGTGCGGCGGTGGTCGGCACGACGGGCTGGTATGACATCAGAGAGGAGGTCTTCGCCGAGTTCGAACGCCGGGGGACTCCCCTTGTCTGGGCGTCCAACTTCTCCATAGGGGTCAATGCCTTCTTCGCCGCCGTGGAGAGAGCCTGCGGGATGCTCAGGGGCTGCGGCTACACTCCCAAGGTCGAAGAGACCCACCATATCCACAAGCTGGACGCTCCGAGCGGCACGGCCAAGACCGTAGGCGGCATCATCGGACGCACCCTTGGGGAGGAGCCGGAGATAGTCTCCCACCGCATCGGGGAAGTGCCGGGCATCCACACGGTGGAGTTCCTCTCCGCAGTGGACAAGCTCACTTTCACGCACGAAGCCTTCTCCCGCGAAGGTTTCGCCGAGGGGGCGGTCAGCGCCGCCCTGCTCACGGAAGGCCTGCGGGGCGTACACGAATTCAAGGATATTATCAAAACCACCATATGAACAGATTATATCTCAAAGGCTGCGGCACTGCGCTCGTGACTCCTTTCCGGGACGGGGAGGTGGACTATGAGGCCTATGCCGCCTGCGTGGAGCGTCAGCTTAAGGCTGGAGTGGATTTCCTCGTGCCTCTCGCCACCACCGGCGAGACCCCGACCCTCTCCGCCGGGGAGAAGACAAGGCTGCTGGACATCGCCCGCGAGAAGAGCGGAGGCCTGCCTCTGCTCGTCGGCTGCGGCACCAACTCCCTGCAGGGTACGCTCGACAACATCAGGCTGCTCGGCCCTCACGGGGCGGATGCCTATCTTGTCGTCGTCCCATACTACAACAAGCCCACCCAGGAGGGGCAGTACCGCTACTTCAAGGCGGTCAGCGAAGCGGCGGACAAGCCCGTGGTGATATATAACGTGCCGGGCCGCACCGGGGTGAATATGACCGCCGACACCGCCGTCCGGATTGCCTGCGACTGCCCCAACGTCATAGGGACCAAGGAAGCCTCGGGCAACTACGCCCAGGTGAGCGAAATCATACGCCGCGCCCCGGAGGGATTCTCCGTGCTGAGCGGGGATGACGATATGACGCTGGCCTTTATGGCTACGGGCGGTCAGGGCGTGATAAGCGTCGCTTCCAACGTGGCCCCCTCCGAGGTCGCAGCGATGACCTCCGCGATGCTCGCGGGAGACCTGCCCAAGGCGCGGACGCTGCACCACCGTCTGATGCCGCTCTTCAAGGGCTGTTTCACGGAGTCCAATCCCATCCCGGTCAAGGCGGCCATGGAGCGTCTGGGTCTGATGCGTGCGGAGGTCCGTCCTCCTCTCTCCGAGGCGACGGATGTCACCAAAGATATTATCGCTCAAATACTTGATGACTTATGGAAGAAATAACGCGTGCGAAAGTAGAAGAGGTGCTGGATGCCCTCGAAAGAGGGGAACTCCGTGTGGCGGAGAAGCTTGACGGAGTCTGGAAGGTCAATCCCGAAGTCAAGGAAGTGATACTCGCCGGATTCCGCCTCGGCACGATAAGGGATATGAGCGAAGGACAGTTCCCGTTCTTCGACAAGGACACTTACCCCGTGCGCCGCTTCAGCGCCGCCGACGGGGTGCGCATCGTGCCGGGAGGCAGCAGCATCAGACGCGGGGCGTATGTCGCCCCCGGAGCGATAGTGATGCCTCCGGCCTATATCAACGTGGGCGCTTACGTGGGCGAGGGGACGATGGTCGACAGCCACGCCACGATAGGCTCCTGCGCGCAGGTGGGCCGCAATATCCACATCTCCGCCGCCACCCAGATCGGAGGGGTGCTTGAACCCGCCGGAGCCATGCCCACCATCATCGAGGACGGAGCCTTCGTGGGCGGCAACTGCGGCATCTACGAGGGAACGGTCGTGCAGGAAGGGGCGGTAATCGCCTCCGGAGTGATAATCACCGCGTCCACGGCCATATTCGACGCCACTAGAGGGGAATTCCTGCCGCGCAGCGCCGACGGACGCACCGTGGTGCCACGCGGGGCCGTCGTCGTGTCGGGCAGCCGTCCCATCAGCAAAGGGGTCTCCGCCGGCAGCGGGGTATGCCTGTATTGTCCCGTCATCGTCAAATACCGTGACGACAAGACGGATTCTTCCGTGGCACTTGAAGACTTATTGAGGTAGGTAATTCCTAAAAAACAACTTGGTACTTTTGCTTGTTTACCTTTCCCGTCATTGCCGGCTTGACCGGCAATCTGCCCTGCCGGCAGCAAAAGACGCCCGATCAGGTCGGGCGTGACGGAAGGAGGGTCGGGCGTACCCCAGTACGCTCCTTCTTCACAAACAAATTTATCTACAAAAATCCAGCACAAAACTTTACCAACTTATTTTTTCATCATTACTAGATTATGGAACTGTACAAATATTCCGGAGCAGGCAATGACTTCATCGTGCTGGACGGCAGGGGGAAGGATATGTCGGAGTACAGGCAGCAGCAGCGGATATGCCGGCTGTGCAGCCGTACCGGGGGATTCGAGGCGGCGGACGGGAGGATAGGCGCCGACGGGCTGATGATACTTTCCTCCTCCGAGGAGTGTGACTTCAAGATGGAATTCTACAATCCCGACGGCTCCGGCGGGATGATGTGCGGCAACGGCGGACGCTGCATAGCCGCCTTCGCCGACAGTCTCGGCATACGTCCGCGCTCCGGCAGGCTTCTGATATTCGAGGCTCCGGACGGGATACATACGGCGGAGATTCTGCATCGCGACGGCCCTCTCTGCTCGGTCCGTCTGCGGATGTCGGACGTGAAGCAGACCCGGCGGATCACTTATGCGGACAGCTCCGGAGAGGAATGCCACGGATGGTTCATCGACACCGGGGCCAGGCACTTCGTCCGCTTCGTCGACGACATCGAGTCCATAGACGTGGACAGGGAAGGGCGCGAACTGAGATGGAACCCGCTCTTCGCTCCGGAGGGGACGAACGTGGATTTCGTCTTCCCTTTCTCCCACGACGGATTCATATACGTGCGCACCTTCGAGAAGGGCGTCGAGGCCGAGACTCTCGCCTGCGGGACAGGCCTGGTCGCTTCGGCCATAGCCGTGACCCTCGAGTCCGAATGGCCCACTGACGGCGGACGGCTCTTCCACCTCCGCTCCCGTCAGGACGAACTCTCCGTCGAGTTCACAGCCTCCGACTCCGTATTCCACGAGGTATATCTCACAGGCCCGGCCCGGAGGATAATATGACGACAATGAGATTCAGGCGCATCGTCTCATCGCTCCTCGCCGCCCTGACGCTTGCGGCCTGCGCATCTGACCTCGGAATGACGTCCGGGTCGGATTTCGCTGCGGCGATGCACGAAGCCGATTCGGTGTACAACAGGATGGAGTTCAACAAGGCATACGGACTCTATACGCAGCTTCTCGACCTTGCCGGGCAGGATGACGCGAAGCGTCTCGAAGTATACTACAGCCTCTGCTGCGCCAGCGAGATGGCCAGCCAGCAGAACGACCAGATGAAGTGGCTCTCCGAATTGCTCGACCTCGCGCGCTCCGCCGGCGACAACTACTACCTCTCGCAGGGACTGATGCTGATGGGCAAGCACCTCTACTACGAGGGTGACCACAGCCGGGGCATAGCCTACATCCGCGAAGCCGTCGACCTTGCCGGCCGCACGGACCGGCACGATGCCGACCACGTGACGCACAGCGACCTCAACGTGCTGAGCAGCATCCTTTCGGGGATGCACGATTACGACGCCGCCATCGAGACCGACGAGCGCAACGTGAAACTGACCCGCGATGGCACGCGCTGGGGCCGCGACCCTCAGGCACAGCTGCGCGACCGGCGTACGGCATTGGCCAAACTCGCCGCGCACCTTGTGATGGCGGGGCAGGTGGAACGCGCCGACGCGACCTACCGGGAATGGCAGGCCGTGCCTATAGAGGAAGGCCGCAATCCCAGGGACTACTTCATCGTGGACTATCTGCGCGAACGCGGCCGCTACAGCGAAGCGGAGCGCGTATACGGCGGACTTATCGCGAGAATCCGCACGCAGAGCGACACCTTGAGCAATATGATGCTCTTCGCCAAGAGCGGAATGGCGGAAGTCAAACAGAAAATGGGCAAGTACCGCCGTGCCTCCGAGCTCTATGTCGAGGTGCTGGAGATAAACGACACCCTGCAGGCGCGCCAGGCCCGCCGCAACGCGCAGGAGCTCTCCGTACTCTACGGGACACGGGAGAAGGAACGCCAGCTGCACGTGCGCGAGATGTGGATAGTGATCCTGTGCAGCGGAGCGGTGGTGCTGATGTCAGTCATCGTGGCTATGCGGCGCAGCTCCCGCAAGATGCAGCGCAAGAACCGCTTTATGGCGCAGGCCCTCGACGAACTGGCGGACAGGATGGCTCTTCAGGAAGACTCCGGAGGGCAGGCACCCGTATGCGGGGATTCTAAGCCGGATGACGGCTCCGCCGCCCTGTTCGCGGAGCTTGACCGCCGTATCGATGGCGAGCGTCTCTATCTCAACCCCGAGCTGAACCGCGACGACCTTTGCCGGCTTGCCGGGGTAGACAAGAACGTCCTCGGCGGCATCATCAGGCAGTACGGCGGAGCCGCCAACCTCCAGGTCTATATCAACCGCAAGCGCATCCGCTATGCCGTCCTCCTGCTGCGCCAGCATCCCGAGTGGACGATGCTCTCCGTAGCCGAGGCCTGCGGGATGACCAACACCGCCACCTTCAACCGCATCTTCCGTCAGACCTACGGTATGACCCCGACGGAATACATAAAAAGCAAAAAGGAATCCTGAAGGACATAACCCTCACACTTAGTAATTCCTAAAAAATAACTTGGTACTTTTGCTGGTCTTTTTGTTCTAAATTCATTTGTTCATCAGTCACGTACCCCGGTACGCTCCTTCTTCACAAACAAATTTATCTACAAAAATCCTTTACAAAACTTTACCAACTTATTTTTTCATCATTACTTAGGCTTTTTCCCCGTGTAGCAACGGACAGGATATTGCAAGCTTCGGACAGGATATTGCAAGATTTCTCCCCCCCCCTTGCGGCTTTCGAAAGAGTTTCCGTAGATTTGTGGACAGCAAGCCTACGGAGCAATGACAACCATAAGGAAAAACAGACAACACCAAGACAATCCTGGCAAGAATAAAACGCACACGGCGACACTGTTCGCCGTTCTGCTGTCGCTGTGCCTTCCTGTCGGACAGTCCGCAGCCGCAAGCCCCGAGGCCTTCGAGGACGAAGGATGCACCGTCGAATCCCAGGCCGCACCCTCACACGCATCCGACACCCCGACTCCTGCACCTTCACCCGAATCCGGCAACCGGACTCCGGCGCGTGCGGATCGCGGCTGGACGCTTTCGCTCGGCGGCGGCACCCTTATGGGACAGGGGACTTTCCGCAGCTTCGGGAGCGATGCCACTCATATAGGATATGGACTGACCCTTTCGGGCGGCTACCGCTTCAACCCCCTTGTCGCGCTGGAGCTTTCCGCCACGCTCGGCAGCATTGTACTGACGACTATGGACTGCTGCCCGTACTGGCTCTCGGCTGATTTGGAGCGCTACTTCACTCCGCCTCTCGGCGAGGCCGGATGGTATTATGCTGACCTCGAGTCGCAGGTTTGCCTGCAGAGATACGCCCTCCAGGCAGACTTCAACCTTGCCCCGCTGCTTCTGCGCGGGTGCGGAAGTCCCTGGACGCTCAATCTCTCCCCGCGCATCTCGGCGGTCTCCACGACCGCCACTCTCTCCGGACCGCGCAGCGGTGACGGAAGTCTTCTGGAGAAGGGCTATGGCCGTCAGTGGCATATGGGCCTCGGCGGAGAGCTCTCCGCGTCCCGCCGCCTGACGGACGCTCTCGACCTCGGCGTGTACGCAGGTATGGACTGCCTGACCGGAGGGCGCCTCGACCGCATCCCGGTCCACTGCCACAAGAGCAATTTCGTCTTCGACGCCGGACTCCGCCTCAGCTGGAACATATTCGGCAAATCCGCGACACACAATGGCTCCCTTGATGAATAAGAACAGATCATATACGGTGCTGACGCTTATGCTGCCAGCCGCGCTTCTGGCGCTGCTGTCAGCCGGCTGTACCCACGACCCCCACGACATCTTCGACGGCGGGGCCGGGGACAGGGGCGAAGACAGCGGACGGCTCGCGGCGGAACTCGTCTGGAAGAATCAGGAGGACGGCTCGCAGGACAACGCCATCAGCGACATCCGGCTGCTGATTTCCGGCTCGGACGGCACGGTGGGCATGCAGTCCTACAGCTCCCCGCAGGAAGTATCCGCGCAGTGCAGCCGGCTCCCCTCCGGGGCGTGCAGGCTCTTCGCCACGGTCAATATGACCGAAGCGAACGGCTATCTCCTCAATGACGGGGCTGAAACGCGTGCCGGAGACTCTTCCGGCAGCATCACGGTCAGTCTGGCGCAGCCGGGCGTACTGCCTGCCGCCCAGTCCTGGTTCGGCATAGGAGAGGCCACCATCGAGGCCGGACAGCTCAGCGTCGTGAGCTGCGAGCTGCACCGCACGGTGCCCTCGCTGAGCATCAGGGTCACCGGAGTCCCCGCCGGGACATCCGTTTCTGTCTCCCTGCAGAGGGTGGCGGACAGCATCACCCTTGATGTGGAGGACGATGAGGGCGGTCTCGGAGTGCCTTCGGCCACTTACTCCACCGTCAGCCTCGGACAGCTCTCCGCGGCGGAAGGGGATGCTTCGTCCCTCGTCCTCCCCGAGAGATGCGTCTTCCCGACGGCATACGGATGTCAGCGCAGCTATCTTGACATATACCTCACCGACCCTGCCGGCGAGACGCAGCACGCAGTGGCCGACGCTCCGGCGATGCTGATGGGTCACAGCTACTCGGCAGAGATAGAATACGGGCGCATCGCCCCGTATATGTACCTCGACTCCTGCACCATCAGCGACTGGGAGGAGGGATGGACCGTGGCAGGCTCGGTGCTTGACCCGGATGAACGCTGAGAGGGACGGAGGCGGAAGCAAGGCAAGGCGACCGGAGCGGGGATGGCCCGGAACACTGAGAAAATGACGAAAAAGGAAAATATTAAACAAGCAATAAACACCAGAGCAATGAACCGGAAAAAGATTCGCAACATCGCGCTCGCGGCCCTGACCCTCGTGGCGGCCGCCTGCGGCAAGGAGGGCGGCAGGAGTGCCGATCCCAAGTACATCACCGTCGAAGCGGACATACTTGCCACCCGTGTCACCAACGACGGGACGAGCAGCGCTTTCGAGAAGGGTGACGGGATAAGCGTCTACGCCTGGACGGGCAGCAAGGACAAGGTTTCGGAGACTCTCGTGGTCGACGGAGTGGTCAACACTCTCGGGGACGACGCCAAGTGGGCTCCGGAGACGCTGATGCTCTGGAGTGATATGGAGACCCCGCACTACTTCCTGGGCATCTACCCGGCGCGGAAAGTGACGGACTTCACCTCAGACCCTTACGAGCTGGACCCGTCTGACTACGAGAAGAGCGACCTCCTCGTGGCGCGCAGTCTCACGGGCCTCACGGCGACGCAGAACCCGGTGTCCCTCGCGTTCGACCACGCGATGGCCAAGCTCAACGTCAACCTGACCTTCCGCACGCAGTGGAGCGAGACCCCGGAGGTCAGCGGCGTCACCGCCCTGGCGGCGAAGACCTGCACGATAGACTATCTGGCGAAGAGCTATGCCGCCGGAGAGCAGACCTCTATAGACATCCCGGCCCTCACCGCAGCGGTGAGCGGCTACGCGCTGAGTTTCAGCGGGCTGATGATTCCTCAGGAGGGCTTCAGGACGGTCTCCGTCTCCATCGACGGCAAGACCTACACCTACACCCACTCCTCTGACATCGGCCTCGACGCAGGGAGGTACACCACGCTCAACCTCATCGTGGGTCGCGACCGCGTGGACCTCGGCTCTGTCAGTATCAACGACTGGCAGGAGGGCGGCAAGGTGGACGGCGGCAGCGCGATGTAGCCGCGGCGCACAGGTAAAAGCATAGACAGACACAAAACGAATAAATATTAAAAACCAAAGATATGAAGACAAGACTCTTATTCCTCTTATCCGCAGGCGTGGCCGCACTCTCTCTCGCCTCCTGCAGTAAGCACAACGTGGAAGTGATTGACGACGGGCAGCTGCGACTCAGCACCGCCAACGTCATCTCCGGGACCAAGGCCGGCCAGGACCTGCAGTCCACCCAGTTCGCAAAAGACGAAAAGGTGGGCATCTTCCTCGTCGAGGCCGGTGCCACTGCGCCTGTCACGGGCGGAACCAACGTCACCGTATATAATGACGGCGCGGCCCTCGAATACACCGCCGACGGCGCAGGCAACCTCAGCAACACCCAGTACTGGCCGACTAACGGCAACGGCCTGTATATCTACGGAGTCTATCCTATGGCAGCGGCTACGACTGCCGGCTCTTATAATGCCAGCAATGTTTCCTTCAAAGTGAATGCTGACCAGAGCTCCGACGACAACTACAAGGCCAGCGACCTGATGACGGGCGTGCCTGGCACAAATCCTGTGGCGCGCACTAAGAACAAGGTCGCCCTCACTTTCACTCATCTTCTCAGCAAGATCAGCATAACCCTCACTCCGGGCGACGGTTTCGACGGCCTTAGCAGTGTCAAGGTGTCCATCCTCGGCACCAAGCCTTCTACGACCTTCTCCGTGGGCAAGACGACTGTCACCGCCGCTTCGGGAGATGCTGCACCCGTCGTCGCCGGCACAGGTCTATCCTGCGAAAGTACCGCCACTATCTCTTGCGCAGCCATCATAGTGCCGCAGTCGATAGCAAATAGCGCTGAATTCATCAAGGTCGAGGTGGGCGGCGGCTCATATATCTACAAGCTGGGGACGCAGACTACATTCGAAGGCCAGAAAGAATATAAATACAATATCACCGTCAAGAAGACAGGTCTTGAAGTGACCACCAGCATCAATACCTGGTCAGCCGTTGGCCCTATCACGGGCGAAGCGATACTTCAGTAAGTAATGGTGAAAAAATAAGTTGGTAAAGGATTTATGAAACTGCCCGACCTGATCGGGCATCCCATACTGCGTCATGCCCGACTTGATCGGGCATCCCATACTGCTGGTAGGGCAGATTGCCGGTCGGAGCAGATTGCCGGTCGGAGCCGGCAATGACGGAAAAGGCAAGCCGGCAATGACGGAAAAGGCAAGCCGGCAA
>CAVIJA010000012.1:0-53239 GCA_963643135.1 Alloprevotella sp. | reverse complement strand
GGTAATTTTGCATCCAATTTCGCCTACAAAAACGCCCGTTTTAAAGTGCAGCTTGAAGGGCCGGGCGAAAGGAGCGCGGGACAGAGGGGATAAGAGGAGAGCAGAGCTACAGAGCTACAGAGCTGCAAGCGGGGAGCAAGGCCGGAGTGGAAGACAAGATAGAGTAATATAGTGGTTAGTATAATTTATGTTTAATTAAAGTATTTGCTTATGAAAAAAGCGAAACTGTTTTTCAGCGCACTGCTAGCGCTTGTGACGGTCTCTCTTTCCGCTCAGAGCGTAAAGGTATCGGGAACTGTCAAGGACGCCACGACAGGCGAAGCGGTTCCTTTCGCATCCATTATGGTGAAAGGGACAACGGACGGCACCTCATCTGACGCGGAAGGTGCCTATTCAATCTCCGCTCCCGCATCCGGAGTCCTCGTGTTCTCGGCTCTCGGATATGAGTCACGCGAGGTGAGCGTAAACTCAAGGAAGACCATCGACGTCGCTCTCGAACCGGATTCCGAGTTCCTCGACGAGACCATCGTAGTCGCCTATGGCGTACAGAAGAAGTCTTCTTTCGTCGGCTCCGCCACCCAGCTCAGCGGCGACAAGTTGACCAAGATGCAGTCAACCAACATTTCCAAGTCCCTCGAAGGTGCTGTGGCCGGTCTCCAGACAGCAAGCTCATCAGGCACCCCCGGTTCCAGCGCCAGCATCCAGATCCGCGGTATCGGTTCTGTCAGCGCTTCCACCTCTCCGCTTATCGTAGTGGACGGTACACCGTATGAGGGAAGTCTCAACTCCATCCCGGGACAGGACATCGAGTCCATCACCGTCCTCAAGGATGCCGCCGCCAACTC
Organism: Alloprevotella sp.; assembly: GCA_963643135.1. Classification (GTDB taxonomy): domain Bacteria; phylum Bacteroidota; class Bacteroidia; order Bacteroidales; family UBA932; genus Cryptobacteroides. The sequence continues at coordinate 52,394 of CAVIJA010000012.1, read as the reverse complement.
AATGTACGGTGCGCGCGGTTCCAACGGTGTGATTATGATCACCACCAAGAGGGGTACTGCAGGCAAGATCAGCATCAACTTCGACGCCAAGGTCGGAGTGAACTCACGTGCCGTTTCCGCATACGATGTCATCACCGATCCGGGTGAATACTACGAAATGTCTTGGGAAGCATCCAGGAACGCCGTTTATTATACCGGCGTGAAGGATCTCGCTCAGGCCGGCATCTACGCCTCTGCCAACCTTCTCAACCAGCTCGGACCTTACAATATCTACAGCGGCATAGCCGACAATGAGATAGTTGATCCGCGTACCGGCAAGCTCAACGCCAACGCAAGCACTCTCAAGTGGACCGACAACTGGAACAAGGACGTGTTCCGCAGCGGTATCCGTCAGGAGTACAACGTATCTGCCGCAGGCGGATCCGACGCCACCCAGGGCTATATGTCAGTATCCTACCTCAACGATGAGGGATATGTTCCAAACTCGGGATTCCAGCGTATCGCAGTACGTGCCAAGGTGGACCACACCATCAACAAGTTCATCAAGGCGGGCATCAACCTCGCGTACTCCAACACCGTACAGTCCAGGTACAATGACAGCGAGAGCAGCAACTATTCCAATCTCTTTATGTCCTCACAGATGATAGCTCCGATCTATCCTATCTATCTCTATGATGCCAACGGCAACCGTCAGTACGACCAGCTCGGCAACGAGCTCTTCGACTGGGGAGAGACCGGACGTGCCTACGCTCCGAGCACCAACGCCTACGGACAGTTGATCTCATCCATTACCAAGGATACTCGCGATAACATCTCTTCCAGAGGGTACGTCAACGTCAACATCCTCAAGGATCTCGTGTTCTCAGTCAACGTGGCTTACGATGTGTTCAACACCGTCAGCGACTACTACACCACTCCTAACGGAGGTGATGCCAAGAACGTGGGCGGACGCGGTGAGCAGGAGGCGGACAGGTATATGGCCCTCAACGCCAACCAGCTCCTTACCTGGACTCCGACTTTCGGCGACCACAGCCTCAACGTCCTCCTCGGACACGAGACCAAGTCTGACAACTCTTACTATCTCTACGGTGAGATGACGAACTTCGTCAACACTACGGTGACCGATTTCGCCAATGCGACCAACTATCAGAACCTCACCTCTGCCCGCAGCAGCTACTTCCTCGAGGGATACTTCTCCCGCGCCGAGTATAACTTCGCCAACAAGTACTACCTTTCCGCATCCTACCGTATGGACGGTTCTTCACGTTTTGCGAAGGACAAGCGCTGGGGTGACTTCTGGGCCGTCGGTGCTTCCTGGAACGCCAAGGCGGAGAGCTTCCTGCAAGAAGTATCCTGGCTGGACTATCTCAAGCTCAAGGCCAGCTACGGTACTCAGGGTAACGACAACATCGGTGTAAACCGCGTGTATGAGAACCTCTACCGTATCGACCGTGTCGATGGCAAGGCTTCCCTGACCCAAACTTTCCGCGCCGCTCCTGACGTGACTTGGGAGAAATCCAACAACTTCAACGTCGGATTCGAGACCAAGCTCTTCAACAAGGTGTCCATCAATGCCGAGTACTTCGTCAAGGAGACCAAGGATATGATCTACTATCGTCCTCTCGCCCTCTCACAGGGAACGCCGAGCACACAGCTGGTCAACGATATGGATATGATGAACACCGGCGTAGAGTTCGAACTCAGCGCAGATCTCATCAAGACAGGCGATTTTAGCTGGAACGTCGCCCTCAACGGCACCCACTACAAGAACAAGATCACCAAACTTCCTTCCGACTATCCCGAAGAGGGCAAGCAGGTGGGCAGCTACTGGCGCGAAGTGGGATCATCCCTGTACAACTACTACCTCTACGAGTGGGCCGGAGTTGATCCTCAGACGGGCCGTCCTCAGTACTACAAGTACGACGACGAGGGCAACCGGAGCATAGTCAACACCACTTCCGAGGCCACGTACCGCAAGACGGGCAAGACCCCTATCCCTGATATCTACGGCGGATTCTCAACCTCCCTCGTATGGAAGAATTTTGATTTCAGCGCCAACTTCGCATATCAGCTCGGCGGTTATACTTTCGACTCAGTATATCAGAGCCTTATGTCTGCCGGTACGTCCGGTACCAACTGGCACAAGGATATCTTCAACCGCTGGACTCCGGAGAACACCTCTACCGACGTGCCTCGCGTGCAGCTCAACGATCAGGAGGCCAACGCCTCTTCTACAAGATGGCTCACCAAGTCTTCTTACCTGAGCCTGAGGAACGTCACCCTCGGATACACCCTGCCTAAGAACATTTCCAGCAAGCTTTCCGTGGCGGGCCTGAGAGTATATCTCACCGCTGACAACGTATTCTATACCTCCGCAAGGAAGGGTATGGATGTCCGCAAGTCTTTCTCCGGCGGCAACGGATTCACCTATTCGGCTCTCCGTACTGTCTCCGGCGGTGTAACACTCACATTCTAATTATAAGGAGAAAAGATTATGAAAAAGTATATTGCAATATTGGCTTCCGCCGCTCTTGTCCTCTGCTCTTGCGAGAAATCGTTCGAGGTTGAAGACAGCAGCCGGATTTCCGGTACGGAGACGGCCGCCTTGGTGGAACAGGATCCGTCTTTCCTCGAATCCTATGTGAACGGTTTCTACGCGTGGATGGTACAGTACAACACGGGTGGCGGCTCCCATGGTGACTTCGGATTCCTCGGAGTTGTGTACAACACCGATATGATGGGACTTGACATCGCCGTCTGCGGTACTTGGAACTGGGGGACTTATGATATCAACCACGACTACGGCCAGTACGACTACCGCCGTCCTTATCAGCTGTGGAACTTCTTCTACACCCTTATCAAGAAGTGCAACGAGGTCATCGACTTCTTCGGAACCGAAGACCCTGTCAACGCGACCCTCAGGGGCTATCTCGGACAGGCCTATGCGCTGCGCGCGTTCAGCTACACCTACCTGATTCAGCTCTTCCAGGATACCGTAGAGGGGACGACCCCGTCTATGACTTTCCGTGATGACGCTCCGGCGGTGCCTATCGTATATGCCGTCCGCGACGGCGTCTCCACGGAAGAGGCCAACGCCCTTTCCGGACGCAACAAGCTCTCTGACCTCAAGGCCGAGATAGAGCGCAATATCGAACTCGCCCTCCCTCTGCTTGAAGGATATGAGCGTGTAAGCAAGAACGAGGTCAATTACGAGGTCGCCCAGGGTATCGCGGCGCGTTACTATCTTCTGACCCAGCAGTGGGCGAAGGCTATCACCGCAGCCCAGGCAGCACAGAACGGCTACGACCTTATGGACGAGGCCAGGCTCAAGTCGGGCTTTATGGAGGCCGATGGTGATGGTGAGGTAATCTGGGGATTCAACCACAATGCCGAGACTGCGACGTCTTATGCTTCGTTCTTCTCCCACCTGAGCAATGATTCTCCGGGTTATGGCGGAATCGGCCAGTCCATACACTGCATCGACCGCAGCCTTTATGACCAGATCCCATCCAGCGACTACCGCAAGGCCCTCTTCAACGGCCCTGAAGGAGACAGCGGCGCCTCCCTCACCGGAGCCAAGCTCGCATACGCATCAAGGAAATTCGGTTATATGGACAACTGGCTTCAGGATTACCTCTATATGCGCAATGCCGAGATGATTCTCATCGAGGCGGAGGCTCACGCACGTCTTGCCGACGGTCAGGCCACCTCTACTCTCGGGAAGCTTATGGCAAAGCGTGATCCGATGTGGAGCGATTCTGACGTGACCGTGGACGATGTCCTCCTCCAGCGCCGGATCGAACTCTGGGGAGAAGGTTTCGAGTACTTCGATCTGCGCCGCAACGGTCTGGCAGTCAACAGAAAGTATGACGGCACCAACCATCTGGCCACGGCTCAGTACGCTTTCCCTGCCCACGGAAAGAGCTGGAACTTCCAGATTCCTCTTCAGGAGCTGCAGAACAACGTTAACATCACCGAGACGGAGCAGAACGAGTGGATTTCAGGTACTCAAGAATAGGGATCATTAATTAGTAAGAGAAATGAAGAAAATATTTAAATATTTGCCGCTCATCGCGGTGCTCGCCCTCGCCTCCTGTGCCAAGGATGCGCCGAGCAAGAGCGAGGTGGAGGCCGGCTTCGACAAGTTCGATGGAACTATGCCCGAGGTGACCATCTCAAGTACAGTTTCCGAGATTGACGCTCTGGAAGGTTATGCCGTGGTGGAATTGACATATTCCGGCCTTTCACAGGATGGACTTGCCAATCTTTCTGCCGGAGTCCTCTCTGATTCCGATCCGACATTTTTGAATGCTTCCTTCACGAAGCTGGAGTCGCCATCCGACGGCGCCGCAATGCTGAAGGTGAAAGTGTCAGCCAACAAGACCTACTACGTCAAGGGCGTGGTGGCGTTCGACGGCGGCACGAGCTATTCTGATGTCCTTGAGGTCAAGGTTCCTGACGTTCCGTTCTATGCCAAGGTCCCGGGAACATACAGCGGGGCTGCAAATAGCTACTGGGACGATAATTACACGCTTAGCGTGCAGGTGGTCTCAGACCCGGAAGATAAAATGAAGGTGCTTGTGTATAACCTTGATGCTTATTTTGCCTCGAAGGGTTACACGGCAGCCAAAGGCTATAACATCTATTCCGGCACGATCGACGAGGAAAATCTCTGTATCGTTGTAGAGAGCGGACAGCCTACCGGATATGTTTCCAGTTCACAGGGAGCCATTGTTCTCTATGGTTTCGATGATCCGTCTCCGGAAGACGGCGATATGGGAGCTGACATTATCCTTAATGTTGATTCCGACTGCTCTGCCATAACGATACCTAATGCATTCGGCATCGCAAGTAATTCCGGATGGCGGGAGATATATCTCGGAGGTTCTGTCCTGAAAAAGCAGTAAATATCTTATACATAGAAAAGGGGGACAGCCCACAAGACTGTCTCCTTTTTTCTGTATATTTGCAGTCCTTGTATCTATGAACTTAGATTATCTTTTTATCCTTATTATTATGCAAGCATCAGGAAAAACTGTACTTAGGGCTTTAAGATGCGTGCTCCCTACAGCAGTTCTGCTTTCGTTGCTTTCCTGCTCGAAAGAGACGTTTTTTACGGACCCCGGATCCGGAATCTACGAAAACGTAGCGCCGGAATCTGCGGTACGCGGCCATATCCGGGTGAAATTCACGGAAGACCCGACTGCGACAAAGTCGGGGAATGCCGTGGACCTTTCGTCCCTTGGCGCATACACTATGGTCCGCTCCTTTCCGGATGCGGGCCGCTTCGAAGAGAGGCACCGCAAGTACGGACTTCACCTCTGGTATGATGTTTTCTTCGATGAAAGCCTCCCTCTTACAAGGACTGCCAATGAACTGTGTGGCATTGAGGGCGTGGACAAGGTGGATTACGTGCAGGTGGCAAGGACTGCGGGAGTTTTTCCGTTCAATGATCCTGATTTCGATAAACAGTGGCACTACTACAACCCGGGGACAGCTCTCGCCGCCATTGCAGGGAGTGACATCAACCTGCTGCCGGCGTGGGAGGTGACCACCGGGCGGCCGGACGTGATCGTGGCCATCAGTGACGGCGGCCTTCAGTGTAACCATCCGGACCTTGCGGCCAATATGTGGATTAACGAGGCCGAACTCAACGGTCAGGATGGTGTCGATGATGACGGAAACGGCTACGTGGATGACATTTACGGCTACAACTTCGTCATCGGCAGCGACGGACAGACGATGCTGGGTAGAATTGTGCCCGGCGACCACGGCACACACGTCGGAGGAACGGTGGCTGCGGTCAACAACAACGGCGTGGGCCTCTGCGGCATCGCCGGCGGAGACGGCACTCCCGACAGCGGAGTCCGCCTGATGAGTACGCAGACTTCAGGAGGCAGCGCCTACATCGGAAGCGCCTTCGTATATGCAGCGGACAATGGGGCGGTGCTCGTGAATTGCAGCTGGAGCATCGAATCTCCGTCATCATATATTTCAGAGACTATCAACTACTTCAATGAGTCCGCCGGCATAGACTTGAATGGTGATCAGACCGGGCCGATGGCAGGCGGACTTGTGATTTTTGCCGCAGGCAATGACAACAGAAGCACTCAGGCCTATCCGGCAATGGATGACAACGTAATCGCCGTGGCCGCCATCGGGGCCGACTTCCAGAGGGCATATTATTCCAACTATGGAGACTGGGTGGACATCACGGCTCCGGGAGGAGATGCCAACAAAGGCTTCAACGTCCTGTCCACTCTTACCGGCAGCACGTATGGCACGATGCAGGGAACTTCTATGGCCTGCCCTCACGTGACGGGCGTGGCGGCTCTGGTGGTGTCAAGGTTCGGAGGCCCGGGCTTCACCCGTCAGAATCTCATCGACATTCTCTGCTCTTCCGCCAACCGCAAGATCTACGACTACAATACGTCAAGTCTCGCAGGGAAGCTTGGTGCGGGGCTTGTGGATGCCGGCGCGGCAGTGGGAGCCTCAACGGACGTTCCCGCCCCTGTGACCGACTTCAGCGGCTCTGTCAGCGCCAATGTGGTCACTCTCAGCTGGACGGTGCCGGATACTGAAAATCTCCCGGAACGCTTCGCCATCTATTACGATACCGATGCCCTCTCTTCCCCTACGGCAGACGCGACGAAGATATCAGTTCCAAGAGGGGAAAATGAGGCGGGCAGCGCAATGGAGTACCGCTTCGACACTCTTGAATTCAATACTGAATATCATTTTATCATCGCTTCGGTCAATGCCTTCGGCAAAGAGTCCGACTACATTTCGCTGATCGTGGCTACGGGGGAGAATTCCGCCCCTGTGGTGACCCCGCTCGACGGGACTTCGCTTATGCTCAAATCCTTTGAGACGGGGACGTTGCGCTTCTTGGCCGAAGACCCTGACGGGCACAGCCTGAGCTGCTCCCTTAGCGGCGGACTCTCCGGGGCTTCAGCGGCCCTTTCGGAGGGTGTCGTCACAGTCACCATAGATGCGCTGAAGGCAGAGGAGGGCAGCAGTTACAGCGGCATACTCTATGTTACCGACGGATACGACACCATCGAGACTCCGATCACCTGCACTGTGCTGAAGAACAATGCTCCGACAGCTTCCAAGGACATAGAGAATATCGTCTTCGGCGCGTACAACGAAACTTCTTCTCTTGTCCTCTCCGACTATTTCAGCGATGTGGACGGAGAAACTCTGTCATATACCGTCAAGATTCTCTCCGGCGGCAGTTCGACCGTCAGCACACATCTGAACGGTTCATCCCTTACGCTGACGGCCAAATCCTACGGCACTGCGGCTCTTGAGGTGAGTGCCTCGGATGCACGCGGAGAGAAGGTGACGCAGACTCTCTCCGTACTCGTGAGGAACGGTTCCCTCCCGGTGGACATCTATCCTAACCCTGTCAAGACCAATCTCTACATACGCACCCCTGCCGTACAGACGGCGGACATCACCGTCTCCAACAAGGCCGGCGCGGTAGTGCTGAGCTCCGAGGGCTGCATCGTGGATCCTTTCGCGCCGCTTGCACTCGATATGCAAGGCCTCCCGGGAGGAGTGTACTATGTGTCGATAAAGAGCGGAGAGATAGATGCAACGTATTCAGTAGTAAAACAATAGTATCGTAGTATGAAAAAGATAGTTTCGACAATCTTCATATCGGCGGTGACGCTGCTTGCGGCCCACGCCCAAAGTATGCCGTCGCTTTTCGTCCCGTCGGATCCGGCAGCGTCATCAGTCGCCGGCAGCAACATCGCGCGGGAAGCAACGGCGTTCGCCTCAGCCGACAATGCCTCGGCGATGTCGTTCTCCTCAAAGACTTTTGCCATAGCCTCTTCCTACGGGATGTGGGCGCCGGATGCCGCAGACAGCAAGGTGGTCAGTCTCGGAGCTTTCTTCCGTACCGGACAGAGGGTGAGAGTCGGCGTGTCGGGATCATATCTTGCCGACAATGCGATGAATATCACCAATGCCAACGGAGCGGTGACGGGAAGCTTCTCTCCCAAGGATATCGTTGCCCGGGCGGCTGTCTCTTATCTGCTGACAGATGTCGTTTCGGTCGGAGTGAGCGGCAAGTTTCTCAGCTCCTCGATAGGCCCGAACCTGTCCGGAACTGCTTTCGGAGGGGATATTTCGGTAATGTACAGTCAGAACGGCCTCAATGCGGCCCTTGCGCTATGCAATCTCGGCACGTCGATCAGCTATGGCGGCGACTCTTATGCTATGCCTGCCTATGTTCGGGCAGGAGCCGCTTATTCTGCGGGAAGCCTGACGCTGAGCACCGAAGCTGATTATCTGATGGAGGGAGCGTTCGGTGCCGCCCTTGGTGCGGAATACGGCATAGCCGACATCGCTTTCCTGCGTGCCGGCTATCACTATGGGACTGAAGATCTGGGACTTCCGTCATTCGCTTCCGCCGGAATCGGAGTGAAGTTCGCGGGAGTTGAACTCAATGCCGCTTATCTTCTTGCCTCAGATACTCTCGGAGGGACGCTGACTTTCGGTCTGGGCTACAGTTTCTAGAGTTTTTAGGGTTTCTAGGGTTATAGTGTCTCCCGCTTGAGACTCTCGATATAAAGGTCTATGCGCCGCAGCTCGCGAGGAATAGCTATATGCTGCGGGCAGGCTTTCACGCATTTGCCGCAGGCGATGCAGTGGTCGGCCTGACGCACTGTAGGGATGGCCTTGTCGTAGGCGAGCAGATAGCGGCGGCGCGTCTTTGAGTAGTCCTTCTGTTCTCTGCTGACCACGTAGGTGCCGGCATTGACATTGTCGTTGTAGAAGCGGAAGATGCCCGGGATGTCTATCCCGTAAGGGCAAGGCATACAGTACTGGCAGCCCGTGCAGCGCACGAGAGGGTAGTTCTCCAGACGGTCGGCGACCTCTTCGAGGAACGCCTTCTCCTCATCGCTGAGGCTCTTGAAATCGAGATATGTGCCCAGATTGTCTCGGAGATGCTCCATATAGGTCATTCCGCTCAGCACCACCTGCACCCTCGGGAAACTTCCGACAAATCTGAACGCCCAGGAGGCGAGGGTCCTGTCGGGTTCGCGGGCCTTGAGCATATCGGCGGTGCCGGCCGGCATATCGGCGAGCCTTCCGCCGCGCAGCGGCTCCATTATCACTATAGGAATCCCCCTGCGGTCAAGCTCGGAGTAGAGGTATTCGGCATTGGTGTTGCGCCCGCCGGCGTGAGTCCAGTCGACGTAGTTCATCTGTATCTGCACGAAGTCCCAGCGGTACTTCCCGCTGTCGTGCAGGGCCATCATCTCGTCGAATCCGGGCTGGTTGCCGTGGAAGGAGAACCCCAGATGCCGTATGTGTCCGGCGGCCTTCTCCTTGAGCAGGAAGTCCATTATCCCCGTGCTTCCGAAGCGCCGCTCGAAGTCTTCGCCTCCGCTCAGACTGTGCAGCAGATAGTAGTCTATATGGTCTGTCCGGAATATCTCCAGCGACTTGCGGTACATCTTGACGGAATTGTCGTAGCTGAAGTCGGAGAAATTGGACAGTTTGGTGGCGAGCAGCCACTTCTCGCGCGGATGGCGGTTGAGCGCCTGGGCCGTGGCCCTCTCGCTGTCCCCCTCCAGATAGACCGGAGAGGTGTCGAAATAGTTGACCCCGTGTTCGAGCGCGAAGTCGACCAGACGGTTGACCTCGTCCTGGTCGATGTGACGCTTCCCGTCCTCTCCCTGCGTCATTGGCCAGCGCATACAGCCGTAGCCCAGCAGTCCTATCCCCGGAAAGTACTGAGGTACAGTGCCTTTGAGCTCTTTGGCTGCGGTCTTGCCTTCGTCTTCTTTCAGAGCTTTCGGAGCGCAGGCGACGACTCCTGCCGCCACTGCGCCAAGCCCTGCCGTCTTCAGAAATTCTCTTCTGTCCATAGGTCGGATTCTTTAAGTAAGAAATTACTAAAACTGCTTCTTGATGTGAACGGAAATCCCGTCGACCGTGATAGCGCTGAGCGGTCTGGACGGGCAGAGGTTTTCGCAGGCCCCGCAGCCTATGCACTGCTCTTCGGCCACCGTCGGGATGCTGTGGGAGTAGCCCTCGCTCCTTACCATCCTCACGGCTCCAACCGGGCAGTGGCGCGCGCAGTTGCCGCAGCCCGCCTCTCCCTTGGCGGCGAGGCAGAGCGAGAGATTGACCTTGGCCGTGCCTATCTTGTGTGAGAGCTTCTCCTCTGTGGATATCGGGAGTATGGCTCCCGCCGGGCAGAGCTGGCTGCAGGCCGTACATTCAGGCCGGCACCACCCGTTTTCATAGCCCATCTGCGGCTGGAGGAAATGCTCTATGTCGGTGGACGGGCGGAGCACTCCGTTGGGGCAGTTGCTCACGCAGAGCTGGCAGGCCGTGCAGCGGTCGTAGAAGTCCCGTACGCCTCTGGCCCCGAACGGCACGAGCCTTTCGCTGCGTGAAGGGGAGGTCTTGTCAAGCACCTCCGCGAGTCCGCCGTCAAGCTTCTTGTTCTGAGCCTTGAGGACGAGTCCTCCTCCGACTAGCGCCGCCGTGGTCATAAACGCCCTGCGCCCTTTGTCCACGGTGTCCTCTTTCGGGGCGTTCCTTTTCGGAAGCCCTGCGAATCTGTAGCTTATCCCGCCTCTGGCGCAGCTGCCGATGCAGTCGAAGCAGTCCACGCAGCGGCTATGGTCGATGCTCTTGTGGTCGATGTCTATGCAGTGAGCCTTGCAGCCCTTCTCGCAGCGGCGGCAGGATACGCAGCGCTCTTCGTCAATCGTGATGCGGAAAAGGGAGAATCTGGACAGCAGGCTCAGTTCCGTGCCGACGGGGCAGATCGTGTTGCAGTATTCGCGTCCCCAAATCGCGGCGCAGGCCGCTATCACGACGAGCGTCGTCCCGGCGGTGACCAGCAGGGCAGGGGCCGGACTCTGGCCCTCGGCAAGTCCCGCGATGCTGCGCACTATACGTCCGTAGGCGCTGTACGGTGCAAGCAGGCTGAGCAGCAGCTGGCTGAACGCCACGGCGCTCACGATCGCCGCCGCGAACACTCCGTAGCGCACGATGCGGTGTTCGCGGACAAATCCGCCCCTGTTTTTCCTGCCTTTGGGAGTGAGGCGTCTCCTGAGAGCGAAGACCACATCCTGAAACACCCCCATCGGGCAGATGACCGAGCAGTAGATGCGCCCGAAGACGAATGTCAGCAGAGCTATGCCGATGACTGCCGGCAGATTGAGCGCGAGGCAGGACGGGAGAAACTGGAGCTTGGCCATCCATCCCCACCATTGCCGGCCGTAACCGACAAAGAGCAACGTTATTCCCACCAGGAAAATGGCTGCGAGGCAGATTCGGATTTTCTTCAACATATATGGTATTTTTCCGGGTTTCTGAATCCGAGAAGGAAGGTCCTGACATCCATCCTCTTCTTGCCTGCGAGCTGCATCTCCCTGATGGAGACGGCCCCGTCCGCGGTCGCTACGGCAAGATAGGTCTTGCCGTCGGAGAGAATCTCTCCCGGCTTGCCGTGCAGGTCGAGTTTCTCGGCCTTATGGATTTTCAGCGTCTGCGCTTCGCCGCCCTCCTCAGCGATTTCGGTGAAAGCCGTCGGGTACGGACTGAGGCCGCGGACGAGATTGCAGATATGCTCGCTGCTCTCCGTCCAGTCTATGCGGCAGGTCTCGCGGGTGAGCTTAGGCGCAGGTTTCAGCACTTCCGATCCCTGGATGAAGGAGCGCTGGACGCGCATTTCGAGATTGTGCTGTATTAGCCCCTCCACGGTCTGGACCACGAGGTTGGACCCTATCGCCATCAGCTTGTCGTGAATGTCCCCGGCGGTGTCGTCCGGCTCGATTCTGCACTCCTGGCGCATAAGTATGCCTCCTGTGTCTATGTCCTTGTCTATCATAAAGGTGGTCACTCCGGTCAGCTTCTCGCCGTTGATTACGGCCCAGTTGATAGGAGCTGCGCCACGGTATTGAGGCAGCAGGGCGGCGTGGAGGTTGATGGTGCCCAGACGCGGCATCGACCACACTTCTTCCGGCAGCATGCGGAAGGCCACGACCACTATCAGGTCAGGCTTCCACGAGCGCAGGGCCTCGAGAAATTCGGGATCCTTGAGTCTGGCGGGCTGCAGCACGGGCAGTCCGTGCTCCGTCGCATAGCGCTTCACCGCGCTCTCGTTCAGCTTGAGGCCTCGCCCGCTCGGCTTGTCCGGGACTGTCACTATTCCGACTACCTTGTACTTGTGGCGGATGAGATTGTCGAGCGGCGCCACTGCGAATTCGGGAGTGCCCATATACACGATACGGACAGGCCGGAAGAAGCCGGATATGCGGCTTGCGACCTTTCTCCTCCAGATTTTGAACTGGTCCAAATTGAAAAGCTCAGAGTCATTTATCGCCTTCCAGGTCAGGAAAGCTCCTATAGGTATAAGTACGTATGCCGAGATGAAGGCGCCGGTGCTTGCGTCGATGGCCCCGTCCCTGGCCAGTTTGGTGCCGGAGATGTCCACCACCCAATACAGCACGAAGAAGAGTACGGAGATGATGGCGCTCGTGCCGAGTCCGCCCTTGCGGATGAGCGAGCCGAGCGGCGCTCCGATAAAGAAGAGTATGAAGCAGGCGAGGGCCTGTGCGAACTTCTTGAGCAGTTCGATATCCGTGTGGCGGATATAGTAGTTCTGCTCGTAGGTGTCGAATTTCAGACCGTTGAGTTCGGAATTGTGGCGGCTGGCCCTCTCGGAGGCCTCCCTGTAGGCGATGGCCTTGTCGTCGATGCTCTTCCACTGTCCGAAGCCTTCATAGGCGAATTCGGCCCTGTCCGGATTGCGCAAGGCGGTGTCGAGCTGCGCGCTCTCCTGAAACGGCTTCATCCTCCGGATGGACGCATAGTGGACCCGGCTCACCGAATCCACGAAATTGTGCAGCGAGTCGCTCTGATGTCTCAACAGCTTGATGCTCATCGCCCTGGCCTGGTCACCGAAACGGCTGGAGTCCGATTTCTCGAACTTGTAGTTGGACAGCGGCACGATGATGTCCTGCCTGGCGAAATTGACCCTCTGCAGCGTGAGGCTCGTGTCGGAATAGCGCAGAGTGTTGCTTTCCTGATAGTTGGAGCCGTTGAACATCGTGAAGGTCAGATAGTCCTTCCCCCGCGACATCTTGATGAGGGCGGAGTCCGCGATGGTCAGAGCGATATTGCCCTTGCCCGCCGTGTGGTCATATACCATCACGCCATAGAGCATCCCCGTCCGCTTGTCCTGTTCGTTGACGCGGAGGACATAGTCGTCTATGCCGTCATAGAACGTCCCCGACGGTATCTTGATCTCGTTCTTGGTCTTGCCTATATCGTCGCGGAGAGTGTATATCTCGTTGAAAGCCAATGGGACAAGCCTGTCGCCGACAAAGAACGCCCCGACCGCTATCACGAGCGAGGCGGCGGTCAGCGGGGCTATGATGCGGGAGAATGACACTCCGGCGGCCTTGATCGCGAGCAGTTCGTTGTTCTCGGCCATCTGACCCACGACCATCATCGAGGCGAGCAGGGTGGCGAGAGGCATGGCCTGCGGCAGAATGGTGCAGGCCCCCCACATCAGGAATTCAAGTATCACCCTGAGTCCCAGACCCTTGCCTACAAGCTCATCGATATAGAGCCAGAGAAACTGAAGCAGAAGTACGAAGACCACGACCAGCAGGATCGCTACCAGCGGTCCCAGGAAGGACTTCAATATGAAGCGGTCGAGTCTCTTCATCTCCTGTCAGCTATTGTGCCGTGGCCGTCTTCACGAGGATGTCGAGGGCTTCCTTGAGTCCGGAGGCGTTTTTGCCACCGGCGGATGCGATGCCCGCCTGTCCGCCGCCGCCTCCCTGGATGAGCTTGGCGGCTTCGCGTATGTCCTTGCCGGCATTGCGTCCCTGCGCCACGAGGTCGTCGGAATACATCAGCAGCAGCTGAGGCTTCCCGTCAAACTCGAACGCGGCGACGAGGGCCGTGCCCTTGAGTTCCTTCTGGAGGGCGCAGGCGGCGTTGCGCAGCATAGTCGGGTCGGCTCCGTTCTCGGAGACGTGGGTCGCCACTATCAGCTTGACGCCTCCGACCTCCTTCGCTTTCTTGGCGAGCAGGTCGGCCAGCTGTGCGGCCTTCTGCTTTGCGAACTCCTCCGCCTGCTTCTTGAAGAGGGTATTGTCTTCGATGAGGTGCTTTATCGCTCCCGCGAGGTCCGGCACGTTGTTGAAGAACGAGCGCGCCGTCCGGAGGACTTCCTGAACGCCGTACACGTAGTCTTCGGCGGCCTCCCCGGTGACGGCCTCGATGCGGCGGATTCCCGCGGCTATCGCAGTCTCGGAAAGTATCTTGAAAAATCCGATGTTGCCGCTCGCGCTCGTGTGGCATCCTCCGCAGAGTTCCACGCTCGGACCGAACTTCACCACGCGCACCTTGTCTCCGTATTTCTCTCCGAATAGGGCTATGGCGCCCATAGCCTGAGCCTCGGCCATAGTCGCGTCACGCTTCTCCTCCAGCGGCAGGTTCTCCCTGATGAGCTGGTTGACGCGGCGCTCCACCTTGGAGACCTGCTCCTCGCTGAGCTTCTCGAAGTGGGAGAAGTCGAAGCGGAAATTGCGGTCGCACACGAATGAACCCTTCTGCTCCACGTGCGTGCCGAGGATTTCCCTCAAGGCCCTGTCGAGCAGGTGGGTGCAGCTGTGGTTGGCGGCGATTCTGCGTCTGCGCTCGGCATCCACCTCGAGGGTGAACTTTCCGCTGCAGTTCTGCGGCAGCCTCTCCGCTATGTGTATCGTGAGGTCGTTTTCCTTTATGGTATTGAGTATCTTCAGCTTCTCGCCGTCTTCGGAGATGAGGTATCCCGTGTCTCCGACCTCGCCTCCCATCTCTCCGTAGAACGGCGTGCGGTCGAATACGAGCTGGAGCATCTCCTTGTTTTTCTGTACCACGGTCCTCTGCTTCAGCAGCAGCGCCCCTTCGGTGCTGAGGCTGTCGTAGCCCGTGAACTCCACGTTCTCGCCCTGGTGGTATTCCGTCCAGTCCCCGAAGCTGTTGGCGGTGGCGTTGCGCGCCCTCTCCTTCTGCTTCTGAAGCTCCCTGTTGAAGCCTTCCATATCCACGCTGCATCCGTTCTCGCCGGCGATGAGTTCCGTCAGGTCGATAGGGAAGCCGTAGGTGTCGTAGAGCTTGAACGCGTCCTCACCGGCGATGCGGCGGCTCTCCGCGGAGCGCGCTATGCATTCGTCCATGAGCTTGATGCCCCTGTCGAGGGTGCGCAGGAATGCGAGTTCCTCCTCGCGGATGACGTTCTCGATGAATTTCTGCTGCTTCGCGATTTCCGGATAGGCTTCGCCCATATCGTCCACGAGCTGCTGCACGAGCCTGCAGAGGAACGGCTCCGTCAGCCCGAGGAAGGTGTAGCCGTAGCGTACCGCACGTCTGAGGATGCGCCTGATGACATAGCCCGCCTTGACATTGGACGGGAGCTGCCCGTCGGCGATGCTGAACCCGATGGCCCTTATGTGGTCGGCTATCACTCTCATAGCCACGTCAGTCCGCTCGCTCTCGCCGTAGCGGTGGCCGGAGATTTCTCCGATTCTGCCGAGAAGTCCGGTGAATATGTCGGTGTCGTAGTTGCTGTGTTTGCCCTGGAGTACGCAGCAGAGCCTCTCGAATCCCATTCCGGTGTCGATGTTCTTTGCGGGGAGGCTTTCCAGATGCCCGTCGGACATCCTCTGGTACTGCATAAAGACGAGATTCCATATCTCTATCACGTGAGGGTCGGACTTGTTGACCAGCTCGCGTCCGCTCAGCCCCGTCGCGGCCTTCTCTTCAGGAGTGCGTATATCTATATGTATCTCGGAGCAAGGGCCGCAGGGACCGGTGTCGCCCATTTCCCAGAAGTTGTCGTGCTTGTTGCCGAGCAGAATGTGATCCTCCGGAAGATGCTTGAGCCAGGCTTCGCGCGCCTCGGTGTCCAGGGTCGTACCGTCCTCCGCGCAGCCTTCGAAGACGGTCGCGTACAGCAGGCTGCCGTCGATTTTATAGACTTCCGTCAGGAGTTCCCAGGCCCAGTCTATGGCCTCGTTCTTGAAGTAGTCGCCGAAACTCCAGTTGCCCAGCATCTCGAACATCGTGTGGTGGTACGTGTCGTGTCCCACTTCTTCGAGGTCGTTGTGCTTTCCGCTCACTCTCAGGCATTTCTGCGAGTCCGTCGCACGCGGGTAAGGCGCGGTGGCGTTGCCGAGGAAGATGTCCTTGAACTGGTTCATACCGGCGTTGGTGAACATCAGCGTCGGGTCATTCTTGACCACCATCGGGGCCGAAGGTACGACGGTGTGTCCCTTGGATGCGAAGAAATCGAGAAATCTCTGTCTTATTTCCTTAGAAGTCATAATAGTGCAAAATATCAAACAAACTGCAAAAATAACCAATAAAAATTCCAATGGCAAGAATCCGGCCCGCGCATTCGGCACGAAAGTTCGCTCCGGCGGGAAACGGGGTAGATAAAAAATCAGTATCTTTGCACCCGATGCCTAAATACGTCTTCAATCCGGAAACTCTGATGTATGAGGCTCTTGACGAGCCCAAATATCTCAGACAGATAAGGGTGACGCTGCTTGTAGCGGTGGCGCTCGCCCTTGTCGTGACATATTTCTGGGTATATCTCTCCGTACTGCATCTCGAACTCCCCAGGACATCCTCGCTCAAGCGCAGGCACGCCGAGTGGGAGACCAGGATGAACCAGCTCGACAGGCGGCTGGACGTCTTCGAACAGACCCTCACGGGCATAGAGCAGCGGGACGATGACGTGTACCGTGCCATCTACGGTCTCAATCCGATTCCGGATGCGGTGCGCAATTCCGGGATGGAGGGAGTCAACCGCTACGCGGAGCTTGACCGTCTCGGGGCCAATTCGCACCTGCGGCGGACCGTACGCCGTCTGGACGACCTCACGAAGAGGACTTATGTCAGGAGCAAGGCTCTCGACGAGGTGGGGCAGCTGTCCCGACAGGCCGGCGATATGATATCCTGCGTGCCCAACGTGCCTCCTATCCTTCCGGTGAAGGGGGAGTTCAGGCTGTCGAGCGGTTTCGGTTACCGCATCGACCCGGTCTATGGGGGCGGGGAGCGGCACGGCGGCCAGGATTTCGCGACCAAGACCGGCACGCCTGTCTATGTTACCGGCGACGGGGTGGTGGAGATGACCGGGATGCACCTCTGGGGCTACGGCAACGAAATCGTCGTCGACCACGGCTACGGCTACAAGACACGCTATGCCCATCTCAACACCATAGAAGTGAGTCCCGGGATGAAGCTGCGCCGGGGCGACCGCATAGGCACGGTCGGCAACACGGGCAAATCCACCGGTTCGCATCTGCACTACGAGGTGATCTACCGCGGGGGCCGGGTGAATCCGATGAACTATCTTGACATCAATATGCCGGAGGACGAATACCGCGCGATGATAGAGCGGGACAGGTCCCAGACGGTGACGAAGAGTACGATGGAGCTGCTCCGTCGGGGGAGGAAGACCGATGAGTAAGAAGGCTCTGGAATTCGACCCGAAGAATTTCCGTTTCGGGAAGGTGCGCACCAACATCGGCCGCGTGCTGCTTATGACGCTGGGCTTCCTGCTTGTCACGCTGACGCTTGCGGTGCTGGCTTACTGCGTGTTCGCCATCTTCTGGAGGACGGACGTGGAGCGGGAGCTGGGACGCGAGATAAAGATGTACGAGAGGCTTTACCCGACTCTTGCGCCGAAGGAGGAACTCCTCCGGGACGGTATCGCCAGTCTGCAGCACAAGGACAACGAGATATACGAGACGACCTTCCACGCCAACGCCCCTAACGCGGACCCGATGTCCGGGCTCGACTTTATGTTCGAGAGCGGGACCGTGCCGGATGCGATGATTGCGAACTATACGAGGGGCAAGGCCGACAGGCTCCTCTCCAAGGCGTCGGACGTGGACGAGGGTTTCGGGAAGATTTTCAGGACTCTCGCCTCCAAGGACTTCGTGATGCCGCCTATGGCTCTTCCCGTCAGGGACATAACCTATTCGCAGATAGGGGCTTCCACGGGTCGGAAGATGGATCCTTTCTATAAGGCGTACGTCTATCACGAAGGGCTGGACTTCATCGTCACCAGCGGCACGCCGGTATATGCGCCGGCCGACGGCAAGGTGAGCCGGGTGTCGACTTCCAAGAAGCTCGGCAAGACCGTGGAACTTCTTCACGAAGGCGGATACGTCACCGTCTATGCGCATCTGGAATCAGTATCCGTGCGCGCCGGGCAGAGTGTCTCGGCTGCACAGAAGATAGGGACCGCCGGGATGTCCGGCAAGGCCTTCGCCCCGCATCTCCACTACGAAATCCGACTCGGGGACAGGTTTCTCGACCCGGTCAATTACATCTTCGCCTCGGTGACTCCGTACGAATACTCCAATATGTTATATATGTCCGTCAACACCAAGCAGTCAATGGACTGAGCAATCCGCCCCGCAATATGGAAAAGATCGTTTACACCATCGGAGAAGTGGCCCGGGCCATAGGGGAGTCGGTCTCGCTCGTGAGGTACTGGTCCGACAGCTTCCCGAAGTTCATACGCCCGCGCCGCAACGCGAAGGGCAACAGGCTCTTCTCGCCCGCCGACCTCGAGACCTTCCATCAGATACACCATCTCGTCAAGGAGAAGGGACTCTCTCTGGACGGGGCCGCAAGGCAGCTGGCGGCGGACAGGGACACGGTCGGGGCGAAGGTGAGGGTGCTCTCCTCGCTCAAGGCCATCAGGGCGCAACTTGTCGAGATAAAGAATGGCCTTTGATTGAATAAAAGCAAAAGATTTCCTAACTTTGCGCCTTGCATAGTGTAATGGTATAAAAATAAGTTGGTAAGGTTTTGCGGGGGATTTTTGTGGATAAAGGGCAAAAAGACAAGCAAAAGTGCCAAATTGTTTTTTAAGAATGACTGAATATGGCAACCACCAAGAAAACAACGAAAGTACAGACTCCGATCGACGAACGCGAGACCTTCGTGTCCCTGCAGAAGAACTTTGCCGAGAGCGAACAGGGCGCTCAGGAGAAGCTCAGGACGCTTTACGCACTCCAGGCTGCGGACAATGACATCGACAGGCTTGTCCAGCTCCGCGGCGAGCTCCCGGAAGAAGTCTCCTCGCTCGAAGGGGAAGTGGAGTCTCTCAAAGCCAAATATGCCCGTGTCGAGCAGCTTATCGACGGCTACAATCAGAACATAGCCGCCTCCAAGCAGGAGATTGTCGAGTTTGACGCGGAGATTGAGAAATACCGCTCCCAGCTCGGAAATATCTCCAACAGCCGTGAGTTCGACTCTATCAACAAAGAGCTTGAGAATCAAGGGCTTCTGCGGGCCATAGCGGAGAAGAACATCAACGAGGCCAAGGATGCCATCGAAGAGAAGAAGGCCGACCTGGACCGCATCAGCGACCGTATCACCATACGGGAGGGAGACCTCGAGTCCAAGAAGGAGGAGCTCTCCTCCATCGTGGAATCCACCGCCAAGGAGGAGGCCGCCCTCAAGAAGAAGCGCGAGGAGTTCACCTCCAAGCTCGACGAGAGGACGCTCAGCGCATACGAGCGCATCCGCAACAGCACCCACAACCACCTCGCGGTAGTCTCCCTCTTCCCGAAGAACGACGACGGGACGTACGGCGACGCCTGCGGAGGCTGTTTCCACACGATAACCCCTCAGCGTCTGATAGATATCGCATCCGGCAAGAAGCTCGTCATCTGCGAGCATTGCGGGCGCATCATCGTCAATCCGGACATTTAACAAGCCTACGAATCTATGCCATCGCAGAAGTCGGGCGGCGTGCGCAGAAAGGAACAGGCGGTCGATCTGGACAAGATAGGGCTTGAGATAGGCAATAAGCCGCCTCAGGCTCTTGATGTTGAAGAGGCCGTCCTCGGAGCTATGCTGCTTGAGCCGGAATGTGTGGACCAGGCGTTGGAGGATCTTACCGCATCCTGTTTCTACGACCCCAAGCACAGGATGATATTCGAGGCGATGGCATCCCTCGTGGCCGAGCATACCTCGGTGGACATCATCACCGTCACCGCGAAGCTCAGACAGCTCTCCAATCTGGAGACGGTCGGCGGAGCGGTGGTGCTGGCGAACCTTTCCGAGAAGGTGGGTTCGGCGGCGCATATCGAGTATTATATCAAGATACTCAAGCAGAAGACCATACAGCGTGACCTGATCACCGCTTCCTACGACATCCTGCGTGACTCCTACAACGACTCCATCAAGGTCGATGACCTTATCGACACTGCGCAGACGCGGATATACGACGCCATCCAGAGCAATGTCCGCAAGGAGGTGCAGGATATAGGCAGCCTGATCAATACGGCGATGGACAGCATCCAGGAAAAGCAGAGCGGCAACGGCCTCAGCGGCGTGCCGTCGGGCTTTTTGAGTCTGGATACGGTCACTATGGGCTGGCAGCCCTCGGATCTGATCATCCTTGCGGCCCGCCCATCCGTCGGCAAGACGGCATTCTCTCTTAACATCGCCCGCAACGCGGCTGTGGACCATCATATGCCGGTCGCGTTCTTCTCGCTTGAAATGGCCGCGATACAGCTGGCCAATCGTCTCATCACCTCGGAGTCCGGTCTGCATCCGGACAAGATAAAGGGCGGAGTCAAGCTTGAGGAATACGAGTGGCAGCAGCTGGAAAGCAAACTCAGGGCCCTTTCGAAAGCCCCTCTCTATATCGACGACACTCCGAGCCTGCCTCTGATGGAGTTCCGCACCAAGGCCAAGAGCCTCGTGAAGAACAAGGGCGTGCGTCTGATCATCATCGACTACCTGCAGCTTATGCAGGGTCCTGCGGAGCTGAAGGGCTTGCGCGAGCAGGAGGTCGCCGCGATTTCCCGTACACTCAAGGCCACGGCCAAGGAGCTGAACGTGCCTATCATAGCGCTTTCCCAGCTCTCCCGCAACGCCGTGCAGCGTCAGGGTTCGGGTGGCAAGCCTCAGCTTTCCGACCTGCGCGAGTCCGGGTCCATCGAGCAGGACGCCGACATGGTCATCTTCATCCACCGCCCGGACTACATCGGCTTGAGCGAGAACGAAGGCGACAAGGAAAAGACGCAGATCATCATCGCCAAGCACAGAAACGGCGAGACGAGGGATATAGATATGCGGTACAGGGGCGAACAGCTCCGCTTCGTCGAAGTGGACGACACTCTCGATATGAGGGCCGTCTCGATAGAATCGGCGATGAACATAGATTCCGCAATGAACTCCGCAATGAACGATGAATTCGAATAACGGCGAAATATCACATCGCGGACGGATTGTGGAAATTACGCCCGAGCAGACGACTGTGGAGATAATCTCCGAGTCGGCGTGCGGCTCCTGCCACGCGCGGGGGATGTGCGGTCTGGGCAGTGCCAAGACCAAGGCCGTCCAGCTTCCGACGCGGGGTTGGGACAACTACTGCGTCGGGGACGAAGTGGAAGTGGTGCTGAAGGCGTCGATGGGGCACAAGGCCGTCTGGCTCGCGTATGTGATTCCGCTGCTTGTGCTTGTGGTGACCCTGCTTGCGTCCGACGCTGCCGGGGCCTCCGAGCCGGTTTCCGGGCTGTGTGCGATAGGAGCTGTCGCATTGTGGTATGCGCTGCTGTGGCTGCTGCGCGGAAGACTTAGGAACGAATATATTTTTAACATCAAGAAATAATGACAAACACTGTAATCCTGACCGTCGTGATTCTCACGGTGCTCGGCCTGCTGCTTGCTCTCGTCCTCTTCTGGGTGGCGAAGAAGTTCAGGGTCGAGGAGGATCCGCGGATTGATGAAGTGGAGAAGGTGATGCCGGGCGCCAACTGCGGCGGCTGCGGTTTCGCGGGCTGCAGGGCCTTTGCGGATGCCGCCGTCAAGGCTTCTGACCTCGACAACAACTACTGCCCGGTGGGCGGCAACGAGGTGATGAAGAAGGTGGCCGCGATCCTCGGTTACGAAGTCAAGGAGAAGGCAAGGCAGGTGGCTGTGGTGCGCTGCAACGGCAGCTGCTCCGCCCGTCCCCGGACCAATGTCTACGACGGGGCTGCCTCCTGTCGGGTCAAGGCTGCTCTCTACAGCGGCGACACGGGCTGCTCATACGGCTGTCTGGGCTGTGGAGACTGTGTGGAGGCCTGCAAGTTCGGTGCGCTTTCGATGGATCCGGAGACCGGACTCCCTGTGGTGGACGAGACCCTCTGTACCGCCTGCGGCGCGTGCGTGAAGGCCTGTCCGAAACACATCATCGAGCTCCGTAACGCCGGCACCACCCCTAAGAACGACCGTCGCGTCTTCGTCTCCTGCGTCAACAAGGACAAGGGCGGAGTCGCCCGCAAGGCCTGCGCCGTCGCCTGCATAGGCTGCGGCAAGTGCGCCAAGGTGTGCAAATTCGACGCGATCACCATCGCCGACAACCTCAGTTACATAGATTTCAACAAGTGCAAGGCCTGCGGACAGTGCTATTTCGAGTGTCCGACCGGAGCGATTCACGTGGTGAACTTCACTCCGAAGAAGGTGGAGCCGAAACCTGCCCCGCAGCCGTCCGAGGCTCAGGCGGAAGCAAAGAAGGAGGTTACAAATGAGTAGCAAGCTGACTTTTTCCATCGGCGGAGTCCATCCGCACGACAATAAGATATCACGGAACTGTGCCATTGAGGTCCTCCCTCTTCCGGCTACGGTCTACGTGTCTATGGCACAGCATCTCGGCGCTCCCGCCAAGCCGGTGGTCGCGGTCGGGGACAGCCTCAAGGCCGGACAGGTCATTGCGGAGCCGGGCGGATTCATCTCCGCTTTCGTACATTCTCCGGTGTCCGGCACGGTCAAGTCGATAGCCCCGCGCAAGGACCTCGCCGGCAATATGGTGACGCACATCGAGATTGCGGTCGAGGGCGACGAGTGGGCGGAGGGCATTGACCTTTCGGACACCCTCATCACCGGGATACCGGACGACAGGACCGCGATACTCGAACGCATCAAGGCCTGCGGAGTTGTGGGACTGGGAGGCGCGACTTTCCCGACCCACGTCAAGCTCAATCCCGCTCCCGGCAAGACCGCGGAGTGCCTGATTATCAACGGCGCCGAATGTGAGCCGTATCTTACGAGCGACTTCCGCATTATGGTCGAGCGCCCGAAGGAGATAGTGGTCGGGGCTGCGATAATGCAGAAGGTCCTCGGATGCCGCTGCGTGATAGGCGTCGAGGAAAACAAGCCCGAGGCCATCGAGGCTCTGAGCAAAGCCGTTGCGGAACTCGGGTACGCGGATATGGAGGTGTCTGCCCTCAAGAAACGCTACCCGCAGGGCGGAGAGAAGCAGTTGATTGACGCCGTGCTGCACCGTCAGGTGAAGTCCGGCTGCCTGCCTATCGATGCGGGGGCAGTGGTGCAGAATGTGGCCACAGCCCTTGCCGTCTATGAGGCGGTGCAGAAGAACCGTCCGCTCGTCACCAATACGCTTACCGTCACCGGAGACTGCCTCCCTGTGGAGAAGCAGCACAATTATCTCTTCCGCATCGGTACTCCTCTCTCCTATATAATCGAGCAGGCCGGAGGCGTTCCGGAAGGGGCGGCGAAGCTCATCAGCGGCGGGCCTATGATGGGCAAGGCCATCAGCAATGCCGATGCCGCGACCGTCAAGGGTTCGTCCTCCATACTGTATCTGAGCGAAGCGGCCACGCGCCGCAAGGCTGAGAGCCACTGTATCCGCTGCGGCAGGTGCAGCGACGCCTGCCCTATGGGGCTTGAGCCTTTCCTGCTCAACAGGCTCTACAAGGCCGGCGATACCGACTCTCTCGAGAGAAATGCCGTTCAGGACTGCATAGAGTGCGGCTGCTGTCTGTACAGCTGCCCGGCAAATATCCCTCTGCTCGACAACATCCGTCAGGCCAAGGGTCAGATTATGGGAATTATCCGCGGGAGAGCCGCCGCAGCTAAGGCTGCATCGGAAGCCGCCAAAAAGTAGATGAATAATATGGACAAATATCTCGTTTCTCCATCTCCGCACGTACACGCCGACGTCTCCACCCGCTCTATTATGCGGGACGTGGTCATCGCGCTGCTGCCTGCGGTTCTCGTGTCCGTGGTGTTCTACGGCTGGTCCGAGATTCTTGTGCTGGCGGTCAGCGTGGCCGCCTGCGTGCTGACCGAATGGGCCGTCACCAAGTGGCTGCTCAAGCGTCCTTCCACCGTCTCCGACCTTTCGGCCGTGGTTACCGGACTGCTGCTGGCTATGAACCTGCCTGTCACCACGCCCTGGTGGGTGGTCGTGATCGGGGCTCTGTTCGCCATCGGAGTGGTCAAGATGACCTTCGGCGGCATAGGGCAGAACCTCTTCAACCCTGCCATCGCGGGGCGCGTGTTCCTGCTCATCTCCTTCCCGACATATATGACGGACTGGACCGTGCCTCAGGGCTTCATCCATTCCACCGATGCCGTCTCCGGCGCGACTCTTCTCGGGAAATATGCCGAGGGCGGCGTCGAGGCCGTGGCCGGCACCGACTACCTGAAGACGATGTTCTTCAATATAGGAGGTTCCGCCGGTGAGATTTCGGCAGTAGCCCTGCTTCTCGGATTTGTCTATCTGCTTTGCCGCAAGGTGGTGAAGCCGTGGATTCCGCTCAGCATCTTCGCTACGGTTGCCGTCATCTCCGGCATATTCTATCTTGTCGACCCCGGCACTTACACGGATCCGCTGTTCAACCTGCTCACCGGAGGTGTCATCCTGGGGGCCTGCTTTATGACCACCGACTACGTGACCTCGCCGATGAGTACGCTTGGAGGAGTGGTTTACGGTATAGGTATAGGTTTGATAGTGATGATGATACGCTACTTCGGCTCATATCCTGAGGGTATGTCGTTCGCGATTCTCATCATGAACTGCACCGTACCGCTTCTCAACAACTGGTTCCATCAGAAAAAATACGGGAGGGCATAGAATATGGCAGCACAATCCACACTCAAGAATATGGCGCTTTGCCTGACGCTGGTCTGCCTCATCTGCTCCGCGATTCTCGGCGTGTCCTACGCCGTGACCGCCGAGCCTGTCAAGGCCGCGCAGCTCGCCAAGACCAACAACGCCATCGCCAAGGTGCTTCCGGAGTTCAGCGGGGACGTGAGCGAAAACACGGCGCAGCTCGACGGAGTCGACTATACCTATTACAAGACGGCTTCCGGCTATGCGGTCATATCCTCCGTCAGCGGTTTCGGCGGCGCGCTCTCCGTGATGGTCGGCATCTGCAACGACGGCACGGTCTGCAACACTTCCGTCATCTCGCACAGCGAGACTCCGGGACTCGGGGCCAAATGCCAGAACGATGAAGCTTTCCTGAGCCAGTTCAGGGGGTTCGACCCGGCGCAGAAGAAGCTTCTGGTAAAGAAGGACGGGGGTGACATAGACGCCATCACCGCATCCACAATCACTTCCCGCGCCTATACTCTCGCGGTGGCCAACGCTCTCAGGCTGTTCGCCTCCGTGTCCGGAGACGGCGCGTCTGCAAATGAAGGAGGGGAGAACGATGAACAATAGACTTTCTCTGATTACCAAGGGTTTTGTCAAGGACAACCCGACGTTCGCGCTGGTGCTGGGTATGTGCCCGACACTTGCGACCACCACTTCCGCGATGAACGGACTCGAGATGGGACTTGCCACCATGTTTGTGCTGATACTCAGCAATGTGGCCATCTCCCTCGTTGCTCCGGCAGTGCCTGACAAGGTGCGTATCCCGGCATATATCGTCATCATCGCGACTTTCGTGACGGTGCTGCAGCTGCTGATGCAGGCCTATGTGCCGGCGGTCTACGAGACCCTCGGACTTTTCATACCTCTTATCGTGGTCAACTGCATCGTGCTGGGCCGTGCGGAGGCTTTCGCCAACAAGAATTCCGCCATTGACTCCGCCTGCGACGGTCTGGGCATCGGCATCGGATTCACCCTGTCCCTTACGGTCATCGGAATCATCCGTGAGATTCTCGGCAACGGTTCCGTATTCGGGTGGAAGTTCATCCCGGGTGACGGTATCCTCGCATTCGTGATGGCTCCGGGAGCCTTCCTCGTGCTGGGCTATCTGATGGTGCTGTTCAATAAGTTCCTTGCCAAAAAATAGCGTTGCGATATGGAATACGTTCTCATCATAATATCGGCGATATTCGTCAATAACGTACTGCTCTCCCAGTTCCTGGGTATCTGTCCGTTCCTCGGAGTGTCCAACAAGCTCTCCACCGCCACGGGCATGTCCGGGGCCGTGTGCTTCGTGATCACTCTAGCCACGGTCGTGACCTACCTGCTCAACCAGTATCTTCTCGTACCTTTCGGGCTGGAGTTCCTGCAGACGATTTCGTTCATTCTCGTGATTGCCGCCCTCGTGCAGATGGTGGAGATTGTGCTGAAGAAAATCAGCCCTTCCCTCTATCAGGCGCTCGGCATCTTCCTCCCTCTCATCACGACCAACTGCGCCGTGCTCGGCGTGGCCATCACGGTGGTGACCAAGGAGTTCACTTTCGGCGGAGCGGCCCACCTGCTCAATCTGGGCGAGGCCACCGTCTATGCACTTGCGACATCATTGGGTTACGGACTCGCGATGTGCCTCTTCGCCGGTCTTCGCGAGCATCTTGCCCTCAACGACGTCCCGAAGTCTTTCAGGGGGCTGCCTATAGCGCTGATTACGGTCAGCATCATGGCTATGGCTTTCCTCGGGTTCTCGGGTATCGTATAAATTTTCATCGTTACTATCTTTTAGGAATCACTTAAAAATCTGATATTTATGAAGAAAGCAATTATCGTCGTACTTTCCGTGCTGATGTTCGGAGCCGCACTCTCCGCTCAGCCGCGTACAATCGGTCTCAGGCTGGGCTACGGTGCTGAACTCTCATATCAGCACGACCTTGGAAGCGCCAACTTCCTCGAGGCTGACCTCGGTCTTGTGGGGAAAGACTTCTACCTCAGCGGACTCTATGACTTCAGTTTCGCCCAGAGCGGCATCTTCAGCTTCTACGGCGGCCCGGGAGCAACGCTCGGTTTTTGGGACAACGGTGACAACACCGAAATATCTTTCGGCATTGCCGGACAGATCGGTACGGAGGTCGACCTTGAGCCGTACATCGCATTCCCTCTCCGCGTCTCCCTCGACTGGAGGCCGACCTTCGGCCTTGTAGGGAATACGGGATTCCACGCCGGTGGTTTCGCTCTTGGCGTGCGCTACGTGTTCTGAACCTGAGCCTCATCGGGCTTCAAGAAGTTTAAGGACAGCTCCGGCTACGGCTCGGGCTGTCCTTATTTATATGCCGCACGCTTGCATCTTTATTGGGGATTGATTACCTTTGGTAATGATGAAACTTGGTCACTTATGTATGAGATTTTGACTAAAGAGATGCTGACTCCGACGATCTGTCGGATGAAAGTTTCCGCTCCGCTGCTTTCCCGCTCCGCCGCACCGGGACAGTTCCTGATGGTGCGTGCCGATGAGAATGGTGAGCGGATTCCCCTGACTATAAGTGATTATGACCCTGAAGAGGGGAGCGTGACCATCGTCACGCAGGGTATAGGCGCTTCCACCCGGGACATATTGTCCTTCGAGCCGGGGGAGAGCTTCAGCGACGTTTCCGGGCCTCTCGGCAGGCCTTCCGACTTCATATCCGCGAGCGCGGAGGAACTCTCAGCCAGCAGCTATATTTTCATCGCCGGAGGTGTGGGGACTGCTCCCGTCTATCCCCAGGCGAAGTGGCTGCATTCGCACGGCGCGAAGGTGGACGTGATCATCGGGGCCAAGACCCGCGAACTTCTCATCTACAGGGAGGAGATGTCCGCGGTCTGCGACAATCTTTTCATCTGCACGGACGACGGCTCTGAGGGCTTTCACGGGATGGTGACCGCCCTGCTGGAGAAGCTCGTGACCGAAGAGGGCCGCCGCTATACGATGGCGGTGGCGATAGGCCCGATGATAATGATGAAGTTCACGACCCTCACCGCCGTCCGTCTCGGACTTCCGATTACGGTGAGTCTCAATACTTTGATGGTGGACGGCACGGGCATGTGCGGGGCCTGCCGCGTGAGCGTGGGGGGCAAGACGCGCTTCGCCTGCGTGGAAGGGCCGGAGTTCAACGGGGCCGAAGTCGATTTCGATGAGGCGATGCGCCGCCAGGGGCAGTACAGGGCAGAGGAGGCGGAGGCGCTCAACAATCATAAATGCAGAATAGGGAGGGGAAAGTGATGGCAGAAAGAATACCGAGAGTGCCGGTCCGCGAGCAGGACCCTAAAGTACGTGCGACGAATTTTGAAGAAGTATGCTACGGCTACGACAAGGAGGAAGCCCTGCTTGAGGCGACCCGTTGCCTGCACTGCAAGAATCCGCGCTGCGTCGCGGCCTGCCCGGTGGGGCTGAAGATTCCGGATTTTATCGCGAAGCTCCGCGAGGGGGACGTCGCCCTCGCGGCGGATGTCATCGCCGAGGATTCCTCCCTGCCGGCGGTATGCGGCCGCGTATGCCCGCAGGAGACCCAGTGCGAGGGCAGCTGCATACTCGGCGTGAAAGGAGAGCCTGTGGCCATAGGCAAGCTGGAGAGGTTCGTGGCCGACCATATGAGGGAGCATCGCGGGACTGACAGCGCCTCAGCTCTCAGGAAAGCCGCTCCCAACGGGGTCAAGGTGGCCATCATCGGCTCCGGCCCGGCGGGTCTCGCCTGTGCGTCCGACCTTGCCAAGTGGGGCTACGACGTCACCATATTCGAGGCCCTGCACAAGGCCGGGGGAGTGCTGGAATACGGCATCCCGGAGTTCCGTCTGCCTAAGGAGAAGGTTCTCCGGCACGAGGTGGACGACGTGCGGAGGCTCGGCGTGAAGATAGAGACCAACGTGATCGTAGGTCGGACTATCACAATAGACTCTCTCCTGGACGAGATGGGATTCAGGGCCGTGTTCATCGGCACCGGGGCCGGTCTCCCGAAGTTTATGGGCATCCCGGGGGAGAATCTCTGCGGGGTCTTCTCCGCCAACGAGTTCCTGACCCGCAACAATCTGATGTGTGCGTGGCGCGAGGACTATCTGACTCCGATACGTGCCGGGCGGAAGGTCTGCGTGGTCGGCGGCGGCAATGTCGCTATGGACGCGGCCCGCACGGCGCTGAGACTGGGGGCGGAGGTGCATATCGTCTATCGCCGCACCGAGGCCGAACTCCCCGCCCGCCGCGAGGAAGTCCATCACGCGAAGCAGGAGGGTATCGTATTCGACCTGCTGACCAATCCGGTGGAGATAGTCGGGGACGAAAAGGGATGGGTCAAGTCGTTGAGGTGCATAAAGATGGAACTCGGAGAACCGGACGCGAGCGGGCGCAGAAGCCCGGTTCCTGTCCCCGGTTCGGAATTCGAAGTAAGTGCCGATACGGTGATAATGGCTCTCGGAACGTCTTCCAACCCTCTGATAGCCAATACCACGGAAGGTCTGGAGACCACGCGCCGCGGCTGCCTTGTCGCCGATGACAACGGAGTCACCACGAGGAAGGGAGTCTTTGCTGGCGGGGATGCCGTCACGGGCGCGGCCACGGTGATTCTGGCTATGGGGGCCGGACGCAAGGCCGCGTCCGCCATCGACGCTTACCTCAAGTCCTCCACATAGCAGCATCACCGGCTTCCCGAAGCCCCGGTGATGTGCGAAAAGAATAAACTGATATAAACGTCACCAAATGAGAGAAGAACCTTTGTCAAAATCTATCCGGACCCTCAAGTTCTGGAAGGAGATGCTCGTCATCTCCATCGCGATGTTCATCGCCGCCGCGGCGGTCTATTATTTCCTCTTGCCGAGCAAACTCGTAGTCGGCAGCATCTCGGGCCTGTCCATCGTGATCAGCGGGGTGCTCGCTGAGATGGGCGTCATAGTCAAGGTGTCCAACGTAGTGCTGATAATCAACGCCGTGCTGCTTGTGGTGGCCTATATCCTGATAGGCCCGGAATTCGGGGTCAAGACGGCTTATGCCGCCCTCGTGCTGGGGCCTATGATGAATATCTGGGAGGGCATCTGCCCCTATGAGCATCTCATGGAACCCGGAGCAGCCTCTATGATGGGTAACCTCTGGTTTGACCTGCTGACTTTCGTGCTGGTGCTGAGCGCTTCGCAGGCCCTGCTCTTCCGCATCAACGCCTCCACCGGCGGGCTGGACATCATAGCCAAGATAGTCAACAAATATCTCCACTTCGATATGGGGATGTCTGTGACGGTGGCCGGAGTGGTCATCTGCTGCACGGCCTTCCTCATCAACCCGTTCCGCCTTGTCATCATCGGACTTATCGGCACTTGGATCAACGGCCTCATAGTGAATTACTTTATGGCCAGTCTGAGCCGCCGCAAGAGGGTCTGCATCATCTCCCGCGAACACGAGCGCATCCGCAAATATATCATTGAGGACATCATGCGCGGCTGCTCGCTCTACGAAGTGACCGGCGGCTACACGGGCGACAAATATATTGAAATCCAGACCCTGCTGAATCAGAACGAGTTTGCCGAACTGATGGAATTCATCAGGGACAACGACATCAAGGCCTTCACCACCGCAGGCAACGTGAGCGAAGTCTATGGCCTGTGGAGCGACCGCAAGCGCGGAAAGAAAGATAAAGGGAAGTGATTCCGGCGCGACTCGAACGCGCGACCCACAGCTTAGAAGGCTGTTGCTCTATCCAACTGAGCTACGGAACCGGCCTTGTCCCCCGAAAGGGAGTGCAAAGTTAGGAAGTGTTTTGATTTTTTCAAAGCACTTCCTTTTATTATTTTCTGCTGCGCGTAGCCAGGCGGGCATAGGAGACAATGCCCAGAAGAATAATCAGAAGCGCGTGCGTCTCGTGGCTGAGTGTGGCGAAGAGCAGGCTGGTCTCCCAGGTGGCCCCGTAGATGGACTCCAGGGTGAGGGCGACGAGATAATGGTACGCCCCGATGCCGCCCGGCACAGGAATCACGGACGCGATATTGCCCACCGCCGAGACGAAGATAGAGTCGAAAAACGTCAGGTGAGCCAGTGCAGGGATGGCCTTGAAATTATAATAGGTCATCAGCAGATACGTGATCCAGATGCCCAGGGTGTACAGCACGAACGCCCATTTGCGCCGTATATGCACGAAACTTGCGAAGCCCGCGCCCAGCCCCCTCAGCGTCCCCGCAATCCTGGCGCAGAACTCGTATTTCTCTTTCCAATGGAATACGCCCCAGAAGAAGACTGCGACTCCGAGCAGGATGGGGGCGAGTATCCACCACATCGAGAAACCCAGACTGTGGGTCAGCGGATTCCAGATGTTGGCTATGAAGAACGCCCCGAAAGTGTCCCACTTCAGCAAGAGGGCGAAGATGAGCATAAGCAGCACCGAGAACACGTCCCACGCCCTCTCGCAGACTATGGTGCCGAGGACGCGGTCGTAGCTCATCTTCTTGGAGCGGATATAGCCTCCGCGCACGAACTCTCCGGCCCCGGGCAGCACCACGTTTATGAAATTACCTATGTTGGAGGCGTCCCACGCGTCTATGCGCTTCACGTCCGGATCCAGCGGCTCCATCATCACCTTCCACCTCTCTTCGCGAAAGAATAGCGCCAGCACCGACACCAGGGTGAAAATCAGCACATAGCCCCAGCGCGTCTCCTTCAGACCTTCCACGAAGGCCGTCCAGTCGACTCCCCTGAATGCAAACCACACCAGCACTCCCGCCAGTCCGACGGACAGCAGGTACTTGATCACTTTGGCCGCTTTCCTGTTCATAACAATAGTCAGAAAATAAGGGAACGTACCGGGCGCACGTGACTGATGAGGGAAGGCGTATGTACCATATGGGTATTCAAATTGTTCTTAACTGTTACGCAGGGCGCAAATTTACGGATAATTATGTTAATTTTGCAAGTTATGAAATCGATACTTGGAATAGGCAACGCCCTTACCGATATCCTGGCGGTTCTGCCGGACGATTCCCTGCTCAACAACTTCCATCTGCCGAAAGGCAGTATGCAGCACGTGGATATGGAGACGGGCGACAAGATATGGACGGCGCTCAAGCCACTCGGAGTGAAGTATGTCGCCGGAGGCTCAGCGGCCAACACCATCACCTGCACGGCCATACTCGGCATGCCTTCGAGCTTCATAGGCAAGATCGGCGACGACGAACTCGGCCTTCTCTTCAAGAGCGACCAGGAACAGTACGGGGTCAGGACCATGCTCCTCAAGAGCAGCCGGTCGAGCGGACGCTCTATGGTTTTCGTCAGCGGAGGCAATGCGGAACGCACCTTCGCGGTCTATCTCGGGGCCGCCCTCGACCTTGTGCCGGAAGACCTGAGACCGGAGTGGTTTGAGGGTTACGATTATTTCCATATCGAGGGATATCTCGTGCAGAATCAGGCTCTTATCCGCAGGGCTGTGGAGCTTGCGCACGATGCGGGATGTATCATCTCCATCGATATGGCCTCATATAACGTAGTAGAGTCCAATCTCGCCTTCCTTCACGACATAGTGGAGAAATACGTCGACATAGTCTTCGCCAACGAGACCGAGTCAAAGGCCTTTACCAAGCTTTCCGACCCTGTCAAGGCGTTGGAGCAAATAGCCTCGCTGTGCAGAATCGCCGTCGTGAAAGTCGGCAAGGACGGCAGCTGGATCCGCTCGGGGGATGAGGTGCATTTCATCCGGGCCTATCCGGCGGACACCGTGGACGCCACCGGGGCGGGGGACACTTATGCCGCAGGCTTCCTCTACGCCCACTCTCTCGGCAAGTCTCTGAAGCTGTGCGGAGAAGTCGGTTCCATCATCGCCGCCAAGGTCGTCGAGGTGGTGGGGACCAAGATAGATATCCCGAGATGGAAGACGGCGAAACAGGAGATAAGGGAACTGTTCGCGGACGACGCAGTCAGATGAAAAATCCGCTGACATATCTCCTGAGGCTCATAGCCCTGAAGCGCAATTGCAGCAGCGCCCCGCACGGACTCTGTCCCCTGTCCCGCATCAATTCCGCCACGGTGGTGGTGGATCCGTTGTCTGAGGATGCTTCCGGGACAGCGTCAGCGGTGAAGCAATATTTTGACTACCACGGTATTCCCGTGCATATCCTCTGCCCCGGCAGGGGAGATCTCGATCTGGCCGGTACAGTCAGGAAGAAAGTCCGCGGCCCATGTGCGGAAGAAGGTTCGGGGGAACTGTTCATCTCGCTGGTCGACCGCCCGCAGAGCTTCTTTGCGGAATACGAGGCGAGGTGCAGCCGCGCCTGCTTCAAGGTGGGTCGGCGTCAGCTCAAGGGGGAAGTCTTCGACCTGGTGGTGCTTGCGCCTGAAGGCGTTTCCGAGGTAAGCCAGACAGCCGTATTCGCAGAAATAAAGAACTATTTGAACATAATAAGATGAAATCATTGTCTCATTATCTCTCCGTAGCTCTCAAGGGCTTCGGGATGGGTGCGGCCAACGTGGTGCCGGGCGTAAGCGGCGGCACTATCGCGCTCCTCACAGGCATCTATTCCGACATTGTGAACTCCCTCAATGCCGTGACCGAAAAGCAGACCTGGAAGGCTCTTCTCAAGGGCCGTTTCGCAGAATTCCGGCATCTCATCAACGGCGACTTTCTTGTCGCTCTGCTGGTCGGCGTGCTGGTCAGCGTCTTCTCCCTCGCCAAGATTGTGACATATTGTCTGACGCTGTATCCTATACTCACCTGGGCGTTCTTCTTCGGGCTGATTCTCGCCTCCACGGTCATTATGTTCCGTGACGCCAAGGACTTCCGTTTCAAGGATATGTCGTTCGTCATCCTCGGCATAGTCATCGGGGTGGTGGTCTGCACCCTGTCTCCGACGGAGACCCGCGATGACGTCTGGTTCATCTTCATCTGCGGAGCGGTCTCCATCTGCGCTATGATTCTCCCGGGTGTCTCAGGCAGTTTCATCCTGCTCGTGATGGGGAAATATCATTATGTGATGCAGGCCATCTCGGATTTCAACTGGCCGGTAATCATCGTATTCGCCTTCGGCTGCGTGGTCGGGATACTCGCCTTCGCGAAGCTCCTGCACTGGCTGCTCGCACGCTGGGAGCGCCAGACGCTGCTTGTGCTGCTCGGCTTCGTGCTGGGTTCGCTGATAAGGGTTTGGCCGTGGTACGACGGCGCTGCCGTGGAGAAGGCTCAGCTGCTCCGCACCGGCAGTACGTCCCCGATCGACCTTCAGATACCGGGGGCCATCCTCTGGTGCATAATCGGCATAGCCCTTGTCGTGGTATTCGATCGTCTAGGCTCAAAAAAGGCCGCCTAATCCTCAAGCACCAGCTCTACCGGGCAATGGTCCGAGCCGAAGATTTCGTTGTGGATTTCGCTTGAGACCATCCTTTCAGCAATGCTGTCGGACACGAGGAAATAGTCGATGCGCCAGCCGACGTTCCTCTCTCTTGCCGCCATACGGTAGGACCACCAGGAATATTTGACCTCCTGCGGGTGCTGCTCTCTCCAGCTGTCGTGGAATCCGGCTGCGAGAAGTTCGCTCATCTTCCCCCTCTCCTCATCGGAGAATCCGGCGTTGAAGTGGTTGGTGGCGGGATTCTTGAGGTCGATCTCCTCGTGCGCCACGTTCATGTCGCCGCAGATGACCACCCCCTTGCGGTCCGCGAGCGAGCGGACATAGGACCTGAACGCGTCCTCCCATCTCATCCGGTAGTCCAGCCGCCGCAGCCCGTCCTGCGAGTTGGGGGTATAGACGTTGACAAGGTAGAATGACGGCATCTCCAGCGTGATGACCCTGCCTTCGGTGTCGTGTTCGTCCGCCCCGATGCCGTATCGCACTTCGAGAGGCTCCCTGCGGGTGTAGATGCAGGTCCCGGAGTAGCCTTTCTTCTCCGCATGGTTCCAATATGAAGCGTATCCGAGGAATTCCAGGTCGATCTGCCCTGCCTGAAGCTTGGTCTCCTGCAGGCAGAAGAAATCGGCGTCAAGCCTTTCGAAAATCTCAGGGAATCCCTTCCCCGCCACGGCTCTCAGGCCGTTCACGTTCCAACTTATGAATTTCATACGCCTAAAATAAACATTTTATTCGTATCTTCGTAGGAATGGCACACAAGTTCAAATTCACGCGCATAGCCGGTCTGCTCCCGCTCATCCTGGCCGCAGTATCCTGCACTGCAGATGGCGGGAAGTCCCTCTCCGCCGGGTCTTTCCCTCCCCCTCTGATGGGTTGGAGTTCCTGGAACACGTACCACGTAAATATCAGCGAAGACCTGATATGCAGCCAGGCCGACGCCCTTGTATCCAGTGGCTTGAAGGATGCCGGATATATATATGTCAACGTGGACGACGGCTTCTTCGGCTACCGGGACGAAGACGGTAAGATGCATGCGCATCCGAGGCGTTTTCCGCGCGGGATGCGGACGGTTTCGGATTATATCCATTCGCTGGGCCTGAAAGCCGGCATCTATTCGGATGCCGGGGACAACACCTGCGGCTCCATCTACGACAATGATGCCAACGGCGTGGGCTCCGGCCTCTACGGACACGAACAGCAGGATATGGACCTCTATCTCAAGGAGTGGAATTACGATTTCATCAAGATAGACTATTGCGGGGCCAGGGATCTCGGACTCGATGAGGAGAAACGCTATGCGGCCATCTGCGATGCCATCGCCAACACCGGACGCAGCGACGTGTCCATCAACATCTGCCGCTGGGCATTCCCCGGCACCTGGGTCGGGAATATGGCGCGCTCCTGGAGGATAAGTTCGGATATCCGTCCGCGCTGGAGTTCGGTAAAATATATCATAGAGAAGAATCTATACCTTTCCGCCTATGCCGGAGACGGCCACTACAACGATATGGATATGCTGGAAGTGGGAAGGGGACTTACGCAGGCGGAAGAAGAGACGCATTTCGGGATGTGGTGCATTATGAGTTCCCCTCTGCTCATAGGCTGCGACCTGACGACGATTCCGGAGAACACCCTCGCCCTACTGAAAAACAGGGAGCTGATTGCATTGAACCAGGACCCTCTGGGCCTTCAGGCCTATGTGGCGCAACGCGTCGGCGAAGACTGCTATGTCCTTGTCAAGGATATCGAAAGCCTTCGCGGGACTGTCCGTGCCGTGGCCCTGTACAATGCTTCGGATGGCGAATGCGAGTTCCGTGTACCGTTGAGGGAGCTGGAACTCGGCGGGGAGACGAAGGTGCGCGATCTGGTGAGGCGCGAGGACCTTGGCAGCGTCAAAGGGGAATTCCATTATACCGTAGAACCCCACGGCGTGCTGATATGCAGGATGGAGGCGGAAGAGCGGCTGGAGCCGGAGCGCTATGAGGCGGAATGGGCCTACCTGCCTTGTTTCGATGACTTGGGCAAGAATCCCAAATGTATAGCATATCTCGCCTCGCCGGAGTGTTCCGGAGGTATGAAGGTCCATCAGATAGGCGGCAGCGAAGAGAACCGCGCCGAATGGAAGAATGTCTACAGCCGTGATGGCGGACAATACGAACTGACCGTGCGTTATTGCTCCCCTTCGGACCGCAAGCTGGAAATATGGGTCAACGGTGTCAGACAGGAACTCCCGGGGCTGAATTCCGGAGGCGGGGACAAGGCGGGCGAAGCCGTCTGCAGGGTTGCGCTGAATCCTGGATACAACGTGGTAGCGATGGGCAACCGTTACTCGTGGGCGCCTGACATCGACTGCTTCGTGTTGAGGAAAATTTAGTATCTTCGTAAGATTATCGATAACGGACAATAATGAGAAATCTCAGCCTTACCAATACCCTTTCGCACAGAAAGGAACTTTTCGTGCCGGTGCATCCGGGACACGTGGGGATGTACGTATGCGGGCCGACCGTATATGGCGATGCGCACCTGGGACACGCCCGTCCCGGCGTGACTTATGACGTGCTTGCCCGCCTGCTGCGGCATCTGGGATACAAGGTGCGCTATGTGCGCAATATCACCGATGTCGGACATCTGGAACACGATGCCGACGAAGGGGAGGACAAGATAGCCAAGAAGGCGCGTCTGGAGCAGCTGGAGCCGATGGAGGTGGTGCAGACCTATACCCTGCGCTATCACGAGGCCATGCGCAAGCTCAACGTGGCTCCGCCGTCCATCGAGCCGCGGGCATCGGGGCATATCATCGAACAGATAGAGGCCATCAAGAAGATTCTCGCCGCCGGCTACGCCTACGAGAGCAACGGCAGCATCTACTTCGATGTCGCCAAATACAACCGGGACTTCCACTACGGAGTGCTCTCCGGTCGCAATCTTGATGACACGCTTGAAGGTACGCGCAGTCTGGACGGGCAGTCCGACAAGCACGCTCCATATGACTTCGCGCTGTGGAAAAAGGCTGAGCCCGAGCATATTATGCGCTGGCCGTCCCCGTGGGGAGAAGGCTTTCCGGGCTGGCATCTGGAGTGTTCCGTGATGGGAGAGAAGTATCTCGGACGCGAATTCGACATCCACGGCGGCGGGATGGATCTGATGTTCCCGCATCACGAATGCGAAATTGCTCAGAATCAGGCTTCCCGTGGCACACAGGGTGTACGCTACTGGGTGCACAACAATATGATCACCATCAACGGCCAGAAGATGGGCAAGTCGCTGGGCAACTTCATCACCCTGCCGGAGCTCTTCTCCGGCGCTCATCCGAAGCTCAGCCAGGCCTACAGCCCGATGACGGTGCGCTTTTTTATATTGCAGGCTCATTATAGAAGCACTCTCGACTTCTCGAACGAGGCTCTCCAGGCCTCAGAGAAGGGGCTGAAGCGGCTTATGCTCGCCGCCCGCGAGCTTTATGCGATGGCGGCCCGGACGGTTCCTCAGCCTGCATACGGCGAGTTGAGCGAGGCGGTTGCTCCGGACAGCTGTCCTGCGGAGAACGCCGAGGTCAAGGCGATTTTTGACGGGGTCTATGACGCGCTCTGCGACGACATCAACACTCCTGTCGCCCTCGCGCATATCTCCGAGGCCGTGCGTCTGATAAACTCCGCCAAGGCCAGGCAACTGACTCTCGGCGAGGGGGACAAGGCCACCCTCGTGCAGATATTCGACGATATAGTCTTCGGCGTGCTTGGTCTTCGGGACGAGGAAGCTTCGGAAGGCACTGAAGGCAAGGTCATCGCCGGACTTATGGATATGGTTCTCGAACAGCGCGCCGCAGCCAAGGCCGCCAAGGACTGGGCCGTCTCCGACCACATCCGCGACTCCCTCAAGGCCCTCGGCATTCAGGTCAAGGACACCAAGGACGGCCCGGAATGGACGATTGAATAGTAATTCCGGCTTTTTATCATCCAACCGATTCTACGCCTCGCACTTCCGGTGGGTCGATTGTCGGCGGTGGGCCTTGCAGTTCCGGTTTTTATAGCTACCTTTGACTCTCGTTATAACGAGAGTGTGTATGAATATTGACTTATACCATGGTTCCGTCAGGATTGTCGAGCATCCCGTATTCGGGGCGGGCAATCCCCACAATGACTACGGGCTTGGCTTCTATTGCACGGAGGACATTGAGATGGCCAAGGAGTGGTCTTGCAGTGAGGATGTTGACGGATTCGCCAACAAGTATGTCCTTGACGACTCCGGCCTGACAGTTCTTAATCTCTCGGATGGCGGGTATCATATTCTGAATTGGTTGGCTATTTTGCTCGGAAACAGGACATTCTCGCTTTCCGGGGGTCTTGCCGCCGAGGCGCGGGAGTATATTCTGAAGAGTTATCTTCCTGAATATCAGGACTATGATGTTATCCGGGGCTATAGGGCCGATGACTCGTATTTCGCTTTCGCTTCGGCTTTCCTTAATGGCTCAATCTCTTTAAGACAGCTCCGGAATGCCATGAGACTCGG
This sequence comes from Alloprevotella sp., assembly GCA_963643135.1. GTDB lineage: Bacteria > Bacteroidota > Bacteroidia > Bacteroidales > UBA932 > Cryptobacteroides. Next base: position 13,609 of record CAVIJA010000012.1, on the reverse strand, counting down.
TAAACTCGGGGAGCAGTTCGTACTTAAGAGCCGCTTGGCGTTCGAGCGTCTGACATTCTGTGGGGCAGTGAAGGCGGACAATGCGCTCTACTATCCGAAGAAGGCTTCCAGAGACCGGAAGGCAAGGGCGGATTTCAGAACGGAAAGGGGAAGGAGCGTTGCCCAAGATGTGTTTATTCTGGATATAATAAGAAATGAGTGGAAAGACGATGACTCGCGCCTACGATGAACTGTATCTCGAAGATGCGATGCAGAATCTGGCAGTGATGCTGGATTATGGTGCTGCCGTATGCCGTGGAGGGCTCGGGGAATATTATGACAGATTCCTGGTGTCCAGGCTGTCCAAGAGTTTCGCCTCCGGCAATCCGCGCTACATCGCGGGGATGTCCGGCATAGAGCTGGCCGATGCCGTGCTGCGGTCTACCGGGGCGGAGGTCCCCCTTGTCGATTACGTCCTTGATGACAGGACGGATGTGTTCTGGACCGGTTGGGCTCTCGCTTATCTCCAATGGTATTCCGCTTATTCGTTCGAGAAGATTCAATCCCGTCTGGACGTAAGGAGGATATGTGCGAAGTATCCCGTCTATCACGAGACGGACATTACGGATTTCGTGGATTTTGCGATGCGGGTTATCGATGAGGGGGATGCTTCCGTGTCCTCCCGCCTGAAGTCGCTCCGGCAGATTGCCGGCTATTCGCAGAAAGAACTTTCCGAACGCTCCGGAGTGAGTCTGCGGATGATTCAGGCCTATGAACAGGGCAGTCAGTCTATCGGGCGGGCGGAAGCCGACACCGTCCTCCGCCTTGCCAGAACTCTCGGCTGCGAGATGGAGTCGCTGCTCTGACCATCAAACAAAAAAGCCCGACGTCTTTCGCCGGGCTTTCCAATATTGCAGATATGTCGGAGACTAGAGCTCGTTCAGTTCCTGAGCGAGGTCGTCTTTGCGACCGACGATGATGTCCTGATATTCCTTCAGACCGGTACCGGCAGGGATCAGGTGTCCGCAGATGACATTCTCCTTGAGGCCTTCGAGATGGTCGACGCGACCGCGGATGGCGGCTTCGCTGAGCACCTTGGTGGTCTCCTGGAATGAGGCTGCGGAGATGAAGCTGTCGGTCTTCAGCGCGGCCCTCGTGATGCCCTGAAGCACGAGGCGTGCAGTGGCAGGACGGGTAGGGCGTGCGCTCACAGGCTCAAGCCCCTGACGCTCAAGCGAAGCGTTTTCGCTGCGCAGGTCGCGGGCGGAAATGATCTGCCCGGCCTCGAAACGCTGCGACGCACCGGCCCCGAGTACGCAGTACTTGCCGTAGATGTTGTCGTTGACCTCCATAAACTTCCACTTGTCCACCATCTCCTCGCTGAGGAATTCGGTGTCGCCCGGGCTGGTGATCTCGACCTTGCGCATCATCTGGCGCACTATGATCTCGAAATGCTTGTCGTTGATTTTAACACCCTGGAGGCGATATACGGCCTGCACTTCGTTGACGATGTACTCCTGAGCTTTGACAGGTCCGAGGATGTTGAGGATGTCGCTCGGAGAGACTCCGCCGTCAGAGAGCGGGGTACCCGCCTTGACATAGTCGTTCTCCTGCACGAGAATCTGCTTGCTGAGAGGTACGAGGTAGTGCTTCTCGACACCGTACTTGTTGTGTACGATGATTTCGCGGTTGCCCCTCTTCACCTTGCCCATAAGCACTTCTCCGTTGATTTCGGAGAGAATCGCCGGGCTTGACGGATTGCGCGCCTCGAAGAGTTCGGTCACGCGCGGCAGACCTCCGGTGATATCACTGGCCTTTCCGATGGCGCGAGGAATCTTCATTATGACCTCTCCGACCTTGACCTTGTTGCCGTTCTCGGCCATAAGGTGCGCGCCGACAGGCAGGTTGTACTGCTTGATGCTATCTCCGGCCTCATTGAGGATGACCAGGGTAGGACTCTTAGTCTTGTCCTTGGACTCGATGATGACCTTGTCGGTGCTGGTGGAGTATTCGTCGGCGCTTTCCTTCTGGAAGGTCACGCCCTCAATCATATTCTCGAAGCGTATGGTACCCGCAGTCTCGACGATGGTGGTCGCGTTGTATGCGTCCCAGTCGCAGATGAGGTCGCCCTTCTTGACCTTGACTCCGTCTCCCTTGTAGAGTACCGCTCCATAAGGCACGTCGTACTGTGAGAAGGTGATGCCTGTGTTCTCGTCGATGATGCGAAGTTCGGCCATACGGCTGACTACCACCACTTCTTTCCTGCCGTCATCCGTGATCCTGTCGATGGTACGGAGTTCCTCGAACTTGAGGAGACCGTCGTACTTGGACTCGATGGACGAATCCGCTGCGGAAGACGAGGCGGTACCGCCGACGTGGAAGGTACGCAGAGTAAGCTGCGTGCCAGGCTCGCCGATGGACTGTGCCGCGATGACTCCGACGACCTCGCCCCTCTCGACCATGCGGCTGGTGGCAAGGTTGCGTCCGTAGCACTTCGCGCAGACTCCCTTGCGGCTCTCGCAGGTGAGCACGGAACGGATTTCAACCTGCTCGATAGGCAGGGAATCGATAAGGTCGGCCTCCTTCTCCCGAATCTCCTCGCCGGCCTTGATGATCAGTTCTCCGGTGAGAGGATTGAAGATGTCGTGAACCGACGTGCGTCCGAGGATTCTCTCTCCGAGAGACTCCACGACTTCGTCCTTGTTCTTGATGGCGGTGGCGATGAGTCCGCGGAGCGTGCCGCAATCCTCCTCGTTGATGATGACGTCGTGTGATACGTCGACCAGTCGTCTGGTCAGGTAACCGGCGTCAGCCGTCTTGAGCGCGGTATCGGCAAGACCCTTTCGTGCACCATGGGTGGAGATGAAGTACTCGAGTACCGTCATACCCTCCTTGAGGTTGGAGACGATAGGGTTTTCGATGATGTCCGCACCGGAAGCTCCCGCTTTCTGCGGCTTGGCCATAAGTCCACGCATACCGCAGAGCTGCTTGATCTGGGTGGTGGAGCCTCGGGCCCCGGAATCCAGCATCATATAGACAGGGTTGAATCCCTGCTGGTCGGCCGAAATCTGGTTGGTCACGATCTTGGTGAGCTTGTTGTCCACGGCTGACCAGAGGTCGATGACCTTGTTGTATCGCTCGTTGTTGGTGATGAAACCGTTGTCATAGTCGTCACGGATACCGGCAACCTGCTTGTAGGCATCCTCCACGAGGGAGGTCTTCTCCGCCGGGACGAGCACGTCGCCGAGGTTGAAGGAGATGCCGGCGCGGAATGCCTGGTCGTATCCGAGGTTCTTGATGTCGTCGAGGAACTGTGCGGTACGGGTCACGCCGGTGTGCTTGATGACATCGGTGATGATCTTTCTGAGGGACTTCTTGCCGAGAACCTCATTGACATACGGCACTTCGTCCGGTACGTACTGGTTCACGATGATGCGGCCCGCGGTGGTCTCCACCATCTGAGTACCCTTTGAAAGGTCCTGCTTGTCCGCAGGGATGCGGACGGAGATTTTCGCGTGCATATCGATGGCCTTCTCGTTGTAGGCCACGATCACCTCTTCCGCGGAGTAGAACCTCTTGTTCTCTCCCTTCGCGCCCGGACGGATCTTCGTGATGTAGTACAGGCCCAGCACCATATCCTGGGAAGGCACCGTGATAGGAGCGCCGTTCGCAGGGTTGAGGATGTTCTGTGAGCCGAGCATCAGAAGCTGCGCCTCCATTATCGCGGCGTTGCCCAGAGGGAGGTGAACCGCCATCTGGTCTCCGTCGAAGTCCGCGTTGAACGCGGTACAGGCGAGAGGATGCAGCTGGATGGCCTTGCCTTCGATCATTCGCGGCTGGAAGGCCTGGATACCGAGCCTGTGCAGGGTCGGCGCACGGTTGAGGAATACCGGATGTCCCTTCATCACGTTCTCGAGGATGTCCCAGATCACCGGGTCCTTGCGGTCCACGATTTTCTTGGCGGACTTGACGGTCTTCACGATGCCGCGCTCGATGAGCTTGCGGATGATGAACGGCTTATAGAGTTCCGCGGCCATAAACTTCGGAAGTCCGCACTCGTGCATGTTGAGTTCCGGACCCACGACGATGACCGAACGTGCGGAGTAGTCCACACGCTTTCCGAGAAGGTTCTGACGGAAGCGTCCCTGCTTGCCCTTGAGTGAGTCTGAGAGCGATTTGAGCGCCCTGTTGGACTCGCTCTTGACGGCTGACGACTTCTTGGAGTTGTCGAAGAGGGAATCCACGGCTTCCTGGAGCATACGCTTCTCGTTGCGGAGAATGACCTCCGGAGCCTTGATTTCGATGAGCCTCTTGAGACGGTTGTTGCGGATGATTACACGGCGGTAGAGGTCGTTGAGGTCGGTCGTAGCGAAGCGTCCGCCGTCGAGCGGAACGAGAGGGCGGAGATCCGGCGGAATCACCGGAATGACCTTCATTATCATCCACTCCGGACGGTTGATGCCCTTCGACTCCTGGAACCACTTCACGACCTGAAGCCTCTTCAGAATCTCTGCCTTGCGCTGCTGGGAAGTCTCCACGAGCATTCTCGCCCTGAGTTCCCTGCCGAGTTCCTCCACGTCTATCTCCTTGAGCAGGTCATAGACTCCTTCCGCGCCCATCTTGGCGATGAACTTGTCCGGGTCGGAATCCGGAAGGTTGCCGTTGCCCGGGATGCGTGCGAGTACGTCGAGATACTCGTCCTCGGAGAGGAGAGCCATCTTCTCCACGTCAGCCGCACCCGGCTTCACTACTATATATTTCTCGTAGTAGATTACGGATTCGAGCTTTTTGGCCGGGAGTCCGAGCAGGGCGGAAATCTTGTTAGGCGCAGACTTGAAGTACCAGATATGCGCCACCGGAACGGTCAGGCTGATGTGGCCCATCCTCTCGCGGCGCACCTTCTTCTCGGTAACCTCCACGTTACACCTGTCGCAGACAATGCCGCGGTAGCGGATTCTCTTGTACTTTCCGCAATAGCACTCGTAGTCCTTGGTCGGGCCGAAAATCTTCTCGCAGAAGAGTCCGTCCCTCTCAGGCTTGTAGGTCCTGTAGTTGACGGTCTCCGGCTTGAGGACCTCGCCGCAGGAACGTGCGGTGATGTCCTCCGGTGACGCGAGCGAGATGCTTATCGTCTGGAAGTTGCTCTTGATCTTATTGTCTTTGTTATTGAAAGCTGGCATAGTACTGTTCGTTCTGACAAATTAGTCCAATGTTACCTTTAGGCCGAGTCCGCGGAGTTCGTGGAGAAGCACGTTGAGAGATTCCGGAATGCCTGCAGGAGGAATCGGGTCTCCCTTGACGATGGCTTCGTAGGTCTTGGATCTGCCGACCACGTCGTCGGACTTGACGGTCAGGATTTCCTGGAGGGCATTGGCCGCACCGAACGCTTCGAGGGCCCATACCTCCATTTCTCCGAACCTCTGTCCTCCGAACTGGGACTTGCCTCCGAGAGGCTGCTGGGTAATCAGCGAGTACGGACCGATGGAGCGCGCGTGCATCTTGTCGTCGACCATATGGCCGAGCTTGATCATATAGATCACGCCGACGGTCGCAGGCTGGTCGAAGTAGTCTCCGGTGCCGCCGTCGCGCAGATGCGTCTTGCCGAATCTAGGCACGCCGGCCTTGTCGGTGTAGTCGCATATCTCCTCGATGCTCGCACCGTCGAAGATAGGGGTGCTGAACTTCAGGCCGAGCCTGTAGCCCGCCCATCCGAGAACGGTCTCGTAAATCTGTCCGAGGTTCATACGGGAAGGCACGCCGAGAGGGTTCAGCACGATGTCCACAGGAGTTCCGTCCTCGAGGAACGGCATATCCTCCTGACGCACGATCTTGGCCACGATACCCTTGTTGCCGTGACGGCCCGCCATCTTGTCACCAACGGTGATTTTGCGCTTCTTGGCGATGTAGACCTTGGCGATCTGCATCACGCCGTTAGGAAGCTCGTCTCCGATCTTGATTTTGTCCATCTCGCGCTTGCAGACCGCCTGCTCCGTCTTGAGGGCGATGCAGTAGTTGTTGATGAGGTCGCGGATAAGCGCGTTGGTATCCTTCTCGGAAGTCCACTTGTTGGAGTTGATATTGTTGTAGTCGATGCTCTTGAGCACTTCGGTGGTGATCTTCTTGTCCTTGGCGAGAATCTCCACACCGTAGAGGTCGGTGATGCCGGCGCTCTTCTTGTTCTTGGTCAGCACGGTGAGCTTCTGGATGAAGTCGGAGTAGAGCTTCTCGGCCTTGCGGTCGTACTCTGCCTGACGCATCTCCAGACGGGCTTTCTGGTCGTTCTTGACGGAACTCTTGCGGCCTCCCTCCTTGGAGAGCTTGGTGTAGAGCGCCGTCTTGATCACGGTTCCGCTCAGTGACGGGTTCGCCTTGAGCGAAGCGTCCTTCACGTCGCCGGCCTTGTCGCCGAAGATGGCTTTCAGAAGTTTCTCCTCCGGTGAAGGGTCGCTCTCTCCCTTAGGAGTGATTTTGCCGATCATGATGTCGCCCGGCTCGATGTGCGCTCCGATGCGCACGATGCCGTCCTCGCCCAGGTTGCGGGTCGCATCCTCGCTGACGTTAGGGATGTCGGAAGTGAGTTCCTCCATTCCGCGCTTGGTGTCGCGCACTTCGGTGAGGTATTCGTCCACGTGGACTGAAGTGAGAACGTCCCACTTCACCATCTCCTCGGAGAGTACGATGGCGTCCTCGTAGTTGTAGCCCTTCCAAGGCATGAAGGCGACCTTCAGGTTGCGTCCGAGAGCGAGTTCCCCGTCCTGGGTGGCATAGCCTTCGGTGAGTACCTGTCCCTTCTCGACCTTGTCGCCCTTCCTTACTATAGGCTTGAGGGTTATGGTCGTGCTCTGGTTGGTCCTGCGGTAGATAGGCAGCTTGTAGGTGGTCTCATCCGGAGAGAAGCTGACGAAGTTCTCACCTTCGGTGCGCTCGTAGCGGATGCGGATTTCGTTGGCGTCGACATAGGTGACTTCACCCTTGCGCTCGGCGACGAACTGAGTGCGGGAATCGACGCAGGCCCTCTCTTCCAGACCGGTACCCACGATAGGGGACTCCGGCTTGAGAAGCGGCACGGCCTGACGCATCATGTTCGCACCCATCAAGGCGCGGTGTGCATCGTCGTGCTCGAGGAACGGAATCAGGGATGCCGCCACGGAAGCCATCTGGTTAGGGGCGACGTCCATATAGTCGACCTGAGTCTTGGTGACGACAGGGAAGTCGGCCTCAAGACGGCACTGGATGCGGTCTTCGAGGATGTTGCCATCGTCGTCCATCCGCACGTTGGCGAGGGAGACGAGCTTGTTCTCCTCCTCCTCCGCGCTCATATAGTGGCAGCCGGCGGCGCTGAGGTCCACCTTGCCGTCCTTCACGTCGCGGTACGGGGTCTCGATGAATCCGAGGTCGTCTATGCGTGCATATACGCACAGAGACGAGATAAGTCCGATGTTCGGGCCTTCAGGAGACTCGATAGGGCAGAGACGGCCATAATGCGTATAATGCACGTCCCGGACTTCGAATCCCGCCCTGTCCCTGCTCAGACCTCCCGGGCCGAGGGCCGAAAGACGTCTCTTGTGGGTGATTTCCGCAAGAGGGTTGGTCTGGTCCATAAACTGCGACAGCTGGCTCGTCCCGAAGAATGAGTTGATCACCGACGAGAGAGTCTTGGCGTTGATGAGGTCGATAGGGTTGAACTGTTCGCTGTCGCGCACGTTCATCCTCTCCCTGATGGTCCGCGCCATACGGCTGAGGCCGACGCTGAACTGGTTGGCGAGCTGTTCTCCGACAGTGCGTACGCGGCGGTTGGAGAGGTGGTCGATGTCATCGACCGTCGCCTTGGAGTTGATGAGCTGGATGAGATACTTGATGATCTCGATGATGTCTGTGTTGGTGAGCACGCGCACGTCAGGATCGGTCGTGAGGCCCAGCTTCTTGTTGAGCCTGTAGCGTCCGACACTGCCGAGGTCGTATCTCTTTTCGGAGAAGAAGAGCTTGTCGATGACATCCCTTGCCGTGCTCTCATCAGGCGGTTCCGAATTGCGGAGCTGCTTGTAGATATAGTTGACGGCCTCTATCTCCGTATTCGTCGGGTCCTTCTGCAAGGTGTTGAATATGATGGCATATTCGTTGGAGTTCGCCTCGTCCTTCTGGAGAAGGATGGTCTTCTCGTCAGCCTGCAGAATGGCGCTTATGGTATCATCGTCCAGCACTTCGCCTCTCTTGACGATGATTTCGATGCGCTCCACCGGAGTGACTTCTCCGGTGTCTTCATCGATGAAGTCCTCGAATTTGGTCTTGAGTACGTTGTTGGCGAGCTTGCGGCCCTTGTTGGCTTCAAGTTCAGCCTCGCTTACCGTGATTTCGTCCGCAAGGTCGAAGATGTCAATGATGTCCTTGTCCGCATTGAAGCCTATCGCCCTGAGAAGCGTCGTGACAGGCAGCTTCTTCTTGCGGTCGATGTAGGCGTACATCACGTTGTTGATGTCGGTGGCGAACTCTATCCAGGAACCCTTGAACGGAATGATGCGGGCGGAATAGAGCTTCGTGCCGTTGGCGTGCATGCTCTGGTCGAAGAACACGCCCGGAGACCTGTGCAGCTGGGACACGATAATGCGCTCGGAACCGTTGATGACGAACGTGCCGGCAGGAGTCATATACGGGATGTTCCCCAGATATACGTCCTGAACCCTGGTGTCGAAATCCTCGTGTTCGGAATCCGTGCAGGAAAGGCGAAGCTTGGCCTTGAGAGGGACATTGTAGGTCAGTCCTCTGTCAAGACACTCTTCGATCGAGTACTGCGGCGGATCGATGAAATAGTCGATAAACTCAAGCTTATAGCTGTTCCGCGTGTCCTCTATCGGGAAAATCTCCTGGAAAACCTGATACAGGCCTTCATTCTTCCTGTTCTCCGGGGTAGTCTCAAGCTGGAAGAAGTCCTTGAACGACTTCAGCTGCACCTCAAGAAGATCCGGATACTCCAGAATTTTGGATGTAGCAAAGTTTATGCGCTTGTTATTGGTCTTTTTTGACATATTCTGCCTTTGGAAATAGAGAAAAACTTAAATACGGAAAAAAGGTTTAGAGCCTATTATCCCCGGCTCTAAACCTGTTTGTCCCCTAAAGCAGGGAAGAAGTGAAATTACTTAATCTCAACCTCTGCTCCGGCCTCCTCAAGAGCTGCCTTGAGTGCTTCGGCCTCTGCCTTGGAAATTTTCTCTTTTACCGTTGCAGGAGCTCCGTCAACGAGATCCTTGGCTTCCTTCAGACCGAGACCGAGCTCGCTCTTGACAACCTTGATAACGTTGAGCTTGCCCTGACCCGCTGACTTGAGGATTACGTCGAACTCAGTCTGCTCGGCCTCTGCTGCAGCGCCGCCGTTGTCGCCGCTGGCAACTACTACAGCCGCAGCTGCAGGCTCGATTCCATATTCGTCCTTGAGGATCTTTGCAAGTTCCTGAACATCTTTCACAGAAAGGTTTACCAACTCTTCTGCGAGGGCTTTTACATCTGCCATAATTGTTTTATTTTTAAATTGTTAATATAATCTTAATTATTCAGCCGCCTTCTCTTCGGCAGCTTCGGCTTCCTTCGCAGGAGCCGCTTCAGTCTCAGCAGCCGGAGCCGCCTCGGCTTCCGCTACCGGAGCCTCAACTCCTGATGGAGCTGTGGCAGCCGACCCGATCTTCGCGTCCTCAGCCTTGCCTTCGGATGCGTTCTCGAGAGCGGAGACGATGTTGCGGATAGGACTCTGGAGGAGACCGATGATGTCGCCGATGAGTTCTTCCTTCGTCTTGATGGCTGCGAGCTGGTCGAGCTTGTCTTCACCCAGGAAGATGCAGTCCTGTACGTATGCACCCTTGATCACCGGTTTGGTGAATCCGTCGCGCTGGAGCTTCTTGATGAGCTTCGCAGGCGCCGCCGGGGTGGTGGTGTACATAATCGCCGTATTGCCGACGAGAGTTTCTGAGAGAGACTTGACCTCTTCGTTTTCAAGGGCGTTCAGCACGTGGGCGAACAGGGTGTTCTTGACTACGGTGAGAACAACACCCTCGTTGTAGCACTCACGGCGGAGTCTGCTCGTCTGTCCTGCATTCAGGCCCGCAATATCCGTGATGTAGAAGTTCGGGTACTGCTTGATCTGCGCTGAGATGCTTTCAATAATCTGACCTTTGAGTTCCTTCTTCATAATATTGAATTTTTACTCAGCACTGTTGAGGAATGCCTTGAGATCAACCTTAACGCCGGGGCTCATGGTTGAGCACAGAGCGGCGCTCTTCATATACGTTCCCTTGAGGGACTGCGGCTTGAGTTTCGCGATGGCGTTGAGCACTTCAGCGGCATTCTCGTAAATCTGCTCCGCAGTGAACGAGGTCTTGCCGATGGCGGTGTGCACGATGCCGGTCTTGTCGACCTTGAAGTCGATTTTACCGCCCTTGGAGGCCTTTACCGCCGCACCGATTTCCATCGTCACGGTACCCGTCTTAGGGTTCGGCATAAGTCCGCGCGGACCGAGAATCTTACCGAGAGCACCGACCTTGGCCATCACGGACGGGGTGCAGACGATGACGTCCACATCGGTCCAGCCGCCTTTGATCTTCTCGATATACTCGTCGAGACCTACATAGTCAGCGCCGGCTTCCCTGGCCTCGTTCTCCTTGTCAGGGGTGCAGAGCGCAAGCACTCTCACCACCTTTCCGGTACCGTTAGGCAGGGTGACGACGCCACGGATCATCTGGTTGGCCTTGCGCGGGTCCACACCGAGGTTGGCGTGAATCTCGACACTGGAGTCGAACTTGGTGAAGGTGATGTCCTTGACTATCTTGCACGCTTCATTGAGCGGGTACAGCTTCTGGGAGTCATACTTCTCCGCAGCCGCCTTCTGATTCTTTGTAATCTTACTCATATTGCGCGTGTGGTTTAAAGGTTCTCCGGGAATTCACCGCTGACGGTGATACCCATACTTCTTGCCGTACCTGCCACCATCTTCATCGCCGAAGCGAGAGTGAAGCAGTTGAGATCCGGCATTTTGCCTTCCGCAATCGTCTTGACCTGATCCCAGGTGACGGATGCGACCTTCTTTCTGTTAGGCTCGCCGGAGGCCTTGCTGATCTTGGCGGCCTCCTTGAGAGATACCGCAACCGGCGGCTGCTTTACCTCGAAGGTGAAGGATTTGTCTGAATAGACGGTGATGACTACCGGGAGAATCTTTCCCGCCTGACCCTGCGTGGCCGCATTGAAGGCCTTGCAGAAATCCATTATGTTCAAGCCTTTGGAACCGAGTGCCGGTCCTACCGGAGGAGCCGGGTTGGCGGCGCCGCCCTTGATTTGGAGCTTGATGAATCCGGTAACTTCTTTTGCCATGATAATTTGTTATTCTTTAGTCACTTGTGTAAAGTTGAGCTCAACCTGCGTCTTTCGCCCGAAGATCTCGACTATGACCTTAATCTTGCTTCTGTCCTCTACGATTTCATCTACCGTACCGCTGAAGCCGCTGAACGGCCCGTCAGTGATGCGGACGGACTCTCCGATGGAGTAGTCGACAAACGTCTCTGCGGCGCCGTCGATGTTCTCGTCCTGGTTGCCGAGCATCCTCTGCACCTCGTCGTCACGAAGAGGCACGGGGACTTTCTCGAACTGGGTTCCGTTGGTGGCTTTCTTTTCAGTAAGGAAACCGGACACGTGGACAGTGTTGCGGATGATGTTCTCCAGCTTTGCGCTCAGCTCGGCCTGGATGAGCAGATATCCGGGATACAGCAGCTTGTCCACCGCCTTTCTCTTGCCGTTCTTGGTGACGATTTCCTTTTTTACGGGAACCAGCACCTGGCCGACCTCGTCCTGAAGTGCGGCCCTTTCTATCTCCTTCTCGAGATATTCCTTGGCTTTCTTTTCCTTGCTTCCTGTTGTGCGCAGGACATACCATTTCATTTCACCCATTGAGTCCGCTGATAAAAGTTACAGTGTGTAGATTCCTGTCATCAGAGATTGGAAAGCGAAGTCGATAACCCAGAGCAGAGCGGCCAGTATGACGGTGGTGACGATGACCAAAAGGGCGGAGCTCTGAAGCTTTGCCCAACTAGGCCAGGTCGTCTTCCTGGTCAACTCCACGAAAGACTCTTTGAAGTAATTGATAATCTTTCTCATCTTTACATTTAAAGGATGCCGTTGTCGGAAGCAGCATAGCGGCATCTGTTAAACAATTACCAAATCGTAACCTTTGATATTTTGCAGGGGAAGCAGGAATCGAACCCACATCTACGGTTTTGGAGACCGCTGAACTACCATTGTTCTATTCCCCTGGAAAAGACGGACAACCCCGAGGATGCCCGTCTTGAGTCCTAGATATTAGTCGAGGATCTTGGTCACCTGACCTGCGCCTACCGTACGGCCTCCTTCGCGGATGGCGAAGCGGAGGTTCTCGTTAAGTGCTACAGGAGTGATGAGAGTAACGTCGATCTCAACGTTGTCGCCAGGCATAACCATCTCGACACCTGCAGGGAGAGTGATCTCTCCGGTAACGTCAAGCGTACGGATGAAGAACTGCGGACGATACTTGTTGTGGAACGGAGTATGACGGCCACCCTCTTCCTTCTTGAGGACGTAAATCTGTCCGAGGAAGTGCTTGTGAGGAGTGATGGAACCCGGCTTGGCGATAACTTCGCCGCGCTTTACTTCCTTCTTGTCGATACCGCGGAGGAGAAGACCTACGTTGTCTCCGGCCTCGCCCTGGTCGAGCAGCTTGCGGAACATCTCGACGCCGGTCACTACGGTGTTCTTCGGCTTCTCGCTGAAACCTACGATTTCAGCAGGGTCGTTGACGTGGATGGTACCGGTCTCGATACGTCCGGTAACTACGGTTCCACGACCGGTGATGGAGAAGATGTCCTCGATAGGCATAAGGAACGGCTTCTCGTTCTCACGAACCGGAAGCGGGATGTAAGAATCCACAGCGTCCATAAGCTCCATTACCTTGGCCTCCCACTTCGGGTCGCCGTTGAGGGCGCCGAGAGCGGAACCGCGGATGATAGGGGCGTTGTCTCCGTCGAAGTCGTACTTGTTGAGAAGGTCGCGAACCTCCATCTCGACGAGGTCAAGCATCTCCTCATCCTCCACGAGGTCAACCTTGTTGAGGAATACGACCATCTTAGGCACGTTCACCTGCTTTGCGAGAAGCACGTGCTCGTTGGTCTGAGGCATAGGGCCGTCGGTGGCGGCAACCACGAGGATTGCACCGTCCATCTGGGCTGCACCGGTAACCATGTTCTTCACGTAGTCGGCGTGACCCGGGCAATCGACATGCGCATAGTGACGATTCTTGGTCTGGTACTCTACGTGTGCAGTGTTGATGGTGATACCGCGCTCCTTCTCTTCCGGAGCGTTGTCAATCTGGTCGAATGACTTTACCTCACTCAGACCCTGTTCTGCCAGCACCTTGGTGATAGCAGCGGTAAGGGTGGTCTTACCGTGGTCAACGTGGCCGATTGTGCCGATGTTGACGTGGGGTTTGTCCCTCTTGAAAACTTCTTTTGCCATAATATTACGTATAAAAGTTGTTGCAAAAACAAGCCGGCTTGAAAACCGGCATTGGAGCCGATGATGGGAATTGAACTCATGACCTCATCCTTACCAAGGATGCGCTCTA
>CAVIJA010000011.1:0-53310 GCA_963643135.1 Alloprevotella sp. | reverse complement strand
TTATCTGTCTCAGGTCTGAGACCTTTATGTCTTTCAGATTATAGTCCACCACGGCTCCCTCATATACGTTCTTCCCGTCGGGTCTCACCCTCACCGTCCCGGGATAGAGGTTGTGGGAATCATAGGCTATGTTGTCGGCGATGACAAGGATTATATGATCGTCATCGTAGCCGTGCCTTTTCAAAAGCTGGTACATAGCCAGAGCATCCGCCTGATGGCGATAATTCGCCCAAGTATCGGAAGTACCGACCACCACGGCCCAGTTCTCCCCCGAATATTCCGGATAAGGCAAACTCTTCTGACCGCTGTCAAAGTCCTGCAGGATCCGGCTCCGGATATCCCAGGCCTGAAGCGAGGAAGTGGTGCGCGAACCTCCGTCGGAAGAGAGATATTCAAGAGTGGAATATGTCCCGTTTCTCAGGATCCAGTGCGAATAGGTGGTGTTGAGAACTCCGGAATGGTGCCTGTCATCGAACGTCCAGTCCCCCGTAACCCCGCTGACATCGGGATTCCCGCCGTTCTGAAGACGGGCGAAAGTGTCGTGCATATCGGCGGGAAGCCAGCTCCTGTTCCAGCTCTCGCGTCCTTCGACTACCTTGAGAATCGCATCATCAAGATCGCCCTCATCCACAGTCAGGGCATAGGAGAGCAGCATCAGCGCATCGTAGAGATGAGCCGCTCCGTTGGATGGCTCTTCTCCGAATCTGGCGCGATACGCCTCCGCAAAGCCGCTGACGGGCGCGGCGCTCGGGGACAGACCCTCATAGGACATCGCGACCAGGCGGCCCGACAAGGTAGGGGAGCGCATGACATCGGAGCAGATGACGTTCGGAAAGCGGAAGCGCTCCGTGCTTTCTTTCAATACGCCCAGCTCCTCATCGAAGGCAATGGCGAAGCTCTCCCCGGAAGGGGCGAGCAGAAGGTGCCGACTATACCCGTGTCCCTCGGCAATAGTACGCACGGCCGCCCTGACCTCACTCTCGGAGGAGCAGACAAAGACATCCTCCACAGACAGCCCCAGCTCAACAGCCTGGTAGGCGAACCAGTCGCTGAAACTTCTTCCGTAATCGTCATCCGTCGTCAGAAGGCTGACGGAGCTGCTTTCCGATATCACCGCCTGGGCAAGCATCAGTTCGCATTGGCTGATATCCGACTGGGTGAGATTCCAGATATTCGGCTTTCCGGCATAGGAGCGCTGCAGTTCGGCTGAAGTCGCAACGGGAAGAATCAGAGTCTTCCCGCTCCTGGAGCATACCTGCGCAGCCGTATTCGCTTTTGCGGAAGTGTAGGGGCCTACTATCGCCACGTATGACTCATCGTTTGCCGCTTCTTTCAGCCAGGAGGCGATCCCGGACGCATTCTCATCGTGCCATTCGATGCTCAGGGCGACCCTGCGCGGCAATCCTGCTTGCGCATCCGCGATGTTCTGCAAGGCCCAGTCCGCAATGCGCTCCCATTCCTCCTGCCTCTCCTGCGGCATCACCACGGCAATCTTGTAGACGCTCTCGCCGCCTGCATCCTCAAGGCTCTCGGGAGAGCAGGAAAACAAGAGGACAGGCAGGAGGAGCACCGGGAGCAATAATCTACCTGCCCTCATAATACGCCTCCTCTTTCCCAATAGCCATATCTTTGTACTTCTCATACGCATCACTCCAATAATCGGGATCATCGTACCATTCCTCCCAAGAGATTATGTCCCGATAGAAATTCGGGCTGAGGACAACAGATACGGCATCCCCGTCCGCCATTCCATAGGAATAGTGTTCCCGCAATTCCCCCTCATCAAGCCATTCCCCAAGCAGCGAAGCCGTGATGCGTTTCATATCAATGCGTACCGAGAACGGCACGCGCGTGCTGTATTGAGAACAATCGACATCCATCCCGGCAATCAGCTGAAGGCAGAAATCCTGTTCGCGGGCTGACTTGTACGCCCCGCTGTTGGAGCCTCCGGCCAGAGGATAGACAAAAGCGTTGTATTCAATCTCCTGCATGATTTTATATGCCTGCTCGGGCATGGCGTATCCGGATTCATCGTCCGCGAGATAAACCACCCCAGCCCCCTTACCCTCCGAGCGGTATCCGTCGGCAAATCCCTTCACGGCATCGCCGATATAGGAATCCGTCGGCATCGCAGCCATCACGTATGCCGCCGGCGCTTCGCGGGCCATACTTCCCGAAAGGAAAGAAACGCCGTATCTTCTGATGAAGACGGATGAAACGTTCTTATGAGGGGCGGTCTTTTCGCTCTCTATGAGAAGAATCCGCCTGGAGGAAGGAAGGCCTGCCGGGATGTCCTCAAGCAGAGGCTCGTATTCGTTGGAGGCCAGCACCAGCAATTCTTTGGGCGCAGTCTCTTCCTTTGAGCACCACTGCAAGAGAGCTTCCTGCGCTTCCTTCCGGTCCGATGGAGTTATAAGCGACAGACTTATGTCCTCCGCTTCACCCACCTGCATCACTCCCGCCAGTATCTGGTCGTTATAGCCATTGTCGCCCGCTCCTCCCGTCGCGGTCACTACTGTTATCCTCGGCAGCGGGTCCGACGGAGTCTGCTTCTCGGAGCAGGCGCAGCACAGTCCGAGGAGCACAAGCGGCAGTATGATCTTAAGCAGCCTCATTTCAGATATTCGTTGACGATATAGTCCCGCAATCTATCAGCTGCCGCCTCATCGATACTCTCCACGATTTCCCATATAGGGCAGACCTCGAAGTCTATCATAGTCAGCTCAACGTCCCTGGCCGATTTCGGACTGACGAAGCACTCCTGCCACCTGGTTATCAGCTCAGGATCGCTCAGCGGTACACCCTTGGCCGCCGTAGTCTGCAATGCCCGGTTCAAGGCACGGCCTTTGTCTCCCCCTCCCGTCACTTCGAAACTCGCTATGAAGTCTTTCTTTATCTGCGACCACACGCTCTCGTCGACCTTGGTTGTGCTTTTCTTCCAGAACAGCAGTTTGACGTTTATCGTCAGCACCATCTTCTCTACCGTTTCCTTGACTTCGCGGCTGACGGTGAAATACCAGTCGAACTTACCCCCGAGCGTCGAACTCCGTATGAAGTGAGTGCCGTACTTACGGACAAACTCCCGCACGTCCCCTCCCTGCCGCAATTTCTTCACTGCATCCTTGAAATCAGCCGTCATACAGCTCTCCGCGATGCCATCAGTATCCATATAAGCCTGCTTCACGGCCCGGATATCGCGATACCAGACATACAGGCGGTCTTTGTTTTCGCTTATCTGCTTGGAGAACTCTCCGCTGACCTTGCCCGAGGCCACTTTCAGATCCACTCCTCCGGTGAACTTCGAAGACATTTTCTGCAGCAGTTCCGTGCAGCTTTCTTCGGACACGCTCTCGGTGCGGGTGTAGGTGTGGGCTTCGGCGATGACGGCCGGGCCGGGGGAGTCTCCGGTCAATCTCGCTTCATCAACAATCTGCCCCCTTACTCCGGAGATGTCCGCGTGATCGATGGAATAGTCGTACCCCCAGCCTACTCCGTAGGTCTTCGGGAGGTTGACCAGCACGCTGTAGCTGTTCAGATCGCTTGCATACTGGCAGAGCCGTATCAGGACATCATCCCCGCCGTCGAAATGCAGCCTGACATATCCCTGTCTGTCGGCTCCCGAGTCATTCTGCTGGATGTAGAGCGGCACAAGCCCGTCCCCGGACCCCGTCTCCCTCTCGAGGGTGACCCAGTCGCATCCGCTCTCAGCGCTCCACGCGCAGTCAGATGTAAATACAATCGAATCCCTCTGACACATCGCATCATAACTCAACGACAAAGGGGAGACGACTTCGACCTGCACGCTTTTTCGGGTGCAGGCCAAAAGCATCATAAGCAGGAGCGGCGGCAGAAAAGCGTATTTCCGCATTTCAATTCCAGCTTGGAGGAGTCACGCAGGCTATCGGGAAGTAAAGTCTCGGCGGTGTACTACATTCCATTGGAAAGGGGTTATCGGCAAAGTCGTACAGGTATATGTCGATGCGACGTGTACCCTCGGGAACTTTGAAACGGGCTTCTAGAACTTTTACATTACCGTAGACTCCATAACAAAAGCTCTTCTCGAATGTATCAATCAGAAAAGAATTGTTCTTGGAGCGATAAAACTCCACCTCGACTTTGTCAATGAACATCCCTATGGAGAACGCCATCTCGTATTGACTGATATCCACTTTTTTAAGCAGGTTGTCAAAATTTATGCTGCAGGCAATAGCGCCAATGTCCTCAATATAACACCACTCATTAGTCCAAGTATCGAAAGTCCCCGTCCAATCTTTTATATCGGGCATCCAGTTGCCTTTCAAGGCTGACGGAATTGTCTTGAAACTCATCTGAGTCAATCCTTCAGAAATCGGCGCGGCCATAGTGACCCGGCCCGCAGGATCGACATACAGCTTGGATATCGCCTGCTTCGGAAGATCCGTGAATTCCTCGATGGAATAAGAGCCGTCCCTGTTCTTGCGCACTTTCGCGGGATGCTTGCTGCTGCTCCCGATGAAGAACCCGCAGTCGTAGTTGACATCGCCCACCGGCCCCGAATAGATGAGCACCGGAAGCTCGGTCCCGGCGGTCAATTCCGGCAGGTCTTCGTGGCGGTAACATTCCAGCCTGACGTTGATCTCGGGGATTTCCACATATCCCCACGCCGCACTGGGATCATCGAAGCCGCTCAGCTCATAAACCTGCGCCCCGTGGCCGAGCCTCTCTTTCTGGTATTGGTTGACCATATAGCTGCGTACGGCATTGCGGGAGGCCTCGTCCGGCATCAAGTCATAAATCGGACAGGTCTTGATGTCTATCAAGGACAGAGCTTCCCCGTTCTTGATGGCCGCGACCCAGTCGTTGAGCTTCTTGGCATCGAGCGCCTGGGACATCGCTGTTTCAAATGAGGTTCCCGGCGCAATGGTATAGACATTGTTTCCACCATACGTGGTAAGGGAAATCTTGGTGTTTTTGGTGATTTCCTTCTGCGACTCGTCCATATCGAAGTCTCCGCCGGCACTGATCACTTTGTTGGAAAGGTCAAGCGCGGCGTGGATCTTCATCTCGGAGATTTTCTGCGTGCTCGTCATCTCCATGGCGAGGGAGAGTTCCCCGCCCAAGGACCCCTGTATGACGAGATGAGTACCGTACCTGTCAATAAGATTGCGGATGTTGGCATCCGAAGGGTCCTGCCTTATCTTCTCCATATACTTTTTGAAGCCGGACACGAATACGCTGTCGCATCCTCCCTTCGAGAGAGACCTCAATATCCCGGGACGGATATACCGGGAGGCGACGATATGCTGAATCTCCCTGATGGCATAGGCCCTCTCCATGTCAGTACTTTCCGTACTGCTGAACTTGCCCTCCACGGAAGCCTTGAAGCCCGCTATATCCACGTCGATTCCGGCATTGACCGAAAGCTGCGTCGAAACCTGCGTGACGGTCGTGCCTATATACGATTCGGTACGTGAACTGTATTGATTTTCAATGCAGTACGCATCCCCCTCGCCCTCCGAGGCGATGGCGCGTATGAATTTCGCCGGATTGATGATGGCTGACTTGAGGGCATATTTGCCTCCGGACGGGACGTTGAACGCGTTGATGCTATATCCCACGCCATTTGTCTTCGAGAGTACGTTTTCGCTGACGATGGCAGCGTTGTCATCATCCGTAAGACTGCTTTTCTGCCGGATTGTGAAGACGTACTCGGCATTCTCCGTCAGGACCCTCATCTCGCCCGCACGGGCCGAATCATCGGGGTTGTCCTCCACGAAGAGGGTGAGGGATTCCCGTGCGGCCCCCTCGAGGCTCATCGGAGTCGCCCATTCGGGATAGGACTCCACGTGCCAGGCGTCTTCGCTCCCCAGGGCCACGTCGATGAAATCTGAAGCCGAGCTGCATTCCAGTTCGGACGGCACGACCGGAGTCGGAACCGCTTTGTCACTACACCCCGCAGACGGAATCAGCAGGGAGATGATGGCTGCTATCTTTATAAGTCGTTTCATAAGTCTGTCCTTTATCTGTCGTTCTCTTCGGTGCGGGTCACAGGGATGTCGGCATAGTACATAACCCTCTCGATGTAATTCTTTATCTTCATATCAATCCCGTCGGGGAACAGCTCCCAGATAGGGTTGACATCGAAGCGTATCAGCTCAAGCCGGCACTCCAGGACATCGTCGCCCTTCAGGGAAGAGAGCCAGGACTGCAATGCCTTATCATCCATAGTCCCGCTCACCACCTTGTTGGTCAGGTCTATGGCATTCCCACCCTTGACGCTGAAGGTCTCAATCTTGTCAGTGTTGAGGTTCTTGTATGCATCCTCGTAGCTGGCGTCGCCCTTGATGTTGAACATCTTGTTGTATCCGAAACTGATTGCGGCCTGGATGTTCATCGAATCCTCTATCTTTTCTTCCACCGATGAGAAGTAGTAATCCAGGAACCCTCCCAGATCGGCCGTGGTGACGTAGTGTGTCCCGTACTTCTCGAGCAGTTCCCTGATGCTGGTGTCGGACCCGTCCGCATCTATCACCGCCTGGCGCTCCTCGGCGAAGTCCCTGGTGAACAGATCGTTATCCTGCGCATCGACGGCATCGACGACAAATTCGACCTTGCGCTCGAGATAAGTTCCTCTCATCCAGGAGAAAATCCTTTTCGAATCGCTCAGGGCATTGCTTCCGAAAGCCCCGGAAAGTCCCAGTTCGAACGTGCTGATTTTAAGTTTCTCGAGGTTGAGCTTGGCGTTCAGCGAACTGCTCAGGCTGGAGAAGCTCTCCCCGTAGAACACCATAATGTCGGTCCCCGTACTGCGACGGTTCGAAATCGCTTCACCGTTGAAGTCGAGCACCTTCTGAGTGTTGAATATCTGATCCTTGAGACCCCGGCTGTCCATATACGTCGTGACATCGAACCCCCATCCGACGGCATAGGATCTCTGCAGTGACGCCCCCTGGATAGAGGCGGACTGGGAAACCACCGTGGATACGGTCTTCCCGTTGGCATATTTTACCGCGACCACGCCTTCCCGTACGGACAGGCTGTTGCTCTCCACATACAGTTCGATGGCATCTTGTGCGCCGCCCCCGGACTTGACCGGAGTAATCCACTGTGGGACTTCGACTATGCTCCACCCGGCGGATTCGCCGTTGTCAAGAGAATAGATGGTGCAGCTGCCGTCAAGCCGGATTCCATCCGTTTCCGCCGTCCGCTCACCGGATTTCGAGCAGGACAACACTACGGCCATGGCCGCCGCAAAAGCAAATAACGTTTTCCCCTTCATCTTATACAATTTTCTCCAAAATTACTGATTCCGCAAAATAAAAGCTAGTTCACCTCTATCCCGTATTCCATCCTCGCGAGCACCTGCGGGGCTGTAAGATCCTTGAGGAAGTCGAACCGTGCGAGGATACCGTCCGAGCCGGAGCCGCCTATAGTCGAGAGGAGTTTCTCCATCTGGCTCAGAGGGGCGGGATAGCCGCATACCGCCAGGCCTGAGAGCGCCGGGTCGCCGGCAAGTACGGCGGCATACTGCACCGCATCCTCAAGCGTCCCGATTTCGTCCACGAGGTGGATGCTGAGGGCGTCCGCCCCTGTCCACACGCGGCCCTGTGCGATGGAATCCACGGTAGTCACCGGCAGAGACCTGTTCTCCGCGACCATAGAGACGAACCTGTCGTAGACGGCCTCGATGGATTCGGTCATATAGGCGTACTCGCTATTGTCGAAAGGTCTGGTGAGGCCGAACATATTGCCGTGCTTATGTGAACTTACGCTCTCCACCCCGATATGAAGCACGTCTTTGGCGGTCTTCGAAAAATCCGGAACCAGACCGAACACCCCTATGGAGCCGGTGAGAGTGGTCGCATCGGAGAATATCCTCTCGCAGCCGTTGGAGATCCAGTATCCGCCCGACGCCGCATAGCCGCCGTATGAGGCCACCACCGGTTTGGTCTTCTTGAGATTGTCCAGTTCCGTCTTTATCTTCTCGGAGGCAAGCACGCTTCCTCCCGGAGAATTGACACGCAGCACGACGGACTTGACCGTGGAGTCTGCACACACCTTGGAGATGAGCGAGGCGAATCTGTCGCCCGCCACTCCGGACCTGTCGTTGCCGTCGACAATCTCGCCGTCGGCATAGATGACGGCAATCTTGCCCTTAGCCTTGGCAGGAACGGACCTTACGGCCACATAGTCGGCGAACGGAATCAGGCTGACGTCCTTGAAGCTGTCCTTGACGGCGAGCACCGCCAGCTTGTTCTCCAGTTCCGAGCGGTTCAGGAGTTCATCGACGAGTCCGCATTCCACGAAATCCTGCGGCAGATTGAGCTTGAGACCGTCAATGGCCTCGTCCAGTTCGGCCGTCGTGATGTCGCGGCTTGAGGCTATGCTCTCCGCCATACTCTCCCAGATGGAGTCCACCAGCCTCTGGTTCTGCTCCCTGTTCTCCTCACTGGAACTGTTGCGGGTGAACATCTCCCCGGCCGACTTGTATTTTCCGTGGCGGATGAGCTGCATATTGACTCCCAGACGCTTGAGCAAGTCGCCGAGGAAAACCGACTGGCTTGACACTCCGGTCAGCATATTCGTCCCTCCGATATGGGAGGTCATATAAACCTTGTCGGAGACGGAAGCGAGGTAATACGCTCCGGTGGTCGGAGCTTCGATATATGAGACTATCGGCTTGCCGCTGCGCTCGCGGAAGAGGGAGAGCGACTTGCGCAGCTCCTCCAGGGCGGCCACGTCTCCGTCCGTGCCGTCGGCTTTAAGATAGATGTACTGCACCGCAGGGTCTGTCGCCGCAGCATTGATGGCCTGCACCGCATCCCAGAGACCTATAGTGTTCTCCGCGCCGCTTCCGGTGATTGAAGCCAGCGGGTTGGAGGCTTCGCTCCGCTCGCCTATCGCGAAGCGTGACATATCCATCACGAGAACTCCCGACTTCGGAATCACAGGCGTTCCGCTGCCGGCGGCAAGCAGTGCGCCGAGCATCCCGAATCCGAGCATGAAAGCGATTACACCCATAATAATCAGGCCGCAGACCACGGCCAGAGTCATCTTGACAAAATCTTTCATCCGATTGTGTAATTTTTGTCAAAAGTAGTAAATTCGCAAGATAAAACAAACGTCAATGGCACAGAAACCATCTATCCCCAGGGGCACCAGGGACTTCGGCCAGAGCGAGATGGCCGGCAGAAACCACATCTTCGATACCGTCCGCGCGGTATTCCGCACTTATGGATATTCGCAGATCGAGACTCCGGCTATGGAGAATCTCTCCACTCTGCTCGGCAAATACGGGGAGGAGGGGGACAAGCTGCTCTTCAGGATACTCAATTCCGGCGACGCCTTCGCGGACGTGGATCCGTCCAGGCCGCTTGCTCCGCAGGTGTGCGAGAAGGGATTGCGCTACGATCTGACAGTGCCTTTCGCCCGCTACGTGGTGCAGCACCGCGACGAACTCTCGTTCCCGTTCAAGCGTTTCCAGATTCAGCCGGTATGGAGGGCCGACCGTCCCCAGAAAGGACGTTACCGCGAATTCTACCAGTGCGACGTGGATGCGATAGGCAGCCGCAGCCAGCTCTGCGAACTCGAACTCGTACAGATAGTGGACGAGGTCTTCAGGAGGCTGGGAATCAACGTGGTGATAAAGCTCAACAACCGCAAGGTCCTCTCCGGACTCGCCGAGATATGCGGCTTCCCCGACAAGGTGGTCGACATCACGGTGGCGATAGACAAGCTCGACAAGATAGGCCTGGACGCTGTCAAGGAAGAGATGCGCGGGAAGGGCCTCAGTGACGAGGCGATATCCAGGCTGGAACCGGTCCTTTCGCTCAGCGGCGGGACGGAAGAGAAAATCGCCCGGATGCGCGCCATCATGGCCTCCTCCGAAATAGGGACGAAGGGCCTTGACGAACTGGAGGAACTCTTCGGCTACATCACTGCGGCAGGGATAAGTTCTCCCGTGGAACTCGACCTTTCGCTTGCGCGGGGACTCAACTACTACACCGGGGCCATCTTCGAGGTCAAGGCTCTGGACTGGCAGATAGGAAGCATCTGCGGCGGCGGGCGTTATGACAACCTCACCGGCATCTTCGGCCTTCCGGATATGTCCGGGGTGGGCATAAGTTTCGGTGCGGACCGGATATATGACGTGCTGTGCGGACTCGACAAGTTTCCGGAAGGCCTCAGAAGCAGCACGACCCTGCTCTTCGCGAATATGGGTCCGGAGGAGGTCAAATATATATTCCCGCTGGCCTCAAAGCTGCGCGGCAGGGGCATCGCGGTCGAGATCTACCCCGATGCTTCCAAGCTCAAGAAGCAGTTTGACTACGCCGAGCGCAAGTTGATCCCGTTCATCTCCATCACCGGAGCCTCGGAGGCCGAAGCCGCTGTTGTGAACATCAAGAATCTCGCTTCCGGCGAGCAGAAGAGCTTCGGGAAGGATGATGTGGAAGGGATAGTGGCCTTTATAGCAGCAGTATAACGGCAAACACGTACAGAAGGAAGGCCTGGAACTTGAGTTTCGGGCCGTTGTTCTCCGCTATCAGCGATTCCGTAGGGTCGGTCCGGACAAGGGTTTCGAGCCGGTCTTTCTTCGGAGGGCGGTTGATGGACCATTTTGCGATTATCTGCCCGTCAGCTATGAAACTCACTCCTCCGTTGGAGCGGTTGAGGGTCAGAAGTGTCTTGCGGTCGGCGAAATAGGTATATTGCAGAACCTCCTGCCCGGCGTATTCCGCAATCTCGTCCGGATAGGATGCCGCGAGTACGAGCGGAGTGAACCCGGCGGCGGAAGCGTCCCGCATCAGAGCGGCGATTTTCTCCCATTTGTGTGCGGAGAGCCTGTCGGGATTATAGACGGATGATATCAGCACCATTCTGTCGAATGCGAGCGAGTCGGCGTACTCTCCGCCTGCATCGCTGAACGAGAGTTCCGCAGGGTCGAGTTCCGCCCCCGGCCTGTAGTCGGTGAAGTCTATCGTAGGAATGGACAGTACCGAATATAGAAAGAAGAGGCACACCGAGATGCCGGCAATGGAGAAACTTACGTATTTCACCGCCCGCGTCGGCTCCTGCGCACCGAGAGGCAGGAACGCCACGGCCCACAGCACCAGCAGCACCAGATTCTTGATAAAGCTCTGCAGATGGGTGAGGTGAATCGCCTCCCCGAAGCAGCCGCAGTCCATCGGAGGATTGAATATCAGAGTGATGGCCGTGAGAACGGTAAAGAATCCTATGACAGCGAGGGTCAGCGCGGCGCATATCCGTCTCCATACGCCGGTAATCAGCGCGGCTCCGAGCAGAGTCTCTGCGATGGCTCCGGCGCAAGCGGCAAAAGAAGACAGCGGGCGCAGGAAGCCGAGATGCAGGAACTTGAAATACTCCTCCACGACCAACCCCGCCCCGACTGGGTCCATAAGCTTGAACAGCCCTGCGAAAAAGAACACGAAGCCGATGACGACGGCGCTAATTCTCTTTATTGTCCTCATATGCCAAGCGTATCTTTTCGAAGATGATATCCGGCGGGAGCATCGCCCCGTCTCCGTCTCCGCAGTCTATGGGGATGAAGCGCGGGTCTTCCGCTGCCTGCCTGCGGTATATGTCCCGCACCCGTTTCTGAAACTCGATGTCCGCCTCGTGGATGTCGCTGCCGCCGTGCAGATATTCCCTGTCCCCTCCGCCGCGATGCTTGGAAAGACTCTTCTCCACGAAGCCGAGCGGCACGTCGAGGAAGAGGTTGAGATCCGGCCGCGGCAGGCTGAAGTCCCCGTATTCGGTATGGAAGATCCATTTCCTCAATTCCTCGGCCCCCTCGTCGGTCGGCATTTTCGCGCACTGGTAGGCTATGTTGGAATATACGTACCTGTCCAGCAGCACCGTAGCCCCTTCTTCCAGGGCCTCCCGTATCAGCGGAGCCGCCCCGTGGCGGTCCTCCGCGAAGAGCAGGGCCACAAGCTGCGGGTGTACGGCTTCTATGCTTCCGAAATCACCCCTGAGAAAACGGCTTATCAGCTCCCCATACACGGGAGCGCCGTAACGCGGGAAATGTATATACTCGACCCGCGGGCACACGCTTTCCAGATACTCCCTGAGCATCTTCACCTGCGTGGATTTTCCCGCTCCGTCCAGTCCTTCAAGTACTATCAGCATATATCGGGCAATTCCGGGATTCCGCTTTCCTTCTGTCCGGAACCGTGCCACGCAAAGATAAAAAAACAAAGCATAAAATCTTATCTTTGTGACCACAAAAAGTCAATAGACACATCCGGCCGCTATGGTGAAAATAATGGGAATAGTGAATCTGACTCCGGATTCTTTCTGGGCCGGCAGCAGGGTGCTGCCGGATGAAGCTCCGCGCAGGATAGCGCAGATGTTTGCCGACGGGGCGGACATCGTGGACATCGGTGCCGTGTCGACCCGTCCGGGCGCCGCTCCGGTGAGCGTGGAGGAGGAGTGGAGCCGGCTCGCGCCCGTTCTGGAGAAGCTTGACGGCGGGACGGACATTTCCATCGACACCACCAGCTCCCTGATTGTCCGCAGGGCGTTCGAGACTTTCGGACGGTTCACGGTCAATGACATATCGGCGGGGGAGGACGACCCGGAGATGCTCCCCGTGGTCGGAGAACTGGGGCTTCCGTACGTCGCAATGCACAAGAGAGGCACGCCCCGGACTATGGATGCGTGCTGCGACTACCCGGAGGGCGTTGTCGCGGCGCTGTTGGAATATTTCGAAGAATTCGGACGGCGTGCCGCGAAATGCCACATCGACGACTGGATCCTCGATCCGGGACTGGGCTTTGCCAAGACTGCGGAGCAGAACTGGGAGATACTTGAGAGGCTCTCGGAGCTGCGCGTGTTCGGAAAGCCCGTCCTGATAGGCGCGGCGGACAAGCGCTTCACCTGCGGCGACACTCCGAAGGCCCATCGCATCGCCATCGCCCACGGCGCGGACATCCTCCGCGTCCACAACGTCAGAGAAGCCCGGACGTCCGCCGGGCTTCCTTGAATCCTATTCCGGAAACTGTTTTCAGTTCTCGAAGAGGGACGGGACCTTGTCGCAGTTGCAGTTTCCGTTGACCGGGATGGTCCTGTAGCGCAGGATTATCAGCGAGAGCAGGAGCAGGCAGGCGGCGAACACCAGATAATAGACGCTCCCGGGGAACACTTCCATCCAGCTGTCAGCATCCTTGAGAGAGTCGACATTGGACATCGCGAGGGCGAAGGTATTGTTGGTGAAGTGCATCAGCATCGTCAGCCTCAGCGAACCGGTCTTGTAATAGACGTAGCCGAAAAGGCAGCCGAGCAGCAGGGCCGGCACCGCCTGCCAGGGATTGGCGTGGATGACGGCGAAAAACAGCGCGGACAGCAATATGGCCCAGCCGGGCTTCATCCCCCTGCCGAGCAGCCCCCTGAGGACTGTCCCTCTGCACAGCCACTCCTCGAAGAACGGGGCGAAGATGCTGACGCAGAGGAAATTCACTAACAGATTGCCCTGTGTCATACTCTTGAGCATACTCTCAAGCCACTCCGGCATCGGAGGGAGCAGGCTGTTGAAAATATCGGCGCAGAACGACAGGGCCAGCGTAGAGAGGATTGCGAATACGGCGCACGGCGCAGCTCCCAGCTGGCCGAAATTCCCGCTGTCCATCCTCAGCCCCTCGCCCGTGAAGCTTCTGGTGCGGCTTTTGACATTGGCGTAGATCATAGCGGGGATGAACATCAGCGGATAGGATACAATCATCGCATATTCCGATGACGCTTCCGCGGAAAACGCCGCCGTGAACGCGATGGTGGCGAGATTCCCGAACACCGCGCCGAGCAGAAGCATCGCTATGAGGACGAACATCTCCTTCACTCCCGGCACGTACCAGGAATAATTGTCGAAAAACCTGTAGTTCCTTACCTTGCGCATAGCCTATTTTTAGGAATTACTTATATAACGGACTCGGATACACGCCCTCGCGGGCAAGCTCGGCGAATTTTTCGACCACCGCAGGCCGGTCCTCCTTATAGGTCACGCCGAACCAGCGGGACGGGGTGGAGAGCACTTCGCACTTGGCTTCGCCTCCATTTATCATCACGTCCACGGCATAAGGGATGTAGAACTCCTTCTTGAGTTCCTGCGCATTGGCCCGGAGAAAGTCCCTGAATATCGCCTCGGCCTTAGGGAAGAAATCAGGGGTGAAACCCCACATGTTCATCGAGCAGAGGTCCTTGCCGTTGAGGTTCACGTGTTCTCCGCTTATGGAGTTGTCCCCGCTGACAATGCCGTCGGAGTCCTTGATTATGTTGAGGTGTTCCACCACGTCGCTGAGATGCATCTCGCTGTCGTAGTGGCAGATGCCTCTGGACACTCCGCCGGACTCGCTGAGGGTGTGGTCCAGCTCAAATCCTATGATGGCATAGACTCCCTTGCTGTCAGCGTGTGCGCGACACCATTCCGCCGCCTTCACGAACGATTCCCTTCCGTAGAAGTCGTCGCCGTTGATTACCAGAAACGGCTCCTTGATGACATCCTTGGCCATCAGCACCGCGTGGGCCGTTCCCCACGGCTTCTGCCGCTCCGCATTGAGGCTGAACCCTTCGGGGATCCTGTCCAGCTCCTGGGTTACGAAGACGAACTCCAGCGGAGTGCCGTCGGGGCATTTCACTGAGCTGTATTTTTTCTTCACGGTCTCCTTGAAGGCGTCGAGGAAATACTCCCTTACAACGTATACCACCTTGCCGAATCCGGCGTGTACCGCATCGTAAATCGAATAGTCGATGATGGTCTCTCCGTCGGGGCCGAGGCCGTCCATCTGTTTCAGACCCCCATAGCGGCTGCCCATACCGGCGGCGAGGACTAAAAGTGCAGGTTTCATAATAGAAATGTAAATTGTTATCTTCCGACAAATTTAATTATTTTTGCGTGAAAAAATTTCACGGTGTCAGGCATAGGTAAAGATTTGTGGGACCGCGGCAAGGACGGCGGCAGAAGGGAGCAGCGCAGCTTCCTGCGATATGCCATAGTCGCCACAGCCCTGTTCGCCGTATTTATGTTCGTCAAGAAGGACAATGTCTTCACCTGGATCAACGCCGGATTCACCCTCAGGGCGCAACGCCGCCAGATAGAGCAGCTTGAGCGGAGAAACGAAGGGCTGGACAGGCAGATTTCCAATCTGAGCGCCAACCGCGACTCGCTTGAGCGCTATGCGAGGGAGACCTATTTCTTCGCGGCCCCGGGAGACGACGTCTATATCGACGGGACAGGGCGGCGGTAGCTGAGGCGTACCACCTTTTCGCACCCTTGCTCCACCTTCAGAGCCTCGTCTATTCGGCAGCAGAGCAGCGCCGCCACGTGCGACCCTTCGAGTTCTATCACTTCCGCCTCTTCCTTGTCCGCGGCAGACCAGCCGAGGTCGGTGAACATGTCGGAGAGCTTCTTCCTGCGGCCTCCCATCCCCAGAGGACACATCCAGTCCCCGGGCCTCCATCCGCGCAGCTTCAGAGGGAATTCCATCTTGGAGAAGTCGGCTATGATTACCCCTTCCGGCTGTCTGAGATCCCCGATTGCTTCACGGGGGAGGATTTCGCAGCTGAGTTCCCTGCGCGGTCTTTCCCTGCGGAGATGCAGGCTAGACGAAGTGGCGTCCACCGGGCCGAAGCGCCTGCCTCCGAGCTGCCTGTCGCAGCTTATCGCATCGCGGAGCGAAGTGAACTCCCATCTTCCGATACCGCTGTCTTCGAGCAGCCTCCAAAGCACGTATTCCCAGTGCTTCAGACCCCTGAGTCCGGACAGGCTGATGCTGCCGTCCTCGTTCAGGACTCTTTCCCGCGCCTGCAGGAAGTAGTCTTCGGCTATGTCGTCCGCCTGCGCGAATCTGGACATGTCCTCGTTGAGGGTGCGGACAAACGACGGATTGAGCTGCCGGAAGATTGGAAAGACCTCGTTGCGTATTCTGTTGCGCTTGTATCCGTTTTCGGAATTGGTCCTGTCCTCGCGCCAGGCGCAGCCGTGTGCTTCCATCCAGCGGCGGATTTCCGACCTTTCAGTACCGAGCAGGGGGCGTATCACCCCGGGGCGCTCTCCCATTCCCCTGATTCCCTTGAGGCCGGTTCCCCTCAAGAGGTTGAGCATCAGCGTCTCCGCATTGTCGTCCGCGTTGTGGGCCACTGCGACGGCATCGAAGCCCCGTTCCAGGCACAGCTGCCCGAACCATCCGTAGCGCAGCTCCCGTGCCGCCATTTCGATGCTGACTCCCTGACTCCGGGCATACCCGGCGGTGTCGAATCTTCTCGCGACATATTCCACATTGTGGCTGCGGCACCATTCTTCCACGAAGCTCTCGTCCCCGTCGGACTCTTCGCCGCGCAGACGGAAATTGCAGTGGGCAACGGCAATACGGGCCCCGGGAAAAAGTTCCGGAGCCCTGTTTGCCATATACATCGAATCTATGCCTCCGCTGACCGCGAGAAGAACGCCTTTCATCGCTTGTTGCTGATCAGGTAGGTGAAGCTGATCGAGAAGAATTCCTTGAACTGTATCCTCTCCTTGCCGTCTATCTTCACGACAGGGTCGTAGATGAGCCAGGTGTTGAGCCCCACGTTGAAATACTTGGCGACCTGCCAGGAAAACTTGTTGTCCCAGTTCACGCGGTTGTGTCTGAATGGTGAATTGAGGTAGTCGGTGAAGAGCACCAGCTGCGTCTCGTATTTGAAGTTGTCGTTGACGGACGTCTTGAAATTGACCTTCACCTGGGCGCCGAACTGGAAGAGCCGGCTGTAGTAGTTGTCTCCGACTGCTGGGTCGAGTTCCGGGGAGGTCAGCTTCATTCCGTACGTCTTCCTGAGGGTCGGTTCCGTGCAGATGGTGAATCCGCCCGTGACAGGGGCGATGTTGACGTTGAACCAGTCTTCAGGAGTCCATTCCATACCGAAAGCGACCGTGGTGTAGGCCGGAGAGAGGAAGCCTGACTTGAGCGTGCCGTTCCAGTCGCCGGTCTCCGCATCCTGCTTGTAGGAATCGTAGCTGTCGGTGAACTGCGAACGGAAGTCGAACGACGCCGTGTAGTTCCAGTCGCTGTCCTTGAATATCTTGTATCCCAGACGGCTTTCGAGCTTGATGAGGTCGTTGCTCTTCTGGAGCAGGCTCTCCTTGTCCTGAGACCAGAGGAAGCCGTATTTGAGTTGAAGACGGTTGTTCCAGCTGACAAGCCCCTTGGACCAGTTGGCGTTGGCATCCACTCCGAGGTTGAGGGTCAGGGTGTTGTAGCCTCCGGCAGCCCAGTTCCACAGACTGGTGTTGCTGGTGCCGAGGTCGAACTGCATAGAGCTGTTCCAATACTGCGGCTTTTCTTCGACGGCCTTTGACTCGGGTGATTCCTGTATCGCCGCCGTCGCCGCCGCCATCGCCTTCTGGAGCGCGTCATCCTGCGCCATCATAAGCGCCGGGCTGCAGAGAAGGGCCAGTGAAAATGACAGTATCCGTTTCATCCTCAAAAACTAATATGAAATTGCAAACACCACTCTTCTATGTGAAGGCTTCCCGGAGAATATGTCCCTGCCTTCCTCCTCGCAGACGCAGCTGTCTATAGGGATGCACCTGATGGTGGCCTTGGTTGCGTCCTTGATGGCCTGTTCGGTCTCGACCGTGCCGTCCCAGTGGCAGAGCAGGAACTTCCCGGTCTGAATCTTCTCCTTGAACTCGTCCCAGCTGTCGCACTTCTCTATGCGCGAGTCGCGGAAAGCGAGGGCCTTGGAGTAGATGTTGTCCTGTATGTCGTCCAGCAGGGCGGAGATGTGTGCGG
This sequence comes from Alloprevotella sp., assembly GCA_963643135.1. Classification (GTDB taxonomy): domain Bacteria; phylum Bacteroidota; class Bacteroidia; order Bacteroidales; family UBA932; genus Cryptobacteroides. Next base: position 35,545 of record CAVIJA010000011.1, on the reverse strand, counting down.
CTATGCCCTCAAGGGCCATGGTCTCCTTGGTGAGAGTGTCGCGGCGGGCCACTTCGACGGTGCCCGACGAGAGATCCCTCGCGCCCATGGCGATGCGTACAGGCACGCCTTTGAGCTCCCATTCCGCGAACTTGAATCCCGGACGCAGCGTGTCGCGGTCATCGATGCGGCAGCTGATGCCGAGAGCGTCGAGTTCATCCCGTATTCCTTCCAGTCTGGCTATGACTTCCGCGTGCTCTTCGTCGGTCTTGTAGATAGGGACAGCCACCACCTGTATCGGGGCGAGCTTCGGAGGCAGCACGAGTCCGTTGTCGTCTCCGTGCGCCATCACGAGGGCTCCCATAAGTCTGGTGCTGGCTCCCCAGGAGGTGGCCCAGACATATTCCTGTTTTCCTTCCCTGTTGGTGAACTGCACATCGAACGACTTTGCGAAGTTCTGCCCCAGGAAGTGCGATGTACCGGCCTGCAGGGCCTTGCCGTCCTGCATCATAGCCTCTATCGTGAGGGTGTCGAGCGCTCCGGCGAACCTTTCGTTGGGACTCTTGTGTCCCACTATCACCGGAAGAGCCAGCACGTTGCGGGCGAAGTCGGCATAGACCCCGACCATCTCCATGGCCTTGGCCTGCGCCTCTTCGGAGGTCGCGTGGGCGGTGTGCCCCTCCTGCCAGAGGAATTCGGCCGTGCGGAGGAAGAGCCGCGTGCGCATCTCCCAGCGCACCACGTTGCACCACTGGTTGCAGAGGACTGGAAGGTCTCTCCAGGAGGTGATCCAGTTTTTATATGTGCTCCAGATGATGGTCTCGGAGGTGGGACGGACGATGAGTTCCTCTTCCAGCTTCGCGTCGGGATCGACCACTACCCCCTTGCCGTCGGGGTCGTTCTTGAGCCGGTGATGGGTCACCACCGCACATTCCTTGGCGAAACCGGCCACGTGCTCGGCCTCGCGGCTGAAGAACGACTTGGGGATGAAGAGCGGGAAGTAGGCGTTCTGCACGCCCGTCTTCTTGAATCTCCCGTCGAGTGCGCTCTGCATCTTCTCCCATATCGCATAACCGTATGGCTTGATGACCATACATCCTCTCACGGCGGACTGCTCCGCCAGATCTGCCTTCAGCACCAGATCGTTGTACCATTGAGAATAGTTCTCAGCCCGTTTGGTGACCTCTTTTGCCATATTCCTGTTGAAAATCTGCGTTTTTTTTCGAAATTTGCATCTATATACAGAATCGGGAGTGACCCCGAGTCTTTGCCGACGCAAAGATACAAATTTTATATGATTAACGGGAGACTGTAATATGAAACGGATTTTGGCGCTTTTACTGCCTCTGCTCTTTGCTCTCGCTTCGTGCGGGCCGGCTGCGTGGTACTCCGGGCAGCAGCGGTATCCGGACGGCATATACGTGCGTATGGAACCGGCCCCGATGCCGGTCCGGATATATTCCAAGGAGGATTTCGCGGCTATGGCCGCGCAGAACATCGCCCGTGACAAGCAGGCGGCGGACACCGTCTACGTGGTGCTTCGGGACGATACCGGCTCCGCGTATTCAAGCCTTTATGATTCCTGGTATTCCGACTGGAGCTGGCGTTACGGATGGAGTTGGGCCTGGGCCTGGACCTGGGGGTATGGCGACCCTTGGTATTCTTACGGCCGGCCTTGGCGTTACGGCTCCTGGTACTACGGCTCCTGGTACTACGACCCTTGGTATTATGACCCTTGGTACTATACCCCGTGGCGTTACGACCCTTGGTACGGCCCGGACTACCATCAGCATTTTTACCATCACTACGGATATGGCTGGCACGGCTCTCCGACGCCTTCTAAGCCGGGACTCTCTCCTGACGGACGGCACTACTACGGCGAGCGCAGACATACCCAGGACGGCGGGACGCAGGGTAACAGAGGCGGAGGCGGAAACGGCTACAATTACAGGCCGGGAGCCGGAGGAGGAGGCAACTATGGTTCATCCGGCTCCACGTTTGTGAATGGCGGTCGCTTCAACCAGAGCGGCACCTCCGGCGGCAATACCGCCGTGCCTTCAGGCAATACGGGAGTCAATTCGAGAAGCAGCGGATACAACTATTCCCGCAGTTACGGCAAGCGTAACGAATCGTCCGGCAGTAGTTCGGGCAGCGGTTCATCCGGCAGCAGCGTACGCTCCAGCTCCGGCTCCGGCAGTTCGAGCAGTTCCTCCCGCAGCAGTTCAGGCAACTACCGCCGCAGCTCCGGCAGCAGTTCGAGCAGTTCGAGCAGTTCGAGCAGCAGCGTGCGGTCAAATTCCGGCAGCTCCAGCCGCAGCAGCAGTAGCAGTAGTAGCAGTTCAGGAAGCTACAGCCGCAGCAGCGGGTCAAGCTATTCCGGCGGTTCGTCCTCTTCGAGGAGTTACGGCGGAGGCAGCTCGACGCGCAGCGGTGGCGGCGGAGGCGGGAGCAGCCGCGGCGGAGGACGCAGGTAACAGGTGGTCTTTTTTACAAAGCAGAACAGTATGAAGAAAACAATATCCATTGCCGCTGCGCTTGTCGCATCCGTGACGTTCGCCGGCGCGCAGAATATGTATGATGCCATCAACTTCAGCCGCAACGACTATCTCGGTACGGCCAGGACGATGGCGCTGAGCAATGCGGTCACCGCCATAGGAGGGGATCTCGGTACGATAGGCATAAATCCTGCCGGTTCGGCGGTGGCCAACTTCGGTCAGCTGACGATCACTCCGGGGCTGTCCGTCTCATCCGTGTCTTCGGCGTATTCGCCGGTGGGCGATACCGCTTTTGGTGCGTTCGGAGGCTCGTCCCGTTCGCGGCTGAATCTTCCGAATCTCGGCATCTCGATGGTGCTGAATACGGGCAGGAGCAGCGGACTGAAGTCGTTCTCTTTCGCCGTAGTCTCCAACCAGACCGTGCAGTACAACTATTCCGCCCTGGCATTCGGCACCAACTCGATGACTTCCAAGATAGCCGAGTTCGCCGCCTCCGCCGACGGGATTGACGAAAGCGTGCTGGCGGGCAGCAACGCCTATTACAACAGCTCCGTCTCCTGGGATATCCTTACGGCCTACAAGAGCGGTATGTTCAGCTCCTATGGACAGGACGGCAGGTATGTGGGAGTGACCGAAGGTCTGAATTACGACCCGGATTATCACTTTGTACCCGGGGAGCTTTCGCAGACCTCGTCGATAACGAAGGAGGGATACAAGAACGACCTCGTCTTCAACTTCGGGGGCAACGTCTCCGACCGTTTCTTCTTCGGCGTCAATCTCGGCACTCCGACGGCTAGCTACAGATATTCCGAAGCTTTCTATGAAGCTGCCGTCAATCCGGACGTTTTCCCGGTATCCTTCATCCTGGACAGCGGGGATGAGGCCACGACTTATTTCAGGAGCAGCACCTACAACTACAGCTATACCGCCGACATAGACGGCATCTATGCCAAAATCGGCTTTATCGCCATCCCTCTGACGGGACTGCGCGTCGGTGCGGCCATACAGACTCCTACGATCTACACCGTTACGGAGCAGTGGCAGTACGGGGCTTCGACGAGCTTCGGCGATTCCTATTTCAACGGCAGCCAGACCTCCCCGAGAGGAGAATATTCCTATTGCCTCAAGTCACCGTATGTCGTTGATCTCGGAGTGGCCTACACTTTCGGGCAGTACGGTTTCGTCAGTCTGGATTATGAACTTACCGACTACAGCGTGATGCGCTTCTCGGATCTGGATTCCGACTATATGTCCGGTGACAGATATCTCGACGTCAACGAGACCAACAGGAATTTCGCCGGCCTCTCCCATTCCTTCAGAATCGGAGCGGAAATGAAGCTTTCGCCGGCGTTCTCCCTGCGTGCGGGAGCCTCCGTGCTCAGCTCTCCTGAGCGCCATTGGCTCGACAGCGAGGGACAGGACGTCACCGCCGACAAGTTCCTGCGCGAGTTCGACACCTACAACAGCCACGCGAAGAATCTGGTGTCCGCGAGCTACTACAAGGACAGGACGACTTCGCTCTCATTCGGTGTCGGGTATTCTTCCGCCGGTTCTTTCTTCGCCGATTTGGGCGCGAGCCTGACCAGATACCCGGAAGCGACGTTCTCGCCATATTACGATTACGACAACTACAACGTGGCAGGCGCGCTTGTGAACGCGAAGTCGCCGCGCATATTAAACAGACCTAATCTCTGGAACGTAGCCCTGACTTTCGGCTGGCGTTTCTAAGAGCCTCATCGATTTATGGAATTTACCGCTAAACAGCTTGCCGATGTTCTCCACGGGACGGTTGAAGGCAACCCTCAGGAAAAAGTATCATCATTTGCGAAAATCGAACACGGCAAGCCGGGACAGCTATGCTTTCTCGCCAATCCGAAGTACGAACAATACGCATACTCCAGCAGGGCTTCCATCCTGCTGGTGAATGCCGACTTCAAGCCGAAACAGCCCGTCGCTCCCACCCTGGTGAGGGTGGAGAATGCCTACAGCGCTCTTGCCGAACTGCTCAAGTACGTGTCCGACCATAAGAAGGAATACCGCCGGCATCGCGGGCGCTGCCGCATAGCCTGGAGCGCAAAAATAGGGAAGAGGGTGTCCGTTGGCGACTTCGTCACGATAGGGAAGAACTGCCGGATAGGGGATTGTACGAAGATTTACGACAACGTGACCATAGGCGCGGGGACCAGTATAGGTTCCTACTGCATCATCTATCCGGGGGTGCATATCTTCCCGGGGATGGTGATAGGGGACAGGGTGATACTGCACGCGGGCTGCATCATAGGCGATGACGGCTTCGGCAACGCTCCGCAGCCTGACGGAAGCTGGCGCAAGATAGAACACGTCGGCAACGTCGTGATAGGGAACGACGTGGAGGTGGGCTCCAATACCACCATCGACAAGGCTCCGATGGAATCCACCGTCATCGAAGACGGCGTGAGAATCGACAACCTCTGTCAGATAGCCCACAACGTGGTGGTAGGGAAGGATACCGCGATAGCGGCCCAGACAGGCATAGCCGGCTCGGCCAAGATAGGCAGAAACTGCATTCTTGCCGGACAGGTTGGGGTTGTGGGTCACGTGACGATTGCGGACAAGACCAAGGTCGGCGCGAAATCCGGCATCATTGGCAGCATACGGAAGTCGGATCAGGCATATTTCGGCATTCCGGCGATTCCTCACGGAACATACCTGCGGGCATACGCCAAATTCAAGCAGTCGGGTGAAGAATAAAAATTTTTTCTATCTTTGCACCCCAATGAATCAACAGACAGTTAAAAAAGAGTATAATTTCGAGGGAAGAGGGCTTCACACAGGACGTTACGCACATTTGACGATTTGCCCCGCCCCGGAAAATTTTGGAATTCGCTTTCTTCGTACCGATTTGGATGTGGAAATTCCTGCACTTGCCACCAAGGTGAGCAGGACGGCCAGAAGCACCACCATCTCCGAAGGGGAGACTTCAGCAGTCACCATAGAACACCTTCTTTCGGCGCTTACAGGACTGGGTGTGGACAACGCCCTGCTGAAGCTGGACAATATGGAAGTGCCTATCCTTGACGGCAGCGCGGAGTGCTACGTGAGAGCGATTGCGCCGGACGGGCTTCAGGAGCAGTCCGCCGAAAGACAATATATTACGCTGAAGGAAGAGGTGGAGATCAGGGATGACAGCACGGGTTCCTGGGTGAAGATATCACCTTCCGATGCCCTCTCCTATGACGTGACGGTGGATTTTGCCTCACGCGTCCTTGGAGTGCAGAGCGCGCATTGGAGCGAGAACGCCGACTATGTGGGACAGATAGCTCCCTGCCGCACTTTCTGCTTCTTCCACGAACTTGAAGCCCTTGCGTCCAACGGACTCATCAGGGGCGGAGACGTGGACAACGCGATAGTCATCGTGGAACATCCGGTCACCAAGGAGCAGGTGAACAATATGTGCTCCCTCTTCGGGCAGCCTATGCTGTCGGTGACGGACAAAGGATATCTCAGCAATCTGAAACTTCACTTCCCCAACGAATGCGGGCGGCACAAGCTGCTCGACCTGATAGGGGATATGAGACTCGTGGGCGGATACCTGCGGGCAAATATAAGCGCGTACAAACCTGGCCATAAAATCAACAGCGCCGCAGCAGCGGCCGTAATGGAAAAAATCAAGTAATTATGGTTAAAATTCACCCGCTTGCGACCGTAAGCGCAAATGCAAAACTTGGCGACAACGTCGAAGTAGGACCTTACGCCTTCATAGACGACAACGTAGAGATAGGCGACAACTGCAAGATTTACCCACACGCCAACATCTTCCCGTACGTGAAGATGGGCAGCCACTGCTCGGTATTCCCGGGAGCGGTTGTCGGCGGCATACCTCAGGACCTCAAGTTCGACGGGGAAGTCACCTATGTGGAAATCGGAAACTACGTGACGATACGCGAGTGCGCCACAATCAACAGGGGTACCAAGGCCAGCGGCAAGGGAGTCACGAAAATCGGCGACAATACCCTGATAATGTCCTATGTACACGTGGCCCACGACTGTAGGGTGGGCAATCACTGCATTCTGGTCAGCTATGTCGGCATCGCCGGAGAGACTGACGTGGACGACTGGGCCATCATCGGAGGCAACACCGCCGTGCATCAGTTCTCACACATCGGAACGCACGCGATGGTGGGCGGCTGCTCCGCGGTCAACAAGGACATACCTCCGTATTCCATCTGCGGCCGCACCCCGATCTGCTATGCCGGAATCAACATCGTGGGGCTTCGCCGCCGCGGCTTCGACTCCGACACCATCCGCAACATCAAGGACATATACGATACGATATACTATCAGGGATTCAACTTCTCCGACGGATGCGCCAAGGTGGCGGCCGGTTTCCCTCAGTCCGAGGAGAGGGACAATATCCTCAATTTCATCAGGAATTCCAAACGCGGCATTGTCCGCGCCAGCGACTCCTCTTCAAAGGGAATCATCGAATAGTTGACCCTGACGATAGCATATTTTCCTCCGATAGAATACTTTGCCCTGCTGGCAAAGTATTCTTCGGTTTATATCGAGGCCTGCGAGAACTATCAGAAGCAGTCCTACCGCAACCGCTGCAGATTCTACGCCTCCGACGGGGTGCAGTCCCTGAGTTTCCCGATACGTCACAGGGACGGGTCAATATCTCTGCCGATAAAGGAAGTGGAGGTGGATTATTCGACCCCGTGGGTCGCGAAGACGGAACGCTGCATCGAAACGGCCTACAGCTCGTCAGCATTCTTTGAATATTACCGCGACGGGCTGTTCGCGATTCTGGATGCACATCCGCGCACTCTCTGGGAGCTCGATATGCGCATCCTGCGCTTTTTTATGGACAAGATAGGGCTTGTCACGGAAATCCGGGAAACCTCGGAATATGTCGGCCCGGACTACGACATACACCCCAAGAGGCCGGACTCTATATTGCGCGAGCTCGGATTGGAAAAGCCTTATTATCAAGTGTTTGCTGAAAAGATGGGATTCAAGCCCAACCTTTCCGTGATGGACCTGCTCTTCAACGAGGGCCCATCGTCCCTGGATTTCATTCTTTAGGAATTGCCGGAACCGTCCCCGTCTCCGGAACTATCCCCGTCTTCGGAACCGTCTCCGTCCTCGTCGGGCTGGTGATACCAGTATACGATGCTTATCGCGCCGTAGGAGCCTTTCGACGATGCCATATTGAGGTTCATCTGCACGAGGTCGTTCTTTCCGAGCATCTCGATCACTTCCTCGTTCTTTATGACCTTGACGTCTTCGAGGAACTTCTCGTTGGCCTTGGTCGTGACCTCGTGCTGATCTCCATATAGCTGGAAGGTCTGGCTGAAGTCTATCTTCTCCTTGAAATATTCGATTACGGCCTTCTGCGTGTCTTCCTCCGCCACGCTGTAGTAGAGCGAGTAGGAGAAGGTGTAGTTCTGCGGCTTGTCGAGGTCGCACGCGACCAGTGCGAGGATACCTGTGAGCAGTATGGCGGCGTTTCTGATAATTCTGTGCATAAATCGTTAATTTTGGCAAAATTACAAAATATTTCCTATATTTGCACCGTGAACGAGATGGAAGGCCGGGGCGGTCTTCCTTTTATTTTTGAAAAGCATATGGACAGAGAGAAGTTTCAGACCGTTGTGGATACGGCTGTGCGGGAGCGCGGCTGCTCGATCGTGGAGCTGAAGTTTGACGATGACGACAATGTCTTCGAGGTCGTCATATCGAAGGAGGGCGGCAGCGTGGACCTTTCCGACTGCGAATACGTACACCGCGCCGTGCTTGCGGCCTTTGACCGCAATATAGAGGACTATGCGCTTACGGTCGGCTCCGCCGGAATCGACGCCGCCGAAGCGGACGAAATGCTGAAATCAATAAAAGAATAGAAGATATACCGAAATGGAAAAGGAAAAAGTGATTACGCTGATCGACGCGTTCAAGGACTTCAAGGAAGAGAAGAACATTGACCGCCCGGTCATGATGCAGGTGCTGAAGGACGTGTTCCTTACCCAGATAGCCAAGACCTACGGCTCGTCTGACAACTTTGACGTGATCGTCAACGTGGACAAGGGAACGTGCGAGATTTATCAGAACTTCGATGTCGTGGAGGAAGTGGAGAATCCCAATTCCGAGATAACTCTGGACGGCATCCGCGAAGACGGCGGTGACGCCGACGACTACGAGGTCGGCGACCAGTACTCCAAGAGGCTGCCTCTCGCGGCTTTCGGCAGGCGGGGCATTCTCAACATCAGGCAGAATCTCCAGGGCCGCATCATGGACATAGAGAAGGCCAACGTTTTCAAGAAATATTCCGAGAAGGTGGGCGAACTCTTCTACGGCGAAATCTATCAGACCTGGTCGAAGGAGGTGCTTATCCTCGATGAGGACGGCAACGAACTCCATATCCCCAAGGCGGAGCAGATTCCCGGCGAGAGGTTCAAGAAGAGCGATTCCGTCCGCGCGATAATCAAGAGCGTGGAGATGAAGAACAACACGACTCCGTACATCACCCTGAGCCGTGTCTCCAACGAGTTCCTCGAGAGGCTTTTCGAGCAGGAGGTTCCGGAAATCGCCGACGGCCTGATCACGGTCAAGAAGGTGGTCCGCGTGCCCGGCGAGCGTGCCAAGGTCGCCGTGGAGTCCTATGATGACCGCATCGACCCTATCGGAGCCTGCATCGGTGTGAAGGGAGGCCGCATCATGGGCATCGTCCGCGAACTCCGCAACGAGAACATCGACGTAATCCAGTGGACGCAGAATCCTAAGCTGATGATTCAGCGTGCTCTCAACCCTGCCGTAGTCTCATATATCGAGATGTCCGACAACCCTGAGGACAAGGTCAAGGTGTTTATGCAGCCTGACCAGGTGAGCAAGGGTATCGGGCGGCACGGAGTCAACATCCAGCTTGCCGGTATGCTCGTGGACCGCGAGATAGAGGTCTACAGGGAGCTTCCGAAGGGAGAGGAGGCCGAGGAGGAGGACGTTCTCCTCAGCGAGTTCTCCGACGTCATCGACCAGTGGATAATCGACCGTCTCGAGTCCATCGGCTGCGATACGGCCAAGAGCGTGCTCGCACTCGCCCCTGAGGACATAGCCAAGAGGGCGGATCTCGAGGACGAGACGGTTGCGGATGTAATTAACGTATTGAAAGCAGAATTCGAGGATTGATAATGGCAGAAATCAGACTAAACAAGATAATCAGACAATACAATATCGGTCTCGACGATCTCGTGGATTTTCTCCGCAAGATAGGGGTCGAGGTCGATGCCAACCCTAACGGGAAGATTTCCGAAGAATACCTTCCCGCCATTTCCCGTCAGTTCGGAAAGGATCTTGAGATGAAGCAGGCAGCAGAGAAGGTGGATATCAAGATTACTGAAATCATCGAAAAGAGCGGGCGCAAGTCAAGAACCGAGGAGGAAGAGGAGGAAGAAGAGCAGGAGACGGTCATCAAGAGCAACACCTTCTTCCATTCGAAGAAGGAGCAGGCGGCATTCTCCAAGCCTGCCGCTCCTGCCGTCGCCGTGGAGGAGAAGCCGCAGGAAAAGCCTGAGCCGGAACCGGTTTCGAAACCTGAGACAGCCTTCGCCTCCGCAGAAGCGCTGCCATCTGAGCCGAAGGTGGAGACTCCCGTCAGTGCCGTGGAAGCGGAGAAGGAAGTTCCTGCGGAGCCTGTGCGCGAAACCGAGGCGCCTCGGAGTGCGTCCGAAGCATCGGCGGAACCGGAGAAGGCCCCTGTGAAGGAGGAAAGTGCAGCCGCTCCGGATGCCGGGAAAGAGGCCGCGACGGTCTCTGAGAAGGTCGCGGAGAACGCAACCGAGGCCGAGCCTGCCCCGGTGAAGAGCGCGGCTGAAGCCTCTCCTGCAGCGGCCTCCGGCGCGACGGAGGGCGGCACTTCGCTGAAGGTGGTCGGAAAGATCGACCTCAGCCAGTTTGACCGCAAGCCGGCGAAGAAGCGCGAGCGCATCAGCAAGGGGACGAGAAAGGTGGACGTGGCAAAGGCCGGAGAACATATCGAGAAGTCTCCGAAGAAGGACGGCAACAACAATAACAACAACAATTCCCGCCGTCCGGCGGCCCAGCAGCAAACCCAGGGGAAGGGGCGCAGGCGTGACCGCTTCAAGCCGGCTCTGAGCGAGACCGAGCAGGAGGAGCTGCAGAAAGAGATACAGAAGCAGGTCAAGGAGACCTACGCCAAGATGAACGAGGGCAAGAAAAACAACTTCGGCGCGAAGTACCGCAAGGAGAAGCGCGAAGCTGCCGCCCAGCGTACCCAGGAGGAGATAGCGGAGGCCGCAGCCGACAAGAAGGTGCTGAAGGTCACCGAGTTCGTGACCGTCAATGACCTTGCGACCCTGATGAACAACACGCCTGTGGTGAAGGTCATCGGGGCTTGTATGAGTCTCGGTCTTATGGTGTCCATCAACCAGAGGCTCGATGCCGAGACTCTGGTGCTTGTGGCCGAGGAGTTCGGCTACAAGGTGGAGTTCGTGACAGCGGCCATCACGGAGGAGATCAGCCATTCCGAGCAGAGCGACCGCCCGGAGGACCTCGTATCCAGGCCGCCTATCATCACCGTGATGGGTCACGTCGACCACGGCAAGACCTCCCTGCTCGACTACATCCGCAAGTCCAACGTGATTGCGGGCGAGGCCGGAGGTATCACCCAGCATATCGGAGCATATAATGTGGAACTCTCCGACGGCCGGCGCATCACCTTCCTCGATACCCCGGGTCACGAGGCGTTCACGGCGATGCGTGCGCGTGGAGCGCAGCTCACCGACCTTGCCATCATCATAGTTGCGGCTGACGACGCGGTGATGCCGCAGACCGTAGAGGCCATCAACCACGCGCAGGCTGCAAACGTGCCGATGGTGTTTGCCATCAACAAGATAGACAAGCCGGGCGCCGATCCGGAGAAAATCCGCAGGCAGCTTTCCGAGATGAACATCCTCGTCGAAGACTGGGGCGGCAAATATCAGTGCCAGGAAATCTCCGCGAAGCAGGGACTCAATGTCGACAAACTGCTCGAGAAGGTGCTGCTTGAGACCGACCTGCTCGACCTCAAGGCCAATCCGGACAAGCTGGCGATAGGAGCCGTCATCGAGTCATCTCTCGACAAGGGCCGCGGCTATCTTGCCACGGTGCTTGTGCAGGAGGGTACTCTGCGTCAGGGGGACGTGATGCTCTGCGGCAGTTATTACGGCAGAATCAAGTCTATGTTCAACGAGCGCGGGCAGAAGGTGATGGAGGCCGGGCCTTCCACCCCTGTGTCCGTCCTCGGTCTGAACGGGGCTCCGGCCGCGGGCGAAAAGTTCAACGTGCTCTCCGACGAGAAGGAGGCCAAGAACATAGCCAACAAGCGCGAGCAGCTGCTCCGCATCCAAGGCATCAAGACCCAGAAGCATATGACCCTTGAGGAGATAGGCCGCCGCATCGCGATAGGCAACTTCAAGGAACTCAACATCATAGTCAAAGGTGACGTGGACGGCTCAGTGGAGGCGCTCTCGGATTCCCTCATCAAGCTCTCTACCGAGGAGGTCAAGGTCAATGTGATTCACAAGGCCGTCGGAGGTATCTCCGAGTCCGACGTGTTGCTTGCGGAGGCTTCCGATGCGGTAATCGTGGGCTTCCAGGTGCGTCCTACCGTAGAGGCCCGCAAGGCCGCGGAGAGGGAAGGTATCGAAATCAGGCTCTATTCCGTAATCTACGACTGCATCAACGAAGTCAAGGACGGTATCGAGGGTATGCTCGAGCCTGAGAAGAAGGAGGAGGTCATTGCCGTGGCCGAGGTCAAGCAGATCTTCCGCATCAGCAAGGTCGGCACCATCGCCGGCTGTCTCATCCGTGACGGCAAGATGGTGCAGAAGTCCAAGGTGCGCCTTATCCGTGACGGCATCGTCATCTATACCGGTGAACTCAGCTCACTCCAGATAGGCAAGGACTCCGTCAAGGAAGTCATCGCCGGCAAGGAGTGCGGTATGGCCGTCGCAGGCTACAACGACATCAAGGAGGGTGATGCCATCGAGGCCTTCCAGATAGTGGAGGTCAAGAGGACGCTCTAGATAGAACTTGTTCCGCCGGGGCCTATTCTGTCAGGGCTTTCCTGACGGCGGCGGCCCAGGCGGCCTTGGATTCGGCCATTCGGGATTCGGAAGCCCTGCGGGAGAAACGCCGCTCGGCTTCCCAATTGTCCTGGAGTTCGTTGACTGAAGACCAGACTCCCGCGCCCAGTCCCGCCATATAGGCGGCTCCGAGTCCCGTGATTTCCGTGACTTTCGGGCGGATGACCTCCGTCCCCAGGATGTCGGCCTGGAACTGCATAAGCAGATTGTTGCGCGATGCGCCGCCGTCCACTTTCAGCTCCGAGATGAGAATCCCGGCATCCCGCTCCATCGCAGCGACTATGTCCATCGTCTGAAAGGCGATGCCTTCCAAAGTCGCCCTGGCTATGTGGGCGGCAGTGGTGCCGCGGGTGATTCCAGTCAGCACCCCGCGCACGTCCTGATTCCAGTAGGGGGCTCCCATTCCGGTCAGGGCCGGCACGAAGTACACCCCGCCGTTGTCCTGGACAGATGAGGCGAGGGCTTCCACCTCGGAAGAATTCCTTATGATTCCAAGCCCGTCGCGAAGCCACTGCACCGCCGCTCCGGCCACGAAGATGCTGCCTTCGAGAGCGTAGGTCACCTTGTCCCTGAGCTTCCACGCGACTGTGGTGAGAAGTCTGTTGTTTGAGAGTATGGGCTTGTCTCCGCAGTTCATCAGCAGGAAGCAGCCCGTTCCGTAGGTGTTTTTCATCGAACCTTCCTCGATGCACATCTGCCCGAAGAGCGCGGATTGCTGGTCGCCGGCAACCCCGCATATCGGAATCTTGTGTCCGAGTACCGTGGCCTCTCCGTAGAACGAGTCGGAAGAAAGCACCTGCGGCAGCATTGATTCGGGAATGTCGAACAGTTCGAGCAGCTCTCTGTCCCAGGAGAGCGTATTGATGTTGAAGAGCATCGTGCGTGAGGCGTTGGTCACGTCGGTGGCGTGGACCTTGCCGCCGGTGAGATTCCAGATGAGCCAGCTGTCCACCGTACCGAAGCGCAGCCTGCCTTCCTGGGCTTTCTTGCGCGCTCCGGGGACATTGTGGAGAATCCAGCGTATCTTGGACGCGCTGAAGTAGGCGTCGATGACCAGTCCCGTCTTGGACTGTATCATCTCCGTGAGGCCCTTGGCCTTGAGCGAGTCGCAGAATGAGGCCGTGCGGCGGTCCTGCCAGACGATGGCGTTGCAGATGGGTCTGCCCGAGGCGGCGTCCCATACGATGGTGGTCTCCCTCTGGTTGGTGATGCCCATTGCCGTAATCTCCCCGTCGCGCACCTGCGAGACGGCCTCGTTGATGACTGCGCGTACGGACGAGATGATGTCCAGCGGGTTCTGCTCCACCCAGGCCTGGCGCGGGAAGAGCTGGGTGAATTCCTTGGAACACATCGCCGCCTGATGCCCGTGTTCATCGAAAACTATGGCCTTGGAGCTGCTGGTGCCCTGGTCCACCGACAAGATATATCTGTTCATGGGTGCAAAGATACTGTTTTCCGTCATACCCGACTCCGCCCCTTTCGTCATACCCGACTTGATCGGGTATCCCCAATTATTGCATGCACCCTGACCTGAACGGAAAAAAGTTGGTATTTTTGCACGGTAAGTAATGATGAAAAATAGAATTGCTAAAACCGAATTACTGATGAAATCATTGAAAATCAAGGCTTCTGCCGATGAGCTCGATCTCGCCTTGCTCGTGACGGAGCCGCAGGGCCCGCAGAAAGGCATCTTCCAGATAGCGCACGGGATGTGCGAACACAAGGAGAGGTACGTTCCCTTTATGGAGTTCCTCTCGAAAAACGGCTACGTCTGTGTCATCCACGACCATCGCGGACACGGCGCTTCCGTCAAGAGTCCTGATGACCTCGGATTTATGTACGACGGGGGCTGGAGGGCGATGGTGGAAGACGTAAGGCTGGTCGCCGACTGGGCGAAAGCGCATTACCCGGGTCTGCGGCACGTATTGCTCGGCCACAGCATGGGTTCGATGGTCGTCCGTTCATTCGTGAAACGCTACGACGATATGATAGACACGCTCTTCGTATGCGGCTGCCCGAGCGACAATCCGGCCAAGGGGGCCGGCAAGTTCCTCGCCGACTGTTTCGTGCTGTTCGCAGGCGGACACAGCCGCCCGAAGCTTCTCCAGAAACTCTCCTTCGGCTCGTTCAACGCTCCTTTTGCCCGGGAGGGATATCCCGTCGCCTGGGTATGCTCGGACAGACAGACCCTCGAGGAGTATCACAGCGACCCGCTCTGTATGTTTCGCTTCACGGCCAACGGATTCTCCAATCTCACCGCGCTGATGAAGGACTGCTATTCCCGCAGGGGATGGAAAGTGTCCAATCCCGGCCTGCCGGTACACTTCATCTCGGGGGCGGACGACCCGTGCCTTGTCAGTGAAGCCGCCATCGGGAAGGCCGTGGCCTTGATGAAAGAAGTCGGATATGCTGATACCGATCTCAAACTCTATCCCGGGATGCGTCACGAGATACTCAACGAGACGGACAAGGCCAGGGTCTGGGAGGATATATTGGAGAAAATAGTCTGATGGAAGAGAACGAAAAATATATGCGCGAGGCTTTGCGCGAGGCGCGTGAGGCCCTCTCCGAGGATGAAGTGCCGATAGGTGCCGTGGTGGTGTGCCGCGGACGCGTCATCGCGCGGGGACACAATATGACGGAACGCCTGCAGGACCCTACGGCGCACGCCGAGATGATAGCCATCACCGCAGCCACCGAATCGATGGGCGGGAAGTATCTCAAGGACTGCACCTTATATGTTACCGTGGAACCCTGCCCTATGTGTGCCGCAGCTCTCTGCTGGGCGCAGCTGGGGGGTCTGGTCTATGGGGCATCCGACCCCAAGCGCGGTTTCTCGCTCTTCTCTCCGTCCCTGCTGCATCCCAAGACGCGGACATCGTCCGGCGTGCTGCAGGAAGAATGTTCTCAGCTGCTGAGTTCGTATTTCAAGGAGAAACGCTAGGTAATTTGTTTTTTGCGTGCCAAGGCTTATATTTGCAGCCGGAATTGAGGTATGGTGTAATGGTAGCACTACAGATTTTGGTTCTGTCTGCCCAGGTTCGAATCCTGGTACCTCAACGATTTTTAAAAATTTATCTTGAAAATCAATTACTTACAAGCGAGCGCTTGAAAAATGCACGCTTGAGGACTTGCCTGACGCCTGCCTGAATCTCCGGAAAAATAGAATTGTGAAGTTTCAAAAAAAGTTTCATCTTTGCCGTATGAAACTTTTTCTGATTGACGGTCACGCGCTGATCTTCAAGATGTACTATGCCTTCCTCGGCCGCCCGATGGTCAATTCCAAGGGGGTTGACACCTCCATCCTCTTCGGTTTCACGAAATATCTGCTGGAACTGATTGACCGCGAGAAGCCTACGCATGTCGCTGTCAGCTTCGACCCTCCCGGAGGCACTTTCCGCAATGCGCTGTATCCCCTCTACAAGGCCAACCGGAGCGAAACCCCTCAGCTGGTGATATATGCGCTGGAACCGCTGACCTCCATCGTGCGTTCGCTCGGCATCCCGGTGCTGATGGTCTCCGGATTCGAGGCCGACGACGTGATAGGCACGGCGGCGAAGAAGTTCGCCACCGAAGACTTCGACGTATATATGGTGACGCCGGACAAGGATTACGGACAGCTGGTCTCAGCGCACATATTCCAATACAAGCCCGGCAAGTCCGGCTCGGACAACGAGATACTGGACGAGGCGGCAATCTGCGCCAAATGGAACATCTCCTCCCCCTCACAGGTCAGGGACATCCTTACCCTGTGCGGAGACTCTTCGGACAATGTTCCCGGGGTGCAGGGCGTAGGCCCTGTAGGAGCAGCGAAACTGCTCGCGAAATACGGCAGTACGCAGGGGATATATGCCCATCTGGAAGAACTCACTCCCAGGCAGCAGGAACTGTTCCGCGCCGCCGAGCCGCATATCGGGCTGTCGGAGGAGCTCGTCACGATCCGTACCGACGTCCCGATTGAAGTCAGGGCGGAGGATATGGTCTTCAGTCCCGAAGACACTCCGGCTCTGGAGACCCTGCTGGATGAATATGAGATGCCGTCCCTCCGCCGTCTGCTGGAGAAGATATCGGGCGGGCGTACTTCGCGTCCGGAGACTTCCGCAAGGAAGGCCGTCTCGCTTGAAGCGGAGACTCTGCCCGTCGGGGAATTCATACGCCTCGCCTCCGCGCAGAAAAAGCTCTCACTGTGTCTGAGCGGAAACAGGATCTACGCCGCATCGGCGTCGAAGTGTGCGTCCGGGACTCCGGAAGAATTCCGCGCAATCCTTGAGGACGGCTCCACGGTGAAGGTCGGGGCCGGAATCAAGTCGCTGATGAATGCCCTCGCCTCGGAAGGAATAACCCTCGCGGGAAGGCTGGAGGACGTGGAACTTATGCATTACCTGCTCAATCCCGAGCGCAGCCACAAGTTCGATACGCTGGTCGCAAGCTATCTCGGCGTGGATCTCGCGGAGGAGAGCGGAGAGCGGCGGGAGGCCTCGCTTTTCGACGACGGCCCGGAGCAGGACAGCCCCGCCGATATGTCCGGGAGCGCGCTCGCGCTGCTCCTGCTCGACGATTGCCTGAACAGGGAGATTGATGCCGCGGAAGGCCTCAGGAAACTATATGACGAGATAGAGGAGCCGCTCATAGGGGTGCTTTCGAGGATGGAGATGAAGGGGGTCAAGGTAGATCTGAACTCCCTGTCCGATTTCGCCGCGATGCTGCGCACCCGTATGGCCGACCGGGAGGCCGAAGTGAGGGAACTCGCCGGCGAACCGGAACTCAACGTCTCTTCCCCCAGACAGATAGGTGCGGTCATCTTCGAAAAGCTCGCCCTCGACCCGAAGGCGAAAAAGCCGCGTTCCGGCAACTGGCCGACGGACGAGCAGACTCTTCAGGAGCTCTCCGACCGCAGCCCGATAATCGAGGCGATACTCGACTACAGGGGGCTGCGCAAGCTGCTTTCGACCTATATAGAACCCTTCGCCCGCTATGTCTCGCCCCGTGACGGACGGGTGCACACCACATTCAACCAGACGCTGACCTCGACCGGAAGGCTCTCCTCGTCCAATCCCAACCTGCAGAACATCCCCGTCCGCACTGACCTCGGCAGGGAGATACGCCGCGCTTTCGTGGCAGGAGAGGAGGGGAGCGTGATGATGTCGGCGGACTATTCCCAGATAGAACTCAGGCTGATGGCGTATTTCAGCGGCGACGAGCATCTCCTCGGCGCATTCCGTCAGGGGATGGACGTACACGCGGCCACCGCCGCCAAGATTTTCGGAATTCCTCCCGGAGAGGTCACCGCGGAGCAGCGCCGTGTGGCCAAGACCGCCAATTTCGGTATAATGTACGGCATCTCCGCCTTCGGCCTGAGCCAGAGGCTGCACTGCACGCGTCAGGAGGCCAGGCGCATCATAGACGACTACTTCGCCTCCTTCCCGGCAATCAGGCGCTATATAGACGACACCGTCGCGGCCGCAAGGCGTGACGGCTTCGTGGAGACGCTTTTCGGGCGCAGACGCTATATCGCGGACATCAACTCCTCCAACGCCACCGTCCGCTCCCTGGCCGAGCGCAATGCCGTCAACGCCCCGATCCAGGGCAGCGCGGCCGACATCATCAAACTCGCGATGGCGGCCGTGGACAGGCGTTTGCGCGAGGAGGGCCTGAAATCCTCCATGGTGCTCCAGATCCACGACGAACTCCTGCTCGAAGTCCCTGCCGGAGAAACGGACAGGGTGCGGGACATCCTCGTCGGGGAGATGGAGGGTGTGACAAGACTTTCCGTTCCTTTGACAGTAGAATGCAATTATGGTAAAAACTGGCTCGACGCCCACTGACGAACTCGTACGCCGGGCGATAATCGGCGACGGCACCGCGTTCACCGAACTCTGGGACACCAACATAGAGTCTCTCAGGGCCTATCTCGCCAGCACTATGAAGCAGCTTGACGGCTTCTACATAGATGATATCTGCTCGCGCAGCTTCGAGAAGGCGTTCAGGCAGATACGCAGTTACGACCCCTCCCGGAGCCTCTTCTCCACCTGGCTCAAGGCGATAGCCCGCAACACGGCCCTCGACACGATAGAGGCCGAGACCCGCACGCAGCGCAAGATAGTCTCCATAGACGGAAGCCCCGTGACCGGCATAGCGATAGAGACCATAGGGGATGCCGACGCGACGCCTCTGGAACATATCATAAAGGACGAGGACGAGGAGAAGCTCAGGGCCTGCATCGACTCCCTGCCGGAACTCTACCGCGACATAGCCCGCCGCAGACTTCTGGACGGCCTGCAGTACAAGGAGATAGCGGAGGAGTTCGGAATGGAGCTCAATACTGTGCGCACGCGCATCAGGCGCGCCAAGGCGATAATCGACGAAATGAAATCATCTGAATGATATGGACTTTACCCGACTTATAGAACTCTACACGGAGTGGAACTCGAAGATCAACGTGATATCCCGCAAGGATATGGACAACATCTACGAGCACCACGTCCTGCATTCGCTTGCGATAGCCGAATATCTCCGCCGTTTCTACCCCGAAGGGGTCTGGGAAGGGGCCGAGGTGCTGGATGTCGGTACTGGTGGCGGCTTCCCGGGGATTCCCCTCGCGATGGAATTCCCCCGGACACGCTTTGTGCTGTGTGACTCCATAGGCAAGAAGATTACCGTGGCTCAGGCGGTCGCGGACGCTCTCGGCCTGGAGAATGTGCGCTGTGTCAATGCACGCGCCGAAAGCCTTCCGGGCAGCTTCGACTACGTGGTGTCGCGCGCCGTGACCTCCCTGGACAAGTTCTACCCCTGGGTGAAGGGCAGGTTTCGCGGGAGCATACTCTGCCTGAAGGGGGGAGACGTCAACGCGGAAATCTCCGAACTCCTGCGCAGAAGCGGCCTGAAGCCGGACCATATCCGCTGCTGGAAGATATCCGATTGGCTCAAGGACGATTATTTCGCAGAAAAATTTGTAATTGAGATAGGAAAATCTTACCTTTGCCCTCCCGAATCCGAATAATTAAAAAAAGAACAGATAATGAAAAGGACATTTCAACCGTCAAACCGCAAGAGAGTCAATAAGCACGGCTTTCGCGAGCGTATGAGCACTGCGAACGGACGCAGGGTACTTGCATCCCGTCGTGCACACGGACGCAAGAGGCTCACAGTATCCTCTGAGAACCACTTCTAGCAGAGGGACTCTCTCCTGCAGACCAATATCGCCGACCCGCAGAGGGCCGGCGATTTCGGTATCCGGGGGGGGCTGTGCCCGATTCCCGGGACGGGATGGCTTTCGCTGCCGGGAAGGTTCCCGGAGGGATTCAGCTCTTTCTATATTCCGACGGAGTCATCCCGGTGTGGGCCTTGAAGAAACGGTAGAAGGTGGTCTGGTTGGGGAAGTTCAGCTCCCATACCACGGTCTTGATGCTCATATCGGAGTATTTCAGCATATTCTTCGCCTCCAGTATCACGAAGGAATCTATCCACTCGTGCGCCGACTTGCCGCTCACGGTCTTGACGAGCTTCGAGAGATATTTCGGGGTCAGATACAGCTTGTCCGCATAGAAGGAGAGGCTTCTCTCCCTGTTGTGGTTGTCCCTGACGAGAGTGAGGAAATCCTCAAGCACCGCCTTGGAGCGGACGGAGCGGTTGTCCTCGCTTCTCTGACGCGCTTCTGACAATCTGTCAGCCCACAACGCTCCTGTCAGATATAATATGGAGGTGATGAGCGAGGACACTGCGTCGCGGGTGTTGGGCAGGGATGATGTCGAAATGTCCGTGACCAGGTCGAGGTACTTTTTGCAGATGGCCCGCTCCTTGCCGTTGATGACCACGCAGGGGTTCTCCAGCAGCCTCAGACTCTCGTCATAGAGTTTGTTGAAGTCGGAACGGGTCATGCGCATCAGGTTGTTGGACACGGCGATGACAAGGAAACGCACGTCCCTCTTGTCCTCCGGGGCGATTCCCGACACCCGCACTATGTTGCCCGGCGTATATATGAAGAGCGACCCTTCCTTCACCTGGAAGGTCCTGAGATTGACCTCGATATCGAAATGTCCCCTGTAGCAGAAGAATGCCAGATAGCCGTCGAAGCGGCAGGGGTACTTGATTACGTCCATATTCGACTCGTACTGGAGTTCGGCTATGAAGAGGTCGTCTGACAAATCGTCACAGACCATGGCGGCGGGGAAGCGGCTGCGCAGTTCCCGTATGTTGACTTCGCGATATTTCTGCATCCTGTTTGGCTTTCAGATTTTTACAAAAATACGCAAAGAATATTAAAAAGTCGCTTTTTTCGACTAAAAGTAGAATATATGCCCCATTTTGTTATTCAATCTGTCTTACAAATGGTAGAGAATTTGAATCTATATACCGCGCTCTTCCGAAAGGGCGTCAAATAGAAGAAAACAAAACAGATATAATATAGAAAATGAAAAGAATCATCATCATTCTGACGAGTGCGCTCGCTCTCCTGCCGCTTCAGACGGGGGCCCAGCAGCGGGTGCTGACATTGGACGAGTGCCGGCAAATGGCAATCGACAACAGCAATTCGCTCAAGACGGCGAAGCAGAAAGTGGAGATTGCCGGCTATGACCGCAAAATCGCCGCAGCCAACTATTTTCCGAAAATCACGGCATCGGGTACCTATATGTATTCCAGCAAGGATCTCAAGCTCATAAGCGACGAGACCACAGCCGAACTCACCAATGCCGGAACCATCCTGCAGAATGACATCAACGAAAAGCTCACCTCGCTTCTCTCCGACCCTACCATACTTTCGAAGGTGATGTCGGAACCGGCTCTGCAGAAGCTCCTCGCCTATGCTAAGAATACTGACATCGCGACCCCGATCAATGCCATCGGCGGAAAGATAAGCGAGGCCCTGACCATCGACATCACCCATAGCGCAGCGGCTATCGTTTCCCTGCAGCAGCCGATATTCGTGGGAGGCAAGATCGTGGCGGCCAACAGGATGGCCTCCTATGCCCAGGAGCTTGCCAAGACGCAGTACAGCCAGGAATACAGCCAGGTGCTCGTCGACATCGAGCAGGCCTATTGGCAGATAGTGTCCATCGCGGGCAAGAAGAGGCTCGCCGAGGGCTATTCCGAACTGCTGCACCAGATGGAGAAGGATACCGACGCGCTGATAGCCGAGGGTTTCGCGACCCCGTCCGACGCCCTCACCGTCAAGGTCAAGGCCAACGAGGCGGATATGCTCCTGACCAAGGCCAACAACGGACTCGCCCTTGCCAAGATGCTTCTCTGCAAGGAGTGCGGCCTGCCGCTCGACAGCGAGATCAGCCTTGCCGACGAGTCGCTTGACAGAATCCCCGTCCCTCAGATGAGCCCGGTCATCTCCGACGAGGATATCTACGAGGCCCGTCCGGAGATAAAGAGCCTGAAACTCGCCGAGCAGATCTATGCGCGCAAGGTTGACATAGCCCGTGCGGATATGCTTCCGACCGTGGCACTCAGCGCCAATTACATAGTGACCAACCCGAATCTCCTCAACGGTTATCAGAAGAATTTCGGAGGCTTCGTCACTGCGGGAGTGGTAGTGTCCATCCCTCTCTTCCACGCGGGAGAGAATCTCAACAAGACCCGCAAGGCCAAGGCCGAGGCGGTGATGACCAGCATCAAGCTCGACGACGCCAAGGAGATGATATCCCTGCAGGTGGCCCAGCTGCGCCAGCAGGAGACAGAAGCTCTTGAGAAGCTCACCACGGCCGAGAGCAACCTGCGCAACGCCGAGGAGAACCTCAGAGTGGCGACTGCGGGATGGAACGAGGGCATGATAGCCTCCAACGTGGTCCTGCAGGCCCAGACGGCCTGGCTTCAGGCCAATTCGGAAGTGATCGAATCCGGAGTGGAGCTGCAGATGTGCAGCGTCAATCTCGCGAAAGCGGAGGGCAGACTTTAGTTAGTAATTCCTAAAAAATAAAAAAGAAATCTAAAAAAACAAAAACAATATGGAAAGGACTCAGAACAAAGGCAACCTGCTGCTCGGAATCATCGTGCTGGTTGCACTCATCGCAACGGTAGCCGTACTCGGCATCATCTTCTCCAGGCCGAAGCCGGCCGTAATCCAGGGAGAGGCGGAGGCCACCGAATACCGCGTGTCAGGCAAGGTGCCGGGAAGAATAGAGACATTCTATGCCAAGGAAGGGGACGTCGTCCGCAAGGGGGACGTGCTGGTGGACATCGACTCCCCTGAAGTCAGGGCCAAGCTCGCCCAGGCGAGAGCCGTCTATGCCGCGGCGTCAGCCCAGCGCAACAAGGCCAACGCCGGCGCCCGTCAGGAGGAGATAGCCGGAGCCTACGAACTCTATCAGAAGGCTCTCGTCGGAGAGGACATCGCCAAGAAGACTCTCGACCGCGCCACCCGTCTGCACGAGCAGAAGGTGATCAGCGACCAGAAGTTCGATGAGGCCACCGCACAGTACAACGCCGCCGCAGCCACTGCACAGGCCGCCAAATCCCAGTATGACATGGCTGTCAAGGGAGCGCGCGACGAGGACAAGGCCGCAGCCATAGCCCTTGTGGACCAGGCCAACGGAGCAGTGATGGAGGTGGAGTCATACCTCTCCGAGCTCAAGCTCACCTCACCGGTCGACGGCATCATCAGCGCCCGCTATCCGCACGTCGGAGAACTCGTCGGGACTGGTTCGCCGATTATGACCGTGACCGATCTGAGCGATATGTGGTTCACCTTCAATATCCGCGAAGACAGGCTCAACAGTATCAAGAACGGCACTGAACTTACGCTCAAGATTCCTGCGCTCAACGATCTCACCGTCAAGGCGACGGTCAACTATATCGCGGCCAGAGAGTCCTACGCGACCTGGAGAGCCACGAGCGAAACCGACGAGTTCGACGCCAAGACCTTCGAGGTCAGGGCTGTCCCTGCATCCGTGGTTTCCGGACTCCGTCCAGGAATGACAGCAATAGTAGTAAAGTAAAATGAACGGCATCTTGAAAGTAATGCGGCGGGAGTTCGGGATAATACGCCGCAACCCGGTTTACCTTCTGGGGTCAGTGGGGGTGATGGCAGTCTGCTGCCTGTTCTACCTGACCTTCTTCAAGGCGGGCCTTCCGGATAACCTTCCTATCGGGGTGCTGGATCTGGACAATTCTTCGCTTTCCCGTAACTTCTGCCGTCAGCTCGACGCGACACAGCTCGGCAAGGTCATCAAGTTCGAAGACTTCACCACCGCGAGAGATGCGATGCAGACGGGAGAAGTCACCTCCCTGTGCGTAATCCCGCAGGGTATGAACGAAGATGTCAACGCCAACCGCAGGCCGGTCTTCACCTATTACGTAAACTCCCTCTATCTGATTGGCGGCGCCTTAAGCTACAAGGATATACTGACGATGGTCACTCTGACCGGAGGCGCCGTCCAGAGGGAGGTGTTGAGGGCGAAGGGCTATTCCGAGGGGGCGATAATGGGGCTGATACAGCCTATCGTCATCGACGAACACAAGATAGGCAACGCCACGACCAACTACGGGGTGTATCTCAACAATATCATTCTCCCCGGACTGCTGGCGCTGAGCATCATCTTCGTGCTGATATACGCCCTCGGCTCCGAGCTGCGCTACGGCACTTCCAGAGAACTTATGGAAGCCGCCGACGGCTCTGCGGCTGCGGCGCTGATAGGGAAGCTGATTCCATACACGCTGATATATCTCCTGCTCGGGCTCGGACTCGATCTGCTGATGTTCGGAGTGTGCGGCTACCCTCTCAACGGAAGCGTAGCCAATATGATGCTTGCGATGGTGGTGTTCATACTCGCCAACGAGGCCGTGGCCGTGACGTTCATAGGACTGCTCCCGACCCTGCGCTTTGCGCTCAGCATCGCCGCCCTGTTCACGATACTCGGATTCTCCTTCTCGGGCTTCACTTTCCCGGTGGAGGCCATGCCGACCGCAATCCAGGGCATCTCCGTGCTGTTCCCGCTGAGATTCTACTACCTGCTCTACGTGCAGGAGGTGATTTTCGGCACAGGTATCGCCGGATGGTGGCAGTATATGGTATATATGCTCCTTTTCCTTGTCGGCCCGCTCTGCGTGTGCGGCAGACTCAAGGGAGCCTGGGTTAATCAGAATTACGATATATGATCAAGGAACTCAAAAGAATATTCGCCGACTCGTATGTCATAGTCATCTTTCTGCTCGGAGGTCTCATCTATCCGCTTGTCTACGGGATAGTGTACCACGGGGGGACGGTGGACGATATGCCTATCGCGATAGTGGATATGAGCAATAGCGCGGATAGCCGCAGGTTCACCCGCAAGCTGGATGCCACGAGAGAGGTGGAGGTCGCCTATAGATGCGCGACGATGGAGGAGGCCGAGCAGCTGATGCAGGAGCGCAAAGTGCACGGCGTCATCCTCTTTCCGGAGGACTACGGCGAGCGTCTTGCCAATCTGGAGCAGGCTACGGTATCCACTTATGCGGATATGGCCAGCTTCCTCTACTACAAGGATATAACCATGGCCGTCAATCATGTGATGCTTGACGAGATGGGGCAGATCGAGGCCTCCCGCTATGCCGCCACAGGTATGAGCGACGAGAGCATCAGACAGCTCATCAACGCCATACCCGCCGAGGAGGAGATACCGTTCAACACCAATATGTCCTTCCTCATATTCTTCCTCTCCGCAGCCCTGATTCTCGTGGTGCAGCAGACTATGTTCTACGGCGTCAGCGTGATGAACGGTTCTATGCGAGAGGGAGGCACCACCCACGACGGTTCCCTGATAGGCAGGGCGAGCGCGTATGCGCTGATATATATCGGAATCGCCGTCTACGGGCTGCTGCTCGTGCCGATGATGTTCGGTATGCCGCAGAGGGGACAGCTTGGGGATATGCTCGTGCTGATATTCCTCTTCATCATCACCTGCGTGGCGTTCAGCTTCACTTTCAGCCGTTTCATACACCACAGGGAGACGGTGTTCGTGGTGCTGCTCTTCATGTCTTCGCTCTGTCTGTTCCTCAGCGGATGCGCGTGGCCGGTCAGCTCTTTCCCTCCGTTCTGGAAGGCGTTCTCCTACCTGTTCCCTTCAACCTTTATGATTCAGGGATTCAACAACGTCAACAACGCCGCCTGCACGCTGGATATGATAAGGCCGCAGATTATCGGACTGGTCTGCCAGTTCGCGTTCTACAGCATCACCGCCTTCATAATGGATATGAGCGAACGCAATCACTATGAAACTCTCGTGGACAGGATAGAGAAACGTATCGGGTCCCGGATAAACAGGAGATATTGCTGATACTCCGAAAACTTCATCAACGGGCTGACCGGAATCCTTGCCGGCCGGCCCTTTTTCGTGAGGCCGGGCTCCGGGCCTGTCCCGCCGGACTGCTGTGGCTCCGGGCCTTGCTGGTTTCCGGAATTGTCGGATTTTATGTAGATTTGCACCCTATATGGTATTATTGCTTGTATTTCTGCTGAGCGCTATGGCGGTCTCGTTTCTGTGTTCCGTGCTGGAGTCCGTCCTGATGTCAACCCCCATCTCGTATATCACGATGCGTGAGGACGAGGGCTACGCCCCTGCCGTGAAGTTCAAGAAGTTCAAGCAGGAGAGTTCCCGCCCCATCGCGGCCATACTCTCGATGAACACCATCGCCAACACCATCGGGGCGGCGGGCGTGGGCGCCCAGGCGACGGCGGTGTTCGGCTCGCAGTGGTTCGGACTTGTCAGCGTCGTCACCACGGTGCTGATACTAGTATTCTCGGAGATTATCCCCAAGACCATAGGCACTTCCTACTGGAAGTCGCTGATGGGCTTCGCGACCGGGTGCATAACGGTGCTGATAGTGATAATGTATCCGCTTGTGATTCTCGTGGAGAAGCTCTCGAGGCTGATAAGCCCGAAGTCCGGCGAAGCCGCCGTCTCCCGTGAGGAGGTCAGCGCCATGGCCAATGTCGCCGAGGAGGAGGGGGACCTGGCGGAGGACGAAAACGCCATCATCCAGAATCTCATCAATATGGACGAGGTGACCGCCTCGGACGCTATGACCCCGCGCGTCGTCGCGGCCATCGCTCCGGAGTCGATGACCCTGCGCGAGTTCTACAAGGACAAGCGCTACCTGCACCACAGCCGTATCCCGGTCTATGCCGACAATGACGAATATATCACCGGCTACATCCTCAGGATGGACGCGCTGCAGCTGCTGGCCGACGACAAGTTCGACAGGACGCTCGGAAGCATCAGGCGGGACATAGCCTCATTCGGCGTGGACACCCCGCTGGACAGCATATGGGACGAGATGCTGGGCAAGGACGAGCAGATAGCCGTGATAATCGACGAGTATGGCAGCTTCCAGGGGATTCTGACCCTGGAGGACGTGATAGAGACCATTCTCGGCAGCGAAATCGTGGACGAGAAGGATACCGTGCGGGATATGCAGCAGTTTGCCCGCGACAAGTGGAAGAAGCAGTCCAACTAATTGACCCTGATCTTCTGTCCCGGACGGATGCGGTTGACGTTCAGGCCCGGATTGAGCTTCTTTATCGCGCTCTGGCTCTTGCCGTACTTTCTCGCGATGGCGGAAATGGTGTCTCCGGAGCGGACGGTATGCCACTTCATCGCCGCCCTTTCGGCTTCGATGCGCATCTCCTCCTCGATTATCTTCTCGTCGGTCGAATAGATTTCCTCCTCTTCATCCAGTGACTCGGACACATAGCTGGAAGACGGGTCAAGATAGCTCCTGCGCAGCACGAACACGTTTTTGCGGAGTTCTCCGTTCTCGAAATCGATAATCCACTGCGGGTCGAAGGCATAGCCCTTGTATCGCGTCTCGAAGTGCAGGTGCGGCCCGGATGAACGGCCCGTGGAGCCTCCGAGTCCTATGACGTCACCGGCGCGGACCCATTGTTTCGGCGTGACAAGCCGTTTTGAAAGATGTCCGTAGAATGTCTCCAGCCCGTTCTCGTGGCGCACGATCACGAGGTTGCCGTAGCCGGAGACATATCCCGAATACCTCACCCTCCCGTCGAACGCGACATTGATCGGCGTACCTGTCGGAAGCGGCAGGTCCACTCCCTGATGCCTTCTGTACCGTCTGTAGCCGAACTTGGAATAGACCTTGCCGATATGGGGGCATACGAATATGCTCATCGAATCCACAAGACATATGCTGCTGCGGTACGGCAGGTCGGAGAGAGGGATGCTGAGGTAGGGGTTGATGGATGTCTCGGACCAGAAGTCCTTGAACACGGCATCCTCCGCCATCTTGACGCGGTTCTTGACGTATCTCCAGCTGTAGTCGTCGTTGAGGATTATCTGGAGATAGCCGTCACCTATGTCGAGCGTGTCCACCGGCGCTCCCTTGCCCCGTTTGAAAGCGCCGGGGGCCGTGATGTACGCCTCCGGAATCATACTCACCGCGGGCGGGTCGATGGATGGTGTGTTCAGCGAATCCGCACGGCTCAGCGCTTCCCCTCCGTGGGGATCCTGTGCAAGGAGCAATGATGGCAGGATGAGCGCTACGCTTGTCAGAAGTATTCTTCCCATTATGACCTCTCCGCTCCGAATCCTTCCCTGAGTAACTCTTCCGTCTCCGCCACTACGCGCTTGAGCTTGTCCTCCGACTTCGCCTCGCAGATGAAGCGCAGATAAGGCTCGGTATTGGACGGGCGGATGTTGAACCACCAGTCTTCGTATTCCAGCCTGTATCCGTCGAAGTCCATTATTTTGAGCGGTTTGCACTGTGCGGCGAAGTGGTCGCGCACCGCATCCATCGCTCCGGCCTTGTCTTCGAGGCGGAAGTTGATTTCCCCCGAGTTGTGATAGGAACTCATAGAGTCTATCTGCGCGCTGAGCGTGATGCCGCGCTCCTTGAGGGACGATACGATGCTCAGCACTATCATCGAGGCGAGCAGGCCGCTGTCGGAATAGAAGAAGTCCTTGAAATAATAGTGTCCGGCAAGCTCCCCGCCCCAGAGCCCGTCTATCTCGCGGAGCTTCGGAGCGGCGAATGCGCGCCCGACCTTCCAGGTGTGCAGCTCTGCGCCGTATCCTTCGAGAAACTCGCCCACAGCCTTGGAGCTGCGTATTTCCTGAAGCACGCGCGGGTGAGAGGCCCCCTTCTTGTCGCAGAAATAGAAGGCCATCAGGGCGATAATCAGATCCGGCGCGACGAATCTCCCCCTGTCGTCCACGAACATCACCCTGTCCGCGTCGCCGTCATAGATGACTCCTATGTCGGCTCCGCTGCGGAGTACGAGAGCCTTGAGCGGCTCCACGTTTTTCGGCACGAGCGGATTGGGGTCGTGGTTGGGGAACCTCCCGTCTATGGTGTCGAATATATATGACGGCCCATCGCCGTAGATTTCCTTAGCGAAGAGGTTGGCCATCCCGTTGGAGAGGTCGAAGGCGAGGCTGAGATTGCCGTAGTCGCCCTTGAAGCGCTTCATAAAGGCGATATAGTCGTCGTGTATGTCCATCTTGTGGACTTCTCCGCGCTTTGCCGCCACCGGGGTCGGCCTTCCCTCGTCAATCCACGCCTTTATCTGGCCGAGACCGCTGTCGAAGCCCACCGGAAGCGCGTTCTCCCTGCTGACCTTGAGTCCGTTGTACTCTGCGGGGTTGTGGCTGGCCGTAATCTGCACCGAAGCCTTGAATCCGTAGTTGGCCGTGCCGAAATAGACCATAGGCGTACTGCTGAGCCCTATGTCATAGACGTCCGCCCCGGCATCGCGTATGCCTTCCAGCAGGCTGTCGTGAATCTCGGGCGAAGAGACGCGGCAGTCGCGTCCCACAAGCACCCTGTCGGCCTTGAGGAGTTCCGGCAGGAAGCGTCCTACCTTATATACGGTGTCCTTGTCGAAGTCCTTTCCGTAGACTCCCCTTATGTCATATGCGTGAAATGCTCCCATAATGTTATCTTAATATTGTCTTATATGAGGCGCGCACCCTGCCTTTGGCTATATCCTGCAGCTTGCGTGTCAGCATCTTGCGGCGTATGGGTGCGGCGAGGTCGGTGAAGAGGACTCCGTCGAGATGAGAGAACTCGTGCTGGATCATACGGCACGCGAACTTGTCGAAGCTCTCCCGCTTCTTCTCGAAATTCCCGTCGAAATACTCGACCTCGATGCTCTCCGGACGGCGGATGTCGGCATAGATGCCCGGCACGCTGAGGCAGCCCTCGTCGTATTCGCAGCCGCTCTCGCTCTCGGAGAGTATCACGGGATTGATAAACGTGCGCTTGAAGCCCTTGAGATAGGGATATACGTCGGACATTATGTCTCCGTCGACCACGGCCACCCTGAGGCTGACTCCTATCTGCGGAGCGGCGAGGCCGCAGCCTTCAGAGGCCGCGAGAGTGTCCCAGAGGTCGGTTATGAGCGAGCCGAGCGCTTCTTTGTCGTTGAGGTCCGCTTCGGCGGCCACTTCCCGCAGCACTCCGGACCCGTAAAGGTAAATGGGTTTTATCATCGTTGTTTCGTCTTGTCGAGATAGCTCTGCAAAATTATTGCCGCGCTTATCCTGTCCACGGAATTCTTGTCGCGGCGGTCGCTTTTCTTCATCCCCCCGTCTATCATCGCCCTGTGCGCCAGCACGGTGGTGAAGCGTTCGTCCTCGAGGACTATCGGCACTTCGGGGAATTCCTTCTGCAGCCTCCCGATGAACTTGTCCACGTCCGGGGCGCACTGCGCGGGGGCGCCGTTGAGATTGAGCGGATAGCCCACCACGAATCTCTCTATGGTCTCGGTGCGGGAGTAATTTTGGAGATATTCTATTATCTTTGCAGAGGGAACGGTCTCCGCGGGAGATGCGAATATGCCGAGAGGGTCACTGACCGCGACCCCCGTTCTGGCTTTACCGTAATCTAACCCGACGGACCTTTTCATCACTGCGAAATTAACTAAAAAGTATGGGACGACAAAATCCTGACAGGAAGAACAGGGTCTATCGCCTGGCGCTTGTGGACAACGACACCCACAGAAATATACGCACGGTGATTTTCTCGAAGATGGCTTTCATCATCTTCGCGGTCACGGCGGCTGTGGCCGTGGTTCTCCTGATTTATTGCATTATAGCCTTCACTCCGCTGCGTCTTGCCATCCCGGGTTATCCGGATGCCAATTTTAAGAAGACGGCCCTCTCCAACGCCATAAAGATAGACTCTCTCGAAAGCGCCGTCACGCGCTGGAATCTCTATGTGGAGAACCTCAGCCGGGTGCTTGCCGGAGAGAGCACGATAGAGCTTGACAGCGTCCTGGGCGGCAACGCCGTCCGCTATCTGTCCGACAAGTCGGCAGAGGAACTCAGCCGTAGGGATTCTCTTCTGAGGGAGACGGTGCGCAGCGAGGAGAAGTTCGGGGTCAGCTCCTCGTCCTCGAAATCCCTCCCCGTGGAAGGCCTGCACTTCTTCACCCCCATCAAGGGAGTGGTGAGCGAAGGCTATGACGGCGTGGCCCATCCCGCAGTCGGCGTCACGGCTCCATCGGGTACTGTAGTCAGCGCGGTTCTGGACGGAGCGGTTGTATATTCCGGCTGGAACGACGAACTCGAATACGTGGTCGTGCTGCAGCACAAGGACAACGTGGTCAGCATATACGGCAACAATATGAAGGTGCTCCGCAAGCCGGGGGATGAGGTCAAGGCCGGTTCCCCGATAGCTCTTTGCGGAGGGTCGTCCTCCGGTTCGGACAAGGGATGCCTGCACTTCGAACTCTGGCACAACGGCCGCCCTCTCAACCCGACACAGTTCATAAGTTTTTAGTAATTCCTTCCGTGAAACGTAAGATAGCCATACTCGGTTCCACCGGTTCCATCGGCACGCAGACCCTCGACGTCATCCGCCGGCATCCGGAACTCTTCGAAGTGGAGCTCATTTCCGCCCGCAGCAGCGTGGATCTGCTTATAGAGCAGGCTCTTGAATTCAATGCGGCGAATGCTGTGATATGCGACGATTCGCGCTACCGCGAGGTGGCCGACGCCCTCCAGCCCCGGGGCATAAAGGTGTGGTCCGGCATCGACAGCCTGTGCGAACTTGTCCGTATGCCCTCGGTGGATATCGTGGTGGGGGCGATGGTCGGCTTCAGCGGACTGCGCCCGACGATAGCGGCCCTCGAGGCGGGGAAGATAGTGGCCCTCGCCAACAAGGAGACCCTCGTCGCCGCGGGGAGCATAGTCACGGACACGATGCGCCGCCACAAGGCGGTCATACTGCCGGTCGATTCGGAACATTCCGCAATCTTCCAGTGTCTGCTCGCCGCGCAGGGCAACGAGGTCGAGAAAATCCACCTCACGGCATCCGGAGGCCCTTTCCGTACCTGGGACAGGGAGAAGATAGCCGCCGCGAAAGCCTGCGACGCGCTGAAGCATCCCAACTGGAATATGGGCTCGAAAGTCACCATAGACTCCGCCACGATGATGAACAAGGGCTTCGAGGTGATAGAGGCGAGGTGGCTCTTTGACGTCAGCCCCGAGCGCATCAACGTGGTCGTGCATCCGGAGTCGGTGATACACTCTATGGTGGAGTTCACTGACGGGGCGGTGATCGCCCAGCTGGGATGGCCGGATATGAGGGAGCCGATAGGTTTCGCGCTGTCCTTCCCGGCGAGAATCCCCGTCGGCAACCGCAAACTCGATTTCGCCGCCCTGGGCAGCCTCAGCTTCGAGGCCCCCGATATGAAGAAATTCCCTTGTCTGGAGCTTGCCTATGAGGCCCTCCGCAGGGGAGGGAACGCTCCCTGCGCCCTCAATGCCGCCAATGAGGTGGCGGTGGCGGCGTATCTCAAGGGACTCATAGGATTCTACGACATCGCGAGGATCAACGAGCGCTGTCTCGATGGCCTGAATTTTGCGGCCCACCCCGACATCGATGACATTTTCCGGACAAACAGGGAGATAGCTTTGATTGCCGATGGTTATATTGATTAAGACGCTCCAGGTGATTCTCGCCCTGTCGGGGCTGATTATCATACACGAACTCGGACATTTCCTCTGGGCGAGGCTGTTCGGGATACGTGTCGAGAAATTCTATCTTTTCTACGACATCGGAGGCCGGGCCATCGCGCGCTGGAAGTGGGGGGAGACGGAATTCGGCATCGGATGGCTGCCTTTCGGGGGCTACTGCAAGATTTCCGGGATGATCGACGAGTCGATGGACCTTGAGCAGATGCGCAGCGACCCGCAGCCCTGGGAGTTCCGCTCCCATCCCGCGTGGCAGAGGCTGATGGTGATGGCCGGCGGGGTTCTCAACAACTTCATCTTCGCGGTAATCGCCTACATCGGCATCATGGCCGCCTGGGGGCAGTCCTATATCGACAACTCCGACAGTCGCATATACGTCAACGACCTCGCCTACGAGATGGGATTCCGCACGGGAGACCGCATACTCAGATTCGACGACTACAGCCCGGAGAATTTCGCCATGCTTCAGGCGGACCTGGCCCGGCGCGACGTGCACAAGGCCACGGTGCTGCGCGGTGCGGACACGCTCGACATCTATGTGGACCAGTCGATGATAGGGGACGTGCTGAATTCGCCGCTGATGTTCGACCTTGCCGTGCCTTTCGTGGTGGATTCGAT
Source organism: Alloprevotella sp. (assembly GCA_963643135.1). Taxonomy (GTDB): domain Bacteria; phylum Bacteroidota; class Bacteroidia; order Bacteroidales; family UBA932; genus Cryptobacteroides. The sequence goes on along the minus strand of CAVIJA010000011.1, from coordinate 2,422 downwards.
TGCAGCAGGCCCGAACGCCTCGTCCGGACTGAAGCGCGGGGACAGGATAGTGGCCTTCGACGGGACCGGAGTGGAATATGTCCAGGATTCGCGTCCGCTGCTCTCCGGACTTAAGTCGCGGACGGTCGATGCCACGGTGCTCAGGGACGGGGACACTCTGAACGTCCCCGTGAGCGTGGACACCTCCGGACGCATCGGAGTCTATATGATGCCGCCGTCCGTCAAGGTTAAGCATTACAACCTGCTGAGCGCCATCCCCGCCGGCATCAGATTGACCGGCAGCACGATAGACGGCTATGTGAGGGATTTGGGACTGATGGCGCGCCCTTCCACCGGGGCATACAAGTCGGTGGGCAGTTTCATCGCCATCGGGCAGGTGTTCCCCGCCAGCTGGGACTGGTATCGCTTCATCAATATCCTCGCGGTGCTTTCGATAATGCTTGGCGTGATGAATCTCCTCCCTATACCGGCTCTGGACGGCGGGCATATCCTTTTTGCTCTCTATGAGATGATTACGGGGCGCAAGCCGAGCGACCTCTTCCTTACGGTCGCACAGACTGTCGGGATGATCCTGCTGCTGGCGCTGATGTTCCTCGCCTTTGGGAATGACATATCAAGAATCATATAAACCTACTGTTATGAAGAAGATTATCGCTATATTCGCTCTGGCTCTCGCTCTTGCGGGATGCAAGAGTTCCAAGGCTCTCCTTCCGAGCGTAAGCGGCAAGGCGGGAGAGGTCCTTGTGGTGATGGACAAGACGGACTGGGAAGGGGAGCTTGGCGTCGCGACCCGGGAGCTTCTTGCCGACGAGTGCCCCTATCTCCCTCAGAGGGAGCCGCTCTATTCTCTTGTGAATGTGGCTCCGGCGGGTTTTGCGGATCTTTTCAAGATACATCGCAACGTCGTGATGTTCAACATCAATCCGCAGATAGACAGCGCCGGCGTATTCTACCGCAACGACGTCTGGTCGCAGCCGCAGTGCGTCATCCAGATTGCGGCCTATGACTCCGGCTCCGCGGTGGATATGCTCCGCAAGAAGGGCAAGACCATCGTGCGCGCCATCGAGCAGGCAGAGCGTGACAGGGTGATACGCAACACCCTGCTCTACGAGGAGAAAGGCATAGCCGAGGCCGTCTCCGGAGTGTTCGGCGGCTCGCCGCATTTCCCGGTGGGATATAAGATCAAGAAGGCCGGCGACGATTTCTACTGGGTGGCCGATGACAAGCAGTACGTCTATCAGGACATCTTTGTATATAGGTATCCCGCAGAGGCGGACCATCCCTTCTCTTCCGCCAATATCATCCGTCACCGCAACGAAATCCTGAAGGCCAACGTGCCGGGAATGTTCGACAACACCTATATGACCACGAGCGTGTACTTCACTCCTATGATAGAATATCTGAAGTACCGGGGAAGGGACATCGTGCAGACCAGGGGGATGTGGGAGGTCGAAAACGACTATATGGGAGGGCCTTTTGTGTCCCACTCTTTCTATAGTCTTGACGGAAAGGATATTATCGTGCTTGAAGCCTTCGTTTATGCCCCGCGTTACGACAAGCGGCAGTATCTTCGTCAGGTCGAATCGCTGCTCTATTCCTGGGAGTGGAATAGAAAGGTGGAAAATTAATTTGCCAAGTCTAAAATAATTTCTATATTTGCACTCCCTATCCGGACTTGGGCCGGATGGGAGGGGAATGGTGGGTTCGTATAACGGCTAGTACTCAAGATTTTCATTCTTGCAATAGGAGTTCGATTCTCCTACCCACTACTAAAATATTAAAAAACACAATAATGGCAAACACAGCTTCAGCAAAGAAGGCCGATCGTCAGAACGAGAGGCGCAGATTGCATAACAGGTATTATGCAAAGACAACTAGGAACGCTATCCGCGACATCCGCAACACCGCGGACAAGGCCACTGCGGAGAAGAACGCCCCGAAGGTATATGCGATGATTGACAAGCTCGCGAAAATCGGACTTATCCACAAGAACAAGGCATCCAATCTCAAGAGCGGCATCGCAGTCCACATCAACAAGCTCGCGTAAGCGCAGCTTCAGCGGGATGTAGCGCAGTTGGCTAGCGCACCACGTTCGGGACGTGGGGGTCGTCCGTTCGAGTCGGATCATCCCGACAGGAGGCCGGAGTTGAAAAGCTCCGGCCTCCTGTCGTTTCCGTCATTGCCGGAACGTTGTCATTGCCGGCTTGCTCTCTGCGTCATACCCGGCTCGACCGGGTATCTCCCCGTCATTGCCGGCTCGACCGGCAATCTCTTTATTGCCGAGAGCGTTAGATGCCCGATCAGGTCGGGCATGACGAAGAAAAACTTTTACGTTTCTTATTAGAATTGCTATTTCCGTATGGCGAGCTAACGAAAAAGATGCTATGTTTGCGGGACAAATAATACTAAACTGCAAAGATTA
>CAVIJA010000010.1:0-55508 GCA_963643135.1 Alloprevotella sp. | reverse complement strand
AAATGAATTTAGAACAAAAAGACCAGCAAAAGTACCAAGTTATTTTTTAGGAATCACTTTGTCTTCTATATTCTTGATATAGCACCTGCGCCTCATATACGGCTCGTGCTCATAACAGTTCCAGATGTTGGCCGCGGAATCGGCCTCGATCTGGGGATTGGATATCGCCCAGCGGTTGCCTATCCTTATGGCCTTGTCGCCCATCTCCTTGTAGTAGACGGAGGATACGCCCTTGTTCTGCCACTCCGGGACGGCCCCGTGGGCCATCAGATCGGTGAGTTCGTAGTTGTACTTGGCTCTGAGCAGGTGTATCCAGCCGAACGGGAACAGACTGCCCCGCGCCTTCTGCAGGGCGGAGGAAATGCTCGGGAAGGATATGCCGAAAGCCACAATCTCATCGTCGCTGTCCATCAGCATACAGCAGGACTTGCCGTTGAGAAAGCGCAGCACCCTGCCTGCCTCGTCCTTCACTTCGTCATCCGTGAGGGGCACGAAGCCGTACACCGTATGCTCGAAGCTGTCGTTGAACACCTTGAAGAAGCGGCGCACCCACTCGGGATCCTTCTTGAGGCTGTCTATGTCCACGAAATGCAGATTGGACTTGTCCTGCAGCATCCTTGCGACCCTGCGGGCCTTGTCCGGAACGCCGTGATTGGCCACCATCCGGTACTGCACCCAGTCGCACTCCTTCTCGAAGTCCATGGCGGACAGGAAGTCACCGTAGTACGGGTAGTTGTACGGACAGTTGAACGGAGGCACGTACTCGTATCCTTCGACGAGCAGGCCCTGCTTGCCGAGGGTATTGTAGCCCAGCGGGCCGTGTATCCGGGTCATTCCCTGCTCCCTGGCCCAGGCTTCGGCAGTCCCGATGAGCAGCCTGGCGACTTCAATGTCCTCTATGCAGTCAAACCAGCCGAAGCGCACGTTCTTCGTGCCGTAGAGTTCATTGTAGCGGGGATTGATGATTGCGCATATGCGTCCGACCACCCGTGAAGAGGAGAGGGCCAGCCACATCCTGCGGCTGCAGTATGACAGCGAAGACACTCCCGTGAGCAGGAAAGTTTCGTCAGAATGAAGGGCCGGGACATACTGCGGACAGCCGCGATAGAGTTCATCCGGGAAACGTACGAACCTTCTCAGGTCCCGCCTGTCCTTCACTTCGATTATTCTATATTCCGCCATACGTTTTGTGTAAGTCCGCAAAGTTAGCAATTAAGAAATTCCTAAAAAACAACTTGAGACTTTTGCCGGTCTTTTTGGTCTGAATTTATTTCAGTCACGTACCCCGCAACGCTCCTACAGACCCTTCGCCTTGCCCTCGTCCCAGATTGCATCCATCTCGGCGAGAGTCATCTCCGAGAGTTTCCTCCCCTTCCTGATGGTGTTCTCCTCCAGATAGGTGAAGCGACGGCGGAACTTGCTGCAGCAGGCTCCCAGAGCCTTCTCCGGATCGACTCCGTAGAGCCGTGCGGCGTTGATCACCGCGAAGAGCAGGTCTCCGAATTCCTCCTCCTCGTGGGAGAAGTCGCCCTCGGCGCAGGCCTCGCGTACCTCCCCGAGCTCCTCGTCCACCTTGTCCCACACATCTTCCCTTTTCTCCCAGTCAAAGCCGCAGCCGCGTGCCTTCTCCTGCATTGAAAGGGCCTTGAGGATGGCGGGCATCGCGTCCGGTATGCCGGACATCACCGTCTTGTTGCCGTCTTTCTCCTTCGCCTTGACCAGCTCCCACGTGTCGGCTATATCCTTGGCGGTCAGCTTTCTCCCCGTTCCGTCACCGAAGACGTGCGGATGGCGGAACACCATCTTGTCGCAGACCTTCCCCAGCGCGTCGCCTATGTCGAACTTCCCCTCTTCCTGCGCTATGCGGCAGTAGAAAACTATATGGTAAAGCAGATCTCCAAGCTCCTTCGCCGTCTCCTGCGGGTCACCCTTGAGTATCGCGTCGCTGAGTTCATAGACTTCCTCCTCGGTCATAGGGCGTATGGACTCCATCGTCTGTTCCGCATTCCAGGGACATTTCTCGCGCAGCGCGTCCATGATATCAAGCAGCCTTGAGAAGGCCGCAAGCTTTTCCTCTTTTGTGTGCATTGATTATTTTGCTATTTTTGTCGGCACAAAACTAATAATAATTATCGATATGAAGACGATGCATTTCGTTTCCGCAGATGAAGCGGTCAGCCACATCCCTTCCCATTGCCATATCCATCTCAGCAGCGTGGCAAGCGTCCCGCACTGCCTGATCGCCGCGCTCTGCCGCAGGGCCGACGCGGGAGACGTAAGGGATCTGCACTTCCACCACTTCCATACGGAAGGCCCGGCCCCGTACAGCGAACCGCGCTACGAAGGCATCTTCTTCGAGCAGGGCTTCTTCGTCGGCCCCAACGTGCGCAAGAACGTCAACGCCGGCTACGCCGACTATCTCCCGGTACACCTCGGCGAGAGCCAGAAGCTCTACCGCGACGGCGCGATAAAGCTCGGCGCGGCCCTGGTCAATGTGTCGCTGCCGGATTCCGAGGGCAGAGTCAGCCTGGGGACTTCAGTGGACTGTTCCGTGGCGGCGGTAGAGACCGCGGACCTGGTGATAGGAGTGGTCAATCCAAATGTCCCTTATGCGCACGGAGACCTCGTGAGCCTCGAGCTCTTCGACTATCTCGTGCAGGACGACACCCCTCTGGTCACCGCCGATTTCGCCGAGCCGACCCCGACCGAAGTGCTGATAGGCAGGAACTGCGCAGCCCTGGTGGAGGACGGCGACTGCATCCAGATGGGCATAGGGGCTCTTCCGAACGCCCTCGCCGCACAGCTGCGCCACCACAAGCGGCTAGGTCTCCATACGGAGATGTTTGCGGACGGCCTGCTCTCCCTCATCAAGTCGGGCGTCATCGACGGCAGTTGCAAGAAGATAGACACGGGCAAGGTGGTCGCATCGTTCCTGCTCGGTTCGCAGGAAGTATATTCCTTCATCAACGACAACCCACAGGTGCTGATGAAGGATATCAAATATACCAACGATCCGTGGGTCATCGCTCAGAACCCCCATATGAAGGCCATCAACTCGGCCACTGAAGTCGATTTTACCGGACAGATCAGCGCGGACTCCATAGGCACGCGCATCTTCAGCGGCACGGGCGGACAGCTTGAGTTTGTACGCGGAGCCACGATGTCCGAAGGAGGCAAAAGCATCACGGCCTTCGCCTCACGCACCAACAAAGGCAAGAACAAGATTGTCGCCGAACTCAATCCGGGGGCCGGAGTGGTGACTCCGAGAGCCGACGCGCACTGGATAGTGACCGAATACGGGGCCGTGGACCTCTACGGCAAGAGCCTGCAGGAGAGGGCGAAACTGATGATAGGCATAGCGCATCCGGATGACCGCGAGATGCTTGACCGTCAGGCATTCGAGCGCTTCGGTCCGCACTGGCACAACTTCTCGGTCTGAATTCGGGACGGCTTCTCAGGGCCTTCCCTTCCCGGTCTTAAAGTCAGAGCCTCCCCGCACGGCGGGCGAAGTCGATGATGAAGTCGGCCGTGCCTTCGATGCCGAGAATCGAGGAATCGACGCAGAGGTCGTAGTTCGACGCCACTCCCCAATGGCTGAAGGTAAAGAAGTTATAATAGCTCTCCCTGTCCCTGTCCTTGCGGCTTATCAGTTTAGCGGCTTCATCCTCGGAGATGTTGAGCCTCTCGCTGACACGCTTTCTGCGACATTCATCAGGAGCGGATACGAATATGTCCAGACAGTCCATATCCCTCAGGACATAGTCCGACGCCCTGCCGACGAAAATCGCGCTTGAGCTTCCGGCTATGTTCCGGATGACGGAGCTCTGTATCTTGAATATCTCCCTGTCGTTGAGCCCCGAGGTCTGGAATCCGAGGACCACCGTGCGCTTCTGTTCATCGCTGCGCCGGAAGATTTCAGGGCTGAATCCGCTCTCCGCCGCAGCCTTGAGTATCAGCTCATTGTCATAGACCTGGATGCCCAGCTTCTTTCCGAGAGCCTCGGCGACGCTCTTGCCTCCGCTGCCGAACTGACGGCCGACGTTGATTATGATATGTTTGTCCATAGAAGAGAGGTTTATTCGATTGAACTTCCGAGTGAGACTGCCGCGTCCTCGCCGTCACTGAGTCTGTTGAACTTGCTGAAAAGACGGACTGCGAATATCGCCGCAATGACGGCGGACAGGACATCCGCTATAGGGAAACTGATCCATACGCCTTTCTCCTGCATCCACAGCGGAAGGGTGTAGATCAGCGGCAGCAGGATGATGAGCTGGCGGGAAAGGGAGAGAAATATGGACTGCTTCACCATCCCGAGACATTGGAAGAGATTGGAGGTCACAATATTGAATCCCACCACCGCTATACCGGCATTCATCACTCTGATTCCCTTGGAGGCCATCAGGATCATCTGCGGATCGTTGGTAAACAGGCTCACGGCAATCTCGGGGATGAGTTCGGACATCAGGAAGCAGGCGGTCGTCACCCCGACCTCCCATTTCGCCGTCAGCAAAGCCACCTCCCTGACCCTGCCGTAGAGCCTGGCTCCGTAATTGTAGCCGGCTATAGGCTGCAGGCCCTGGTTGAAGCCCATACATACCATCAGGAAGAGCATCGTGAGACGGTTGATGATGCCGTATGCACCTATGGCCATATCTCCGCCGTATTTGCCGAGCTGCTGGTTGATGAACATCGCCACCAGGCAGGAAGCCGCGTTCATCAGGAACGGCCCGAGGCCTATGACCAGAGACTGCTTGGCCACCCTCCACTCCAGCTGCAGGCAGGGCTTAGGGAAATGCAGAAGCCTGTCGCGGTTGAAGAAGAACTTTATCGTGTAGGCGAGAGCGAGCATCTGACAGACTATGGTCGCGATGGCCGCACCCTTGATGCCCATCCCGAAGCCGAATATCAGCACCGGATCGAGTATCGCGTTGGAAATCACCGTAAAGAGGGTCAATCCCATAGCCGTCTTGGGGTGTCCCGCCGCCCTGATAATGCCGTTGAATCCGAAATACAAGTGGGAGAACACATTGCCCAGCAGGATGATGAGCATATAGTCATGGGCGAAGGGCAGAGTGTTGTCGCTCGCTCCGAAAAAGCGCAGTATCGGGTCGAGGAAACAGAGGGTCACCGCCGAGAACAATATGCCGATGATGATGTTGAGGGCGAAGACGTTGGCCAGCACTTTACGTGCCGTCTCGTAGTTCTTCTGCCCGAGGAGGACGGAAATGAGCGTCATTGCACCTACTCCCACAAGTGTCCCCATCGCCGCCGAGAGATTCATCAGCGGGAAGGTCACCGCGAGACCGCTGATGGCCGCCGAACCCACACCGGGGATATGCCCGATGTAGATGCTGTCGACCATATTATACAAAGACGCTGCGGTCTGGGCTATGATACCCGGGACCGCATACATCTTCAGCAATTTTCCGATTCTTTCCGTTCCAAGCTCCGTAGGAGCCAGTTCAGATGTTGCCATATATATTTACCACTAACTAACTGTCTCTTTCTCCGCCTGCGGCGCAACCCGCACTAAGGCTGATCCACCACCTCTATGTCAAATCTCAGAGGGGAATACCCCGGGATGGAACTTCCCGAGCCGCTGGAGCTGTAACCCAGCTTCGAATAGAATATTCCCGTCCCTTCCTCGTATGCTCCCATACGCCATACCATATATGAGAATCCGTCTATCACCGAGGTCTTGCTGGAAGTGATCGTAATCTCCGAATAATCGTCGTGACTGTACTGCACCGATATCGGTTCGTAGGTCTTGGAGGAGGAATAGAGGCCGTAGACCTTGGCCGTATCCTCTATGGTGGTGTCAAAGACCTGCCCGTTGAGCAGCCGTCCGGTGTAGTTGATATAGATGGTAGTGTCGCTCGGGAATCCGGCGTCGGACTCCTCCTCGCTGTCGGTCTCGTCGGACGTTGCAGTCGTCTGCGGAGCCTTACGCTGGATATAGTAGAATCCGTACTTGAGCGAATCCGCGAGGGACACTTCCGGGTATACCGAGGCGAAATAGCGCCCGAGGGAATCCAGCTCCCACTCGTCGGTGTCGCTTATGGTCTCGAGCAGTTCGAGTTCGTATATGGTCGGACTGCCGGCGCTCACGTTGTCCAGATATTCCTGCGCGCTGTCGTAGCGGCTGCTTGTGAGAAGCCATCCGGGGATCACCGTCTTCTTCACTCCGCCGACCCTCATCGAGGATATCATCTCATCCACTCCAGCATAGAGGCTTCCCTCGGCGCGGCTCCAGATAACCGGGCCGAACCACGACGTCTCGCTGTATGTCCCCAGCTGCCGGGCCAGAGCCGGATAAGTGGTCGAGCTTACGGTGCCGTCAAGGGAGCGTATCGTATAGTTGAGCCTGACGTACGCGTCGGTGGAGGCATCCCCCACCGCGTCTCCCGTCCCCTGCGTCTCTTCAAGCACGTATGCTCCGAGATCGGTCGGGCTGAGGTCAGGATGATTGACATATATCCACGCGTCGAAGTACCTCTTCGCAGCATCGTTCGTCCCGCTCGTGACCGTCTTGGCGCATCCGCTCAGCACGAGTGCCGCAAGCAGCAGATATGACAGTGTTCTTTTCATCTTCTGATATTATTCGGACGGCGCATCCTCTTGCAGGAATCGTGCCGTCACTTTTTCCACATATTTCTCCGCGTCCTCCCTGCCGGAGTTCCCTTCCGGAAGTAAGAGCCTGCCGCCCGCCGCACATTCGTGGCCGCCGCCGTTGAAATACGCGCTTGCGAGCCTGTTGGACGACCAGCCTTTCCTGGAGCGTACGGACACCCGGTAGAAGCCCTTGTCCTGCTTGAGAAAAACGCTCATCTTCACCCTTCCTATGCCGAGCGGAAGATTGACGAAGCCGTCGGTCTCGCCCTCACGCACTCCGAGGGCGGAGATATCCTCCGCACCGAACACCGCATAGGCTATGCCCTGCGGGGTGACGTGCAGTCTTGTCTGGAGATAGAAGCCCATCGCCCGGAAGCGGTTCTCCCTATATTCGTTATAGAGACGGGAGAGAAGCACGTCCCTGTCCACGCCGGCGTCGATCAGGCGCGAGGCCATGACGAAGGTGGAGGGGTAGGTCGAATTGGCGAAGTTGTTGGTGTCGGTGGTCATACCGGTCATCAGGCCGAGGGCCGTGCGTTCCGGAAGTCTCCGTGCATCGCCCGCCACGTCCGGCATCTCCATCAGTATGCTGTAGAGGAGTTCGCTGGCTGACGAAATCTCCGTCTCGCTGAACACGAGGTCGAAATCCCCGGTGACAGGCTCCGGATGGTGGTCTATCATCACCTTGGGGCAGCGGGCGGAGCGCAGGGGCTCCTCCAGCGAATCCGTGCGGCCGAGGCCGTTGAGGTCGAGACAGACTATGAGGTCGGCGGCGGCTATGCGGCCTGCGGCCTGCGCGGCATCGGCGGAGGCGACGACGACCTCCCCCTCACGGGCGAGAAAATCCAGCGTCTCCGGGTACGGGTCCGGCACTATGACCACCGCATCGGCGTGTCTCAGGTCTTTGAGGTAGGCCGTGAGGGCGGATGCACTGCCGAGAGCATCCCCGTCCGGATGCCGATGCACCGCCACACATACGTTGCGGGCTTCTCCGAAGTACCCGTCAAGGCGGCCGAGCATTGTCCTGTCAAGCGTTTTCATCTACAGTAAAACTCCGCAAATTTAAGAAGAATATTGCATTTGATAAATCATTTTCATAACTTTGTACGGTTTTGAATATTGATAAAAACAAACAATAATGAACAAGACAGTCAAGATTATCGTTGAAGTGGTGCTGTTCGCAGTAATCGTCTTCCTGACGTATGCAATCTACAGTTCCGTCATGGAACCGGTCAACTTCAACAAGCAGAAGAACTACCGCGAGAGCGTAGCCATCCAGAGGCTCAAGGACATCCGTACGCTTCAGGTGGCCTACAAGTCGGTGAACGGCAAGTTCACCTCAACTGTGGATTCCCTCAAGATCTTCTACGAGACCGGAAACATGCCGGTCGTGCTTCAGGTAGGTTCGGCTGACGACTCCGTCGCCGTACTCCACACCGAGGCGGTAAAGAAGGCCCACCGCAGAATCACCAACGAGGAGCTTTACAAGATGTATCTCGCGGGCGACAAGAACCTCGTGTTCCAGATTGAGAATTCCGTAGCCGTCAAGGATACGCTCTTCAACGACCGCACAGACTTCTGCATCGACTCCCTCAAGACGGTTCCGTTCTCAGGCGGAGTGCCTGTATCGATGGAGGCGGTAGTGAAGATGGTGTCAGGCGTACCTGTCCCTCTCTTCGAGGCCAAGATGTCCTACAGAGACCTTCTCAAGGGTCTGGACAACCAGCTCAGAATCAATCTTGACGCCGAGCGCGAAGCCCAGAACAGATATGTGGGTCTCCAGGTCGGCTCCATCGCCTCTCCTAACAACAACGCAGGTAACTGGGAGTAGTGTTCACGCTTGTCCCGTCCGCCTTTTTCGACCCGGCTTCCGAGCGTGATGCGCTCGCCGGAGTGGCTTCGCTCAAGGAGGACACGGAGGTAAGACATATAGAAATACCCAAATATGACACTGTCCTCATCTACACTGCGGATGAGGACAGTGTCGTTTCCGGCAACGAGATGCTCCGTATCCTGAAGCGTCTTGGAGACTGTCCGGAATACAACAGGATATTGTACGGAATCAGGGACGGGAGGCTCTATCTCGCTATCGCGCAGGGGGATGCGCTTATGCTTGCCAATTCTTTCGAAATACAGGATTTCACCACCGCTGAATATTATATCTTCCTGTGCGTGAAGTCACTCCAGATCAATCCGGAGATATCCACCATCTACACCGTCTCCGAACTCGACGCCGATGAGGAGATGTCGCTGTACCGTTACTTCAAGGCAGTGGTCAGGCTATGAGGATAATAGGAGGCTCTCTCAAGGGTAGGGTGATTTCTCCCCCGGCGGGATACGGCGCGCGTCCGACCACGGACTATGCCAAGGAGGGACTCTTCAACACCCTCGACAACGAGTATGAATTCCCTGGACTGAAAGTCCTCGACCTCTTCGGCGGCACGGGTGCGATAGCTTTCGAGTTCGCGTCCAGAGGCGCAGAGGCGGTATATAGCGTGGAGATGAACAGGGACAACGCCTCCTTCATCCGCCGTGAGGCCTCACGGCTCGGTCTGGGATGCGTCAGGGCTGTCCACGCCAACGTCTTCGATTTCCTCCCGATATGCCGGGAGAAGTTCGACATCATATTCGCCGACCCTCCCTACGCCCTTGAGGGTCTGGAAGACCTGCCCGACAAGGTGCTGGGAGCGGATATTCTCCACGAGGGCAACTACCTGATACTCGAACACGGCGGGGAGCACTCTTTCAGCTCGCACCCGAGATTCAAAAAAGAAAAAGTGTACGGCCGCGTACACTTCTCCTTCTTCGAAAAATAAGCCTGCCGCCAGGCCTGCGCTAATGGGCGGAGTCCGCCCGGCCCGGGACGAAGATAGACGAGACCGTCACATAGGCGGGATTGTCGCCGAATGATTCCAATATTCTCTTGTCTCTGCTCACATGCAGAATATGCGGTCCCTTCCGGGGATTTCTGTGACCCTGCCAGTCGACGATATTTGTCTTCCCGACATTGTGGATGACAGCCGGATCAGGGAAGCGGTCAAGGAAGCAGTCGGCAATGGTCTTCGACATACTCTTCTGCTGCGCGTAGGCGGCGAAAGGCAGAAGAAGGAGCAAGGGCAGTATTATTCTTTTCATATTTTGAAATTACGATACCGGGGGCTTGGCTGGACACAAAAGCGTCGCCAAACCCCCGGCACAGTTCTCCAAGTAATGATTACCTAGTAATGATATGACCGGTAATCTGGCCGCTGCAGGCGGCTGCGTTGGACTCATCGGTGTCGATATGCATAGCGAGAGCCGCCTTGTCGGAAACCCTTATCACGGTGTCGCCGAAGACAAGCTTGCGTCCGGTCTCCTGCTCGACTTCGACGGAAACTATCTGACCGTTCTTCACGCCGAAGGTCTCCGCATCGGCCGGGGTCATATGCACGTGGCGCTTGGCGATGATGACGCCCTCTGAAAGCTCGATTTCGCCGCAAGGGCCGACAAGCTTGCAAGGCGCGGAAGCCTTAACGTCGCCGCTCTCCCTTATCGGGGCGGTGATGCCCACGGTCCTGGCGTCGGTGAATGAGAGTTCCACCTGATTCTCCGGACGCACCGGTCCGAGAATCGAGCATTTCAGAGACGCTCTCGGTCCGATTACGTCGACTTTCTGATTGGACACGTACTGCCCCGGCTGGGACAGGGGCTTCTTGACTTCGAGTTCGAAGCCTTTTCCGAAAAGCACGTCCAGAGCCTCGCGTGTCACGTGTACGTGGCGGGCTGAAGTTTCAACGATAAAATTGTTCATATTCCTTAATTTTCAAGTTCCGAAACGATATGCATAGTGTCGCGGGCGATCACGAGCTCCTCGTTGGTAGGCACCATAGCCACCTTGACCGTCGAGTCCGGGGTCGAAATGATGGTCTCGCCGCCGGCGTTCTCGTTGGCTTCGTTGTCTATCTTGACTCCCATATAGGAGAAGTTCTCGCAGATGCGGCGGCGCAGGCGCGGGTTGTTCTCCCCGATGCCGGCGGTGAAGACTATGAGGTCCACTCCGTTCATCTCCGCGACGTAAGCCCCTACGTTCTTGATGGTGTCATAGGTAAGCTTCTTGAGCGCGGTCTTCGCCCTGCGGTCCCCTTCGAGGGCGAGGGCGCTGAGGTCGCGCATATCCGAACTCTTGCCGGACAGTCCGAGGAAGCCGCTCTTCTTGTTCATCACCTCGGTCATCTGGTCCGGGGTGAGGTTCTCCTTCTTCATAATGTAAGGCACGATGTTGGCGTCGATGTTGCCGCAGCGCGTACCCATTATCATACCCTCAAGCGGGGTGAAGCCCATCGAGGTGTCGACGCACTTGCCGTCCTTTACGGCGGTGACGGAACTTCCGTTGCCGAGGTGGCAGGTGACGATCTTGGAATGGTTCAGATCCAGTCCCGCGAGCGCGGCTCCACGGCGGGAGACATACTGGTGGGATGTGCCGTGCGCACCGTAGCGGCGTACGCGGTACTTGGTATAATATTCATACGGAAGCGCATACATATATGCATACGGCTCCATCGTCTGATGGAAGGCGGTGTCGAAAGTCACGACCTGCGGGACGTCGGGCAGCACGTGGGAAATGGCGCGGATGCCGAGAAGATGTGCAGGATTGTGCAGCGGGGCGAAATCGCAGCAGATTTCTATCTTGCTCAGGACATCTTCGTTCACGAGAGTGCTCCCGGAGAAGAAATCCGCACCCTGTACGATGCGGTGTCCGACGGCCTCGATGTCGTCGAAACTCTTCAGAACCCCGTGTTCCGGATCCACGAGAGCGTCGAGGACAAGCTTCATCCCCACCTTGTGGTCAGGGATGGGAAGAGTCCGGCTGAACGGCTCCCTGCCCGTAGGCTTATGCGTGATACATCCGTCAGGAAGAGATATTTTCTCGACAAGGCCCTTGGCCATAAGTTCGTATACGTCATCCCCCTTCATATCGAGCAGCTGGTACTTGATGGAGGAGCTTCCGCAGTTGATTACTAAGATTATCATAATGTCATCAAAAATGTGACACAAAATTACTAATAAATATGTATTTTTGGAAAAATTCTGAAGGAAAATGGTCGTGGAGAGAGATATCGTGGCGATTTCCATCCCTTACTCTGCAGGTGTGGCTCTGGCGGCGGCGATGCCGCCGGCGGGAGGCTTCACATATTGCGCAGCCATCGTCTGCCTTGCCGTCGCAGCCGTATGCACGGCTCTTTTCTGCCGCGAAAGCGGGCGCTTCCCTCTGATATTCACCGCGTTCCTCGCTGCCGGAATCTTCAGCGGACTCTCGGCCGCGCTCACGGCGGGCCTCGGAGGCGGAGGGTGGAATCCGGGCGGAAGGGCATTGGAGGCGATGCTCTCGACGATAGACGGCATAGGATTCGGCGGCAGCCGGACAGGCCCCCTCGTCAAGGCCCTGCTCACGGGGCAGCGCACGGAGCTGAGTCCCGCCGTCGTAGCCTCATTCAGGGCCGCCGGAGCAGCGCACATCCTCGCCCTCTCCGGCCTGCATCTCGGCGTGATATACGGCATTCTGCACAAATCCCTCTTCTGGACGGGGAAGAGCCGGGCGGCGGAGCTCGCCGGAAGCATTCTCATCATATCGGTGTCGGGCTTCTACGTCCTGATGACAGGCAGTTCGGCATCGGTGGTGAGGGCGTATCTCTTCATCTGCCTCAACGAACTCTCCCGCCTCTTCCCCGGCAGACGGCGCAGGCCCATAGCGGTGTTCGCCGCCGCCCTGACTCTGCAGCTCTGCCTCAACCCGCTGATAATCCGTTCTCCGGGCTTCCAGCTGTCCTATCTCGCGATGCTGGGGATATATCTGCTCTTCCCCGCACTCGACGCCTGGTATCCCGGCGGGCGGCTGAATCCGCTGCGGAGGATATGGAGCGCGTCCGCCATTACAATCTCCTGCCAGATTTTCACGGCGCCGGTGGTGTGGTGGCATTTCCGCTCGTTCCCCATATACTTCCTGCTGACCAATCTGGTGGCCCTCCCCCTGACGGAGGTCTTCATGATCTGCTCCGTGGCCGTAACGGCGACAGCGGCGGCAGGCTGCTGCCCGTCGCCGCTGATATTTCTCACGGATATGTGCGGAAACGCCCTTATAGGCTTTCTCGAAGCGGTCGCGTCTATTTCCTGACGCACCTCACCGTAGCACCGAAGTCGGTGGCGGACACAGGATCGCAAAAGACGATGTCCTTGTCCTGGTAGATGTAGCGGAGCACCGCTTCCTTTCCGACCATATCGGAAGTCCAGAAGGCCGCATATTTGTAGATGGCGGAATATTCATAATCCTCGCTGCCGCTCATCGTGACATAGCCCGAAGGCATCACGGAGAGCCGCGCCTTGTCGGTAATCTTCACGTCCCTCCAGAACTCCCACATGCGGGTGCCGTTGAAATAGAGGTTTTCCATCACCTTGCCGGCCAGCCCCTCGATATCCTCTCCGGCAGCCGCGTTACTGCCGAATTTCCTGCCGAGGGCGACCCAATCCTCATCGGAAGGGAGCGTCCATCCTTCCGGACAGGCCGTCAGGGCCTGCTCCCAGGTATAGTAGCGCCCGAAGATGTCGGACATCACGTCGCAGCCGCCGTAAGCGGTGCCGGCGCCTTCCCAGGCGAGGTTCTGACGCATCCAGTCAGTGCCGTCTATGTTGATGTAGCAATATTCGCGTCCGTCCCTCGCATCGATGAAACTGCCGTCGGACTCGGTGCGGGTGAAACCGGTGATGGAGCCGTCGCCGTCAAGTCCGGCCTTCACTACGGTAAAGGTGGCCGACTTGCTGGAGCCGTAATATTTGCCGTCGGTGGTATATGCGCCGAAAGTGAGCGAAAGATTGCCGAGGGTGTCGGGAACTTCGAAACTGTAATATTCGCTCCTGACGGTACCGTCCGCAAGCACGAGCGTATCATATGCCGCCGTCGCCGGGTCCTTGAAATAATAGCCTATAGTCCCCCCGTCGCTGCGGCTCAGGGTCATCAGAGTGTCCACCTTGAAAGTCTTGGTGTAGCCGGGTGCGACATATGTCGGCAAGTTCAGGGAGAGCGAGCCGCTCAGATAGCTCTTAGAATCCTCCGAGTCCTTCTTGCACCCCGGCAGCGTCAAGACGGCCGCGAGCAGGGCGAAAAGTGATATTCTCCAGAATTTCATCCTGATAATTTCTGTTACAGACTACAAATATACGTAATTCCTATGTTTTTCATCATTGCCGATGGCAATATTTCACATGCGGACATGTGGCGTATTGCACAAAAATCCGCTACCTTTGTGCAAATACTTTGCCGAAGTTATGAAACGTCTCAGAATCGCTTCCGTCATAATCCTTTCGATACTCGCTTCCGGCTGCTCTTCCGACCGCTATGCGACTTTCAGCGGCTACGCGCAGGGCGGAGTCTACACCGTCAAGGCCAATCTGGAGCGGGTCGGCATTCCCCGGGAGGAGATTGCCGCAGCCATAGATTCCCTGCTGGAGGGCATAGACTTCAGCATCTCCGGATACAACCGCAATTCGCTCCTGAGCCGGCACAACGCCGGAGAGGAGGTCGAGCCGGACCGGTATTTCAGGGAGCTGGCCGAACTCTCGGAAAAATACAACGAGATGACGGACGGGGCGTTCGACGCATATGCGGCCCCGCTCTTCGACGTATGGGGATTCGGATTCACCTCCGACTCCCTCCCCTCCCCGGAGCGCATCGCAGCCGCGATGGAGAAATGCAAGGAGAGGAAGATAGTGAACTTCAATGCAATAGCCCAGGGATACAGCTGCGATGTAATAGCCGGATACCTCTATTCAATAGGTGTCAAGGATATGCTTGTGGACATAGGTGAAATCTACTGCGACGGGAAGAATCCGTCCGGGAAGGGCTGGAGCATAGGGGTCGACAATCCGGTCGACGGCAACGTCTCTCCGGGACAGGACCTGAGGGGGATATGGCGTTCCGACGGCAGCGGCTGCGGGATAGTCACTTCCGGCAACTACCGCAAGTTCTACGTCCGCGACGGCAGGAAGTACGCCCACACCATCGACCCCCGCAGCGGATATCCGGTGCAGCACAATCTGCTGAGCGCCACGATAGTGGCCCCGACTGCGGCGGAAGCCGACGCGCTGGCCACGGCCTGTATGGTGATGGGGCCGCAGAAGGCCAGGGAATTCATCAGCTCCCGTGCGGACATAGAAGGCTACCTCATCTGCTCTGACGGGGTATGGGTGTCTGACGGCTTCGCATTGGAAAAATAATTCGTACATTTGCAGACTATGGAATCAACAATCGAAAAGGAACGTATGGACACTTACGACAACGGTCTGGACTACAATACGGAAAGAACAGGACTCAAGATGCCGGAATACGGGCGCAACGTGCTGAAGATGGTGGAGAGGCTGCGCGAGATTCCCGACAGGGAGAAAAGGAGCGAGCAGGCCCGTGCGGTGGTGAGAGTGATGGAAATACTCAATCCACAGGTCCATATACAGGAAGATTACGAACACAAACTCTGGGATCATCTCTATATGATAGCCGGCTACGACCTCGACGTGGACGCCCCATATCCCTGCCCGGTCGAAGCGGAGTTCACCACGGCCCCGGTGCCGCTTCCGATGAAGGACAGCCGGATCAAGGCCACCCACTACGGACGCAACATCGAGAAGATAATCAATCTGCTGTGCAGCGAACCGGACGGGGAGGTAAAGACCGAGATGATACGCTGCCTCGCCATCTATATGCGCCAGCAGTATCTCATCTGGAACAAGGACAGCGTTGCCGACGAGACCATCTTCAGCGACATCGAGAAGCTGTCCGAATATCGTCTCAAAGTACCTGAAGGCCTCAATCTCGGCAAGATTTCAGGCGACAACTTCTCCCGCCCAGGCATCGGCATCAACGTGGGCCAGCCGGGAAACGGCAAAAACCGTCAGCGTAAGAACAACAGAAGACAGAATAAGAAGAAATGACACTCTGGAGCAGCTGGAACGAAGAGGACAGGGCTTCCGCAGTCCGGATTGCCGGTTTTTTCGTGGCGGCCTTCACCGTATTCATACTCATAGCCACCGTTTCCTACCTTTTCCATTGGGAGCAGGATATGAGTCTGCTGTCGGCCCGTGACGGAGACGTCCGGGCGGAGGTCGGCAACGCCGCCGGCAAGATAGGCCTGAGGACGGGGCACCTGCTGGTATGCGAACTCTTCGGGCTGGGAAGCTTTTCCCTGCTCATCATACTCACGGCGGTGTCGGTGAGGCTGATCGCCCATAAGTGGAAGCGTTCCCTCGTCGGGACCGCACTTATTGCGCTCTTCGGGGCATTCATCTCCTCGCTCGCACTCGCGTTCTGCGGCAAGCTCGCCTCACTCGAACTCATCTTCGGCGGAGGCCTCGGAGGCCGCTGCGGAACGAAAGCCGTAATCTGGGCGGAGGAACAGCTGGGAGTGCCTGTCACGGGGCTGCTCATAGCGGTGCTGATACTCTCGTTCCTATTCCTGTCGTCAAGAAGATTCAGCCGCTGGTTCGCCTCCATCGGGAAATCCACGGACAAACCCCGGAAGAAGGAAAAGCCGGAAGCCGTCATAACGGCAGAAGCCGCTGCGTACTGCGACTCCGAAGACATTGCAGCGGACGGTGACTCCGAAGACATCGCGGCCGGGACGGAGGAGGAAAGCGCCGCAGTCCCGCAGGAAGCGGAAGAGGGAGAGGACGGGGCAGTGCTTTCGGCGGAAGACACGCCGCAGGACGGCGAAGGAAGCTTCGAAATCATCAATGACAGCCCGCTCGACACGGAAATCACGGAAGAACTCAAGCCGATAGACAACAGGCTCGACCCTCCGGACGGCCTGCCGGGATACAAGTTCCCGTCGCTCGACCTGCTCGGGAGTCATTCGAGCGGACGCCGGGAGGTTTCCAGCGAAGAACTCACCCGCAATAACAACAAGATACGGGCGGCGCTGGCCAACTACAAGATACAGATAACCGACGTCAAGGCGATAGTGGGGCCTACCGTCACGCTCTACAAGGTCTATCCGGCCCCGGGAGTGAAGATAGCGGACATCAAGAAGCTGCAGGAGGACATCGCCCTCTCGCTCAACGCCAATGGCGTCAGGGTCGTAGTGCTCTCCGATTCCGTGGGGATTGAAGTGGCCAACGACTATTCGTCCATAGTCCCGCTCAAGGCCCTGCTCAACGACGGCGAATTCCGCTCCAGCAAGGCCGACCTTCCGGTCGCGATAGGCTACACCATCACCCAGAAAGTCAAGGTGTTCGACCTCGCGGATGCACCGCATCTGCTGATAGCCGGCGCCACCAAGCAGGGCAAATCAGTGGGGCTCAACGTCATAGTGTCGTCGCTGCTGTACGGCAAGCATCCTTCCGAACTGAAACTCGTCTTCATCGACCCCAAGATGGTGGAGTTCTCCGCCTACGCCAGGCTGGTCAAGCACTACCTCGCCGTGCTTCCGGACGCCTGCTCCGAGGAGGACGAGCAGAACAACGCCATAGTCAAGAAACCCAAGGACGCCGAGAGGATACTGCGTTCGCTCTGCATAGAGATGGATGACCGCTACGAACTGCTCAGCAGGGCCGGGGTCAACAACATACGGCTCTACAACGACAAGTACAAGTCCCGCCGTCTGCGTCCCGACAAGGGACACCGCTATCTGCCTTATCTGGTGGTGGTGGTGGACGAATACGCCGACTTGACGATGACCACCGGAGCTTCCCCTGAGGCCAAGGCGGCCAGCCGCAGCATCACCAACTCCATCATACGCCTCGCGCAGAAAGGCCGCGCGGCAGGTCTGCACGTGATACTCGCGACCCAAAGGCCGTCCGTGGACGTCATCTCCGGCATCATCAAGAGCAATTTTCCTATGCGCATCGCGTTCCGCGTGTCGTCGAGGGTCGATTCGCAGACCATTCTGGACGCGCCGGGAGCCGAGAAGCTGATAGGGCGTGGAGATATGCTCTTCTCCGCAGGGATAGGGACGGAGCGTATACAGTGCGCCCTTATAGACGGGGAGGAGATAGACGCCATCACGCAGTTCATAGAAGCCCAGAGGGGCTACGGCAAGAGCTACAACACCCCGTATTATCTGCCGTCAGTGGAAGATGCGGGAGCGGAGAGCGGCGGGAACGGCGGCTCTATAGACATGCACAATATCGACGAGCGTTTCGAAGAAGCGGCCAGGATGGTCGTAACCACACAGAAAGGCTCCACATCCGATCTGCAGCGCAAGCTCGGCATGGGCTACGCCAAGGCGGGCAGGGTGATGGACCAGCTGGAGGCCGCCGGCATAGTCGGGCCTCAGGAGGGTTCGAAACCGCGTCAGGTACTCGTCTCCGACCTCGATTCCCTCCAGCCAATTCTGGACGCTTTCCTGAAGCATTGAGATGAGAAGAACCTCGCTCATACTGCTGCTCGCCCTCTGCCTGCCGCTCTGCGGCCGGACGCAGGACTTTCCGGAGGGACAGATACGCGAAATCGCGCAGAAACTGTCTTCCGGACAGAGGGTCAGTCTGCACTACAGCTGCACCGTGGACGGCTATGCCGCCGCCGTGGAACTCAGCGGGACTCTGCTGCTGCAGGGGAACTGCTACCGCACCGAAGGCAACGGGACGGAAATCTACTGCGATGGCAGCACCCGCTGGACAGTAGACAGGGCGGGAAAGGAGGTATATGTCGAGAAATCCGGAGGAATCAGCGAAGTGATGCAGTACCGGGACTCCATAAGCAGACTTGTCATAAGCGAAGTGAAATACCTGCCGCCTTCGGACAATCCGGACGGATTCAGCTTCGACGTCTCAGCTCTGGACTCCTCCTGGGTGATCACCGACCTTCGCGAGGAATGACTATCCTGTAGGTCTTGCCGGACTTGTTGGTCAGTTTGGAATCCCTGAGCCAGAGATTTGCACCTTTCAGCAGAGCATAGCTCACCCCGTTCTCCCCGGCGAAGTCCACCAGACTCTCTATGGCCCCGCTGACCTCCACCGTCTTGCGCGGCGGGACGTAACGATACCTTTCAGAATCCGGCACACTGATGCCGAAGTCGGAAGGATGCTCGAAAAACATCTTCGCGGCAAGTACGCGGAACATATAGCGCGAAGTCTCCTCAACCAGCCACAGGTCAAGCGCGCTCTCCTGCTTCTGGTCCGAGAGTTTCTTCGTGATGCCGTTCTGGCCTCCGTTGTAGCTCGCGGCCACGGTCATCCAGTCCCCGTATTTCGCGTAGGCATCCTTGAGATATGCGCAGGCGGCCTTCGTCGCCTTTTCGGTATTGTAGCGTTCGTCCACCTCGGAATTCACCTCCAGCCCATACTCCCTGGCCGTGGCCTTCGTGAACTGCCACAGCCCGGCGGCCCCGGCGGACGAGACGGACTTCGGGTCGAGGTTGCTCTCTATCGCCATCAGGTATTTGAGGTCTTCCGGCACGCCCTCAAGCCGCAGCAGCGGCACGACCTGGGCGAAGATGCGCCCCGACCTCTTGAGCAGCAGGGTGGAGTTGGTGTGCATATAGGTGAACGTTATCAGTTCCCTGTCCATCCTCTCGTAGAGGTCGCTGCGGTCGAAGCGTATGTTCTGCCCCGCGAACGTGATGCTTTCAGGCACACGGGGAGGCTGCCCGCAGAGTTTCCCGCCGGCGAGTACAAACAACGCCGCGACTATCGGCAAAATCCGTCTTATCATACAAATTCCATAATATCTTCTTCCACATACCATATCACTCCCGAAATCACCTTGTAGCCGAGCTGGCGGTAAAGGGACACGTAATTGGCCACCTGGGTCTGATGGCTTCTCTCCTGCCTTGCGAACTTGAAGTCCACGACGCGGACTCCGTCCGGGCTGACGACCACGCGGTCAGGACGATATTCCTTTCCATCCGGGCCGAAGACTGAAAGTTCGTTGAAAACCTTCACCTCCGCATCCTGCGCAGACGGGAACCATTCCGGATGAGCGGCTATGCGTTCTCCGAGCAGGGCGAGAGCTTCCGCCCCGGCCTGCGCGTCGAGGGCCCCGTCCCTGATTTCGGCATCCACTGCCGCCTTCAGATCCGAAACCCATACCGTCTCCGACAATATCCTGTGCAGCACCACGCCCCTCAAGCGGGCGGAAGCCCTGACTCCGGTCTGACCGTCGTCACCGAAGAAATCAAGCGCATCCACCGAAGGGGCGAGCCTCCCCGCAAGCGGGACGGAAACGTATTCGAGCGCGAATTCTTCCGCCCCGGAGGCCTCTCTGCGGGCCATCCTGCTGAAATCGTACTCCTGTCCGAAACTTATCTCCTCATATCCTCCTCCGAACTCGTAGAGCAGGTCACTCATCTTCATATATTCCGGCTTTCCGCGCTTAAGCGAATTGACGAACTTGGCGGTCGGCGGAGCGGAGATGATGTGCAGGCCCTTCTCCGCACGGGTGAGGGCCACGTAGAAGAGGTTGATATTGTCCACGAGCTGACTGCGGCGTTCCTCCTCAAGCGCTCCGGCGAATTCGGACGAGGCTGCGGCGCTGCCCAGGCTCACCGGATATATTCCTTCCAGCACCCGGGGGATCCGCCCTCCTTCGGCGCTCAGTCGGCACCAATGCACCCCGCTTCTGTAGAGCGTGACCTTGTCGGCGAAAGGGAAGATGACATAAGGGAATTCAAGTCCCTTGGACTTGTGTATCGTAAGTATGCGGACAGAAGCGGAGTTCTCCGGAGAGCCTATGAAGCGCTCCTCTTCCGTCCAGTGTTCGAGGAAATGGCGGAGATTGTTGCCGTTGACTTCCGTCCAGCTCTGGAGCTCATCCATAAACGCCTGGATGAAAAGGGTCTCCCCCTCGAAGGAGCGGGGGTCGTAATCCCTGAGGGAGCGGAGCAGCCCCTCGCAGAGGTCCACCAGGGAGTGGTACCGCTCCGGGAAGCTGACCCCCATAGAGGACACGAGAAAGGCGCTGATGCCGTCGTCGGGATACTCGAATGCTTCAAGCAGGGCCACGAGACGGCGGACGACGGCGGACGAGCGCATATTGAGCGAGTCATCGGAGATGACAGGTACAGCTTTGGATATCAGATAGTCGGCGACGTCGGCTCCCTGCTTCTTGCCGCGCACGAGGATGGCGATGTCCCCCCACTGCGCGCCTGCGGCCCTCACCCTCTCTATCGACTCGTATACGGCCTCCAGCTGATCGTCCAGGAAGCTCAGACGCACAAAGCCCTCCTGGGTCTCCCCTGTCTTCGGGGTCTGGACGACGTCCGAGTATATGCCTGAAAGCCCGAGCCGCTCCGAGGCCTGCGAGAAGAAGCCGCTGTTGAACGCCACGACCCTCCTTGCGCTGCGCCAGTTGCAGTCGAGCGTCTCCACCTCGGCATCGGGGAACTCCTGCGTCACCTTGCCGCCAAGCAGTTTCCAGTCGGAATCGCGGAAACGGTAGATGCTCTGCTTCACGTCCCCGACGATCAGACTGCCCTCCCCTCCGGCCTCGCTCTCGCGCAGCAGCGGGAGGAAATTCTCCCACTGGATATTGGACGTGTCCTGAAACTCGTCAAGCAGGAAATGGGCGTACCTCACCCCAAGTTTCTCATAGACGAAGGGCGCGTCGGACCCGTTGATGATGTCCCGGAGTATGGTGTTGGACTCGTCGAGACACATCAGATTCTTCTCCTTCAGCAGGGCTTCGAACTCCCGGTAGAACTCTCCGGCAAGGCCGAGACTGAAAGTCAGAGAATTGATTATGAATGCCGTACAATAACGGCTATACCCCTCCTCGACAAATCCGGCAAGCTCCGGATTCTTCGACATAAGCCTCTTGCCGACAGTGATCAGCTTCCCGTCCTCCACCGGGACTCCGAAAGCGGCGACCCCGACGGAAAATTCCCGGATAATCCTGCCGCACTCCTTTCTGACCTCCCTAAGGCGCTCCTTCCCGAAAGCCTGCAGGTCATCTATGCCGTAACGCTCGGCGAGTTCCCGGTGTTCTTCGGATTTGAGCAGACAGCCCATATCGTAGAGGCTCTCGTCGATGCCGGGTTTCCTGCCCTGTTCCAGACTTTCGGAAACGCTTGCCTTGATCCATCCCAGCAGGTCCTTCCTGTCTCCCGTCAGGGAATCCAGTATCCTGTCCATAGCCTCCTTTATCAGGGAATTCCTGTCGAGTTCGAGCTGATAGTCGGCGAACTGTCCTATCTCCCGCGAGAAGGATTTGAGGGTCTGCTGGAAAAACTTGTCTATCGTGCTGACGGAGAACGCGCTGTAGTCGTGCAGTATATCCACCAGGGCGCGCTTCGCCTTCGGATTGTCGGAAGATAGGGCGTAGAGGTCGCGGAGTATGCGGCCCTTCATTTCGGCAGTGGCCTTGTTGGTGAAGGTCACGGCGAGAATATGGCGGTACGCATCCCTTTCGGGGCTGTCGAGAAGCAGCCCGATATATGTCTTCGAGAGCCGGTAGGTCTTGCCAGAACCGGCGCTGGCCTTCAATATCTTCATCGCCCGCAAATGCTTTTGAAGTTACAGTATCCGCACGTCTTGAGATCGGCTGTCCGACGGAAAGGCACCGAGCAGTCGGCAATCTCCTCAAGCAGGGCTGAGAGCCTCTCCTCCATCAAGGAATTGAAGCGGTCGTTGAGCCTGACATTCTCCACGCTCTTCACGAAGAGCCTGGAAGTCTGATAGATGGAATTGACCAGAGTCTTGCCCTCGAAGCGCGGGTCGCCCGCGACAAAGCGGTCGTAGAGATATAGCTGAAGGGCAATCTTGGGACGCTTCGAGTCGTCGGGGCCGAAAAGGGCGTCCACAACCTCGTCGGCGTTGTCCTCCGTGATGATGAAATCGTTGTCGGAGACCTTGCCGGTCTTGTAATCGACTATGCGCACCTCATCGGGACGGAGGCTGTCCAGACGATCTATGAAGCCGATAAAGCGGAAGCCTCCGATCTCGGCTCTGCGGCAGAGTTCCAGCCCCAGAATCCGGATGCTGTCCTTCCCCCCGGCGTCCATAAGCGCGATGTCGCTCTCCACCGTCTTCCGAACGTAGCGGCATATCATATCCTCGTATATCAGATTGCGTCCGCTCACCTCGAAAGTGTTCAGCTTCTCCATTATCAGGGAATGCACCCTGTCCTCTATCTCCTGTCCGGACAGCAGGCCCTTGAGGAAACCGCGGCTTACGGAATGCGACGGCACGGTGTAGAGGCCCTGCATAGTTTTGTGGAACACGTCGCCAACCATCCCGCTGTCCAGCGTCTCGCTCACCTCATCCCTCTCCTTCAGGCCCTTCACGCAGCTGTAATAGAACTTGGCCGGGCAGCTCAGATAGTTCTGCAGCGCGGAGGAGGACAGTTCCTTCTCACGTCGGAGCGTCTCAATGTCCTGAGGAGTCTTCCCGATGAAGTCCGGCTCGATGTTCTTCTCTATGGAAGCCCTGGCCGAATGACGCCTGACCTTCACGCCGAAGTGCATCTCCAGCTGCTTGACATAGCGGCTCTCCTCCCCGCTCTTCGTCCCTTCCGTGCGTGAATCGGAGAGCAGCCACACGCGCTTCGCCCGCTGGATCATACGGTAGAAGTAATATGCCCAGACTGCATCCTGATATTCGTAGGTCGGCAGACCGAAGCCCCGGCGGAGTTCCGGGGGAATAAAGGAGGAATTGACGTTGCGTCTCGGGAAGACCCCCTCGTTGCAGCTGAGGATGATGATATTGTCGAAATCCAGGGCCCTGGTCTCCAGCGGGCCCATTATCTGCAGGCCCTTGAGCGGTTCGCCCCTGAACGGCACGGCGACGCCTCCCACCATCCGCTCCAGCAGCCTGAACCAGGTCTGAGGCAGTATCGGAAGAGGGCGGCGCAGGAGCCTCCCGATGGAGAGATAGTATTCATTGGCGAAATCCAGCTCCATAGTCATATCGGGGACGGCCTTGAGCATAGGGGCGATGCCGGCCAATATCGAGAGCTGATACTCCGCGATGCGCGACACGAGTTCCGCATCGGCTTCGGAAGTACGGGTCACGACGGGCCTGAATATCAGTTCCAGGGCCTTGTCCCCGCGGAATTCCTCCCGGGAGATATAATAGGCCGCGGCCTTTCTGACCTTTGACACCGTCTCGCGCCCCTCCTCGGAGAGGACGGACTTGAATATGCTGTTGGAAAATATCGCCCAGACCTGCTTGTGGTAGAAATACCATTGCCCGTCCCTCTCCCTGAGATGCATCTGGAGCGAGGCGATGTCGTTCATCAGAGCCCAGAGTCCGCTGCCCCTCATAGGGTATCCCATAGTCACGTTGATGTCGCTGATGTCCTCCGGGATGGAGTTGAGCACCGGCAGCAGCAGGGATTCGTCAGGCAGGACTATGGCCGTCTCAATCCCTCCGGAGGCCAGACGCTCCAATATGGCGGGCAGCTGCTTGGCCTGCCCGACAGACGACGGCACGCTCAGAGAGTTGATCTCCGGAACGCCCGGGAGACCCTCCGGATCGGGTTCGAAAGCCTGCGGGAATTCCAGCACGTTCTCCGACATAAAGAGCGAGGACTTGTTGTGCGGGTCGCGTATCAGCGGGCTGCCATAATCCCAGCAGAACTCCGCCAATCCGGCATCCCTCATCCTGCGCATCAGCCGTTTCTCGCACTCGTTGAGGGCGTTGAGTCCCACGAACACGAATTTCGACACGTCCGGGAAACTCGCCGACAGCACGTCGGAGACGGACTCCGAGGAGAGCCTTTCCGCAAGTGTGCGATAAATCCTGCCCTCATAGGAGAAGCCCGCCCCGTCCATCCTCCCGCCGAACGAGCGGTAGAGCGGCAGCAGAATATCCCATATCTTGCGGAATTCGTCCTTATAGCGTCCTCCGGTGCGGAAATGCGAGACAAATCGCTTTATGGCTTCGGCCTGCTTCTCGTCGAGATATTCGTAGCTGTCCTGCATCGCCCGTATATCGGCGACATTGGCGAAGAGCAGTTCTGCGCGCACGAGATATTTGTCGATGTCATTGAAGTCGGACAGCAGCACACCGCCCCAGAAGATGAAATCGTCAAGAGACTCGTGCGCCGGGTTCAATCCGCAATAGCAGTCGTACAGCTCCAGGAGCTGGAATATCTGGTCGGCCTCCTTCTGCCCGGATGCGGCGCAGAAGAAGTCCTTCATCGTGTAGATGCGCGGCGAAATCAGCGGAGTGCTGCTCCGGGCCACACATTCTCCGAGATACTTGCGGAAGAAGGCGTCGGCACGCCGGTTCGGGAAGATGAAGCACAGATGCTCCACTCCCCCTTCGGCAAAATAATGTCGGGCGACCTGTTCGAGAAAAGGCTTCATCCTCCCGGCGGACTATTCTTCGCCGAGAAACATCGGGTCCCAGGCAGGAAGCTGCACAGGTTTCTGTTCCAGCATCTTCAACACGTCCTCCGGCACGAACTGCCTCTCCACCACGAGACGGAACATATATTCGTCGAACCACTCGTCGGTCATGATGATATTGCCCTTGTAGCCGGAAGCCGCACCCCAGCTGTTCTCCACCATCCACTTCTGCGGCACGCCGTCCTTGAGATCCACGGCGATAAGGGTCATCGCGTGGGATGAGCCGCTGGCGTGGGTCATGACCCTCTGCCTCTTGTCCATTGAGAGGTCGACCCCGAGCAGGGATTCGTAGTCGAAGTTGCGCAGATCGGCAACTCCCTTGCTGCGGTTGAGATATTTGGCCACGTCGCAGGAGAAGTACATGGCCTTGCCGGCCTTGATGGAGGCGATGGCCATCTCCTTGATGCGCTCCGTCGGAAGATTGACATAGAGCCAGTTCTGACCGTCGTAGGTATGGCGGTCGTACTGTATCTCATAGACTTTGCCGTACTCGCGGCAAGGGTCGTTCATCAGCATCACGTAGCCGTGTTCCAGGTCGTAGCCGAGCAGTTCGCTGTAGAATTCCGTCGGGGTATAGCTCTTCCCCTTCCACTCGAAGGATGTCGGAGGCACACCGAAGGAGAGCGCGAGTATATGATATACGTCTTTGAGCATCTCCACTTTCTGCGCTTCCAGATATGCGGGAAGGTCCTTTTTCTTCACTCCGGACGGAGTCTCGCGCAGCTTGAGCCCGTCCTTGCGCAGGAGGTTCTTGAGCTGGGACGTCATCGCGGAGGTATTGTTGGCCGTGTAGCTCTCCGGCATCACGTCCGAAGGCACCAGACCGTATTTCGTGACAAGATTGGCCACTCCGGTGAAAGTGCCGCCGTCGCCGATCGGATTGGAGAAGAGCCAGTCGACCTCCCTGTCCTCGAAAGGCTTGTCGCGGGTGTCGATGACGGCCTGAAGGAAGAGGTTGGCCTTCTCGAGCTGGTCCCAGAAGAAGCAGTAGGACTGCGAGAACTGGAAATCCCCGAGAGAGTATTTCTCTATGGCCGCGGCCCTGAGGACGTTGAGTCCCGTGAAGAGCCAGCAGCGTCCGGACGACTTCTGGTCGGTGATGCCCACCGTCTTCACGCGGTCGGAGAACTCCGTATCGATCATCGCCGCATTGTCGGCATTGGCCGCAAGCACCGTGACGGGGGCGGTATTAAGGGCGTTGCGTATCGCCCTGTCGGCGGCGCTGCCCTGATATCCTTTCGCGATCTCCTTGAGCATCTCCGGCGTGATGCTTCCGTACTGCTGCCCCGCCGCGCCGATACCCGTCAGCGCAAGGGCGATGATGATGGTGGTAAGGTTCTTTCTCATATTATCGTATAATTATTCTTTCTATTCTCCTCGGGACGGAGGTCAGTATTTCATAGGGGATCGTGTCCAGGATGCCGGCAAGTTCCGACACGGTCGGGTCTTCGCCGAAGACAGTCACCGTGTCCCCCACCTTGACGTCCGTCCCGGTGACATCCAGCATACACATGTCCATACAGATATTGCCTATCGTGGGGACTCTGTGTCCGTTCACGCTGAACGACGCCGCGCCGCAGCCCAGATGCCTGTCGATGCCGTCGGCATAGCCCACGGGGATGGTGGCTGTCACCGTGCCGCCGGGAGCTATATGCCCGTGCCGCCCGTAGCCTATCGTCCCGTCCTGCGCTCCGAGGGTCTTCACCTGAAGGACCTTGACCTTGAGCGAGGCCACAGGCGAGAGCTTCACGCCGGGCAGGGCGCTGATGCCGTATATCCCTATGCCCAGACGCACCATATCGAACTGATACTGAGGGAATCTCTCTATCCCGGCAGAATTGAGCACGTGCCACATGGGCCTGTATCCGAGAGCCTGCGAAATCTGCTCCGCATTGCGGCGGAACATCTCTATCTGTCCGAGGGTGAACTCGTCCTCCGAGGGATCTTCGGCTGCCGCAAGATGCGAATATATCGACTTGACCTTCACCTCGTCGTGCGAGGCGAGAAAGTCGAGCAGCGCGGGGATTTCGGAAGTCATAAAGCCGAGACGGTGCATCCCGGTGTCGAGTTTGAGATGTATGGGAAATTCCCTTATCCCGCGTCCGCGCAGAGTGGCGCAGAGCGCTTCGAGGGTATAGAGGTTCGGTATGCCGGGTTCCAGACGGTTGTCGATGATCTCCGGAAAAAAATCCGTACCGGCGGTGAGCACCAGTATGGGCAGTGAAATACCGTTGGAGCGGAGCTCCATCCCCTCCACCGGCAGGGCGACGGCAAGATAGTCCGCCCCTTCGGCCTGCAGCATCGAGGCGAACTCCACCGCCCCGTGTCCGTAGGCGTTGGCTTTGACCAGCACCAGCAGCCGCGTGGACGGTCTGAGCAGGGAGCGGAAGTAACGGTAGTTGCTCCTGCATCCGGGGAGGCTCAGCTCCAGCCTCGAAAAATCATTTGCACTATACATATTATATCGTACAAACTTAGCAATTCTTGAAAAATAACTTGGCACTTTTGCCGGTATTTTTGCTCCAAATTCATTGGTCCGTCGGTCACGCACCCCGGTACGCTCCTTCTTCACAAAACTTTACCGACTTGTCTTTTTATTTCTCCTTCCAGACCTTGAGGTATTCCTGCAGGGCCCACATCTCGTCCCGGTAACGGGCTGCGTGGGCGAAATCCAGCTCCGACGCCGACTTTTTCATCCGCCGCCTGTCCTCTTCCACCAGTTTCTCCACCTGGGCGCGGGACATCGAGCGTATCACCGGATCCTGAAGCACGGCGGCGAGGTCGGCCCGGACGTGCCCCTCTGCGAACGCGGCCCCGTCCTCCCTGAGGGCGGCGTGTCCGAAACCTACGGAAATCCTCCCCTTCCCCAGATCGGAAGGGTTCGGCACATATACCGGAGCATCATAGGAATTGGCTGCGCTGACCCGTCCCGTAGTGCCTCCTGCGAGACTTTTGGCCAGCACGTTCTGCCGCACCTGCACCTGAGTCGGGGTGATATGATGACGCTCATTATATTCCGTCTGCTTGCGCCGGCGGCGGTTAGTCTCGCGTATGGTCTCCTCCATGGACGCCGTCACGGAGTCGGCGTACATTATCACAAGCCCGTTCACGTTGCGCGCGGCCCGCCCCGCAGTCTGCGTCAGGGCTCTGCCCGTACGGAGGAATCCCTCCTTGTCCGCATCGAGTATCGCCACGAGCGAGACCGAAGGGATGTCCAGCCCCTCGCGGAGCAGATTGACCCCCACCAGCACGTCGAAAAGCCCCGTCTTGAAGTCTTCGATAATCTCCACCCGCTCGGCCGTGTCCACGTCGGAATGGATATAGCGCACCCTGATTCCGATGCGCCGCAGATAGGAGTCCAGTTCCTCGGCCATCCTCTTGGTCAGCGTGGTGACAAGCGTGCGCTCGTCGCGCTCGGAACGCTTGCGTATCTCCTCCACGAGGTCATCGACCTGATTCAGAGTCGGGCGCACCTCTATCGGCGGGTCGAGCAGACCGGTAGGTCTCACCACCTGCTCCACCACGAGTCCGCCTGACTTCTCCAGCTCATAGTCCGCCGGGGTCGCGCTCACGTAGACCTTCTGTCCGGTGATGGCCTCGAACTCCTCGAAACGGAGCGGACGGTTGTCGGCGGCGGCGGGGAGTCTGAAGCCGTAGTCGATCAGCACCGACTTGCGGGAATGGTCTCCGCCGTACATCGCCCTCACCTGCGGCAGAGTCACGTGGCTCTCGTCTATGAAAGTGATGAAATCCTTCGGAAAATAGTCTATCAGGCAGAACGGCCTCTGCCCCTCGCGCCGGCCGTCGAAGTAGCGGGAGTAGTTCTCTATGCCGGGGCAGTAGCCCATCTCCTTTATCATCTCAAGGTCATATTCGACCCTCTGCTTCAGCCGCTTGGCCTCAAGTTCCCGGCCCGATTCGACAAAATGCTCCATCTGCCGCACGAGGTCGTCCTGAATATGCGACACCGCCGCCGCACTGCGCTCCTTGGTCGTCACGAAATTATTGGCCGGATAGATGCTGATCTCATCCAGGTCCTCGATATGCGCTCCCGTCACCGGGTCGATGAGGCTCAGACCGTCAATCTCGTCGCCGAAGAACTCGATCCGCACCGCCTCGTCGGCACCGCTCAGATAGACGTCGACCGTATCCCCTCTCACGCGGAAAGAGCCCCTCTTGAACTCCGCTTCCGTGCGGTTGTAGAGGCCTTCCACAAGGCGGTAGAGCAGGCCGGTAAGGCTGCGCGTCTCCCCCTTGCGCACGGTCACCGTCTGCGCGTGGAAGTCTTCCGGATTGCCTATGCCGTACAGACAGGAGACGGAAGATATCACTATGACGTCCCGCCTGCCGGACATCAGGGCGCCGGCAGCGCTCAGACGGAGCTTCTCGATGCGGTCGTTGATGCTGAGGTCCTTCTCGATGTAGGTGTCGCTTGACGGGATGTAGGCCTCCGGCTGGTAGTAGTCGTAATATGAGACGAAATACTCCACCGCATTGTCGGGGAAGAAAGACTTGAACTCGCCGTAGAGCTGAGCAGCAAGCGTCTTGTTGTGGCTGAGTATCAGCGCAGGACGCTGGAGCCTCTCGATGACCCCGGCCATCGTGAAGGTCTTTCCGGACCCGGTCACGCCGAGCAGGGTGACGTCGCTTACTCCGGAATCGAGCGCCGAGCAGAGCTGCGCTATCGCTTCCGGCTGGTCGCCGGCAGGGCTGTAATCTGACTGGAGATGAAACTTCATAATTATCGGGATTAAAAACACGCTTTCAGATGTGTTTTTGTATATTGTCTTACACCGGGGACTTCGGGCAGGCCTTTCAGGATATTATCGAAGGCTGCGAGGCGATGCTCGAGGCCGGGATTTAGTCCTCAGGAAACACTCTTATTGAGAAGGACTTTCTTGTAGCCGAGACGCCTGAGTTCTATCGCTGCGCCGATGCGGTAGAGTACCGTATAGGAACGGACCAGGATATAGAATCCGAGTTCGGTCTGCGTCTCGACGCCTTCGTGCCAGATGAGGCCGAGAGTGGCGAGTGCGCAGCTGAGCATAGTGTCCGAGATGCGTTTCGCTTCCGGACAGCCGGCGGAGAGTCCGAGCAGGCCATAGAGTATATGTTCGTCCATATCGTCCCATCCACGGCTGCCGAAATATGAGGCGTAGCCGTCTCCCTTGCGGGCTTCCCAGTCGGAGTCCCAATTGTGCGCGACGCCCATTCCGAGGAACGCGGCCCAGGACAGAGCCGCCTCCGGATAGGAGTTGAAGTTCTCCACGGCATCGGCGACATAGTCCCTGACATATCCGTCCTCCCATACGGAGTCGATGTCCGGACTTCTCAGCACCTCGCCGTCAAGCAGCCCGGCGCCGCTGCAGAGCTTGAGCAGCCCGTCTTCGAGCAGCTTTTCGTAATTGTCGAGATATGCGGTATCCATTATTATATCCTGTGTACCTTGATGATGTTCCTTATCGAGGAGACCTGCGATATCACCTTGTCCAGTTCGGTATTGGACGGCACGAGCAGGCGCACGCTTATCTCATAGGTGCCGGCGCGGCGGTTCTCCTTGACGTTGAACGAGCGCATGGACACCTTGAACCTGCCTATCACGTCCATAATCGCACTCAGCACCGGATGTTCGAGGCCTGCGGTGATTGAAAGGTTGCAGAGAAAATCCCCCGCCGCACTGTTGTCCTGCCAAATGACCTTCTGGATGCGGTACGGATATTTCTCGATGAGCCTCGCCGCGTTGGGGCAGGAGATGCGGTGTATCTTGATGCCTTCCGTCCTGGTGACGAAGCCGAACACGTCGTCCCCGAACACCGGATTGCAGCATTTGGAGAGCTTATAGTCCAGACCCCGGACGTTCTTCGCGTTGATGACGAGGATGTCGTCGGACGAACTTCCGGCATAGCCCGTCTTCGGGGCGGCGTCCTTCTCCTCGACCGTCGGCGCGGCTTTCTCCGCCTGCTTCTGGAGGATATAGGACTTGATGTCGTTGACGTCGAGCTCCTCCCTCGAGATGGCGGCCATAAACTGCATCTCGGAGCCGAACTTGTGCGCCTTCATAAATTCGCCGAGCATCTCGTCCGGGAATTCCAGCTTCCAGTTCTTCAGCCGGCGCTCCAGTATCTCGCGGCCCTCCGCCGCAGCCTTGCGCTCTTCGGAATCGAGTTCCTGGCGTATCTTGCTTCTCGCCTTGGAGGTGACCACCCAGCCGAGCCAGTCCCTGTTGGGGCGCTGGTTGCGGCCCGTCATTATCTCCACCACGTCCCCCGTCTTGAGTTTCTCCCGTATCTGCACCGGTTTGCCGTTCACCTTGCCTCCCGTGCAGCGGCTGCCTATGTTGGAGTGGATGTTGAACGCGAAATCCAGCACGGAAGAGCCTGCGGCGAGGATTCTGAGTTCGCCGGAGGGGGTGAACACGAATATGTCCCTGTCCGGAGGTGTAGGAAGTTCGTCCTGGCCCGCATTATAGGGATTGGCCAGCGCGTCCCTCACCGACTGCAGCCATCT
The DNA here is from genome assembly GCA_963643135.1 of Alloprevotella sp. Classification (GTDB taxonomy): domain Bacteria; phylum Bacteroidota; class Bacteroidia; order Bacteroidales; family UBA932; genus Cryptobacteroides. The sequence goes on along the minus strand of CAVIJA010000010.1, from coordinate 24,081 downwards.
GTCGAGCGAGGCTTCGTGCCTTATGCCCTTGTAGGCCCAGTGGGCCGCGTTGCCGCTCTCCGCCTCGATGTCCATCCGCTTCGTGCGTATCTGCACTTCGAGCGACTTCCCCTGCTTGTTCTTGACCGTGATGTGCAGGGACTCGTAGCCGTTGGGGCGCGGGGTGGTGAGCCAGTCGCGCAGTCTCCTGATATCCGGCTCGTATTCCTCCGTCACGTATGAATACACCTTCCAGCAGAGGTCCTTCTCCACCTTCGGATCGTCCTCGCAGTCAATGATGAAGCGTATCGCGAACACGTCATAGACCCCCTCGAACGGCACCTTCTGCTTCTGCATCTTGCGGTAGATGGAAAATGCGCTCTTGGTGCGGGCCTTGAGCTTGTAATGCACTCCGGCGTCGGAAAGCTTCTTCTCCAGGGGACGTATGAATTCGAGGGTCAGCTGCTCGCGGTCCTTCTCGGTGGCCTTGAGCTTGTTGGTGACGGCGCGGTACTGCTCCGGCTCGGAGTAGCGGAAGTAGATGTCCCCCAGCTCGGTGTTGATATTGTAGAGGCCGAGCTGATGTGCCAGCGGCATATAGAGCATCAGCGTCTCCAGCAGCTTCTGCTCGCGGGAAGCCTTGGGGAATATGCTCAGGGAGCGCATCACCTCCAGCCTGTCGGCTATCTTCAGCACCACGACCCTCGGGTCGGTGGAATACTGCACTATGAGCTTCTTGTAGTTCTCCGCCTCCAGCCGGGTGTCTTTCGGCTTGATGGTGGATATCCTGTTAAGTCCCTCGGTAATGGTGCGTACGTCCTGAGGGAAGGCGCTGACATCCACGTCCTTATGAACCCTGGTGGCTTCGTGCAGATAGACTGCGGCGACACATTCCGCAGGCAGGCCTATCTCGTCCGCGACAATCCTGGCCACATTGTCGGGATGTTCCATAAACGGAGAACCGTCGTAACGGGTCTCATTCTTCAGCGCATCAAGTGCGACTGCGCGTGCTTTTTCGACAAGTGCATCCATAACACGCAAATATATTAAGTAATTCCTAAAAAATCCCGGCTACTTGGCCTGTCCCGCCGCACGACTCTTGCTCACAAAGCCTACTCCGGTGAATATCAGCACGATGGCGACCACTTTCTGCCAGGTCAGGACATCCATCCCGATGATGATGCTGAACACCGTGGCGATCATCGGCTGGAGATAGGTATAAAGGCTCACGAGAGTCGGGCGTATCCGCTTCTGCCCGATCGGTATCAGGAAATAGGAGACGAAGGTGGCGAAGACGACGAGGAAGGCGATCTCCTCCATCACCGGAGCGGTGATGGCCGCGTAGTCGGTGGTGACAAGCCCCTTGCCGGAAATAGGCAGGGAGAGCAGCAGGGAGAAGAGGAACATCCATTTCATAAACGTCACCACGCTGTAGCGGGATATCAGCGGACGGAATATTCCCAGATATGCACCGAAACTGATGCCGTTGAGCAGCATCAGGATGATGCCGAGCGGGCGCGTCTGCTCGACTCCGCCGCCGGTACCAACGGAATTGAATATCAGCATCAGCACTCCCGCGAGGCTGAGCGCGACTCCACCGGCTTTCTTGAAGGTGATCGGTTCCTTGAGGAAGATGGCGGCGAAGCACATCGTGAACACCGGCGGGAGCGTGCCCAGGACGGAGAGGTCGATGGAACTGGTCATCGTCGTCGCCACGAGAAACGAAAACTGCGGTACGAAAAGCCCCAGCACGGAAGCGAGGGCCATCTTGGCCAGGTCCCCTGCGGGAACTTTCTCACGTGGCATAAAGAGCGATATCAGCCAGAACAGGGCCGAAGCACCGATGGCCCTGATGGAGAAGAGTACCGACGGGGTGATGACATGCGAATTCGCAATGTCCTTGCAGAAGATTATATTGAAGCCGAAGATTATATACGCACCCGCCACTGCGAGATGCCCGACAAGTTTTCCCTTATCCGCCATTGCTTTGCCTGTTGTCTATAAAGTCCACACACTCATTACACTGCTTACGGGAAGCTCCCGCACAAGGTGCAAAAATAGATATATTTTTGAGAAAATGTTCCGGAGGCGGAGGCTTCTTCACCGCTTCGCGCGGGCGCGGCGGTCGAGTTCGGCCCGGAATGCGCGGGCGTTGGCATTATGTTCCTTAAGGCTGTGGGCGAAGACGTGCCTGCCGGAGAAGTCGGAATTGGCACAGAAGTAGAGATTGCCCCCGCCCCTGCTGCCGCCGAAGTCCGGATTCAGCACGGCCTCCAGAGAAGGGCGCGTCGGCACGCAGATAGGTCCCGGAGGAAGCCCGGCGTAACGGTAGGTGTTGTAGGGAGAATCGACCTGCAGGTGAGCCTTGAGTATTCTCTGCGGCCTGTAGTCGAAGCAGAACGCCACCGTAGGGTCGGCCTGCAGCGGCATCCCCAGCTTGAGGCGGTTGAGATACACGCCCGCGACGAGCGGCATCTCCGGCTCGTAATTGGTCTCAGAGCTGACGATGGACGCGAGTATCGACACCTGGGCCCTGGAGAGATCCAGCCCGGCGGCCTTCGCATCGTTGTCCGGAGTCCAGAACGCGTCGTAAGCCTCCTTCATCCTGTCCAATACGTCGCTCATCGATGCCGTCCAGTAAATCTCGTAGGTAGCCGGTACAAGCAGGGAGAACACGTTGCGCGGAGTGAATCCGTAGCGGGCGAGCAGAGTGTCGGAATCCAGGGCCTGCCTCACGCTCGCCGAATCCAGCAGCAGCTGGCTGCTTATCTTCGCGGCGATATTGCCCCTGATGCGCAGATTGCCCGAAAGCGTCAGACGCACGGGGGTCTGCCAGCCGTTGTTGAGCATACGCGCCACATAGACGCTGGAACTGCCCCTGCTGACGGTATAGTGTCCGGGGCTTATATGCCGCTCCACTTCCTTAGCCCTGAAACTGCGCTCAAGGCTGCGCCTGTCCTTCACCCCGGCCTTGTCCGCGATAAGTTCGAGAGCCTCTGAAGCAGTGGTCTCCGGATAGATGAGGACCTCCGCCGTACGGCTGAAGTTCGACATACGGTTGTCCCTGTACCAGTTCCATCCCAGCCACGCGCCGGTCAGCAGGGCTGCCAGAAGCAGAAGTCTCGCTGCGAGTCTCACCATCACTTCCTCCTGAGGATTACGGTATCCCCCTCTTCGAGCCTGTATCCGATCAGCGCGGGATTCATCTTCTGGAGCGCCGCCAGACGGATGCCGAAGCGCTGCGATATCGCACGCAGGCTCTCCCCGTCCTCTCCGACCACATATTTGGTCACTCCCGGCGCCGCCTGAGCCTTCTTGCGGCCCAGATATACGACAGTCCCCGGACCGAGCTCCCTCTCCTCGGAGAGGTCGTTGAAACGGAGCAGCTCGCGGAGGAACAGACCGTTGGACGATGCGATGGAACGGTAGCTCTCCCCTTCCACGGAATAGACGAAAGGAACCCCGTTCTGTTCGTACACGCTGCGGCTCAGGGCAAAGCGGACCGACTCCCTGTACTTGCGGTCAAGCACCTCCGGAGGCAGCTGTTTCGGGGATTCGACTTCGCGAGGAGGCTGCACGCTGACAGTGGTCTTCTTGTCGTATTCGTACAGACGGTAATCCTCGATGAGGGTTATGAGCTTGTCGGCATAGTTCGGATCGGTGGCATAGCCAGCTTTCTTGAGGCCTCTCGCCCAGCCCTTGTAGTCGGTGGGCTTCAGTTCGAAAAGGGCCTTGTAGCGGTCTCTCGAGCGCAGGAAATCGGAATGGTCCCGGAACGAGGCTTCGGCATTGGGATACACGCGGAAACACTCTCCCGGAGCATTGTCGTCCACCTTCATATTCTTGCCCCTCCAGTCGTTGTGGCACTTGATGCCGAAATGGTTGTTCCCCTTGCCGGCAAGCGGCGAAAGGCCGGCGTTGGATTCGAGCAGGCCCTGGGCGAGCGTGATGCTTGCCGGCACACCTGTCCTTTTCATTTCGCTGACGGCGATGGGGGAATATTTCTCGATATATGCTATACGCGGATTATTCCCGGCACTCAGGGCGAGAAAAGCCGCAAGGGCGATTGTGGCAAAACGTTTCATCGGCCGCTAAGGTACGAATAAATCCCCGAATATGCGAAAGCGGGGCCGGCGAGGGGGTGAGTGTAAAAAAATGGAAAGAAATGTAAGAAAATGTAAAAATATTTCTTAACTTTGATGCCGCGTATAAGGATTAATTATGGTCATTTTCATCGGAGAATACTTTGCCAGGCTTGACGACAAGGGGAGACTTGTGTTCCCTGCGCCGCTCAAGGCCGCATTGCCTTCGGGAAGCGACCAGAGGTTCGTGGTCAAGAAGAACCTTTTCGAGCCTTGTCTGGAGATGTACACCATCGAAGAATGGGAGCGGCAGTCCGGAGAGGTGAAGTCTTCCCTCGACCTGACCTTCAACAGACAGCACGCGACATTCTGGAGAGAATATATGCGGGGGCGCGACGTGGTGGAGCCGGATCCGAAATTCGGCCGCATCTCGATCGACCGCAGACTCCTCAGTTCGATAGGTGTGAACAAGGAAGTGGTTTTCTCCGGCAATGATTTCAAGATCGAGATCTGGGCCAGGGAAACGTACGAAACCTCGGCCATTTCCGGCGAAGAATTCATTGCCATAGCGGAAAGCCTCTCCGGGAAATAGGAGGAGGGCGATGGCGGAATATCATAATCCCGTACTTCTGCTTCAGAGCGTGGACGCCCTCGTACAGAACAGGGACGGGCGCTATGCCGACGCCACCTTCGGGGGAGGCAGCCACAGCCGTGAAATCCTCAGCAGGCTCTCGCCTCAGGGCAGGCTGCTCGCGTTCGACCGCGATGCCGACGCTCTCGCCAACGCCCCGGACGACCGGAGGTTCACCTTGATACACAACAATTTCAGATTTATACACAATTACGTTCTCCTATACGGGGCGCAGGAAGGTTTCGACTCCCTGGACGGCATACTCGCCGACCTCGGGGTGAGCTCGCACCAGTTCGACACGGCCGGGCGGGGATTCTCCTTCCGCTACAGCGCTCCGCTGGATATGCGGATGAACGCGCAGGGCGGCAGGACAGCCGCGGATATCGTCAATTCTTATACGCAGGAAGATCTGGAAAGAGTCCTCCGGCTCTACGGAGAGGTGGACAACGCCCACAGGCTCGCGCATCTCATCGTCGCGGCCAGGAGCGCAGCTCAGATTCTCACAACCGACGATCTCCACGCGGCCATCGCCTCCGCCCTGCCGCCATTCGCCGAACACAAGTACCTCGCCAAGGTCTATCAGGCCTTCCGCATAGAGGTCAACGACGAGATGCGCTCGCTGGAGAAGTTCCTGCAGGGGGCGGCCGCTTCGCTCGACAAGGGAGGCCGGCTGGTCGCGATCACCTACCACTCCCTCGAAGACCGTATGGTCAAGAACTTCATCCGCAGCGGACGCATCGACGGCAGAGAGACGAAGGACGGCTTCGGCAGGAGCCTCGCTCCGCTGCGTGCGGTGAACCGCAAGCCGATACTGCCGGAAGAGAGTGAAATAGAGAGCAACACCCGCGCCCGCAGCGCGAAGCTCAGAATCGCCGAGAAGCTATGAAGACCTGGAGGACCGCCGACATACGCCTGCTGCTCAAGAACGTCTTCACGGCAGTGATGAAGGGGGAGTTTCTGCTCAGACTCAACGCGGGAAGATACTTCATCCACATCGTCTACACCTTCTTCCTCTTCTGGATGGTCATCTGGACCAGCCTGATGATAGAGACGACGATGGCCAAGGTGGAGAGCAACAAGGCGGTGATAAAGGAACTCGAGATAGCCAACTCGCAGAAATATTACGATATGGCCAGGGCCACGGGGCGCTCAGCCGTGGAACGCAGGCTCAAGGAGATGCATTCGGAGGTGGGCGAAGCGAGCAAGCCCGCCGCAGTTATGACAAGATGAACGGGACGGAAGACACGAGGAGAAAAGGCAGAGACCGCATAGGGGTCATACTCTATGTGCTGTACGTGCTGATGCTGTTGGCATCGGCGGTGCTCATCGTGCGCATAGCCTGCATCCAGATCTTCTTCAAGCCCAATCCGAAGATAGCCGCCGCGCTCACCCCTCCGGTCACGGTCAAGTCCATCGAGCCGGAAAGGGGTCGGATATACGACTCGCAGGGGCGGCTGCTCGCCATCTCCTGTCCTATGTACCAATTCTATATGGACTGCACCGTGCGCAAGGAGACCAACACCCCGGAGAAGGAGAAGGAGTGGCTCGGCAAGGCGCGCGAACTCTCGAAGGGTCTCGCGGCGGAATTCCCCGGCACGAGCGCGGAGCAGTTCTACAGGATGATCGCCAAGGGACGTTCCGAAGGACGCAAATATATGAAAATCGGCACCCAGGTGGACCGCAACGCCTACAACCGCATCATCTCCCTGCCGCTCTTCCGCGAAGGGAGGTACAGGAGCGGAATGATAGTGGAGCAGGATAACGTCCGGCAGTACCCTTACGGGGAACTCGCGCGCCGCACGATAGGCTTCGTGCGCGACAACAAGTCCATGGTCACCAACACGCATATCGGTCTGGAGGGCAAGTTCGACTATATACTCCACGGCAGGGAAGGACGGGAATATCTGCGGACCAGCGACAAAGGGCGCATACGCAACAGCGACAGCAGCTATGTCAAGGCCGTCGACGGGCAGGACCTCGTGACCACCCTCGACATAGACTACCAGGAACTCGCCGACAGGGCCCTGCGCGAGCAGATTGAGGGGGAAACGGATCTCGAAGGGGCCTGTATGGTGCTGATGGAGACGCACAGCGGGGCTATCCGCGCCATGGTAAACCTGCTGCGCGACAACTCCTCCGGCAAGTTCGCCGAGATACAGAACCTCGCCATCGGGCGCAAGGCCGAGCCGGGGTCCGTGTTCAAGACCGTCACCCTGATGTCCGTACTCAACGACGGCTACGTGAAAAGTCTTGAGGAGACCCTTCCGGCGACCAACGGCAAGGTGGAGGGCACCACCATCAGGGACAACCACATCCCGGAATTCGCGGCCAGGCACAGGACCAACCGCATCAGCATCATAGACGGATTCAAAATCTCGTCCAACTACGTTTTCGCGGCCCTCGCTGTCCAGAACTACGGCAAGAACAAGACTTTCGACCGGACGGAGAAGTTTCTCTCCAACATCTACACCTATAAACTCGGAGAGGCGTTCGACTTCGACCTCGACGGACTCAGGACGCCGACCATCCCCAATCCGGGCACAAGATACTGGACCAACACCGACCTCGGTTCCATCGCCTACGGCTACAGCACGCAGGAGACCCCTCTGCACATCCTCACCTTCTACAACGCGATAGCCAACAAGGGAAGGATGATGAAGCCCTATCTTGTGGAACATATCGAAGATGACGGGAGAGTAGTCTCGCGGCGCGGGGAGAGCGTGCTCAACTCCGCGGTCTGCTCCAGGGCGGTGGCCGACACCATCACCCGCGCGCTGAAAGCCGTCACGGAAGACGGCACCGCACGCAGGCTCAAAGGAGCGAAATGCAGCGTGGCGGGCAAGACGGGGACTTCCTTCGGCACGTTCGAGAACGGAAAATATATCGACGCCAACGGCCGCCGCAAATATCAGGGCACCCTCGTGGGCTTCTTCCCGGCCGAAGACCCTCAGTACAGCATCATCTGCACGGTATATTCCAAGCCGACGAGAAAGAGCTTCCAGGGAGGCGACATCCCGGCCAAGGCCATACGCACGGTGATAGACGAAATATATGACATAGACCCGTACTTCCGGGAACAGATACGTAAAGCGAAATGAAACTCAAGGACATAATACGCAACTGCGGCGCGGTCTCCATCAGGGGGGCCGCGGACATCGAGATAGGCGGCATCGCCAACGACTCGCGCAAAGTCCGTCCGGGCGACCTTTTCATCGCGGTCACGGGCTGCGACAGGGACGGACGCGAACATATAGGCGAAGCTGTCGCAAAGGGAGCCGCCGCAGTGATGTGCGAAGGGGAATGTCCTCCGTTCGACGGATGCGCGGTGGAGGTTGAGGACAGCAGGTTGGCGGTGGCGATGGCTGCGGACAGCTTCTACGGCCATCCGAGCGGCAGGCTCACCCTCGTGGGCATCACCGGCACCAACGGCAAGACGACGACTGTCACCCTGCTCTACAATATGTTCCGCTCCCTCGGCCACGAGTGCGGACTGCTCTCGACCATAGCCAACTATGTCGGCTCCCGCAGGATTGAGACCGCCAACACCACTTCCGACCCCATCACCATCAACTCCCTGCTCAGCGAAATGCTCGAGGCGGGCTGCGAATACTGCTTTATGGAGGTGAGTTCCATCGGAGTGGACCAGAGGCGCATAGACGGACTCGAATTCAAGGTCGGGATATTCTCCAACCTCACCCACGACCATCTCGACTACCACGGGAGCTTCGCGAACTACCTGCGCTGCAAGCAGCGCTTCTTCGACTCCCTGCCCTCAGGCGCTTTCGCAATAACCAACGCCGACGACCGCAACGGGATGATAATGGTGCAGAACACCGCAGCCAAGGTCGTCACCTACTCGTGCAGGGGTGCCGCCGACCACTGCTGCAGGGTGATGGAGGAGAGTTTCGAGGGGATGCTGCTCAAAATCGACGGAGTGGAAGTGTGGACTCGGCTCATAGGGGCGCACAACGCCTGCAACATACTCGCGATATACTCCACGGCGGTCTCTCTCGGAGTGGAGCCTCAGGACGCCCTGCTCTCGATTTCCACGCTTCTCCCCGCCAAGGGCAGGCTGGAGACGATAAGCGGGCCGAAGGGCCTCAACGTGGTCATCGACTACGCCCACACCCCCGACGCGCTGGAGAACGTGCTGAAGACCCTGCGCGATGTGGCCCCGGACAGGGAGCTCACCTGTCTTTTCGGCTGCGGAGGCGACCGCGACCGCAGCAAGCGTCCGGAGATGGCGGCGGTGGCCGAGAAATATGCGGACAGGATTTTCCTCACTTCCGACAACAGCCGCTCGGAACGCACGGAAGACATACTCGCGGAGATAAGGACAGGGCTGGACGCCGACGGGCTTGCAAAGACCATCAGCATCCCAGACCGCAGGGAGGCCATACGGGCCGCTCTCACCCTCGCCCCGCAGGGGGCCACCGTCCTGCTCGCCGGCAAGGGACACGAGACATACCAGATACTCGGAGAGGAGAAGCTCCACTTCGACGAGAGGGAAATAGTTGACGAGGTATTCAAAAGCTTGAGATAATGCTGTATCATCTTTCAGAATGGATTGAGACTCTCGGATTTGACATCCCGGGAATGCGCCTGATGCACTACCTGTCGTTCAGGGCCATATTCGCCTTCGTGACGAGTCTGCTGATAGCCTTCTTCGCCGGAGGCAGGATCATCGCCGCGCTCCGCAGGCACCAGATCGGAGAGACCATACGCGACCTAGGGCTGGAGGGGCAGATGCAGAAGAAAGGCACGCCTACCATGGGCGGAGTCATCATAATCATCGCCCTCGTCGGATCTGCGCTGCTGGTGTGCAGGCTGGACAGCATATATACCATACTGCTACTCGTCACCACACTGTGGTGCGGCGCGATAGGCTTCACGGACGACTACATCAAGGTGTTCAGACACCGCAAGGAAGGCCTGAGCGAGAGGGGCAAGCTCATTCTCCAGTTCGGACTGGGCCTCGTGGTCGCGCTGACGGTATGCATCAGCCCCGATATCCACAGCGACAATCTCGTGACCACGATTCCCTTCGTCAAAGCGCACGAGTTCGACTACTCCTGGCTTTCCCCGTTCAGAGGGCAGGCGGGGGTCTACTGCTCCTGGGGCATATATATGACTATGATCATCCTGGTCATCCTGGCCTGCTCCAACGGCACCAACCTGACCGACGGAATGGACGGACTGGCAGCGGGAAGTTCGGTCATCGTCGGGGTGGTTATAGGCGTGATGGCCTGGCTGGGAGGCGACGTTCTCAACGCGCGCTATCTCAACATAATGTATATTCCCGGCTCCGGAGAGGTGGCGGTCTATATGTCCGCGTTCACCGGGGCGCTGATAGGTTTCCTCTGGTACAACACCTTCCCGGCGCAGGTATTTATGGGCGATACGGGCAGCCTCACCATAGGCGGGGTCATAGGGGTGAGCGCGGTGCTGATCCGCAAGGAGCTGCTTCTGCCCCTGCTCTGCGGCATATTCCTCGTCGAGAGCCTCTCGGTCATCATACAGAGGGGATGGTTCAAATACACCAGGAGAAAGTACGGTGAGGGCAGGCGCGTCTTCCTGATGGCGCCGCTGCACCACCATTATCAGAAGCAGGGCATCCCCGAGCCGCGCATAGTCACGAGGTTCTGGATAGTCGGGGTCATACTTGCGGTAAGTACGCTGGCATTGTTGAAGATAAGATAAGGATAAAATTATGGCAAGAATAGTGGTATTGGGCGGAGCCGAAAGCGGCGTGGGAGCCGCAGTGCTCGCAAAAGTCAAGGGATTCGACGTATTTCTCTCCGACAACGGGAAGATAAAGGAGGAATACCTCGACACCCTGCGCAAATGGGACATCCCCTTCGAGGAAGGAGGACACAGCGCGGAACTCGTGCTGAACGCGGACGAAGTGATAAAGAGTCCCGGCATACCCGAAACGGCCCCGATGATACAGGCTCTCAGGGAGAGAGGTACGCATATAATATCGGAAATCGAATTCGCGTCCAGATACGACAGCGCGAAGAAAATCTGCATCACCGGCTCCAACGGCAAGACGACCACGACCTCGCTCATCTACCATCTGCTCAGGGAGGCCGGACTCGACGCCGGACTGGGCGGCAACATAGGCAAGAGCTACGCCCTCCAGGTCGCGACCGAGAAGCACGATTACTATGTGCTGGAAATCAGCAGTTTCCAGCTTGACGACACCTACGACTTCCGCCCGGACATAGCCATCATAACCAACATCACCCCGGACCATCTGGACCGCTATGACCACAAGATGGAAAACTACGTCAAGGCGAAGTTCCGCATCACGCGCAATCTCCGGAGCGAGGACTGCTTCATCTTCGACTCGGACGACGCCATCACGACAGAACATCTCAGCAGGATAGTGCTCCAGGCGAAGATGCTCCCGTTCTCCCAGGAGAAGGAAGCCGGACAGGCGGCGTTCCTGCGCGACGGCAACATAGTGCTGCGCTACGACAGCAGCGAGACGGAGATCTCCCTGCAGGATCTCTCCCTCTCCGGCAGACACAACGTCTACAATTCGATGGCCGCGGCGCTCGCGGCAAAGGCCAGCGGCATCAGCGACGAGGTGATACGCAACTCGCTCAAGAGCTTCTCTCCGGTCGAACACCGCCTCGAACCCGTGCTGAACGTCGGCGGAGTGCTGTATGTCAACGACTCCAAGGCCACCAATGTCGATGCGGCCTGGTACGCGCTCGAATGTCAGACCCGTCCCGTGGTGTGGATAGTCGGAGGCACGGACAAGGGCAACGACTACAGCACGCTCGACGCTCTGGTGCGCGAGAAAGTCAAGGCCATAGTATGTCTCGGCAAGGACAATTCCAAGATAATCGCGGCGTTCGCGGACATCGTGGGCCGGGACAGGATACGCGAGACCCTCTCAGCCGAAGAGGCCGTGAAAGCCTCCGCGGACTTCGCCGAAAGCGGGGACGTGGTGCTGCTCAGCCCGTGCTGCGCAAGCTTCGACCTCTTCAAGAACTACGAGGACAGGGGCGAACAGTTCAAGCAGGCGGTAAGAAAGCTGTAATATGGCAGGGAAGAAGAAGAACTCGTTCTGGACGTTCGCAGACCGCTTTGAGGGAGACAAGGTGGTGTGGATCATCGTGCTTCTGCTCTTCCTGTTCTCCATCGTGTGTATGTTCTCCTCCACCTCGCGTCTGCTGAATGAGGGGGCGACCCGCCTGGACCTCGTGAAGGAACAGTTCATCGTCGTGCTGGTCGGGCTCGGATTTATCATCGGACTGTACAACGTCAGGAGTATGAAGATCTTCCGTTTCTTCAGCGCGCTCGGTTTCGGCGTCTCGTTCCTGCTGCTCCTGCTTCTGGACCTGAGGATTCAGCTGCCGTTTATGGAGGCCAAGGAGATCAACGGGGCATACCGCATCCTGCAGGTCGACAGATTCCAGCTGCACGTCTTCGAGGTGGTCAAGGTCGCGATGGTGCTTTACCTCGCCTGGGCCCTCGACATGTTCAGGCGCAAAAAGCTGCCCGGCAGAAATCTCAGCGACATCTGGAAGAAGATCATCTTCATCTACGCCCCGTTCCTTGTCATCTTCGTGATGATCATTCCGGGGAGCAACTCCAGCGCCATCATAATCGGCACGATAATGTTTATCGTGATACTTCTCGGAGGCGGCAACTTCAGGGATATGTCCCTGCTGCTGCTCGGAGGGGTGGCGGCCGTGGCGCTGTGCGTCGGAATCTACAGGATCTCCGACGGCAGATATATGGAACGCATAGGCACGGGCATCTCCCGCATCTTCGAGAAGGACGACTGGGAGAAGCAGTTCCTCGAATCGGGGAGGGGCACGAAGGCATACCAGGAAGCGCTCGACGCGATGCGCCAGCCCTACAGCGCGAAGATAGCCGTCCACGAGGGCGGGCTGCTCGGCAAGGGTCCGGGACAGAGCACCCAGCGCTATGTCGTGCCCGACATCTCGGAGGACTATATGTACAGTTTCATCATCGAGGAGTACGGCTTCATCGGCGGACTCTTCGTGATATTCCTCTACGTCTCCCTGCTCGCCAGGGGCTCCATCATAGTGAGGGGCTGCGGCACGGACCAGTACGCCAAGCTGAGCGTGGCCGGCCTCTGCATCCTGATCTCCGGACAGGCCTTCCTGCATATGTTCGTCAATGCGGACATCGGGCCTATGACGGGGCAGACCCTGCCTCTGATAAGCCACGGCACGAGCGCCTTCATATGCTTCTGCATAGCTTTCGGGGTGATACTCTCGTTCAGCCGCATCGCAAGCCGGCGCATCGAGAAGGAGACGAGGGACGCGCAGCCTCTGGTGGAGATGCACGAGGAAGTCAGGGCCGGACTCGACGAACTGGACGCATTCGAATCGGGAACAATGTCACAACAGGATTATGGAATATAGAAAGCTCAGGATAATCATCAGCGGCGGAGGCACGGGAGGCCACATCTTCCCGGCCATCTCCATCGCGAACAGGTTCAGGGAAGTCAATCCTCAGACCGAGATACTCTTCGTCGGAGCGGAAGGCAAGATGGAGATGGAGAAGGTGCCTGCGGCGGGCTACAGAATCGAGGGCCTGCCCGTGGCCGGGCTTCAGAGGAAGCTCAGCGCGAAGAACGTGGCGGACGACCTCAAGCTGCCGTTCAAACTGCTCGCCAGCCTCCGCGGGGCGGGCAGGATAATCGACTCCTTCAAGCCGGATGTCGCGGTGGGGGTCGGAGGCTACGCCAGCGCTCCCCTGCTCTGGCAGGCCACCCGCAAGGGCATACCGTCCCTGATTCAGGAGCAGAACAGCTACGCCGGACTGACCAACAGGATACTCTCGAAGCGGGTCGACCGCATCTGCGTGGCCTACGACGGGATGGAGAGGTTCTTCCCGGCAGACAAGATAGTCTTCAGCGGCAACCCCATACGCTCGGAAATCCACCCTTACGGCGAGAAGGACAGGGCCGAAGGCCTGGAATATTACGGTATGGACCCTTCGAAGAAGCATATCCTCGTCGTCGGAGGAAGCCTTGGGAGCGGCACGCTCAACGCAGCCATGCGCGCCTGGATCTCCGCAGGCTGCCCCGACGGGGAAGGGGTGGAGGTCCTCTGGCAGTGCGGCAGGTATTACAAGGCGGGAATCGACGCCTTTATGGAAGGCCGCAAATGCGAAAGCGTACGCTACAGCGACTTCATCGCAAGGATGGACCTGGCATACGCGGCCGCGGATGTCATCGTCAGCCGCTCCGGGGCGTCATCCATCTCGGAGATATGCGCCGCACACAAGGCCGCCGTATTCGTGCCATCGCCCAACGTGGCCGAAGACCACCAGACCCACAACGCTATGGCCCTCGTAAACCGCGGCGCGGCCCTGACGGTAAAGGACAGCGAAGCTGTGGAGAAGCTGATGGGAGTCGCGCTCGGACTCGTGCGCGACGGCGCGAGAATCGCCGGGATAGAAAGGAACGTCGCTCCGCTCGCAAGGCTCGATGCGGCGCAGACCATTGTCGATGAAACATATAAACTGATATGAAATACAAAAACATCTACTTTATAGGAATAGGAGGGATAGGAATGAGCGCCATCGCCCGCTTCTGCAAGGCGAAAGGGCGCTCGGTGAGCGGCTACGACAGGACGGAATCGGAACTGACGGACGCCCTCGAAAGGGAAGGGATAGCCGTACATTATGAAGACAGGCCGGAACTCATCCCCGCCGAAGTGAAGGACACGCTGGTGATATATACTCCGGCGATACCGGACGATATGGCCGAACTCGTCTATGCCCGCGAACACGGCTACACCGTGATGAAGCGCTCCCAGATGCTCGGCGAACTGACCAGCGGGGAGACCTGCCTCGCGGTGGCCGGCACCCACGGCAAGACCACGACCTCGACCCTCGTCGCCCACATCCTCACGGAGGGCGGCAACGGCTGTTCGGCTTTTCTCGGAGGAATATCCAGGAACTACGGCACCAATATGCTCATCAGCGACACGCCTACGGTCGTGGCGGAAGCCGACGAGTACGACCGCTCCTTCCTCCGTCTCCATCCGGCCATAGCCGCCATCACCGCCATGGACGCGGATCATCTCGACATCTACGGCGACCTGGAACACGTGCAGGAGGCTTTCAGGCAGTTCGCCTCGCAGGTGAGCGAGACCCTGATACTCAAATACGGACTCCCCATAGACGGAAAGGACGTCAGATGCAGGATTTTCACCTACCACTTCGACAACCCCGCAGCCGACTTCCACGGCGCCAATCTCAGGCTGGAGCCGGACGGGCACTATGTCTATGACCTCGCATATCCCGGCGGGACGCTGAGCGGAATAAGGGTCGGAGCGATAGGCCGGGTGAACGTGGAGAACAGCATAGCCGCAGCCGCCATCTGCCTCTGCTACGGACTCGACCCGCAGAAAGTCCGCTGCGCCATAGGCAGTTTCGAAGGGGCCAGACGCAGGCTGGAGCTGCATTTCAACAGGGGCGGGATGACCTATGTCGACGACTACGCCCACCATCCGGCGGAACTCGCGAGCGCCATCTCCTCCATCAGGGACATATTCCCCGGGAGGAAGCTCACAGGCATATTCCAGCCTCATCTCTACACCCGCACGCGGGACTTCGCCCCGGAATTCGCCCGTTCCCTGAGCCTGCTCGACAAGCTGATCCTGCTCGACATCTATCCGGCAAGGGAAGAGCCTATACCTGGTGTGGACTCCGGACTCATATTCAAGGACGTGACCTGCCCGGAGAAAGTGCTGCTGGCAAAGCCGGAGCTGATGCCGTATCTCGAAAAGGAGGACATCGGCGTGCTGCTCACCCTCGGCGCCGGGGACATCGACCGCTTCGTCGGCCCTATAACTGAAATGCTGGAGAAGAGGATATGAACCGTACCGTCCGCCTTATCATCTCAGCTCTGCTCGCCGCCGCGCTATGCACGGGGATGGGGCTGCTGATGCACCTCACCCGCGAGGAGATATCAAGGCAGGACTGCAACAGGCTGGAAATCCATTTCAGGGATTCCCTCAAATTCGTCAGCGAACAGGACATAAGGGACTATCTGGACAGCAGATACGGCCACTATATAGGGCAACGCCTGGACAGCATACGGCTCGGCGGCATAGAGAAGCTTCTCGAGAGCCGGGGGGCCGTGCTGCGGAGCGAAGCCTGGACCACCTCCGACGGCACGCTGCACGTCAGCATCAGCCAGAGGGCTCCGGTGATGCGCTTCCAGAGCGGGAACCGGGGCTTCTACATCGACCGTGACGGCTACGTCTTCCCCCTGCACCGCAGCTACACGGCCCCGGTGAGGACGGTGTACGGGAGCATCCCGGTCGACATCCCCGACGGCTACAAGGGCGAAGCCCCCACCCCGCAGGAGAGGGAGTGGCTGGCCTCGATGCTGGAGATGAACAGCCTCATCGAATCCTCACGCAAATGGAGGACCCTCACCGACAGCATCGCCGTCCGTCCCGACGGGGACATAGTGCTGAAGATGAGCCGCGGGGACGAGCTTTTCATCCTCGGGCAGCCGCGCTCGCTCAAGGAGAAATTTGCCGGAATTGAGAAATATTATGACTACATTGCGCCCTCAAAGGAAACGGGCCACTACAAGACAGTGAACTTAAAATACAGGAGACAGATAATATGCAGACAGAACGGTATATAGCGGCTGCCGACCTCGGCTCGGCCAAGATAGCGCTGAGCGTCGCCAAAGTGGAGGGGGAGGACGTGCAGGTCATCTACTACAGGGAAGTCCCCTCCGACGGTATACGCTACAGTTCCGTGTTCAACCCCAAGAGGGCCGCATCCGCGCTGGGCGCAGCCGTCAAGGACGCGGAAGGGGAACTCGGCATCAAGATACTGCAGGTCGTGGTGGGACTCCCCCGCTACGACGTGCGGCAGGAGAGTGCCAGCGCGAGTATGAGCCGCAGCGATGCTTCGTCCTGCATCACCCGCGAGGAGATATCCTCGCTCAAGAGCCTCGCCATCGACAGCTACCCTCTCGAAGACGAACTCAAGGAAGTCATCTACGGAGCGGTGGCCCAGTCGTTCTCGGCTGACGACGAGCTGGTCTGCGCGAGCGAGAACGACGTCATCGGAGTCACTGCGGAGGCCATCGAGGGCAACTTCAAGATATTCATCGGCACGCAGAAGGCGATGAGCAACATCGACACCATGCTCAACGACCTGGGCATAGCTCAGGCCCGCCGGGTGTTCGTCCCTACGGCAGTCGCGCAGGCGGTGCTGACCGAAGGAGAGAAGGAGAACGGAGTGGCCCTCGTGGAAGTGGGGGCCGGAGTGACCTCCCTAACCATCTACAAGGGAGGGCTGCTGCGCCACTACTCCGCCATCCCCTTCGGCGGGAAGAGCATCACCTCAGACATCAAGTACGAATGCGGATTCACCGACAGGCTCGCGGAGAACATCAAGCTCGCCTACGGCGCGTGCATGCCGGACAAGCTGCAGTCCCTCAGCGAAAAGACGATACAGATCAACGACGACGAGAACGGCACCTACGAACAGCTGCCGGTCAAATACCTCTCGGAAATCATCAGCTGCCGCACCAGGGAGATCATCGACGCCGTACTCTACCAGATACAGGAGAGCGGATTCGCGGACAAGCTCCGCAACGGCATAGTGCTGACGGGCGGCGGCGCGGCCCTCGTCAATTTCGCCAACCTCCTGAGGGAGATGTCGGGATATATAGTGAGACTCGGCTATCCCCGCACGCAGAAATTCTCTTCCGGAGGCTGTCCCGGAGTCAGCGAGACTTCCGCCGCTGCTTCCATCGGTATGATACTCGAAGCCAAGAAGGACGCCCACCTCAACTGCATCGAGGAAGCGCCGAAAGCCGAAGAACCCGGTACCGACGGCCCGTCAATCGACGAGAACGGCAAGGGGACTCTCTTCGGGCCGGAGGACGATGCGGAGGTCATCACCCCGAGCAAGGACAAGACCAAGAGTGGAGACAAGGGCAAAATCCGCTGGACAGGAATCTTCCGCAAGAAAATCAGCGCACAGCTGGAAGGGGCGTTCGACAACACCGTCGGCGGACTGTTCGATTCGATGAAATAGGAGATACGATATATGGACGATTCAATGATAGATGCCATCACCCCCAACGATTGGGTGACATCCGACGAGATTATCAAGGTCCTCGGTGTCGGAGGAGGAGGCTGCAATGCGGTCAACTATATGTTCAGCAAGGGCATAAAGGGCTGCACCTTTGCCGTATGCAACACTGACTCCCAAGCGCTTAAAGGCAGTCCCGTCCCGACCTGGATTCAGCTCGGACGCGGACTCGGCGCGGGCACCAACCCCATCGTGGGGCGCAACGCCGCCCTGGAGAGCCAGGACCAGATAGAGAAGACGATTCTGAACCCCAGCACCAAGATGCTCTTCATCACCGCCGGCATGGGCGGAGGCACCGGCACGGGAGCTGCGCCGGTAATCGCCAAGATGGCCAAGGAGAAGGGAATACTCACGGTGGCGGTGGTGACCCTGCCTTTCCTCCACGAGGGCAACGAGGCCCTTTCGCGGGCTATCGACGGAGTTCACGAGCTGGAGAAGAACGTGGACAGCCTGCTCATCATCAACAACGAGAAGCTGCACGAATACTACGGCGACCAGCTGCTGCAGGATGCGTTCCCTCAGGCCGACGAAGTGCTCGCCACCGCCGTGAAGGGCATAGTGGAGATCATCAAGAAGCCGGGCTACATCAATGTCGACTTCAAGGATGTGGAGACGATGATGAAGGACAGCGGCATGGCCCTTATGGGCTGCGGGGTCGGCACGGGCGAGAACCGCATCGACGACGCCGTCAAGGCCGCATTCGAGTCGCCTCTGCTCAACGACTTCGACCTCAAGACCGCCAAGAAGGTGCTGATCAACATCTCCTGCGGCAACAACGAACACGGCCTCACGATGAACGACCTCAACGAGATCAACTCCAAGATCGACGAATACACCGGACGCGCCAACAACTTCAAGCGCGGCATCATCTGGGACACCGATCCGGAAGTCGGGGACACGGTACGCATCACCTCCATCGTGACGGGCCTGCGTTTCTCCGACATAATCGGGCCGAACCGCGATATGGGCAACTATATCATCATCAACAAGGACTTCACCTATGACAAGGGCTCGCTCGCCCATGGCGAAGGCATATCTCTCGCGGCGGACTGCGGCTCGCAGCAGATAGGCTTCAACACCAAGAGCAACACAAGAAAATTCAACTACGACCCGGACAACAGGCCGGCGCTGGTGGTGTCCAGAGGCGAGAGCCTCTCCGACCTGGAAAGCGTGCCGGCGATAAGGAGGATACAGCAATGAGAAGAACCAGAGTAAGATTCGCGCCGTCACCGACAGGCCCGCTCCATATGGGAGGAGTACGCACGGCGCTTTACAACTATCTGTACGCCAAGCAGAACGGCGGAGATTTCATCCTCCGCATCGAGGACACCGACTCACAGAGATTCGTCCCCGGAGCGGAAGAATATATAATAGAGGCCCTCAAGTGGTGCGGTATCGTCCCGGACGAGGGGGTGGACGAAAACGGGAAGGTGGTCGAAACCCCGTCGGAGAAACACCCTCACGCCCCCTACAGACAGAGCCAGCGCCGGAGCATCTACCGCAAATATGCGGAAACCCTCGTGGAGAACGGCTGGGCGTACTATGCCTTCGACACGCCGGAAGACCTCGAACTGATGCGCTCCCAGGCGGAGAACAAGGGAGAGGTGTTCATCTACAACCACCTCACGCGGGAACGCCTGCGCAACTCCCTCACCCTGCCCGCAGACCAGGTCAGGGAACTTCTGGAGAGCCGCAGCGACTGGACGATACGTTTCAGGATGCCCGAGGACGCCGAGGTCGAGATGGATGACCTCATCCGCGGCCACATCAAGGTCAACACCTCCACCCTCGACGACAAGGTGCTGTGGAAGAGGGCAGACGAACTTCCGACCTACCACCTCGCCAACATAGTGGACGACCACCTGATGGAAATCACCGAAGTGATACGCGGAGAGGAGTGGCTGCCGTCGCTTCCGCTGCATTATCTGCTCTACAAGGCCTTCGGCTGGGAGAGCACCATGCCGCGCTTCGCGCATCTGCCGCTGCTGCTCAAGCCTGTGGGCAACGGCAAGCTCAGCAAGAGGGACGGCGACAAGATGGGATTCCCGGTATTCCCCCTCGCCTGGACCAACTCCGAGGGCGAGACTTCGCACGGCTACCGTGAGGACGGATATTTCCCGGAGGCTTTCGTGAATCTTCTCGCGATGCTCGGCTGGAATCCCGGCACGGAGCAGGAGATTTTCTCCCTGCAGGAACTCGTCGGGGCATTCTCCCTCGACAAGGTGGGCAAGGCCGGGGCCAAGTTCAACCCCGAGAAGGCCAAATGGTTCAACAAGGAATACCTCCGGATGAAGCCGGACGAGGAACTCGCGGACCTCTTCATCCCGATGCTCGAGGCCAGGAGACTCCCCGTGGAGCGCGGCTACGTCATCTCCGTCGTCTCCCTCATCAAGGAGAGGGCCACTTTCGTCTCCGACTTCTGGAACATCGCGGCCTGCCTCTTCATAGCCCCTTCGGAATACTCCCGATACGGCTTCAAGGCCGGAGCGGCATCACAGGAGAGGCCATCCGACCCGCGCGCCAAGGTCTATGACGACAGCCTGACAGCCCCGTTCCTCGCCAGGGACGTGGAGAAATTCTGGAAGGAGGATATCTACGCCGATGCGCTCCGCGCCGTCGAGAACTCCGATGCGGACACTCTGGAGAGCTATATCCGTGCCGAAGGGATGCCCGTGGGCAAGGTGATGAACTGCATACGCCTCGCGCTCACCGGCTCCGCAAGCGGGCTGGGAATCCACGACATAATGCGTCTGATCGGAAAAGAAGAAACCCTCAGCCGTCTCCACTGGATAAGAGAGCGGCTGGGGTTCTGATATCAGCGAAAGGCCGTTCCCGGCTTTTCAGAAACTGTACTTCACCATCCCCTGTATGCGATGGTTGGTGACGGTGTGGAGATTATGGGTGGCGAGGGCCTTGAGGTCGGAGGAGCCGAACTCGCCGTAACGCGCATCGGTAATCTCGTATTCGAGGGCGAACTGGAGCTTGCCCATATTGTAGATGACGGTCGGAGTCAGTCTCCACATACTGTAGAGATTGGAGAAGCTGTTCTTGCTGAAGTACAGCAGCTGACTGCCGTCCAGCAGGGTCACAAGCTCATCTTTCGTGCCGTAATTCCTGACATATCCGGCGAAAAACACGCCCTGCAGCTTCTTGCCGTAACGGACGCTCACCCAAGATGAAGAGTTGCGGGTCGGGGAATATTCCCGGCTGCCGTCGGAATTGATGGCGGAGACACCATAACCGCCGTTGAGATTGAGGTGTTCTCCGGCCTGGGCGTAAACGGTCTTCGCGCGGAGCATCAGATCATCCTTCGCATACTGGAGATACAGATACGGACTGACGGTGGTGATGCGGTCGCTGACCTTCACAAGACCGTAAGTGTCGAAGCGGCGCGGCTTGATGGAGAGGACATCCACGCCCGCACGGGCAAGCAATCCGCCGCTCCTGTAGTTGAGGCCGAGATAAAGTTCGGGGGTGCAGCCGTATTTGATATAGTTGGCCGACTGCCCGTCAGGGCCGGCGGAATTGTACTGCATCTGCCACAGGGCGGCTCCCGTGAGGGAGAATCCGCCATTGAGGCTATAGTCGGCAAGCACCATGGGAGTGCGGCTGAAGGGGTTGAACGGAGAGCCGGCATTGAGCGAAATCACGTCCGGCATATCGGCGGCCAGAGGATGCCAGGCCTGCCCCAGCCTGAGGTTCAGATCTCCGCGCCCCATCGTGAGATACGCCTGACGCAGACGCAGCTGGGCCGTGCCGCTCACGCCGGACAGTCCGGCATAGAAATCGGTCTCGATTTTCGCGCCGACCTTCCAGCCTTCAATCTCATACCCGCTCACGTCGAGTCCGAGTCTGGAAGTCAGGGCCGCAAAGCGGAATGAGCTTACTGCGTTGAGGTCAGTCCCGCCGACCGTTGACCTGTCCTTCGGAAGGTAGGTGAATAAATCCTCCGTCCCCGCCACACATTCGCGGGAGTCGTAAGTGTAGTAATTGCGGATGAAACCGTACCATTTCATCTGAACGCCGCCCTGCGCAAAGGCGGAGGCGGCACTCAGAGAAATCAGCGATACGGCAAGTGTTTTCTTGACGTTCATATCTTTATGTAATGACCAAAATAAGTTGGCAATGTTTTTTGCTGAGGATTTTTGAAGAAGACAAAAAGACCGGCAAAAAGTGTTATGCTGCCGGGAAAGGGAATATAACGGTAAGCAGCAGGTATCCGAGGATGAAGCCCACGACACCGATGATGATGCCGATTTTGGCCATATCCTTGGTCTGCACGAGTCCGGTGGAAGCCGCAATCGCGTTCGGCGGAGTGGAAATCGGGAAAAGCATCGCCAGAGACGCGCACACCGCGATGAAAGGTATCATCGCATACATTCCTCCAATCTGTACGAACTGCGCGTTGTTGGCGGCGGAAGGATCCGCCATAGCGGAGCCGACCACGATGAGGATAGGCACGAGCAGGGCCGCAGTAGCGGAGTTGCTGATGAAGTTGGAGAGGAAGTAGCAGATGAAGCCGGCGACTATCATAACCAGTACGACGTCCATCGTGCTGAACGGAATCGCGTTGATGAGGGTCGCGGCGAGGCCCGTCTTGTTGAGTCCGGTACCGAGGGCGAAACCTCCGGCGACGAGCCAGAGCACGCTCCAGTTGATTTCCTTGATTTCTTCCTTGGAGAATACTCCGGTGGCGGTATAGACCGCAAGCGGAATCAGGGCCACGATATTGGAGTTGATGCCGGTGGCGGACTCCGTAACCCAGAGGATGATGGTCAGGAAGAAAGTAATCCAGGCCACATATGTCCTCCAGTCTTTCTTCTGCTCCTTGGCCTCGATCTTAAGCTCGATCTTGTCGGACTTGAACGGGAAGAATACCTGCAGAAGCACCCACGCGAGGAAAATCATCACCAGCACGAAAGGAATCATACGCAGCATCCAGGTGACGAAGCTGATACTGTAGCCGGCGTTCTCCAGGGCTCCGAGCGCGATGGCGTTAGGAGGGGTTCCGATAGGGGTTCCGATGCCTCCGAGGTTGGCGGCTATAGGGATCGAGAGCGCCAGCCCCACCTTGCCGGTCTCTCCCTCAGGGAGTGACTTCAGCACCGGGGCGAGGAAGGCGAGCATCATCGCGGCAGTGGCGGTGTTGCTCATGAACATCGAGAACACGCTGATGACGATGAGGAAACCGAGCAGCACGGCCTTAGGCTTCTTGCCGAAGAGTCCGAGCAGGAACTTGGCTATGGTCGCGTCCATTCCGTACTTGGAAGCCACGATGGCCAGCACGAAACCGCCCATAAAGAGCATCACCACAGGGTCGGCGAACGAGGCCATAATGCTCTTGTAGTCCACCAACGTACCGGCAGAAGGGTCGCAGAATAACTTTATGCCCTTGTTGGACACCGTCAGAAGCATCACGACGATGACTATGAGGGACGTGGTCCAGTTAGGGATGATTTCGAACATCCACATAAGCGCGGCGAAGACGAAGATGGCGATCATCCTCTGCTGGACAATCGTCAGCCCCTCAATCCCGAAGGCGCTGACAGGCAGGGCCCAAAGAAGAATCGTGACGATCAGCACTATGGGCAGAAGGACACAATACTTGACTGAAAATTTACTGTTTGACATTGGTGTGCTATTATTATTTTAGAATTTCAACGGTCTGACACAACCATTTGAGGAATAACCATTTAGCGTAATATTTGAGAAACAGTGGCAACGAATTGGCAACCGTGCGATTTTCAGTGTTTTGCGGTGCTGTGCTGTCAAATAACTCTTGTTGCAAATTTACACATTTTATCGGAAAACAAATATTATGATGGATTCAAAAAAGTACGTCCTCACGAGTCTTTACTTCTGAGAGTTCAATGATTCAGATACATATAGCCTATAAATCTTCACTTTAGCTTAGCGGTAATTCACCTCCTTCACTGTTTGACCGATTGCAGATGCCTTATTTGTTCGTTTTGGGAGCTTTCAGAACAGTCCACTTGGCTTTGTGGGCGTTCTCATAACCTCCGTGGGCATCGAAATATTCCAGTACATTATCATCGTGATTAAAAAACGATGCAAGGGATTTATTAAAAAACGGTGCAAGGGATGAGCGTATCAAGGTATGGTATTCACGTGATCCTAAAACACGGTTGTATAAAGTGTTGAAAAACATTTCGAAAACCCATTCATCTTCGTCCTGGCTGGTGAAATCTATATAAGCATCAATGGCTTCGTTGTAGTTTTCGACCAATTCTTCCAACCGTTTCATTC
>CAVIJA010000009.1:0-57964 GCA_963643135.1 Alloprevotella sp. | reverse complement strand
AGAAGAAACTAAAGTACGAACAGGATATGATTACAGAACGTGACCGTATAGCGCAAGACAGGCTCGCCCGGAAGGAGGCGCTCGCCGAGGGGCTTACCAAGGGACGTGCTGAGGGAGAGGCCAAAGGTGAGGCCAAGAAATCCAGGGAGATTGCCTTCAATCTGCTGACGGCGGGTCTGCCTGTCAATCAGATAGCCAGCTGCACCGGCCTCAGCGAGGAAGAAGTGCTGGCTCTGCGGCGGAATTAGCGCCGACACATAGCGGACAGGGGATAGCCATCGCGATGCTTTTGTGTTGAGCGGGGGCCATCCCCTGCCTGTTTTATCCGCCCGTAAGCGCCAGAAGTCTACGGCTCGACCGGGTATCTCCCCGTCATTGCCGGCTTGACCGGCAATCTCTCCCTGGCGACGAGGCAGATGCCCGATCAGGTCGGGCATGACGAAGAAGCGTCATTGCCGGCTCGACCGGCAATCTCTCCCTGCAGTAAGCGTGAGCGTCGGCGCGACGGCGGCTGCGGGTTCCATAGACAGTCCGGGCAAGACGCCGGTGACGCTCACTCTCAAAGGCTCGGCTGCGGACATCAACTTCAGTCTTTCCTGCAATTTCTAGTAATCCCTTTCTCACAACGCAAGCCTCCCCGACAGGAGTCACCTATGGACAAGGATTCTACGGTTTCGCAGAACTGTCTGCAGGTACCCTCTGTCAGGGAGGCAGGGTTGGAGTCGGTTTCCGATTCTGAATGTCAACCGCTATCGGCCGGATTGGCAGATAGCGGCGGCGGTGACGGCTATCGCTTTACGGAGAAGATGGCTCCCTCTCCGGAGTGGTCGCTGTCGTAGAACTGCACCGCGTTGTCGTTAAGACGCGGATAGCTGTTGTCCAGAAGCCTGATGAGTTCCGCGCCGGCGAGAACCACCGGACCATAGCCGTGGGCGGCGTACGGACTTACGGGACGGTAATAATAGAATGCCGGGTCGAAGGCCATACCGGTGCCGACGCAGGTGCCGTTGACCTTACCCTCTTCGTCGATCATCGTAGATACGGCGTTCCAGGCGAGACAGGTCTCAGGGCCGTATGCCAGAGCGTTGAGCCAGCCCTCGTTGATGCCGTGCGCGAAGCAGTACGCGAAGATGGCTGTCGCCGAGGTCTCCAGATACGAGTCGTTGCGGTCGAGGAGCTGATGCCAGAATCCTTCTCCGCTCTGGAGGGCCGCAAGGCCGGCGGCGTGCTGCCTGAAGAGGTCCAGAACCTTGTCCCTTCCCGGATAGTCCGCAGGCAGGACATCCAGCACTTCGCTCATGGTGAGGATGGCCCATCCGTTGGCGCGGCCCCAGTGGTAAGCCGGGTGCTGGTCCATAGACTCGATCCATCCGTGTCGGAAGAGCTGCTTCTCCGGAACCCACATCTTGTCCTTGAAGAGCATAATCTGGCGGACTGCCTCATCGTAGTATTTCTTCTCTCCGGTGAGCTTGCCATACCAGGCTACGGCCGGAATTCCCATAAACATATCGTCAAGCCATACGGCATTGGCGAGAGGTCTCATCCTTGCGAGAGTCCCGTCCTTGAGACGGTATTCCTTGTTGAGTATGAAGTCGATATAGTTGTCGATGAGCGGACGGAGCTTCAGTTCCGGTTTTGCAATCTGCGCCCTTATCATGGAGACGCAGACCGCGCCTGCGTCATCGAGGGCCTGCGGATTGACCACCTGGCGCATCTGAGGGTCGATCTTGCCGCCATTTTTGTACACTTCGCTCCATTTCAGGGCCTGTTCCGCCAGGAAACTGTGCCTGTCGGCGGTGTATCTGGTGAATGCTTCGTCCCCGGTGGTCTCTCCGGCCTTGAGCATACCGGAATAAGTCACGCCCCACTCGTAGCTGGCAAGCCTGAATGCACCCCTTTCGAGCTGTCCGTCCTCCTTGATGCCTATCGGAGTGTTGGCGTCGACGAATTTCAGAACTCTGTCGAGGTCAGCCTTGACGGCTTCTTTCGCCGGGACTCCGTAAGGAATCAGGTAGTCCGGATCGAGAAGATGCAGGGCCGTGTTCGAGTCGTTCACGGTGTTTCCGGCAGGCTGGGCATTCTGTCCGCAGGAGCAGAGGCACGCGGCCAGTACCGGGATAAGGATTGTAAAATGTCTCATTTTGTGATGTTGGTTAATGAATTTTCGTGCAAATAACGCGGCAAGATACGAATTATTTGTGATATTTGTAGAGAAAATGACGACGTCATCCATCATAATCCTATTCCTCTTCTCCCTGCTGGCGAGTTCCGTGCAGAGGGTTTCGGGCTTCGGTTTCGGCATCATCGTGATGGCGATGCTCCCTTATCTCATGCCTTCCTACGGGGAGGCGACGGCCCTGTCGGGGATGCTTGCGATAGTCACCGCCCTGGTGCCGGCGCTCTCGCACGTCAGGGTGGTCCCGTGGAGGAAACTGCTTCCGATATTGGTCAGTTTCCTCGTGGTGTCTTTTTTCGCCGTCAAGATAGTCTCACGCGTGGAGGGAGGAGACCTCAAGCACATCCTCGGAGGGGTGCTGATACTCATCAGTCTCTATTTTTTCCTGGTCGGGGACAGAGTCCATATCCGTCCCACCCTGCCGCTCCAGCTTGGACTCGGCACCCTGTCCGGGCTTATGGGGGGACTCTTCGCGATGCAGGGCCCTCCCGCCGTCATATACTTCATGTCCTCGGCGGACGGCAAGGACGAATATATCGCCCTCACCCAGTGGTACTTCCTCACCGGAAACCTGATGATGACACTCTTCCGCCTCCGCGCGGGATTCGTCACTCCCGTGGTGGTGGAGTCCTGGGCGCTTACCATACCTGCGATCCTGATCGGCCTGTGGATAGGCTCCAAGGTCTTCGAGAGGATAAGGGCGGAACTTCTGCGGAAGACAGTCTATGCTTTCCTTGCCCTCTCAGGGGTGGTGGCCATAGTGCTGTAGCTTATCTGCGTACGGGATTTTCAAAACAGCTCCGTATTTGTTATTTTTGCAGAGATTCCCGGCCCGGCAGTCTCAGAAGACGGGGGTGAGGATTTTGTGATTAATACTTATAACTATGAAAATGAAAGACTTATGCGAGGGTGAAAGACCTCGCGAGAAGATGATGCTCCGAGGAGCATCGGGCCTGAGCGACGGAGAACTCCTCGCAGTACTGCTGCGTAACGGCCGTCGGGGCGAAAGCGCGCTGGAACTCTCCCGGCGGCTGCTCAATCTGACTGACGGACATTTGTCCGAACTCTTCAACCTGCCTCCGGAGAGGCTGCGTTCCATACCCGGCATTGGTTTCGCGAAGGCGGCTTCCATACTCGCGGCATTCGAACTGGGGAAGCGCTTCCTTTCGGAGGAGTCCTGCATAGTCAAGAAGCCCGTCGTCACGGCGCGGATGGTGTTCGACATTATGATTCCCACCCTCAAGGGCCTCAGACACGAGGAGTGCTGGATATTGCTGCTCAACGACAGCAGTTATCTGACGGCCAGGATGAAGCTCACGAGCGGCGGCGGGAGGTCGACGGTGATAGACGTGCGGCAGGTGGTGCGTCTCGCGCTGGACAGGAATGCGTCCGGCATCATTCTGGTGCACAATCACCCCAGCGGCAACCCGCATCCCAGCAATGCCGACATCTCTCAGACGGATGCCCTGCACAAGGCTGCCGGGGCCTGCGCCATCGACCTGCTTGACCACGTGGTCATCTGCGATGACGGCTTCTTCTCATTCTCCGAAGACCGGGCGTATATGGTATAGGTCATTTCCGTGAGGTGCGCGAAGGGCGGCAGACGAGCTGGATGTCGATGGCGTCGAGCCTGTATCCCCGGAGGCGGCGGCCCTTGAAGTGCGCTTCCACGAGTTCGAGGAGTTCGTCGTCGATTATGTCTTTGTACTTGTTGTTCACGCAGTCGTAGATGTGCAGATGACGGAAGGTGTTGACGTCGAAGTACATCTTGTTGTTGGAACTGGTGCGCCGGTGGTAAATCTTCCGGTCGGCCAGGGTCGAGAGCGCGTTGTAGACGGAGGAGATGGTTATCTTTACGCCGGAATGGGAGGACATATGTTCCGCGACCATATCCGCGCTGGCGTGACCGAGCTGCATCATCGCCTCGTGGACGGCAAGTCTCTGCGGGGTCGCCTTCAAGCCCCTCTCTTTCAGGAGTTTCCGGAAACCCTCCATATCCGGAGCGGTCTTGTCTGTAGTCTTCATTGTCCTTGCAGATGCTGTGCGGAAGACCGCGGAATGACGGCTTCCGGAGGGCAAAGGTAGGGCTAATTTCGAATATTTCAAAATTAGCCCGACACCGCCCCGCGCCGGAACACCCGCCGGACGCGGCAGAAGCCCTTTGCGGGAGCGGCGGGAGGTTCCCAAGTACGGCAGAAGCCTTCCGGGTGCATCGGCTGGCGGGGAAGTTTTCGGAAAATATGGAAGGCATCTGACGGAAAATGACTATTTTTGTCCTCTATGAATACAAAGGAACACACCAAGTGTCTGATAATCGGCGGAGGCCCGGCCGGTTACACGGCTGCAATCTACGCGTCACGCGCCGCCCTCAGTCCTGTCCTCTATGAGGGGACGGAGCCCGGCGGACAGCTCACCACCACCACCGTGGTGGAGAATTTCCCCGGCTTCCCCGGAGGAGTGGATGCCAATACCCTGATGAGCGGTATGCGCGAGCAGGCCGTGAAGCTCGGGGCGGACATACGGCGGGGAAGCGTCACCGCAGTGGACTTCGGGGTGCGTCCCTTCAGGCTTGCCGTCGATTCCGGGGCTGAGATTGAGGCCGATTCCGTGATTATCGCCACCGGCGCGACGGCGCGCTATCTCGGCTTGCCCTCGGAGCAGAAGTACAGAGGTCTGGGAGTGTCCGCCTGCGCGACCTGCGACGGCTTCTTCTACCGCCGCAAGGACGTGGCCGTAGTCGGCGGGGGAGACACCGCCTGCGAGGAGGCGAGCTATCTTGCCGGACTCTGCCGCAAGGTGTATATGATAGTCCGCAGGGACGTCCTCCGCGCATCCGAAGCTATGCAGGAGAGGGTCAAGGCGATGGAAAACATCGAGATCCTCTGGAACTGCAACACTCAGGAGGTGCTGGGCGACGAGAGCGGAGTCTCCGGAGTGAGGCTTCTGAGAAAAGATGGCGAGGTTTTTGATATCAAGGTGGACGGTTTTTTCCTGGCGATAGGCCACCACCCCGTTTCGGAGCTCTTCGCAAAGTGGATAGAGACCGACAGGGACGGGTATATCGTCACGGACGGGGTCAGCGGACGCACCAGCGTGGAGGGCGTTTTCGCTGCCGGGGATGTCCAGGATCCGCGTTATCGTCAGGCCGTCAACGCCGCCGCTTCGGGATGCCGGGCGGCGCTGGAAGCCGAAAAATATTTGAAAGGATGAAAAGAATTGCAATAGCTCTCCCGCTTGTCGCCCTCGCCCTGCTGACGGGGTGCAAGTCACAGTATGACGCGATGCTCGAAAGCAGCGACGTCGACCTCAAGTACAAGGCCGCTTTCGACTATTTCAACAAGGGCAAATACACCCGTTCGGCGGCTCTTTTCGAGTCGCTCGCCATCCTTACCAACGGTACGGAGAGGGACGACACGGTGCGCTACTATTGGGGACTGAGCAACTACTCCAACAAGGACTACTACACCGCCGAGACCAATTTCAAGCAGTTTCTCGACAATTGTCCCCGCAGCCCGTTCGCCGAGAGCGCGGAGTTCCTCCGTGTGGACTGCCTCTACAAGGCCACGCTCCGCTACGAACTCGACCAGACTCCGACGTACGCAGCGATGAACGCCATCAGCGAATATCTCCTCGACCATCCCCAGGGGGCCAATGCCGAAGTCTGCCGGCATATGCTGCAGGAGCTCGGCGAGCGCCTGGACAGAAAGGCGTACGAGAACGCGAAGCTCTACTACAGGATGGAGGACTACAAGGCTTCCCGCGTGGCGTTCAAGAACATACTCAAGGACGATGCGGACAACGTGTACCGCGAGGACATACTCTATTATGCGGCCATGTCGTCTTACCGCTACGCTTCCCTCAGCGTGAAGACCAGGCAGAAGGAGAGGTATCTCGTCTTCGTGGACGACTATCTCAATTTTATCGGCGAATATCCGGAATCCTCTTACCGCAGGGAACTTGACTCCCTCTACGCGGAAGTGAAGGAAAATATTTGAAACTTTACCCCGGGTCGCCTCCGTACTTGAAATATATGGAAAAGAAAATACCTGTAAACACCATCACGCGCGACATCAAATATCTCGCGCAGCCTACGGGCAACATCTATGAGACCGTGGTCATCCTCTCGAAGAGAGCCAATCAGATAGCCGTCGCCGAGAAGAAAGAACTCGCGAAGAAGCTTGAGGATTTCCGTCCGGGAGACCGTGACACGATGGACGAAGTGTTCGAGAACAAGGAGCAGATAGAAATCTCCAAATACTACGAGCGTCAGCCTAAGCCGGACCTTGTGGCCATATCCGAATTCGAGAACGGCGAACTCTATTACAGGGTTGCCCAGGAGGATGTGGCCGGAGAGAATTAGGCCTTCCCGAGCCTATGCTCCGGTCTCTTCACGTCAGGAACTATATTCTTATAGACTCTCTGGACATCAGTTTCCCGGAGGGTCTTGTCATCATTACCGGTCAGACCGGTGCAGGGAAGTCGATTCTGCTCGGCGCCCTGTCGCTGCTCTTCGGAGTGAAGACGGATGCCTCGATGATATCCGAAGGGGCGTCTTCCTGCGTGGTGGAGGCCGAGTTCGACGCCGCTTCGGAGGCGGTCTCGGGCCTTCTCTCCGCTGAGGAGATCGAGACGGAAGGGGACACCCTTGTGATACGCAGGGTCATAGCGCCTTCCGGCAGGTCGCGGAGTTTCGTCAATGACTGTCCCGTGCAGACGGGGCTGCTTCAGCGCCTGTCCCCGATGCTGATAGACATACATTCCCAGCACAGAAGCCTGCTGCTCTCGGACAGGGGGTTCCAGCTCTCGGTGCTGGACCGTTTTGCGCTCAATGCGGACAGGCTCACCGAGTGCCGCCGTCTGTGGGGCGCGCTGCGTTCCGTCCGGGGAGATCTCTCCTCTCTGAAGGAACAGCTCTCGCGGCTAGATGCCGACAGAGACTACAATGCCGCCCAGCTCAAGCAGCTGGAGGATGCGAAGCTCTCCGTCGGAGAGCTGGAGGCCCTTGAGGAGGAACACAGGAGTCTTGCAAATGCGGAGCAGATTCTGGAGTCGCTATCGGCCGCCAGTCGGGAACTGTCCCCGGAAGGGGATGAGGCTCCGGGTGTGGTCGCCCCTCTGAAGGATGCCGGACGGCAGCTGGAGCGCATCTCGACCTTTCTCCCGGAGATTGCCGAACTCGTATCCAGGCTGGAGTCCGCAAGACTCG
This sequence comes from Alloprevotella sp., assembly GCA_963643135.1. Taxonomy (GTDB): domain Bacteria; phylum Bacteroidota; class Bacteroidia; order Bacteroidales; family UBA932; genus Cryptobacteroides. The sequence goes on along the minus strand of CAVIJA010000009.1, from coordinate 50,582 downwards.
AGATAGAAGACGTCAATTCCGAAATCGAGACCCGGATTTCAAGCGTGAACCTCTCTCCGGCAAGGCTGGAGGCGGTGGAGGAGCGGATGTCGCTGCTCTACTCGCTGCTCAAGAAGCACGGCTGCGACACTATGGAGGAGCTCATCGCGAAGCGGGACTCTTTCGCCGGAGCGGTGGAAGGGCCCTCGTCGCTGGAAGATCGGATAAAGGAACTCGAAATGCAGGAGAAGACCCTCTCGGTCTCATACGGGAAGGTCTGTGCGGAACTTTCCGAAGCCCGCCGTAATGCCGCCCCTAAACTTGCAGCATCGATATTGAAGTCCCTGCGCTTCCTCGAACTCGAGCGGGCGGGGTTCGAAGTGCGGGTGGAGGAGGGGCCTTCTTCCGCCGACGGCGCCGACAGGGTCAGTTTCCTTTTCTCATCGACCGGAAGAGAGCCAATGGAACTCTCCAAAGTCGCTTCCGGTGGAGAGATGTCCAGGATTATGCTCTGCCTCAAGGCGGAGATGGCCGGATTCTCCGGGATGCCGACTATGATTTTCGATGAGATAGACACCGGAGTCAGCGGAAGCGTGGCCGACCGTATGGGTCAGATGATATGTGATATGGGACGCAGTATGCAGGTGTTCTCGATCACGCATCTTCCGCAGGTCGCGGCCAAGGGTGACGCGCACTACGTGGTCACGAAGGAAGTGACTCCGCAGGGACGCACCGTCTCCTCGATCCACAGGGTGGAAGGCCGGGAGAGGGTCGCAGAAATCGCCCGCCTGCTGAGCGGCGCGACCATAAGCGAGGCCGCCATAGCCAATGCGGAGGCTCTTCTGGCCGGCAATTAAGTATTTGAGTTTCGCATTTGCGAAGCTTAGAGAAGACTCGTCGAGAGGTCTTTGTTGTAGATGATGCGCCGCACGGCCTGATTGACCCTGCCTCCGCCCTCGGACTTCTCGAATCTGAAATCCGACTGCAGCCCCCTCTCGCTCTTCGCAGGGAGTTTCCTGTCCCATCTTCTGCCGTATTCCGCGCACATTTTCACGAAATAGTGCATCGTGTCGTAGCCCTGAAACGCGAACGACCCCGGTTCGTTGCCGTACAGGGCGCGATAGCTCAGGACGAAGTCCTTGACGGCGGGGGAGTCGTAGTCGATATGGTAGGCGGCAGTCAGCCTGGTGTTGGCGTTGTAGAGGTCAAGCACGTCGGGGCCCACGCAGTTGCGCACCCTGGAGGTGCTGTAAAGTACGATGTTGCCGTTGAGGGCGGCTGCGATGCCGGTATTCCTGACCGAAGAGGCTATGAAGCTGTCGCTGTCCGAGGCTATCAGCATCCTGTATTTGCCGGCCCCTATCGGGTTGATGAATTCCCCGTCCTCGCCCCTCAGCTCGTCCGGAGACTGCAAGGACTTGTACTTCAGGCCTCTCTCCTGAAGTTTCGACAGAAGGTAGGAACTCTGCTCCCCTGTGTTCGTCAGGGGATTCTCCCGGAGTACGATGATTTCGTCCCCGAAACGCATATCCTCGCAGAGCCAGTCCAGCATCTCGTCTATCTGACGTGTCCACGGCACGGGAGCCTGTATTATATTGTCCCCCTGTCCTGCGAGCGCCGCAGTCCTGGGTTCAAGCGGAGAGACGAGCATCTTCCGTCCGCAGAGCGGGAGGGTGGACAGGATGTCCTCGTACCCCACAGGGCCGATGATTACGTCGCTCTCGGCGATGGCGCTTTCACTGATGCCTTCGCCCTTCGAGTCCACAACTCTCAGACTCACGCCGGTACCCTCATCGCCGATATCGCGCAGCGCGAGCAGGGCTCCGCCGTACATTTCGAAGAAATTGCCGCTGGGGGTGCCGCCGCCGGCATTGAGCGGCAGGATGAGACATACGTTGATGACGGACGGCGTACCGAAAAACCAGCCCTCTTCCTCCGCCGGAGCGGTAGCGGCGCTGTCGGAGGGGTGGACGTCGGCTTCGGTCCGGGGAGGCGTCTGAACCTCCTCCGTCCGTTCCTTCTTCTCCGTCTCGACCCGTTTCTTCTTGCCCGGGAACAGATACCACTGCGCCCCCGCCGAAATCTGCAGGAGACAGAGCAGCGTCAGTATTGTGAAAAATCTCTTCATTTCTTCTTCTCTATGCGCTCCGCAAAGTCCATAAGTTCCCGGCAGAATCCGCTCCAGTTCAACTTCCCGTTGAGAGCGCGGATACCGCTGACGTATTCCTCCCTCAGGCGGGGTTCGTCGAAATACTTCCTGATGGCCGCCGAGACGCACTGCGGCGTACATTCCCTGCATACCATTCCGGTTCCGGTAGCCCCTATCGTCTCTTTCAGTCCGCCGACGTCAGTCACTATCATCGGCAGTTCGAAATGGTTGGCGATGGCGCTGATGCCGCTCTGCGTGGCGCTGCGGTACGGCAGCACGGCCACGTCCGCAGCCGAGAAGAAGGTCTTGACCTCGGCGTCCCGGATATAGTTCGGGAAGACGTAGATGCGTCTGGAGTTGGGGCTTGCGTCAATTAGTTTCCGGTAGCGGTCGAACGGGCCGTAAGGTTCGCCGGCGATGATTAGCTGATAGCTTTCGTCCAGAAGGCTGAACGCTTCGATGAGGATGTCGAGGCCCTTGTATTCGCGTATAAGTCCGAAAAAGAGGATGTTGCGGTCACCGCTGCGTATGCCGAGCTTCTTCTCCGCCTCCTCTTTGGGAATCTTGGGGCCGAAATGGTCATAGACCGGATGCGGAATCACCGCATATTCGGCATCCTTCTTCATCTTGAGCAGGTCGTCGGCGACTTCCCGGCAGAGCGTGACGCAGGCGTCCACCCGGCGCAGGAAATATTTTGTCAGCGGAGCGTCGAAGAAGTGCCGCTCGTGCGGAATCACGTTGTCCAGGATGGCGATGACCTTGCAGCTTTTCGGAAGGTGCGAGGCCACATAGCCGAGCGACGGTGCGAACCAGGACATCCAGTAGCGCACAATCAGCAGGTCCGGATTCCAGCGGGAGATCTCCCTTGCGGTTCTGCGCCAGCTTAAAGGATTGACCGTATCCAGCAGAGCCTCAGACTCCACGGGTACGGCCTCGTCGTCTTCCGTCACGTATTGCGTCTTCCCCGGGAAGAGCAGAGACGGATACTGCCTGCTGAAGTTGAATGCACGCACTTCGTGCGACTTCCCCAGTTCTGTCAGAATGCTTGCGTTGAACTGGGCGATACCTCCGCGGAAGGGGTGGAAACAGGACAGTATGGCTATCCTCAAGGCTTATTCGGCTTTTTTGCCCTTTGTCTTGACATATTCGGCGTTGAGCCCTTCGAGCAGAGCGTCGGTGATGTCAAGCGAGCTGTCGGCAGTCACTACCGGGATGGCGAGGATGTCCCCCTGGGTGGCGAGAATCATCGCATAGCCCTGTTTGGCGTTGAACTCGGCGACGTAGCTGTTGATGGCGTCGGCGATCTGATTCATCATCACCTGCTGCTCCTCGGCGATTTCCTGCTGCTTCTGGGCGGCATAGCTCTGGAAGCTGTTCTGCTGCTGGAGGAGCTTCTGGTTCTGGGTTTCGGCCACGGACTGGGTCATCAGACCCTTGTTGATCTTGTCCTGGAAGGCCTTGATGTCCTTTTCCAGCTTGTTGCCTCGGCGGGTCACTTCCTGGTTGATGCTGTTGACCTTGGTCTCAACCACGCTGCGCAGGTCGTTGGCCATGTCATATTCGTTCAGCACGCGGTCCATATTGAAGTATACGATAGCTCCGGTCTGTGTCTCGCTCTTGGAGGCGTCCGTAGCATTCCCGCCGTTTGCGGAACCGTTGTTTGAGGTGCAGGCCGTGAACGCCGCCATTGCGGTCAGCGCGAGGATAAGGGGTAACTTTTTCATTTTATTTTCAATTATCTTTTTACCAATTTCAATCCGGTAGGAAGTGCAAAAATAGTCAAAAAATCCGGATTACAGCCCGGAGGCGGCTTCGAGATATTTGCCGACCGTGGTTTCGAGTCCCATATACAGGGCGTCGCATATCAGAGCGTGGCCTATGCTGACCTCGTCCGTCCAGGGTATCGTGTTGATGAAATAGGAGAGGTTCTCAAGCGAGAGGTCGTGGCCGGCATTGAGGCCCAGACCGAGTTCGCGGGCCTTCCGGGCGGTCTGCAGGTACGGCTCTATCGCCTTCTGCCTGTCTTCGGCATAGAGGGCGGCGTAGGCTGCCGTGTAGAGTTCCACCCTGTCCGCGCCGCATCTTGCCGCGCCCTCCGCCATCGCGGGGTCCGGGTCGATGAATATTGACGTGCGTATGCCCCTCGAACGGAACGAAGCGCAGATGCGCGAGAGGAATGCGAAGTTGCGCACCGTGTCCCAGCCCGCATTGGAGGTCAGCGCGTCGGGGGCGTCGGGGACGAGCGTCACCTGGTCCGGGACCACCTCGCAGACAAGGGCGCTGAAACTGCCCGTGGGATTGCCCTCTATGTTGAACTCCGTCTTTACCGCAGGGCGCAGGAGCCTGACGTCCGAATAGCGTATGTGCCTCTCGTCGGGACGCGGATGGACCGTGATCCCCTCCGCTCCGAAGCGCTCGCAGTCGAGCGCCGCGCGCAGTACGTCGGGCATGTTGCCGCCGCGCGCATTGCGCAGCAGGGCAATCTTGTTGATGTTTACGCTGAGTCTTGCCATTTCACCTGATTTGGTGCAAAAGTAACAATAATTATAAGAATTGTGCTAAATTTGGCCTCCGTTATGAGGCTTGCATACTATATGGAGAAGCAGGGCCTTGGAGAGGATTCTCGCGTGCGGGAGATGCTCTCGGGTCTGGCGAAGGCAGGTTCGGAGGCGTACCCGGTGTCGTCCCCGGACGACGTGCTGCCTTCCACTGACGCCCTGCTCAGTCTCGGAGGGGACGGCACCTTCCTCTCGGCCGCCGGAATCGCCGTGGCCGGGGGACTCCCTGTGCTGGGAGTCAATTTCGGAAGGCTCGGCTTTCTCTCGGAATGCAGGCCGGAAGAGCTTGTGGACGCGCTTTCCGCCGGAGAGTTCCGTATAGAGGAGCGCGACCTGCTGCAGGTCAGCGCCGACACAGCCCTGCCGGAGGGATTCAGGACCCTGGCTCTCAACGAGACCAGCGTGTCAAGGGTGAGCGCCTCCATGCTCGGAGTCGATGTGGAGATAGACGGGGAGAGGCTGCCGACCTGGTGGGCCGACGGGCTTCTGGTCGCCACGAGTACCGGTTCCACCGCATATTCCCTAAGTGTGGGCGGGCCCGTCTGTACGCCGGACGCCGAGGTGTTCGTCGTCGCTCCGATTTCCCCGCACAATCTCAACGTGCGTCCGCTTGTGGTGCCGCGCAGTTCGCGGATCGCCATCTCCCTGCGTTCGCGTGACGAGAGCGCGGTGTTCACGGTGGACAACTGCAACTGCCGCATCGGTGCCGGCACCCGCATCGGGGTGTGCGCCGCGCCGCAGCGTCTCAAGCGGCTCTGTCTGGGGCAATCCAAGTTCATCAATGCGCTGCGCAGCCGCCTGCTCTGGGGGGAGGACGTGCGCAACGGAAATGAAACTCTATAGAAGACTATGATTTCAAGCGAAAGACTGCCGGAACACGTCTCTCTGATAATGGACGGCAACGGAAGGTGGGCGCGACAGCGCGGCAAGGAAAGGATTTACGGCCATTTCGAAGGAGTTGAGAGCGTGAGGGCGGTGATGGAGACCTCCGTGGAGCTGGGTATAAAGTACGTCTCGTTCTTCGCCTTCTCCGAGGAGAACTGGGGCAGGCCCTCCGATGAGGTCAATTCCCTGATGGAGCTGATGGGGACGGCTATGGAGAAAGAACTTCCGACCTTTCTCAAATATGACATCCGCTTCCTGGTGCTGGGCAACCGCGAGAGGCTCTCGGATACGCTCAAGGAGAGCATCGACAGGATAATGGAGACCACCTCCGGAGGAAGCGCGATGACGATGATACTCTTCCTGAGCTACAGCGGCAGATGGGACATACTGCAGGCTGCGGAGAGGATGGCACACGATTTGATTGAAAACCCCGGCCGCCGGGCGGAAGCGGAGGATTTCAGCCGTTATCTCGTGACCGGAGGCATCCCGGACCCGGATCTGCTGATCCGTACTTCCGGGGAGGAAAGGATAAGCAATTACTTGCTCTGGCAGGCAGCCTATACCGAATTCGTCTTCACCGACACTCTCTGGCCGGACTTCCGGAGGGAGGAGTTTCTCTCCGCGCTGGAAGAGTATGCCTCGCGTGAAAGGCGGTTCGGAAAAGTCAAATAATTGGACTATATTTGCGAATTATTATTGAAGATGAAGATAGGACGGACACTTACCGCTTTGACCCTTGTTCTTGCATCGGCACTCGCTTCCGCGCAGGAATCCGGGGTGGAAGTCGATTACAATCACCCCCGCACGTATAAGGTGGGAGGCATAAGCGTCGAAGGCAACACCTACTACCGCGACCAGCAGATAATCTCCCATACCGGGCTGCAGAAGGGGATGGAGGTGACCGTACCGGGGGAGGATATCTCCAATATGGTGAAGCGCCTGTGGCTTCAGCGGTATTTCGAGGACGTCGCGGTCACGATAGACAGTCTCAGCGCCGGAAGGGATTCCGCCTTCTTCACCATCAGGGTCAAGGAGCGTCCGAGGGTGTCCAGCTGGACTTTCTCCGGGGTGAAGTCCGGGGAGAGGAAGGACATACAGGAGAGGGTCAATCTGCGGCGCGGCGGCGAGTTCTCCGAATATGTGGAGAAGACCACATCCGACATCATAAAGCGCTATTTCGCCGAGAAGGGCTTCCTGCTCTGCGAAGTCAAGGCCGAAGTGAGCAGGGACACCGTGATCCGCAACGCCATACGCGTCAATTTCGCGGTGGACAAGGGTCAGAAGATAAAGGTGCGGGACATCAATTTCATCGGCAACGAGCACGTGAAGGACTACAAGCTGGCCCGTTCGATGAAGAAGACCAAGTCCAACAAATTCTACAATTTCTTCAACAGCAAGAAATTCAACGAGAAGGAATACGTCAACGACAAGAAGAACGCAATCAGCGCATTCAACGAGGCGGGATACCGCGACGCGAGGCTGGTGCGCGACTCCGTATATTACGTGGCTCCGAACCGACTTGCGATAGACCTCGTATTCGACGAGGGGGACAAGTACTATTTCCGCGACATCAGCTGGACGGGCAATTCGGTCTATTCCTCCGACGCGCTCAATCAGGTGCTGGCCATCAACAAGGGCGACGTCTATGACCGCGTGACGATGGAGAAGCGTCTCTACGGAGGCGGCAAGCAGACGGACTACGACGTCTCCAAGCTCTATCGCGACAACGGCTATCTCTTCTTCCAGATCAATCCGGTGGAGACCAATATCCAGAACGACTCCGTGGACGTGGAGATGCGCATCTCGGAAGGCAAGCAGGCCACGCTCAACAACATCATCATCAACGGCAACGACCTGACCAACGAGAAGGTGGTGCGCCGCCAGCTCTTCACCCGTCCGGGATATCTCTTCAGCCAGTCCGACTTCGAGCGTTCCATCCGTGAGATAGCCTCCCTCGGACAGTTCGACGCCGAAGCCATAATGAACCCGACCTCGGGATATTCAATAGTCCCGAACCAGCTGGACAATACGGTGGACATCACCTACAACGTGACCGAGAAGCCGTCCTCCCAGCTTGAACTCTCCGGAGGATGGGGCGGAAGGACCTTCGTCGCCACCGTCGGAGTCAGCTTCAACAACTTCTCCTCCCGCCGTATGTTCGACAAGGGCGCGTGGAGGCCGGTGCCTCTGGGAGACGCGCAGAACCTCGCGTTCCGCTTCCAGACCAACGGCACCTATTACACCGCTCTCTCCGCCAGCTTCGTCGAGCCTTGGCTCTTCGGCAAGAAGCCTACCTCGCTCAATCTCAGTACGTACTATACCCGCCAGACCAATTCCTATCTTGCGCTCAACTTCCTGAGCCACGACCGTCAGATGGAGATTTTCGGATTCTCCGCCTCCATCGGTACGCGTCTGAAGTGGCCTGACAACTATTTCGTACTCTACAACGGACTCAACTGGCAGTCCTACCGGTTGACCAACTGGTATTCGGGCTACTTCATCTTCGATGACGGCATAGCCAACAACGTCAACTATTCCCTCAGTCTCGTCAGGAATTCCACCGACCAGCAGATATACCCGCGTACCGGGTCGGATTTCACCTTCTCGCTGCAGCTCACCCCGCCGTTCTCCCTCTTCAGGAAATACGACTATGACAGCGACGGCAAGCGCTTCGACGTCGGCAGCTACAAGGATGTCAACTACGACAACTGGTCGTCCAAGAACCGCTACAAGTGGATTGAGTATCACAAGTGGAAGATCTCCGGCGCGACCTACACCAAGATTGTCGGAGACCTCGTGCTGATGACCAGGGCCCAGTTCGGCTATCTCGGATACTACAACAGGAACTGGGGGTATTCTCCGTTCGAGGGCTTCCTGCTCGGAGGCGACGGTATGTCCGGCTACAGCACCTACGGTTCGGAGGTCATCGCGCTTCGAGGCTACGAGAACTATTCTCTGACCCCGTATGAGCCGTCCACCTACAATTCCACCGGCTACGCATACGCCGGTAACGTGTATGACAAGTTCACCGTCGAGCTGCGCTACCCTGTGATACTTCAGCCGACGTCCACCATCTACCTGCTCGGATTCTTCGAGGGCGGCAACGCCTGGTCGGACATCAGGAAGTTCAATCCTTTCCAGATCAAACGCAGCGCCGGAGTAGGTGTGCGCATCTTCCTTCCGATGATCGGTCTGCTCGGAGTCGACTGGGGATACGGATTCGACACGACGGACTCAAGCAAGAGGAGTCAGTTCCACTTCGTGATAGGACAACAATTTTAATGTATGACAATATGAAAAAGGTTCTTTTGATTACCGCTGCGGTACTTCTTTCACTTTCTGCCGCGGCCCAGCCGAAATTCGCCCATGTGAACTTCTCGGAACTCGTGCAGCTCTGCCCTGAGGCGGACCAGGCCCGCACGACTATGGCCGCTTCCAGCAAGGAGGCGCAGGATACTTACCAGGCTATGGTGGAGGAATTCAACACCAAATACAACCAGTACAATTCCAAGGCAAGCACCTGGACTGCCGCCATCCGCGAGAGCAAGGAGAAGGAACTCACCGAGATACAGCAGCGTATCCAGGAGTTCAGCCAGTCAGTGGACGCCGAACTTCAGCAGCAGCAGCAGACCCTGATGGCCCCTATCTACAAGAAGGCCCAGGACACCGTAAAGGAACTCGCCAAGCAGGGAGGATACGTATACGTGTTCGACGTGAACAGTCTCCTCTACTACGATGAGGCCCAGAGCACAGATCTGACTCCGCAGGCGCGCAAGGCCCTCGGCATCGCCGATGACCGCACCATAGAGTCGCTGCAGGCGGAGCTCCAGGCTCAGCAGCAGGCTCAGGCCGCGGGGGCGAATTAGTATTCCCCCGCCGACAGACCCCCAAGCCCTGCCTTCGGGCAGGGCTTTCAGACCGCTGAAACTACACTAACCAATACTTCGTAATGCAACATAAAATCATTGACACCAATGACGTGGTGATCAGATTTGCAGGAGATTCGGGTGACGGAATGCAGCTCACCGGGTCTCTTTTTGCGGATATGTCGGCCATCTATGGCAACGGACTTTCCACCTTTCCGGACTATCCTGCGGAGATTCGCGCCCCGCATGGCACCGTGTCGGGCGTGTCCGGTTTCCAGATACATATCGGCAACGGCAAGGTTTCCACTCCGGGCGACTATTGCGACCTGCTTGTCGCGATGAATCCGGCGGCGCTGAAGACCAACGCCAAGTGGTGCAAGCGTCACGCCATGATTCTCGTGGACCAGGACGCCTTCGACGAGACCGGTATGCGCAAGGCGGGCTTCACGACCGACGACCCGTTCAAGGAGCTCGGTGTGGATGACAGGACTCTGATTGTCGCGCCCATCACCACGATGACGGCCGAGAGCCTCAAGGACAGCGGCCTGGACAACAAGTCCGTCGTGAAGTGCAAGAATATGTTCACTCTCGGTATGGCCTGCTTCATCTACAACCGTCCGCTGGACTACGTCTTCGAATATCTGGAGAGGAAGTTCTCCAAGAAGCATCCGGAGATGGCGGCCCCGAACAGGAAGGTGCTGCAGGACGGATTCAACTACGCATCGAACCTTCAGATCATAGCGAACACCTATGTAGTCGAGCCGGTCAAGAATCTTGCGAAAGGGACATACCGCAACATCACCGGCAATCAGGCTACGGCCTGGGGGCTGCTCGCGGCATCGGAGAAGTCCGGGCTGCCGCTCTTCTGCGGTTCCTACCCCATAACGCCGGCAACGGCCATCCTGGAAGAACTTGCGATTCACAAGAGTCTGGGGGCAAAGACCCTGCAGGCGGAGGACGAGATAGCCGGCATCTGTACGGCGATAGGCGCGTCCTTTGCCGGCAACCTTGCGGTGACGACCACCTCCGGTCCGGGACTCTCGCTGAAGTCCGAGGCTATGGGACTTGCGGTGATGGCAGAGCTTCCGCTTGTCGTCATCGACGTGCAGAGGGGCGGCCCTTCCACGGGACTCCCGACCAAGACCGAGCAGTCGGACCTCAATCAGGCTCTCTACGGGCGCAACGGAGAGTGTCCGATGGCGGTGATAGCCGCCCATTCTCCGGCCCACTGCTTCGACGCGGCGTTTATGGCGGCGAAGATAGCCCTCGAACATATGACTCCGGTGCTGCTGCTCTCCGAGGGCTTCCTCGGCAACGGTTCGGAGCCTTGGAGGATTCCCGCGATGAAGGATTACCCCGAAATCAAACCTCCTTTCGTACAGGGAGTGCTGAAGGAGGGGGAGAGTTTCTATCCGTTCAGACGTGACCCTCAGACTCTGGTGCGCCGTTGGGCGATTCCGGGGCAGAAGGGTTTCGAACACCGAGTGGGCGGTCTGGAGAAGAATCACGAGGGAGTGCTGTCCACGGACCCCGCCAACCACGCGATGATGGTGGAGGAGCGCGCGGCCAAGGTGGAGCGCATATCCCGCGACATCCCTGAGCTCGAGATGATTCACGGCCCGGAGAGCGGGTCTCTGCTCGTCGTCGGCTGGGGAGGAACTTATGGCCATATCTATGCGGCCGTCAGCGGGATGGACGACGTGTCCTACGTACATTTCGACTATATCAACCCTCTTCCGTCCAATACGGAGAAGATTCTCTCCTCCTTCGGGAAAATACTGGTGTGCGAACTCAACAGCGGCCAGTTCGCCGACTATCTCCGCACCCGTTTCCCGCATCTGGAAATCCGCAAGTTCAACAAGATTCAGGGTCAGCCGTTCCTCGTGAGCGAACTGACGGAAGCTATAAGAAAGGAGTTATAGACATATGGCGACATTGACATTCAAGGACTTCAAGAGCGACCAGGAAGTGCGCTGGTGTCCGGGTTGCGGCGATCACGCCGTGCTTGCCGCTCTGCAGAGGGCTCTGCCCAAGGTGAGCCAGGCCCTGAACTATGACAAGGAACGCTATGTGGTGGTGTCCGGCATCGGATGCTCCTCACGTCTGCCTTACTATATGGACACTTATGGCTTCCACAGCATCCACGGACGTGCGACGGCCATTTCCACCGGCATCAAGGTGGCCAATCCCTGGCTTACGGTATGGCAGGCCTGCGGCGACGGAGATGCTCTCGCCATCGGAGGCAACCACTTCATCCACGCCATCAGGCGCAATATCGACATCAACATCATCCTCTTCAACAATCAGATATATGGCCTGACCAAGGGACAGTATTCCCCGACGTCCAAGTTCGGGGCGGTCACCAAGACCTCTCCTTACGGCACGGTGGAGCATCCGTTCAATCCGGGTGCGCTCGTGCTGGGAGCGAAGGGGACTTTCTTCGCCCGCTCTCTGGACGTGGAGCTGAAACTCAATGAGGAGATAATGACCGCGGCGGCTCTCCACGACGGATGCTCGGTGATGGAGATGCTTACCAACTGCGTGATATTCAATGATGGAGCGCATAAGGACCTCTCAAATCCGGAGCTGAAGGCCGACCACACCATCGTCCTCAGGCAGGGCGAGAGGATGATATTCGGCAAGAACCGTGACAAGGGCCTAATCTATGACGGCAGGAAAATCCGGGCCGTCCACATCGGCGAGGGCGGCTTCACCGAAGAGGACATCCTCATCCACGATGCGCACGCCGACAATATCGGCATACATATGGCCCTGGCCGAGATGAAGGGTCCGGACTATCCGGTGGCTCTCGGCGTGATCCGCGACGTGAAGGACATCACCTACGATGACGGCGTCCGCGACCAGGTCAAGGAAGTGATGATGAAATCCAAGATACACTGTGTAGATGACCTCCTGCACAGCGGTTCAACCTGGGAGGTCAAATAAACCACATAACAATATGAAGACAAAGGACATAATGGCCCGTCTCCAGGCCAAGTACCCGGGAGAGAACGAATATCTCCAGGCGGTACAGGAGGTGTTGGAATCCATTGAGGAAGTCTATAATCAGCATCCTGAGTTCGAGAAGGCCAGGATTGTGGAGAGGATGGTGGAGCCGGACCGTATCTTCACCTTCCGTGTCACCTGGGTCGACGACAGGGGAGATGTCCAGACCAATACCGGATACAGGATTCAGTTCAACAGCGCCATCGGCCCGTACAAGGGCGGACTGCGCTTCCACAGGGCGGTGTCTCCGTCCATGCTGAAGTTCCTCGGATTCGAGCAGACCTTCAAGAACGCCCTCACGACCCTGCCTATGGGCGGAGCGAAGGGCGGTTCGGATTTCGATCCTACCGGCAAGTCCAACGAGGAGATAATGCGTTTCTGCCAGGCGTTTATGCTTGAACTCTGGAACTGCATCGGCCCTGACCAGGATATCCCTGCAGGCGATGTCGGAGTCGGCGGACGCGAGATAGGATATCTCTACGGAATGTACAAGAAGCTTGCCCGTCAATACAATACCGGAGTCCTCACCGGCAAGGGAGCCACCTGGGGAGGCTCAATCCTCCGTCCGGAGGCCACCGGCTACGGCGCTCTCTATTTTACGCACTATCTTCTCGAGAAGGCGGGACGGGAGCTTAAGGGTTGCAGGATAGCCGTGTCAGGCTTCGGCAACGTGGCCTGGGGAGCCTGCAAGAAGGCGGTCGAACTCGGTGCGAAGGTGGTCGCCGTCTCCGGCCCTGACGGAGTATGCGAGATCCCTGACGGCATCACTGCGGAGATGATCGATTATATGCTCGTGATGCGCGCCTCCAACCGGAACATGGTCGAGGATATGGCCACCAAGTTCCCGGGCAAGGCACGTTTCACCGCAGGAAAGAAGGCCTGGAGCGTGAAGTGCGACATCGCTCTGCCGTGCGCGTTCCAGAACGAACTCTCTGAGGACGATGCCAGGGAACTCGTCGAGGGCGGTACCTGGTGCTGCTGCGAGGTCTCCAATATGGGCTGCCAGCCGGGTGCGATACATTATTTCCAGAAGCACGGCGTACTTTTCGCTCCGGGCAAGGCCGTCAATGCGGGCGGCGTGGCCACTTCAGGTCTCGAGATGACCCAGAACGCTTCCCATATCAGCTGGAGCGGCGAGGAGGTGGATGCCAAGCTTCACTATATAATGAAGTCCATCCACGAGGCCTGCGTCAAGTACGGTACGCAGAGCGACGGCAGCATCGACTACGTGAAGGGTGCGAATATCGCCGGCTTTATGAAGGTCGCTACTGCGATGCTAGAACAGGGAACGATCTAGATTGGGGCTGCCGCCCCAAACCCCTGCGGAAGGCTCCTGGAGCCTTCCGCAAATTTTAACCCCAGTCAGCTGTTGCTGACAGCCCCTGTCAGGGGCATGCCGACTACGTCGGGCGGCTCCGCTGCTTCGATGCATAAAGCATCTCGCTGACGCTCCACCGCGCCGCTGAAGCGGCTTTCCAATCGCTTTCCGACTTTTGCAGGCAAAAGTCCCACGACCGCGCCGGTGTTCTTATGAACACTTCTAGGCAAGGCAGGCGACAGGGGGGGGCAGTAAGGCGGCAGGTCAAATAGCTTTGTCGAGTGCCTGGCGGAGGTCGGCGATGATGTCGCGGACGTCTTCCAGGCCGACGGAGAGGCGGATGAGGTCGGGAGCAATCCCGGCCTCTTTCAGTTGCTTGTCCGAGAGCTGGCGGTGCGTGTGGCTTGCCGGATGCAGCACGCAGGTGCGCGCATCGGCCACGTGGGTTGCGATGTTGACCATCCGCAGCGAATCCATAAACTTTATCGCGGCATCCCGGCTGCCCTTGAGTCCGAAAGCCATCACGCCGCAGGAGCCGTCGGGCAGGTATTTCTCGGCGAGGGCGTGATAGCGGTCGCCTTCAAGTCCGCTGAAATGGACCCAGGCCACACGCGGGTCGGCCTGCAGGAACTCCGCCACTTTCCGGGCGTTGCTGCAGTGCCTTTCCATACGCAGGTGGAGGGTCTGCAGCCCGATATTGAGCAGAAACGCATTCATCGGGGCCGGGATGGAACCCAGGTCGCGCATCAGCTGTGCCACGAGTTTGGTCGTATAGCCCATCTTGCCGAAAGCCTCGACATATACGAGTCCGTGATAGCTTGCGTCAGGGGTGCAGAGTCCGGGGAACTTGTCTTTGTGCGCCATCCAGTCGAAGTTGCCGCTGTCCACCACGACTCCTCCGACCTGGGTGGCGGTGCCGTCCATATATTTGGTGGTGCTGTGCGTCACGATGTCGGCCCCCCACTCGAAGGGGCGGCAGTCGATCGGAGTCGCGAAGGTGTTGTCCACGATAAGCGGAACTCCGTTGGCATGCGCCAGACGGGCGAATTTCTCGATGTCCAGCACCGCGCAGCCGGGGTTGCTGACAGTCTCCCCGAAGACGGCCTTGGTGTTGGGGCGGAAGGCCTTCTGCAGCTCCTCCTCGCTCGCGTCCGGATTGACGAAGCTGCACTCGATGCCCATCTTCTTGAGCGTAACGCCGAAGAGATTGTAGGTGCCGCCGTAGATTTCGTTGGAGGTGACGATGTGGTCTCCCGCGCCGCAGATGTTGAAGACGGCATAGAAATTGGCCGCCTGGCCGCTGCTGGTCAGCACTGCTCCGACGCCGCCTTCGAGCTGGGCGATTTTCTTCGCCACGGCATCGTTGGTCGGGTTCTGGAGTCGGGTGTAGAAATATCCCTCTTTCTTGAGGTCGAAGAGCATCGACATCTCTTCGGAATTGTCGTATTTGAATGTCGTACTCTGGACGATGGGCGGCTCTACCGGTTCACCGTTCTTCGGCTCATAGCCGCCTTTTACGCAAATTGATGCGAGATGCAGTCTTTTGTCCATATCTCTATATATAAGTTTTTAAATTTTGCAGATAATTCTGTCTGTGAAGAAGGGAAGGAATTGCCGGATGTCGGGTCTATCTGACTTTGGCGTCGCAATACCAGCAGCGCGCGACACCGTCGTCGGAGGTGCGGAAACGCGGCTGAACCTTCTCGTTGTTGCAGATGCACTTCGGATTGGAGCAGTGCAGGGAGGCGTCGACGGTGGGGGATTCCGTCTCCGGCATCGCGTGGCAACTGTCGTCCTTCCACTCCAGGAGCTTGCATATCAGCGCCATCCTGACGAACTTGCCGTTCTCCACCTGACGGAAATACGCCGCACGCGGGTCGTCGTCCACCTCGGTGAGGATTTCGTTGACCCTAGGCAGAGGATGCAGCACCGCCATCTTCTTCTTGGCGAGAGCCATCCTCCTCGCATCCAGCACAAAGCTGTCCTTCACCCTGTCGAATTCGTCTTCGTCCAGGAAGCGTTCCTTCTGGACTCTGGTCATATACAGCACGTCAAGCTCAGGAAGCACTTCGTCGAGATTGCCGGTCTCCCGGTATTCCACGCCCATACGGTCGCAGACGTCGTGCCTGATGTAGTCCGGAAGCCGCAGCTCGTCAGGGGCGACAAGCACGACTCTCACTCCGCGGTAGCGAGAGAGGGCCTTGATCAGGGAGTGTACGGTGCGCCCGAAGCGCAGGTCCCCGCAGAATCCTATGGTGATGCCTTCTATCCCTCCGAGTTCGCGCCGTATTGTCAGCAGGTCTGTCAGAGTCTGGGTGGGATGGCTGTGGCTGCCGTCCCCGGCATTGATTATCGGCACTTTGGATACCTCGGCTGCGACAAGCGGCGCACCTTCGAGATGGTGGCGCATCGCTATGATGTCGGCAAAGCAGCCCACCACCCTGATGGTGTCCTGCACGGTCTCTCCCTTGCTGACGGAAGAATTCTTGGCGTCGGAGAATCCCAGCACGCCTCCCCCGAGTTCCATCATCGCGGAAGTGAAGCTGAGCCGCGTGCGGGTGCTCGGTTCGTAGAAGAGAGTGGCGAGCTTGCGGTGAGCCATCTTCTCCCGGTATTGCTCCCGATTGCGTATGATGTCCTCGGCAAGCGAGAGTATCTCGTCGGTTTCTTCCCGGCTGAGGTCCATCGGGTCGATAAGGTGTTTCATAAGCTGTCTCTGAATTCGATGATTTTACTTTTCCATTCCTCTGCGATATAACCCTCCTCCGCAGCCACCTCCACGAGGGTGTCGAGATTGCTCAGGGAATGGTTTACCGTTCCGGCCTCTTCCAGGCGCAGCAGTCCCCGGCGTATCCCGTAGGTGAAGATGCTGGCGATGCCGAGCACTTCCGCCCCTTCTTCACGGAGGGCCTGCACGACCTCTATCGCGCTGCCTCCGGTCGAGATGAGGTCTTCGATGACCACCACTTTCGCGCCTTTTTCCATCCGTCCTTCGATGCGGTTGCCTCGTCCGTGGCTCTTGGCCTCGCCCCGGACGTATCCCATAGGCAGGCCGAGGATGGAAGCGGTGATGGCAGCGTGTGCGATGCCTGCCGTCGAAGTGCCCATAAGCATCTGACATTCAGGATAATGTTTCATCACTATCCCGGCCAGTCCGACCTCTATCTTCTGTCTTGTCATAGGGGCAGACAGCGTCAGACGGTTGTCGCAGTAGATTGGGCTCTTGATGCCGCTGGCCCAGGTGAACGGCTCCTCCGGACGGAGAAATACCGCTCCGACGGAAAGGAGTTCCCTTGCTATGATTCTCTCCATATCGTTATTTGTTCAGAAATTCCTTGACACATCTCTCATACGCCTCCACCGGGTTCGGGGCGGCGGTGACGGGACGGCCCACGACTATGTAGTCGGAGCCGATTTCGCGGGCGCGTGATGGAGTGGTGACGCGGGCCTGGTCGTCTTTGCTGTCCGAGGCGAAGCGCACGCCGGGAGTGACGGTGAGGAAGGCGCTTCCGCAGGCCTGTTTCACCATCCCCGCCTCAAGAGGGGAACATACCACCCCGTCGAGTCCGGCGCTCCGGGCGTTGGAGGCATAACGCACTATCACGTCGTTTATCGGCGCGTCTATCATCAACTCCTCCCGCATCCGCTCCTCGCTGGTGGAGGTGAGCTGGGTGACCGCAATCAGCAGCGGCCTGCTCCCGTCGGCCCGGGTGAGTCCCTCGATGGCGGCCCGCATCATCTCGATTGTGCCTGCGCTATGCACGTTGCACATATCCACATCGAGACCCGAAAGCACCCTGCAGGCCTTTCTGACCGTGTTGGGAATGTCGTGGAGCTTGAGGTCGAGGAAGATTTTATGCCCACGGCTCCTGATGGCCCTCACTATGTCCGGGCCTTCGCTGTAGAAAAGTTCCATCCCTATCTTGACGAAAGGCTTGCGCCCCTCTCCGAAGAGGTCCAGGAAATCCATCGTCTCCTTCCTGCCGCTGAAGTCGCAGGCTATGATTACGTCTCTTGCCATACTGTTCCTATTATATCTTTAAGTTTCTCTATTCCAAGACTTTCCATAAGAGGCGGAAGGGCCTCGATAATTTCCGGGCAGGCGTACGGATTGCGGATGTTCTCCGCCCCGACCTGCACTGCGGAAGCTCCCGCCATCATCATCTCCACCACATCCTCCGCGCTCGCCACTCCGCCGCAGCCCATCACGGGGATGCTGCAGGCGCGGCTGACCTGATATACCATCCTGAGCGCCACCGGGAAGACAGCTCTTCCGGAGAATCCTCCCATACCGGCGGCTATGACGGGATGCCGCCGCCGTATGTCTATCCTCATCCCGAGCAGGGTGTTGATGAGGGTGAGTCCGTCAGCTCCGGCATCCTCGCAGGCCCGGGCGATCTCCACTATGTCGGTCACGTTGGGACTGAGCTTGACGAACACCGGCTTGCGGCATACGGCCCTGACCGCCGCCGTGACCTGCGACGCCGCCTTCGCGCTCGTGCCGAAAGCCATACCGCCGTCGTGTACGTTGGGACAGGAGATGTTGACTTCTATGATGTCTATCCCCGGGCTGGAGTCGGCCTTGGCGCAGCAGCGTTCGTATTCTCCGATGGAGAATCCGCTGATGTTGGCGATGACCGGCTTGCGGAACACCCTGCGCAACTGAGGAACTTTCTCCCCTATGAGGGCGTCGATGCCCGGATTCTGGAGTCCGACGGAGTTGATCATCCCGCCGCTGCATTCGGCGATGCGCGGGGTGGCGTTGCCGAAACGCTCACATTCCGTCGTCCCTTTGAGGCAGATGGCTCCGAGCAGGTTGAGGTCGAATTCGCCGGCGAGTTCCAGTCCGAAACCGAAACAGCCGCTGGCGGGGATTACGGGGTTGTCGAGACGTATCCCGCAGAGATTTGTCGAGAGATCCCTTACCATATTATATCCTCCTTTCTGAAAACCGGTCCGTCCTTGCATATCCTTCTGGCTCCGAGCATTGTGCGGCAGCTGCATCCGTAGCAGAATCCGGCTCCGCATCCCATCCTCTCCTCCAGGGAGGCCTCCCCTCCGCAGTCCAGCGCGGAGCAGACGGCCTGCATCATCTTCATAGGCCCGCAGGTGTAGAAGAAATCGAACTTCGGCGCGCTCTCGCGTATGGCATCCGTCACGAAGCCCTTGATGCCGGCGCCGCCGTCGAGAGTGGCGATGACGGGAGTGACGCCCAGGGCGCGGTATTCGTCCTGCAGCACGATTTCGTCGCTTGCGTTGAATCCGAGAACCACCGTGACCCTCTTTCCGAGGGCGAGCAGTTCCTTGCACAGCAGGTGCAGAGGAGCGGATCCCAGTCCGCCTCCGATGAGCAGCGCATCGCTGCGGCACGCCTCGGGGGAGAATCCGTGGCCGAGTCCGCAGAGGAGTTCAAGTCTCTCTCCGGGGCGCATCCCGGACATCTGCCGGGTGCCTGCCCCCACACTCTTGTAGAGCAGGGTAAGACCGTCTGAAGAGCAGTCACAGACGGAAATAGGCCTGCGGAGGAAAAACCCCTCCAGCGCGATATCCACGAACTGTCCGCTGCTGACCGCGACGGGGACGTCGGCGCTGAGCCTGAGGCGGAAAGTGTTCCGTGCCACCGCATCGTTGCCGTCTATTCTGAATGATAACTTCTGCATATCAGTGTCTTTCGTAAACAATCCGCCCGTCCTTGAGCGTCAGCTTCACCTCTCCCCGGACTTTCTGTCCGTCAAACGGGGTCGAGCGTCCCATCGAGAGGAAGTCGCCGCTGTCGATGACGTATTCCCCGTTGAGGTCGATTACGCACAGGTCGGCCCTCGCGCCCTCTTCGACAACGCCTCCCGTGAGGCGGAAAATGCGCCTTGGAGATACGCAGAGCGCATCTATGAGCCTTTCAAGGGAAATCTTCCCTCCGAGTACGAGAGAAGTGTACAGCACGGGGAACGCCGTCTCCAGGCCGACTATGCCCATAGCGCTGCCTTTCAGCCCGCGCGACTTCTCCTCCGCGCTGTGCGGGGCGTGGTCGGTGGCTATCGCGTCTATCGTGCCGTCCTTCAATCCCTCTGTCAGGGCGTCCCTGTCCTCCGCGCTGCGCAGGGGAGGATTCATCTTGAATCTGCCGTCCTCGCGCATATCGTCCTCGCACAGACAGAGATAGTGCGGGGCTGTCTCGCAGCTGACCCTCAGCCCGGCTTTCTTGGCCTTGCGGATCAAGTCCACGCTCTCTGCCGTGGAGACGTGGCAGATATGGTAGCGGCAGCCGCTCTCTTCGCAGAGCCGCAGATCCCGCTGAATCTGTCTCCACTCGCTCTCCGAGGAGATGCCCCGGTGACCGTGCGCGGCGCAGTAGCGTCCGTCGTGGATGTAGCCTCCATTGAGCAGGGAATTGTCCTCGCAGTGGGCCGCGATGATGCAGTCCTGCTTCGCGGCTTCCGTCATAGCCTTGCGCATCGTCTCTTCGCTCTGCACTCCGCTGCCGTCGTCGGAGAAAGCGACGCAGCTTCCCTTCAGCGCTGCGAAGTCGACCGTAGTCTTCCCCTCGCGGCCGAGGGTGATGGAGGCGTAGGGGAGTACCTCGATGACGGCGTCGCGCCCGATTATCTCCCGCTCGACGGCGAGATGCTCCGGGCTGTCCGGCACGGGATTGAGGTTCGGCATCGCACAGACGGTGGTATAGCCTCCCGCGGCGGCTGCGAGGGTGCCGCTGCGTATCGTTTCCTTATAGGATTGTCCCGGCTCCCTGAGATGGACGTGGATGTCGGCAAAGCCGTAGCTGACCAGACATCCGGAAGTGTCGATTACGTGAACGTCCCGCCCTACCTGCAGGTTGTAGCCTTTCCTGCAGATGACCCCGTCCCTTATGAGAATGTCGGGACCGCCGCCTCTGAGCAAAATGTCCTGAATCATTGATTTCCGCTGACTGCACCGCAATCGTGCAAAGATAGACAAAAATCGGATTTGTCGCAGAATAAAGTTATCAACATCGGATTGTCGATAACTTGATTTGCAGAGCAGGTGACGAAGTTGTAACTTTGTGGCTTATCAGTCAGTAGCAATGAAGGTCAGTATCATTATGGGCTCCAAGAGCGACTGGGACGTGATGTCAGCCGCCTGTGAGACTCTCGACGAATTCGGCGTACCTTACGAGAAGAAGGTCATCAGCGCCCACCGTACACCTCAGTTTTTCTGTGAATATATGGCTTCCGCCGTGCAGAGGGGAGTGGACATCGTGATTGCCGGGGCGGGCGGAGCGGCTCATCTTCCCGGTATGGCGGCTGCGATGACCGCGCTTCCGGTGATAGGGGTTCCCATAAGGAGCGCCGCACTGAACGGACTGGACTCCCTGCTGTCGATAGTCCAGATGCCTTCCGGAGTCCCGGTGGCGACGATGGCCATCAACGGAGCCCGCAACGCCGCACTCTACGCGGTCTCGATACTTGCGCTGCAGGACGGGACCCTGCGCGGAAAGCTCGAAGAGTTCCGCCGGAGGCAGGCCGACAAAGTCCTTCAAACCGAACTATAGCAGACATATGAAAGCACAGCGCATATTTGTGGAGAAGCGTCCGGAATTTCAGGTTGAGGCCGTGAGCCTGCAGAATGAATTCAACGAGAACCTCTCTCTCTCCATCCGTTCCCTCAGGCTGCTGAACGTATATGACCTTTTCGGCTTCTCGGACGACCTGATCGAGAAATGCCGCTACACCGTCTTCGGCGAGCGGGTGACCGACACGGTCAGCGACGACTGCCCGCTTGAGGGATGCAGATACCTTGCCGTGGAGTATATCCCCGGGCAGTTCGACCAGAGGGCTTCGTCCGCCGTGGACTGCGTGCATCTCATCGACCCGGAAGCGGACGTGCGGATAAGGAGTTCGCGTCTGCTGATTTTTGACGGCTCCCTCTCCGAAGAGGACCTCGCGGCGATAAGACACTATTATATAAATGCGGTCGAATCCCGTCCCAAGGACCTGTCCGTACTCGACTATGACGACAGGGCCGAGGTGAAGCCGCTCGCCGTCATGGACGGGTTCACGCAGATGGACTCCGCGGAGTATGAGGATTTCCGCTCCCGCTGGGGCCTTGCGATGAACGGGGACGACCTCGCGGAGGTGGTGAAATATTTCCGCTCCGAGCGCAGGAATCCCACGGAGACCGAACTGCGCATCCTCGACACCTATTGGAGCGACCATTGCCGCCACACGACCTTCACTACGGAGCTTGAGGGCATGGAGGTGGAGGATTCTTTCATCCGTCCGGAGATAGAGGCTTCCATCGAGGAGCTGAAGGCCGTGCGCTCGGAGCTCGGACGGGAGGGGAAGAGCCTCTGTCTGATGGAGCTGGCCACGATAGGGGCGCGGTATCTGAGGAAGAAGGGCCTGCTGGACGACCTTGAGCAGAGCGAGGAGAACAATGCGTGCAGCATCTATGTGGACGTGGACGTGGACGGGAGGATGGAGAAGTGGCTGCTGCAGTTCAAGAACGAGACCCACAACCATCCGACGGAGATAGAGCCTTTTGGCGGGGCGGCCACCTGTCTCGGCGGGGCTATCCGCGACCCTCTCTCCGGACGGGCCTATGTCTATCAGGCTATGCGTGTCACGGGTGCGGGGGACATATGCCGGCCGGTCAGCGGGACGCTGACCGGTAAGCTTCCGCAGAAGCTTATCAGCCGCAAGGCGGCTGCCGGCTACTCCAGCTACGGCAACCAGATCGGCCTTGCCACCACGCAGGTCCGTGAGATATATCACGACGGCTATGTCGCGAAGCGGCTCGAAGTCGGGGCCGTCGTCGGGGCCGTGAAGGCGGAGAACGTGCGCCGCGAAAGCCCTTGCCCGGGAGACGTAATACTGCTGCTGGGCGGACGCACGGGCAGGGACGGCATAGGAGGCGCGACAGGTTCGTCCAAGGAGCACGACGAATCCTCCATAGAGACCTGCGGCAGCGAGGTGCAGAAGGGCAACGCCCCGGAGGAGCGCAAGCTCCAGCGTCTCTTCCGCCGCCCGGACGTGACGCGCCTGATAAAGAAATCCAACGACTTCGGGGCCGGCGGCGTGAGCGTGGCGATAGGGGAGCTTGCTCCGGGACTCGACATATATCTGGACAGGATTCCGGTCAAATACAGCGGACTCAATCCCACCGAACTCGCAATCAGCGAGTCTCAGGAGCGTATGGCCGTGGTGGTCGAAGCCGCGGACAGGGAGGCGTTCGAGAAATGCTGCCGCAGCGAAAACGTCGAAGTGACCTACGTGGCCGACGTGACCGGCAGCGGCAGGATGCGGATGTTCTATGCGGAGGAGATGGTGGCCGACCTGAGCCGCGAATTCATCGACAGCGCGGGTGCGCGGCACTATGCCTCCGCCAGGGTCGGCGCAGTGGAGGACAGGGACCCCTTCGACATCCGTCCGCAGGGGAACTCCCTCAGAGAGAAGATGCTCTCCGTGATGGAGATGCCCAACGTGGCCTCGCAGAAGGGTCTGGTGGAGATGTTCGACTCCACCATAGGCCGCTCCACGGTGCTGATGCCTTACGGAGGCGCGCTTCAGAGTACCGAAACCCAGGTTTCCGTGCAGAAGCTGCCTGCGGACGGCTACACCGACACGGCCTCGATGATGACTTTCGGATACAATCCCTTCATCTCCTCCTGGAGCCCTTATCACGGTGCGGCGTATTCTATGGTAGAGGCCTGCGCCAAGCTTGTCGCCGCAGGCGGGGACTATTCGCGTATGCGCTTCTCCTGTCAGGAATATTTCGAAAGGATGACCTCCGACCCGCACAGCTGGGGCAAGCCGCTTGCGGCCCTGCTGGGGTCTCTGAGGATGCAGCTTGCCTTCGGCCTTCCGTCCATAGGCGGCAAGGACTCGATGAGCGGCACCTTCGCCCACATCAACGTCCCTCCGACCCTCATATCCTTCGGAATAGCCATCGTGGACGCTTCCGGGGTGATATCTCCGGAGTTCAAATGGGGCGGCAACCGCATATACCTCTTCCGCCATACCCCGCTCCCCGACAGGATGCCTGACGTGGAGGGTCTCAAGGCCTCCTGGGACTATATCCGCTCCCGGATACGCTCCGGCGACATCGTTTCCGCCTGGGCCGTCGGCTTCGGCGGAGTGGCCGAGGCCATAGCCAAGATGTCTTTCGGCAATATGTTCGGAGCGGAGCTCAGCATCAGCGAGGACGAGCTCTTCCGCTGCGTTCCGGGGTCCATAGTGGTGGAGTCCGAGACCGAACTCGACTTCCCTTCCGCCGTAAGGCTCGGAACTGTCACTGACGGCGACGACTGCGTGATACGCATCAACGGAGAGAAAGTCAGCATAGACGACCTGATGGAGGCCAACTCGAGAAGGTACTCCCGCGTCTATCCCCAGAGCGTTCCGGCTTCGCACAAGGCCCTTATGCAGGTGAAAGTATCCGCTCCCGCCTACAGGGAGCCGTGCTACGGGGGAGGGCCGCTGGAGAGGCCGCTCGTATATATCCCGGTATTCCCCGGGACCAACTGCGACTACGACAGCGCCAAGGCCTTCCGAAAGGCCGGCGCACAGGTGCGCTTCGGGGTCTTCCGCAACCTCTGCGCGGAGGATGTGCTGAGTTCCATCGCCGAGATGAAGAAGAACATCTCCGAATGTCAGATATTGATGCTTTCGGGCGGATTCTCCGCGGGGGACGAGCCGGACGGGAGCGGTAAATTCATTGCCAACGTGCTGGAGAACAAGGAGATATCCGAGGCTATAGACGCCCTTCTGAAACGTCGCGGACTGATACTCGGCATCTGCAACGGCTTCCAGGCCCTCGTCAAGAGCGGGCTTCTGCCATACGGCAGGACCGGTTCCGTGGGACCGGATTCTCCGACTCTCTTCCGCAACGACATCAACCGGCACATCTCCTGCATGGCGAGTACCCGTGTCTGCTCGACGCGCTCCCCGTGGCTCGCGGGGATGAAGGAGGGCGACATCCATACCGTGGCGTTCAGCCACGGCGAGGGCAAGTTCGTAGTCGGCGAGGCTCTCGCCCGCGAACTCTTCGAAAACGGTCAGGTGGCCTTCCGGTATGTCAATCCGATAACCGAAGAGGTGACGATGGAATCCCCGTACAATCCCAACGGCTCGCTCTATGCCATCGAGGGCATCATCAGCAGGGACGGGCTGATACTCGGCAAGATGGGACATTCTGAGCGTTACGAGAAGAATCTGTTCAGAAACATAGACGAGAATCTGGAGCAGCCGCTCTTCGACAACGCCGTGAGATATTTCCGCAAGAAAAGATAGCTCTATGGTCAAGGGAGAACTGATATTCGACGGCAACGAGAAACAGGTCTTTGCCACCGACGACCCGGAAAAGGTGATTTTCCGTTTCAAGGATGTCGCCACTGCCTTCAACAACGTCAAGACGGCGGTCTTCCCGCGCAAGGGCATAGTCAACAACGGCATTTCGTCCCGCCTCTTCGGCTATCTGCAGCGCAACGGGATATATACCCATTTCATCTCCAGGCTCAACGAGCGCGAGCAGCTCTGCCGCAAGTGCCGCACCATTCCGCTGGAGCTTGTGGTGCGCAACTATATCGCCGGTTCGCTTGCCGACAGGCTCTCCCTGGAGGAGGGTATGAAGCCCGCGACGGTCATCTATGACCTCAACTACAACGACTCCTCCCTCGGAGATCCGATGATCAATGACAGCCAGGCCGTGGCCCTCGGGATAGTCGCCTCCGAAGACCTTGACGTCATATATGACATCGCCCGCAAGGTCAACGCCCTGCTCACGGAACTCTGCGGGCGGGCAGGCATAAGGCTTGTCGACTTCAAGCTGGAGTTCGGGCGCGACTCCGGGGGAAGGATAATGCTGACGGACGAGATAAGCCCGGATACTTGCCGCTTCTGGGATGCGGTCACGCTCAACAGGCTGGACAAGGACCGTTTCCGCCACGACCTCGGCAACATAATGCCCTCATACGAGGAGGTGCTGCGAAGACTGGAGTCCCTGGGAGAATAATCAAAAACAATCAGACATATGGCAAAATCATACGAAAACGCAGGCGTGAACCTCGAAGCCGGATATGAAGTTGTCCGCCGCATCAGGCAGCACGTCGCCTCCACGGCAAGACCCGGTTCGATGGGCGGCATAGGTTCGTTCGGCGGGATGTTCGACCTCTCCTCCCTCGGCGTCAGGGAGCCGGTGCTGGTCAGCGGCACCGACGGGGTCGGAACCAAACTCAAGATAGCCTTCGCTATGGACAGGCACGACACGGTGGGAATCGACGCCGTGGCCATGTGTGTCAACGACGTGCTGGCCCAGGGGGCGGAGCCGCTGATTTTTCTCGACTACGTGGCCGTGGGACACAACGAACCGGCCAAGATAGAGGCCATAGTCTCCGGGGTCGCCGAGGGTTGCCGCCAGGCCGGCTGTGCGCTGGTCGGAGGTGAGACGGCCGAGATGCCGGGGATGTATGAAGGCGGGGAGTACGATATCGCCGGATACACGACCGGGGTGGTGGAGAAGTCCGCCCTCATCGACGGCAGCAAGGTGAAGGTCGGGGACGTTCTGGTGGGGATAGCCTCCTCGGGGGTACATTCCAACGGATTCAGCCTCGTGCGCAAGATAGTCTCCGACAGCGGATTGTCCTATGCCGATGAGATCCCCGAGCTGGGCGGACGCCGTCTGGGAGACGTGCTTCTGACCCCTACGCGCATCTATGTGAAGCAGGTGCTGGACGTGATCCGCAACTGCGACGTGCACGGCATCAGCCACATCACCGGAGGAGGCTTCGACGAGAACATCCCGCGTGTACTGCACGACGGGCAGGGGCTGGAGATAAGGGAAGGCAGCTGGGAGATTCTGCCCGTGTTCCGTATGCTGGAGAAATGGGGCGGAGTGCCGCACAGGGAGATGTTCAACATCTTCAATATGGGAATAGGCATGGTCATAGTCCTCGACGCTTCCGAGGCGGAGAGGGCCATTGGCATCCTCGCCTCCCACGGCGAGAAGGCTTCGGTGATAGGCAAGGTGACGGACAGGCCGGGAGTCAATATAATCTGATATGGAAAGGAAGGGAAAGCTTGCCGTGTTCGCGAGCGGCACTGGATCCAATTTCGAAGCGATAGCCGACGCCTGCACCGACGGGCGGCTCAATGCGGAGGTGGTGCTGATGGTCTGTGACAAGCCTGCCGCCGCAGTGGTGGAGAAAGCCCGCGTGCGGGGAGTGGAGAGTTTCGTCTTCAGTCCGGCCGACTATGGCTGCAAGGCCGATTACGAGAGTGAGATAGTCCGGAGGATGGATGCTCTCGGAGTGGATATGGTCTGTCTTGCGGGCTATATGCGCATCGTCTCAGACGTGCTGCTTGACGCCTATGGCGGACGGATGGTCAATATCCATCCCTCCCTGCTCCCGTCTTTCCGCGGGGCGCACGCCGTGGAGCAGGCCGTCGCATTCGGGGTCAAGGTCTACGGCATCACCATCCATTACGTCACTTCGGAGCTGGACGGAGGGCGCATCATCGCGCAGAGGGCGTTCGACTACGAAGGGGACGATCCGGAGGAGGTGCATCGCATAGGACAGAAGATAGAGCACAGCCTCTATGTGGAGACGATAGGAAAATTATTAGAATCGATATGAAGAAAAGAGCATTGGTCAGCGTAAGCGACAAGACGGGCCTTGTGCCTTTCGTCCGGGGTCTGGTCTCTCTCGGCTGGGAGATAATCGCCACCGGCGGCACGAGGAGACTGCTGGATGACAGCGGTGTGAAGACCGTGGGGATAAGTGAGGTTACCGGCTTTCCGGAGATTCTCGACGGTCGGGTGAAGACCCTGCATCCAAAGGTGCACGGGGGCATTCTCGCCCGCCGCGATATGCCTTCCCACATGCAGACGCTCGAGGAGCAGGGGATAGGGACGATAGACCTCGTGTGCGTGAATCTCTATCCTTTCCGTCAGACGGTGGAGCGCGAGGGGGTCACGATGGAGGAGGCCGTGGAGAATATCGACATCGGTGGCCCGTCCATGCTGCGAAGTGCCGCCAAGAACTGGCGTGACGTCATCGTGGTCTGCGATCCGGCCGACTACGGGACGCTGCTCTCCGAACTCGGGGAGTGCGGCGCGGCTTCCGACGCCACCCGCCTGAAGCTTTCCGCCAAGGCCTATACGCACACTGCGGAATACGATATCCGCATAGCCTCCTATATGAGGGAGAAGGCGGGGCTTCCGGAGAAGCTCTTCCTCGAATACGAACTCAGGCAGCCTCTCCGCTACGGGGAGAATCCCCACCAGGAAGCAAAGTTCTATTCGGCTGCGGAGAAGTGTCCGTATGCGCTCCCGTTTGCGGAACAGATACAGGGCAAGGAACTGTCCTACAACAATATCCAGGATGCCAATGCGGCCCTCTGCACGATACGCGACTTCACTGAGCCGTGCTGCATATCCCTCAAGCATATGAACCCTTGCGGGGCTGCCGTCGCAGCTACGGTCGAGCAGGCCTGGAAGGCCGCATACGAGGCCGACAGGGTCAGCATCTACGGCGGTATCGTCGCGGTCAACCGCACCCTCTCGGCCGAGATTGCGCTGGGGATGAAGCCGATATTTCTCGAGATAGTCATCGCTCCGGACTTCTCTCCGGAGGCTCTTGAGATACTCTCCTCCAAGAAGAATCTCCGGGTGCTCAAGGTCGATATGACCCCCGACAGCAGGCCGCAGATGCAGTACGTCAGCGTCTGCGGAGGGATGCTCGCCCAGAGTCTGGATACGGCCGTGGAGAAGCCCGACCCGTCTATGTGTGTGACCCGCTGCAAGCCGACGCCTTCTCAGATGCGCGATATGGATTTCGGCTGGAGAATCGTCAAGCATATCAAGTCCAATGCGATAGCCGTTGTGTATGACGGACACACCGTCGGGGTCGGGGCCGGACAGACCAACCGCGTCGGTTCCGCCCGCATAGCTCTCGATCAGGCCCGCGACGCGGGATATACCGGGGGCCTTGTGCTCGCTTCCGACGGCTTCCTGCCTTTCGACGACACCGTCGCCCTCGCCGCCGGATACGGGGTGAGCGCCATAGTGCAGCCGGGCGGAAGCATCAGGGACGAAGATGCCGTCGCCAAGGCCGACGAGTGCGGCATCACGATGCTGATGACGGGGGTAAGACATTTCAAGCATTAAAGTTTACCGACTTTATGAAGAAAGTTCTCGTTGTAGGCGGCGGAGGCCGCTGCCACGCCATAGTGGATGCGCTGACCCGCTCACCTCAGGTGGGGGAGATATGGTGCGCTCCGGGCAATGCAGGCATAGGAGAGCAGGCGCACAATCTTGAGATTGCCGACACTGACGTCGACTCCCTCAGGGACTTCGCGCTGCGCACGGGGATAGACCTCACGGTAGTGGGGCCCGAAGCCTCGCTGGCCGCGGGTATCGTCGACTCTTTCAGAGCGGCGGGACTCAGGATATTCGGCCACAGCCGCGCCGCGACCGCAATAGAGAGCAGCAAGGAGTTTGCCAAGCGCCTGATGCTCAAGTACGGAATACCTACCGCCCTCTACCGGAGTTTCACCGACTATGCGGAGGCTCTCGACTATGTGAGCGGCAGACCTTTCCCCGCCGTAATCAAGTACGACGGCCTCGCCGCAGGCAAGGGGGTTGTCATCGCCTCGGACCTCAAGGAGGCCGAAGAGGCCCTGAGGAATATGCTTCTGGACCGCAGCTTCGGGGCGGGCAGGGTCATAGTGGAAGACTGGCTCGAAGGGCCGGAATTCTCCTTCATGTGCTTCGTGGACGGCGACAGGGTCTATCCTATGCCTCTCGCCCAGGACCACAAGCGCGCCTTCGACGGCGACCGCGGGCCCAACACCGGCGGAATGGGGGCCTACACCGGACTTCCGTTCATCAGCGATGAGGACAGGGATTTCGCCTACAGGGAGATCCTCTGCCGCACGGCGGAGGCTATGTGCAGCGAAGGCCTGCCTCTGAGCGGAGTCCTCTACGGCGGTCTGATGAAGACTGAGGACGGAGTGAAGGTGATAGAATTCAACGCGCGTTTCGGCGACCCTGAGACTGAAGTCGTGCTGCCGCTGCTTGAAAGCGACATCTACGACATCTTCGATGCTGTCGCGAGCGGCCGTGAACCTGCTCCTCTCAAGTGGAAGGATGCGGTGACCATGGGTGTCGTACTGGCTTCCAAAGGCTATCCGGGACACTACGACAAGGGCTTCGCGATAGAGCGGACCGAAGACGTCGAAGGCGTCAGACTCTACTCTATGGGCACCGCCCTCAGGGACGGCAGGATGGTCACTTCCGGAGGCAGGGTGCTGATGGCGGTCGCCGAAGGCCGCGACATATATGAGGCGCGGGAGAAGGTCTATTCC
Organism: Alloprevotella sp.; assembly: GCA_963643135.1. GTDB lineage: Bacteria > Bacteroidota > Bacteroidia > Bacteroidales > UBA932 > Cryptobacteroides. The sequence goes on along the minus strand of CAVIJA010000009.1, from coordinate 20,484 downwards.
GGAATTTCGCGCATCAGATGCGACAATCTTTTTTACCGTAACGATATAGCCCATTATGCTATGGAACACAGCGTTTCATCTATAATAGACGGCAAGGCCGTCTCCCTGGCCGTCAAGGACAGGATAAAGGAGCAGATTCCACTTCTCGAAGTGAAATATGGCCGCAAGCCCTCGCTCGCGGTGATTATGGTCGGGGAGAACCCCGCAAGCCAGGTCTATGTGCGCAACAAGGTCAAGGCGGCGGCCTATGTCGGGATGAACTCCCGTCTCGTGTCGATGCCGCAGACCGTTTCCGAGAAGGCCCTGCTGGAGATGATAGACAAGCTCAACAGGGACGACACCATCGACGGCATCCTCGTGCAGCTCCCGCTGCCCGCGCATATTGACGAGTCCAAGGTGATATATGCCATCTCCCGCGAGAAGGACGTGGACGGATTCCACATCCTCAACGTGGGTTCGCTCTGGACCGGCACGCCCTGCATCAAGCCCTGCACCCCCAAGGGAGTCATCGAACTGATAAAGAGCACGGGAGTGCCGATTGCGGGTAAGACGGCCGTGGTCGTCGGGCGCAGCAACATAGTCGGCAAGCCTGTCGCCAAGCTCCTGCTCGACGAGAACGCCACCGTCATCATGGCACATTCCCGCACGGCCGACCTCAAGGCCGTGACCCTGCTTGCCGACATCCTCGTGGTGGCCGTGGGCAAGGAGAAGGTCGTCACCGGAGATATGGTCAAGCCGGGTGCGGTGGTGATAGACGTGGGGATGAACCGCACTTCCGACGGGAAGCTGGCCGGTGACGTGGACTTCGAATCCGTGTCCCGCAGGGCCGCTTTCGTCACCCCCGTGCCGGGAGGCGTGGGCCCGATGACCATAGCTATGCTGATGGAGAACACCATAGAGTGTTTCCTTGACAGGATGAAAGACGAAAACTGATGTCAGAATATAGATATACCTTACGTAAATTTCTCAGAGACTGGTCTCTCATCATCGGGATGGTGGCGGGAGCGTCGGCCTATCTGATCTATGACGCCGTTCCGGCCCTGCATCCCGCAGGGCCTTTTCTCGAAAGCTTCATCACGCATCTCCAGCCTCTGCTGATATTCGCGATGCTCTTTCTGAGTTTCTGCAAGATAGAACCCCGCCAGATGCGCCTGCATCACTGGATGTTCCGCGTCCTTGCGCTCCAGTGCGGGATTTTCGCCCTGCTCGCCCTGCTGCTGATATTCTTCCCGGGTCTGCCTTTCCGCTACGGCTTCGAGGCTCTTGCGCTCTGTGTCATCTGCCCTACGGCCACGGCCTGCGCCGTCGTCACCGGCAAGCTCGGAGGCAATATGGCCGGGGTCGTCACCTACACCGTGATGGTCAACGTCGCCGTAGCCGTCCTCGTGCCGCTGACCGTGCCGCTGATACACCCTTCTGCCGAACTCTCCTTCCTCAGGGCCTTTGCGGGAATACTCTCGAAGGTGTTCCCGCTGCTGATTCTGCCTGCGCTCTGCGCCTGGGCCGTGAGGTATCTGCTGCCCCGTCTGCACGCAAGGCTTCTCGCCTACACCAATCTCTCTTTCTACATCTGGTCCGTGTCGCTCAGCCTCGCGATATTGATGAGCACCCGCGCGATAGTGCACAATTCTTCTGGAGCCGCGATCATCTTCCAAGTTTTCGCCGCGTCGATTATCGCCTGCGCGTTCCAGTTCTGGGCCGGACGCAGGATCGGACGCCGCTTCGCCTGCCCGATATCGGCGGGCCAGGCCTTCGGACAGAAGAACACTGTCTTCGGGATGTGGATGGGCTACACCTTCTTCACCCCCGTGACTTCGGTCGCGGAGGGCTTCTACAGCATCTGGCACAACTGCTACAATACCTATCAGATGTACCGCAAGCGCAAGGAGAAAGGTATGAATACGAAATAATTTTACTAAATTTGCAGGCCATAAACAGTTCCTCAGTAAAATGTCATTTGTAGAAGAAAGAATCGCAATGGAAGGCCTCACCTTCGACGATGTGCTTCTGATTCCGTCGTATTCGGAAGTCACGCCGAGGGAGGTCAGTCTCGGATGCCGCTTTTCGCGCAACATTCACCTCAACATCCCGATAGTATCCGCCGCAATGGATACCGTAACAGAAGCGCCGATGGCCATCGCAATAGCAAGAGAAGGTGGTATCGGCGTTATTCATAAGAATATGAGCATAGCTGCGCAGGCCGCCCAGGTGCGCCGCGTGAAGCGTTCCGAGAACGGAATGATCAACGACCCGGTCACGATCGACCAGGATCAGACCGTCGGAGATGCGCTCCGCCTGATGCACGACAACCACATCGGAGGCATTCCGGTCACGGATTCCGAAAGGAAGCTGGTCGGCATAGTGACCAACCGCGACGTGCGTTTCCAGGACAATCCCGACGTTCCCGTCAGGGACGTGATGACCTCCGAGGGGCTTGTGACCCTGCTCGATACGAGGACTGACCGCGACTATGTCCGGAGCGTGCTGCAGAAATACAAGGTGGAGAAACTTCCGGTGGTGGACAAGGAGGGACATATAGTGGGCCTCATCACCTACAAGGATCTCATCAAGGAGAGGCTCCATCCGGATGCCTGCAAGGACTCGAAGGGCCGCCTCAGGGCGGCTGCGGGAGTGGGCATCACCGCCGATGCGCTCGAAAGGGTGGAGGCTCTCGCCTCCGAGAGCGTGGATGCGGTCGTGCTGGACAGCGCCCACGGACACAGCAGAAACGTGATAGAACTCCTGAAAAAGATAAAGAAAGCCTATCCGGAACTTGACGTGGTGGTGGGCAACGTGGCTACCGAGGAGGCCGCACGCGCCCTCGTCGAGGCCGGTGCGGACGGGGTGAAGGTCGGCATAGGGCCGGGTTCCATCTGTACGACGCGCATCGTGGCCGGAGTGGGAGTGCCTCAGCTCAGCGCCATCTACGGCGCATACAAGGCCATCAAGGGCAGCGGGGCCACCCTCATCGCCGACGGCGGTCTCCGCTATTCGGGTGACATAGTCAAGGCTCTCGCCGCCGGAGGGGACTGCGTGATGTGCGGCTCTATGTTCGCCGGCACGGAGGAGTCTCCGGGAGAGACCATCATCTACAACGGACGCAAGTTCAAGGCATATCGCGGTATGGGTTCAATCGACGCGATGGCCGCCGGCTCCAGGGATCGCTATTTCCAGGAGGACAAGACCGAACTCAACAAGCTCGTCCCGGAAGGCATCGTGGGGCGTGTGCCTTATAAGGGCACTCTCTCCGAGACCGTATATCAGCTCGTCGGCGGACTCCGCTCCGGAATGGGCTATTGCGGCGCGCGGGATCTCGAAGCCCTCAAGTCGGCCCGCTTCACCCGCGTGACGGCGAGCGGAATGGCCGAAAGCCACCCTCACGACGTCACCATCACCAAGGAAACCCCAAATTATACGAGAGGTGAATAAGATATTGATTCTCGACTTCGGCTCGCAATATACCCAGCTCATAGCGCGGCGGGTGCGCGAAATCGGAGTCTATTGCGAGATATGGCCCTTTGACAGGATTCCCGCGGACTTGAGCGGGGTGCAGGGAGTGATTCTCTCCGGAAGCCCGTCTTCGGTCAGGGATGCGGAAGCCCCGCAGCCGGATTTGAGCGGACTCAGGGGCAGGTTTCCGCTGCTCGGCATCTGCTACGGCGCACAGTGGCTCGCCTATGATGGCGGCGGAGAAGTGGCTCCGGCAGGCTCACGCGAATACGGACGCGCCACCCTCAGGGTCATCGATCCGTCCGACCCTCTCTTCAAGGGACTTCCGCAGGAGTCCGTCGTGTGGATGTCACACGGGGACACCATCACCCGTCTGCCCTCCGGCACTGTCGTGACGGGTTCCACGGGCAGCGTGGAGAATGCCGCCTTCCGTTTCCGTTCCGAGAACATATGGGGAATACAATTCCATCCGGAAGTGCACCACAGCGAGTGCGGTACGGACATCCTGCGCAATTTCGTGATGGGTATCTGCGGCTGCAAGGGGGATTGGACTGCGGAGAATTTCGTGGAGTCGACGGTCGCCTCCCTCAAGGAGCAGCTGGGGGACGACGACGTGATACTCGGACTGTCCGGCGGCGTGGATTCGAGTGTGGCGGCACTGCTGCTGCATAGGGCCATAGGCCGCAGGCTGCACTGCATATTCGTGGATTCCGGGCTGCTGCGCAAGGACGAGTTCGAGCAGGTGCTCCGCTCCTATGAGGGGATGGGGCTGAATGTGAAGGGGGTGCGTGCAGCGTCCCGCTTCCTCTCCGACCTCGCGGGGGAGACCGACCCGGAGAAAAAGCGCAAGATCATCGGCAGGGATTTCGTGGAGGTGTTCAACGCCGAGGCCAAGACCATAAGCGGCGCGCGCTGGCTTGCCCAGGGGACGATATATCCCGACGTGATAGAGTCCTCTTCCGTCAAGGGCCCGTCGGCCACCATCAAGAGCCACCACAATGTGGGCGGACTCCCCAAGGAGATGAATCTCAAGGTGGTGGAGCCGCTGCGACTGCTCTTCAAGGATGAAGTCAGAAGGGTCGGCAAGGCCCTGGGGCTGGATCCGGCCATCCTGGGCCGTCACCCTTTCCCGGGTCCGGGACTCGGCATACGCATACTCGGCGAGGTGACTCCGGAGAAGGTCGCGATACTTCAGGAGGCCGACGCGATATTCATTGACAAACTGCACGAATACGGTCTGTACGACTCCATCTGGCAGGCCGGCACCATGCTGCTTCCGGTCAGGAGCGTGGGCGTGATGGGGGACGAGCGCACGTATGAGAGTACGGTGGCCCTGAGGGCCGTCACTTCCGTGGACGGAATGACCGCGGACTGGGTGCATCTGCCGTATGATTTCCTCGCCGACGTGTCTAACGAAATCATACGCAAGGTGCGCGGCATCAACCGCGTCGTCTACGACATCTCCTCCAAGCCGCCTGCAACCATCGAGTGGGAATAGTAAACACTTACGTTAACATATATTATGGCTAAAGTACAGAAAGACCAGACAATCTACGATGCCCGCACCCTCGGCAAGGGCAAGATGACCATCCTCGGACTCCAGCACCTCTTCGCTATGTTCGGGGCCACAATCCTCGTACCGGTGATCACCGGGCTGTCCGTATCCGCGACCCTGCTGTTCGCCGGACTCGGAACTCTCATTTTCCACCTCTGCACCAAGATGAAGGTGCCTGCCTTCCTCGGCTCGTCCTTCGCCTTCCTCGGAGGCTACGCCGCCGTCACCCAGATGGGGATGGCCAAGGGTATGACCCTCGCGCAGTCGCTTCCGTATGCCTGCATCGGAGTGTTCTGCGCCGGGCTGATGTATTTCGTCCTTGCCGGACTTTTCGCGGCATTCGGGGCCGGGAAGGTGATGCGCTTCTTCCCTCCGGTCGTGACCGGGCCAATCATCATCGCGATAGGTCTCACCCTGTCCGGTTCGGCCATCCAGAACTGCAACCAGAACTGGTGGATAGCCCTGCTTGCCATAGCCATCATCATCGTCTGCAATATCTGGGGCCGTGGAATGGTGAAAATCGTCCCTATCCTGCTCGGCGTATTGGGGTCTTATCTCGTCGCCTCCCTCTTCGGCCAGGTGGACTTCACTCCGGTGAAGGATGCTGCCTGGGTGGGACTTCCTTTCGAGTGGGGCAATACCGCCTTCGCCGTGTTCAGCAACCCTGACTGGGGGCTTGTGGTGGCCGCTATCATCGCGATTCTCCCGATTTCCCTCGCCACGATGGTGGAGCATATCGGGGACATCTGCGCCATCTCCTCCACTACCGGAGTCAACTATCTCGCCGATCCGGGCCTGCATCGCACTCTGATGGGTGACGGTCTCGCCACTTCCGTGGCCTCCCTCTTCGGGGCTCCGGCCAACACGACTTACGGCGAGAATACCGGCGTGCTGAACATCACCAAGGTCTTCGACCCGAGGGTGATCCGCATAGCCGCCGTGTTTGCGATTATACTTTCGTTCTGCCCTAAGTTCGCCGCCCTCATCGGAGTGATGCCTGCGGCGACCATCGGAGGCGTATCCCTCGTGCTTTACGGTATGATTTCAGCTGTCGGCGTGCGCAATATCGTCGAGAATCAGGTGGACTTCACCGTGTCGCGCAACCTGCTCATCGCGGCCATCATCCTCGTGCTGGCCATCGGCATCAAGTATGGCGCGGGCGATGCCATCAGCATCGGATTCACCTCCCTCAGCGGCCTTGCCACCGCGGCCATAGCCGGCATCGTGCTCAACGCGATACTTCCGGGCAACGACTACGAATTCGGCAAGAGCAGCACCGGAGACCGCTCGGCAGACTTCGGCAGCACTTCGCTCTGACAGAGGGAGTCAGGCTCTTTTCTTCAGGAGGTCGAGCTCGTGGTCGGCGATGATCTTGTCGATGATGGCTCTCACCAGCCTGAAAGCCTTTGAATCAGCCGTATAGACGGCAGGGATGGCGAAACTTACCCGTCCCTGCCGTCTGAGTTTCTGCGCGGCAGCCTTCTTGCGCGCGTCAGAGGGGTCATAGACGGCGATGGACTGTCCTCCGAACATCCCCACTATCTTCATGCACGGCACGTCCGTGTCCCCGTCTCCGAAATAAATCATATTGCTGAACGGAATCCGCTTCTTGTCATCGGAGGTTGAGGCGTTGACGAGTTTGTTGTCCCTCGCGCTGAAGATGCCCTTGTTGATTTTGAACAGGTACTGGGTCTTGCCGGTGTAGTCCACGGCTATGCCCGGCCAGACGGCCTCTCCGTTGGCGTCGTAGATGAAACTGCCCGCGAAGACGTGCTTGAATTCTCCTGCGATGGGGCTTCCCTCTATGATTTCCTTCAGGCCGGAGGAATTGATGTAGTGTTCGACTATGGCGCCCTTCTCGCGTCCGTATCCGTTGACCGCCGCGAACCATTCCTTCACTCCGTCGAAGAGGCGGATGTCCTTGCCGAAACGGTTGAAATCCTCACGGCGCAGCTCTATCCCGTTGCGCTTCGCCTCGTCGTACATAAGCTTCATATAGGCCAGTACGTTGGACGCGTCCTGTCCGATGGCTATGCTGTCGCTCATCTTCCAGAACTCCTCGGCTGTCTTGCCGACGGCCTGGATAAATCCGAATTCCTGCATATTGCCGGGAGACAGAGTCCCGTCAAAATCATAGATCAGTGCGATTATGGGCTTCTTTTTCATCTTTGATTCACCACGGATTATCGTGTTTCGCCACAAATATCGCAAATATCCACCACATTGCAAGCCGCTTCCTTGGCATTGCGCACGCGCGTGCGTAGCTTTGCCGGAAAATCGAAAAGCAAAATGGAACATTATCTCAGCTGTTTGGAAAGAACCCTCAAGGCCGGATGGAACCAGCCGGCCCTCTGCAACTACAAGGGAGAAGTATTCACCGGAGCCGACCTCTCCAAGAACATCGTGAAATTCGGAATGATGTTCGAGAAGGCCGGAGTCAAGAAAGGAGACAAGATAGCCCTCTGCGCCAAGAATACCGCACGCTGGGGCGTCACTTTCCTCTCGGTCAACATATACGAGGCGGTCATCGTGCCGATTCTCGCCGACTTCCATCCCGACAGCGTCAGCCATCTGACTGACCATTCCGACAGCGTCATCCTCTTCACCGACAAGGAGATATGGGACAAGCTGGACCCCAAGGCGATGCCGAAGATCAAGGGCGCGGTCAACGTGGACGACTTCTCTCTCCTCTACGCTCCCGACAAGCAGTTCAAGGAGGCCTTCGAGGGGATGGACGAGGCTTTCGCCGAGAAGTTCGCCAACGGCTTCTCCACGGGCGACGTCAGCTTCCCGACCGACAATTTCGCCGACCTTGCGGTCATCAACTACACTTCCGGCACGACCAGCGCCCCTAAGGGCGTGATGCTGACCTACGGCAACCTCAGCGCCTCCATCGAGTACGGACATGTCCACGTACCTGTATATCAGGGAGATTCTCTCGTTTCGATGCTCCCGATGGCGCACGTGTACGGTATGGTTTATGAGTTCCTCTACCCGCTTTCCGGAGGCAGCGCCGTATATTTCCTCGGCAAGACCCCGGCCCCGTCCCTGCTGCTGAAGGCGATGAAGGACGTGCGTCCGTATATGATCTGCACCGTTCCGCTCGTGATGGAGAAGATATACAAGTCTTCGCTCAAGCCGGTGCTCAGCAAGTGGCATATCCGTGCGCTGATCGCCATTCCGGGGGTCAACAAGATTATTTTCAACAAGATGCGTTCCGGACTCGACACCGCGTTCGGCGGCAAGGTGCGCCACTACATAATGGGCGGCGCGGCCCTCAATCCCGAGGTCGAGAAGTGGTTCAGGCGCATAGGTCTGCACTACACGGTGGGCTACGGTATGACCGAGGCCGCTCCGCTGCTCGCATATGAGGACTGGTCACGTTATGCCCAGGGTTCCTGCGGCAAGATCATAGACTGCATCGAGGCCCGCATCGACTCCGACGACCCTCAGCATATTGCCGGCGAGATTCAGGCCAAGGGAGCCAACATCACCATAGGATACTACAAGAACGAGGAGGCCAACAAGGCCGCGTTCACCGAGGACGGATTCCTGCACACCGGAGACCTCGGCGTCATCGACAAGGCCGGCAACGTGTTCATCAGGGGCCGCAGCAAGAGTATGATACTCTCCGCCAACGGACAGAATATCTATCCGGAGGAGCTTGAGGCCGTGATCAACAACCAGGAATACGTCTCCGAGTCCATCGTGGTGGACCGCTCCGGCAAGCTTGTCGCCCTCGTATATCTCGACAATGACGCGATGAAGGCGGCGAAACTCGACCAGGAGGCCGTTTCCGACGTTCCGGAGAAGATACGCATCAATTCCAACCGCCAGCTCCCGGGCTACAGCCAGATAGCGAAGGTGGAAGTGGTGATGGTGCCTTTCGAGAAGACTCCGAAGATGAGCATCAAGCGTTTCCTCTACAAATAAATATGCAACGTTTGACCGCTCCCGTGCGTCTATAGGACAGTATGGTCAAAAGGTTTAGAATATTTGCGATGCTCGCGGCTATGGCTGCGGGCATCGCTTCCGTATCCGCTCAGAGCATCGTCGTGCTGACGGAGCATTCCGTAAGTGCGGAGCGGGCCCGTTGCGAAGTCCTTGGGAAAGTCAGATGGGATTCGCCCCGGGATTTCTGGAAGAAGGAAAGATGGTCCGTGCGTGGCGGAATGGCCACGCCGCCATATACCGCCGCGACATTTGCGGAAGGGGTGTATTATAGTTTTTGGCGTATGGATTCCGGGAAGCCGCTTTCGGAAATCTATGGCGAGTACAACGGAGTGACCCGTTCGACCGGAGCGTTCTGCCTCGGGGCTGAATACCTGCTTGCCCGCTGGTTAGCTGTGGCGGCAGACTTCTCCATCACCCCGGTGTGGCACGAGCTGTACAGCGGCGTCACCCGGCAGAAGACGGGCACGAAGTCAGGTGTGGCTTTCTGCCTGATCCCCCAGGTCAAGTTCATCTATATGAACCGCCCGGCGGTGCGCCTCTACAGCAAGTTCGGCATAGGGGCCGTCAAGTGTTTCGGATTCGAACGGAGGGACAGGGAGAGTTTTAACTTCGAGCTCAGAAAATCGGACAATTCTTGGGATGCCGCCATCCAGTGGGCTCCTTTCGGGATTGAGGCAGGACGGAAATTTTTCGGCTATGCCGAGCTGGGTCTGGGGACTTTATATAATGGTATATCAGCCGGAGTTGGCTATAAATTTTAGTAATGAAGAAGTTTTTCGCTTTTGCGGCGGCAGTGCTGATGCTCGCTTCCTGCGTGGTCTCGGAGGAGACCAACTTCAACCGGACTCACTACGATCTTACTCTCTACACCTCGCATATGGTCGAATCCAGCGTGGATGTGACGCTGCGCAATCTCAGATCCTACCCGGATATCAACGTTGAGGGGACCACGTTCACCGGCACGGCGGACAGGGACGTCTGTCCCGTCATCAAGCGGGTGGGGGACAATGCCTGGACATCGACGTACAAGGGCTCTTCTCTGGAGTTTTCTCTCAACGTAAGCAGAGTCGGGGCGGATGATGAACTTGAAGAGAAGTGGATTTTCTCGGATCTTGTTCTCAGCCATCACGAGGAGGGAGGTTTTGTCTTCTCGCTCGTTTCCGAGGGTGAGGTGAAATATGCCTGGGAGCGCGATGAAAACACTTTCAGCGTCACCTACAACCTCGTTCCCACGGGGACGTACAATGCCCGGTTCCTGCTGGATGGAGAGAATCTGGACTGGTGCACGGTGTCCTTCAATAGGGGAGAGATGGTCTCGTCCTCCAGTGCTAAGTAATTCCTAAAAAATAACTTGGTACTTTTGCTGGTCTTTTTGTTCTAAATTCATTTGTTCATCAGTCACGTACCCCGGTACGCTCCTTCTTCACAAACAAATTTATCTACAAAAATCCTTTACAAAACTTTACCAACTTATTTTTTCATCATTACTAACAGAATATGACAATTTGTCACTGGAACATAATTTGATTTTTCAAGGCCGGGTGCAGAAGTATGCATCCGGCTTTTGAATTTTAAAACTTAGAATATATGGCAAAAGATTCACTTAAGGGCAAGATTGGCGTTACCACCGAGAATATCTTTCCTGTAATCAAGCAGTTCCTCTATTCCGACCACGAGATTTTCCTGCGCGAAATCGTCGCCAACGCGGTCGATGCGACGCAGAAGATGAAGGCTCTAGCCTCAAGCGGGGATTTCAAGGGCGAACTGGGCGAGCTCAAGGTCAGCGTCGAGCTGGACGAGAAGAAGAAGGTCCTGAAGGTCATAGACCGGGGCATAGGTATGACCGAAGAGGAAATCGACAAATATATCAACCAGATAGCCTTCTCCTCCGCCGGGGAATTCCTCGAGAAGTACAAGGATCAGATCGGTTCCATCATCGGGCACTTCGGTCTGGGATTCTATTCAGCCTTTATGGTGGCCGGGAAGGTGACCATCGACACGCTGAGCTGGAAGGAGGGTGCGAAACCTGTCCTGTGGAGCTGTGACGGCTCTCCTGAATACTCGATGTCCGAAAGCAAGAGGACTGAGCGCGGTACGGAGATAACCCTCTACCTCGACGATGACTCTTCGGAATACGCCTCCAAGGGCCGCATCAGCCAGCTTCTCGGCAAGTACTGCAAGTTTATGCCCGTCCCCGTGGTCTTCGGCAAGAAGACCGAGTGGAAGGACGGCAAGAGCGTCGAGACCGACGAGGACAATGTCATCAACACCATCGAGCCCATCTGGACCAAGGCCCCTTCTGACCTCAAGGACGAGGACTATCTGAAGTTCTACCGCGAACTCTACCCGATGGAGGAGGATCCGATGTTCTGGATTCACCTCAATGTGGACTATCCGTTCACCCTCACCGGCGTGCTTTACTTCCCGAAAATCAAGGAGCGGATGGCGATAGACAAGAACAAGATTCAGCTCTACTGCAACCAGATGTTCGTCACCGAGCACGTGGACAATATCGTGCCGGACTTCCTGACCCTGCTCCACGGTGTGATAGACTCCCCGGACATCCCTCTCAACGTCAGCCGAAGCTATCTCCAGAGCGATGCCAACGTCAAGAAAATCAGCACCTACATCACCAAGAAGGTCGCCGACCGCCTGGAGGAGATATTCAAGGAGCAGCGTGAGCAGTTCGAGCAGAAGTGGGACAACATCAAGCTCTTCATCGAATACGGAATGCTCAGCGACGAGAAGTTCCGCGAGCGTGCGATGAACTTCGCCCTGCTCAAGAACACCGACGGCAAGTACTTCTCCCTTGAAGACTACCGCAAGGCGATAGAGCCGGCCCAGACCGACAAGGACAAGAACGTGGTCTATCTCTATGCGACCAAGCCTGACGAACAGTACAGCTTCATCGAGACCGCGAAGAATATGGGCTACGACGTGCTGCTGATGGACTGCGAGCTGGACAGCCACTGGGTCAACCTGCTCGAAAGCAAGATTGAGCATACCCGCTTCGCCCGCGTGGACAGCGACTCCCCGGACAATCTCATCCCGAAGGAGGAGAAGGTGAAACCGGAACTGGGCGAGGAGGACAAGAAGACACTGGATTCTCTCTTCAAGGCCGTGCTGCCCGAAGGGAACGAATATACGGTCGAGGCCAGGAATCTCGGGGAAGGTTCCGCTCCGGTGCTGATTACGCGCAACGAGTTTATGCGCCGCTACCGCGAGATGAGTTCGATGGGCGGGGGAATGAACTTCTACGGCTCTATGCCGGAGTCATATGACGTTATCGTGAATATGGAGAACCCGCTGATCGCGAAGATATGGGAGGAGAAGAAGGACTGCGAACTCCTGCATCAGGTGGTGGATCTCGCCCTGCTTGGCAACGGAATGCTCAAGGGCAAGGCTCTCGCGGACTTCATCTCCCGCAGTGAGAAGATGCTGAAATAGCGCCGGATTCTCTCCGTCTCTCAATCAATCATCCCAGGCAGAATAGAGGCCAGGCCGTCCCTGACGCCAGCTCACCGCTGCCTGGGATATGTTTATGACGAAGTCGCCCATATTCTCCAGGGTCTCGATGAGGCCAAGGTAGAGCACGCTCTCGAAATAGGCCTCGCCGTCGTTCTCCACGCGGTGCAGTTCCTTGTCGCGCAGGGAGTTGCGCTTCTCGTTGATCTCTATCTCGGCGGATACGGCATTGTCGATGTCGGTGATGCTGCCGTTGTTCTCGAGATTGTATATCATAGCGTCGTAGGCCCGTGAGAGCAGCTCTATCATCTCGTTCAGCCCCTGCTTGTGTTCGTCCAGAAGCTTCTGCGAGCGGGATATGGCCCGGCTTATCTGACGGCTGACGGACTCTCCGCTGTCGCCCAGCGACTCGAGCTCTCCCACAATCCGGTATATCGACTTGATACGCAGCTCGGAGGACTCGCTCAGGCCCTCCCGGTTGACCTTGTTGAGGAAGCTGACAACCTCGTACTCGATGCGGTCGGAGATTTCCTCATATTTGACCAGTTTCTCCCTCCACGGCTCGAAGGACGATTCCGAATCCGAAGCCGAGACCGCCTCCTTTACGTAGCCGAGACCCTTGTGCATAATCCTGCCGAAATGGCAGACCTCCTTCTCGGCCTCTGTGAGCGCGAGTTCCGGAGTGGCGATGAGTCCGGCGTTGATATAGACCAGCCGGCCTGTCGTATCCGCATTGGGGCTGTCCTTGATGACCTTGCATACCGTCTTCTCTATCAGCGGGATGAACCATATGAGGATGCCCGTGTTGATGAGGTTGAACACCGTATGCAGCATCGATATGCTGTAGAGCGGGGTCTCCGCGCTTCCGCCCATACCGAGGGCATTTATCAGCATCCGTATCAGCGAGAGGAAGTAGGGGAACAGGGCCACGGCCCAGATTACGCCGAAGACGTTGAACACCGTGTGGGCGAGGGCGGCGCGCTTGGCGTTGACGTTGCCCACCGCCGCCGCGATGTTGGCCGTGATGGTCGTGCCTATGTTCTCTCCAAGCACCATCGCCGCCGCCATATCGAACTGTATCCATCCCATATTGAGGATGATGAGAGTCAGCGCCACGGTTGCACTGGAGGATTGCAGGACGAGGGTCAGCACCGTGCCGACCGCAACGAACAGAATCACGGACAGGATGCCGTGTCCGGACCACGAGCTGATGAACGAGAGAACCTCCGGCGTGGATTCGAGGTCAGGCACAGAGTTCTTCATAAACGACAGCCCGAGGAAGAGGAGGCTGAATCCGACCACAATCTCCCCGATGTCGCGCCACTTGCCTCTCTTTGAGATGCTCAGCAGGAACCCTACTGCCATCAGAGGCACGGCAAGTATGGAGATGTCGGCCTTGAATCCGAAGAGGGCGATGATCCACGCGGTGAAGGTGGTGCCGATATTCGCGCCCATTATCACCCCTATGGCCTGGTTCAGGGCCAGTATGCCAGCATTGACGAAGCTGACCACCATCACCGTGGTGGCGCTTGAGGACTGAATCACCGCCGTGACTCCCATGCCCGTGGCGACTCCCTTGAGGGGGTTCGAAGTGATGGAGGAGATAAATCTGCGCAGACCGTCGCCCGCGGCTTTCTGGAGTCCGGTGCTCATCAGATTCATTCCGTAGAGGAACATTCCGAGGGCGCCGAGAAGGGTGATGATGCCGAGAATCATTGAAAAGTTTTTTGTGCCGCAAAAATGACAAAAATCCCCAAAATTTAACATATCTGACACGCGATGTAACAGAAATTTAACAATCACAGGTGCATTATCACTGCGGAAATGATAACTTTGCGCAGAAGGAAAAAGGGAGAATATGACGGAGATACTTATCATCGAAGACGAGGCGGATATCCGCGAGATTCTGACGTTCAATCTGGAAAGTGCCGGATACCGGGTGCTTGCCGCCCCTTCCGCCGAGCAGGGGCTGAAGCTGCTCTCGTCCGACACCGCACTGATTCTCCTCGACGTGATGCTTCCGGGGATGTCCGGATTCCAGCTGGCCCGCAAGCTGCGCCTTGACGGGAGCAACCATATCCCCATCATCTTCCTCACCGCGCGCGGCACGGAGAATGACGTGCTTACGGGATTCTCCGCCGGGGCCGACGACTATATCCCCAAACCATTCTCCGTCAACGAAGTGCTGGCACGGGTGAAAGCCGTGCTCAGACGCACGGGGTCCGATGCTCCGAAGGCGGAAGTGCTGGATTTCGGAGGCCTGCATGTCGATCTGGGCTCCGAGACTGCGGAGCTTGACGGCGAACCCCTGCCGCTGTCGCGCAAGGAGTTCGACCTGCTCGCCCTGCTCGCGAAGCGTCCCGACACCTATTTCTCAAGGGCCGCCATCATCTCCGACCTCTGGAAAGACGCGCCATACGTGCTTGACCGGACCGTGGACGTGCATATGGCCCGTATCCGGAGCAAGCTCGGCAGGTATCACGACATCATACGCAACAAGACCGGCTTCGGCTACTATCTTGACTCGCATTATGACCTACCGGAATAAGCTGATATTCACCGTATCCGCAGTTTTCGTGGTCTTCGCGCTCATCACCGTCAACCTCGGTCTGGTGAGCGAGGACAGCTACCGTCGCGCCATCATCAAGTCCCGGCTTGAGAGCTATGCCGATATGATAGCCGTCTCGGACTCCGTGCCGGAGGTGACGCGCTATATGCCCGATGACCTGAGGGTTACGGTGATAACCCCGGAGGGCAGGGTGGTCTTCGACTCCTCGCAGCCGGTTCCCGAGATGGAGAACCATCTTCAGCGTCCGGAAATCCGCGACTGCCTGAGGAAAGGCAGCGGAAGCTCCATCCGCAAGTCCGCCACTTCGAGCAAGAAGTATTTCTACTACGCCAAGTCCTATGACAACGCCCGCATCGTGCGTGTGGCCCAGCTCTTCGAGGTCAATCTGAGCAAGTTCTTCAGAACGGACTGGATGCTCATACTCAGCATCTTCTTCCTCCTCGTGCTGGCCCTGCTGACTCTGATATACCTCTCCGACCGCTACGAGCGCAGGGAGGCGGAACTCTCCGACCGCGAGACGCGGAGGCTCAAACACGAGATGACGGGCAATATCTCCCACGAACTCAAGACCCCGGTCAGCAGCATACAGGGATATCTGGAGACTATCGTCAACCATCCTGAACTCGGCGAGGACAAGCGGCGTCTCTTTATCGAACGCTCATATCTGCAGGCCCTGCGCCTCTCCGATATGATTACCGACATCTCCTTGATTACCAAGCTGGAAGAAGTGCCTGACCAATTCAAGCTCACGCCTGTCAACCTCCGCAACGTCTTCCTTGAGGTGACGGACGAGATGGCGGGGGCGCTGGAGGCTCACGGCATCACGGTGGAGAACGGTCTCCCTCCGGTCTGCGTGACGGCAAACTATCAGCTCGTCTATGCCATATTCCGCAATCTTGTGGAGAACACGGTCAAATATGGCGGCGACAACTGCGTGATATATGTCGGCGGCACGGCTGCGGACGGTACGTACAGTCTGGATTATCACGATACCGGCAGGGGAGTCTCCCCGGATCAGCTGGAGAGGATATTCGAGAGATTCTACCGTCTCGACTCCGACAGGAGCAAGGGGGCGGGCGGTTCCGGCCTGGGCCTTTCCATCGTCAGGAACGCGGTGCTCTTCCACAAGGGGGCCATACGCGCGTACTGCGTCGAGGGCGGAGGACTCGGCTTCAGCTTCACGCTCCGGGACTTGCGGCGCTAGCTGCCGCCTGCTGTCTTCTGCCTGCCGCTTACCGTCTGCGGGCTTTCCGGCCGTTCCGGCTTCTCTGCTTCTCCTTTTACGCAGGACAATAATTTTTTTGCTTAATAAGAATAAAGGATTAATTTTGCGGTAAACCATTTCAAAACAGCTTCTAAAATGGCAAAAGAGAACAAAGAATGGATATGCTCCGTATGCGGGTACAAGCATGTCGGGCCGGAGGCTCCGAAGGAGTGTCCGGTGTGCCACGTGGCAAGGGAATATTTTGACGAAGCGGGGGAGGAGCCGGAACTGTAATGAAGGGAATAGTCCTTGCCGGCGGTTCGGGAACCCGCCTCTATCCTATCACCAAGGGAGTCAGCAAGCAGCTGCTCCCGATTTTTGACAAGCCGATGATATATTATCCCATCTCCGTGCTTATGCTTGCGGGGATACGGGACATACTCATAATCTCCACCCCATACGACCTGCCGTCCTTCAGGCGGCTTCTCGGGGACGGCAGCGATTTCGGAGTGCATTTCAGCTACGCGGAGCAGCCGTCTCCCGACGGGCTTGCGCAGGCCTTCATCATCGGGGAGGAGTTCATAGGCGATGACTCCGTGTGCCTTGTGCTGGGGGACAACATCTTCCACGGACCGGGGTTCTCCGGTATGCTGAGGGATGCCGTGAAGACTGCCGGGCAGGAGGACAAGGCGACGGTCTTCGGCTACTGGGTCGGCGACCCTGAGCGCTACGGCGTGGCCGAATTTGACCGGGACGGCAACTGCCTCTCGATTGAGGAGAAGCCTTCAGCCCCGAAGAGCAACTATGCCGTGGTCGGGCTGTATTTCTATCCCAACAGGGTGGTCGACATAGCGAAACATATCAAGCCTTCCGCACGCGGTGAACTCGAAATCACCACGGTCAATCAGGAATTCCTCCGCAGAGGCGAACTCAAGGTGCAGACTCTCGGAAGGGGATTCGCGTGGCTCGATACCGGGACCCACGACTCTCTCGCCGAGGCCGGAGCCTATATCGAGACCATCGAGAAGCGGCAGGGACTCAAGATAGCCTGCCTTGAAGGGATAGGCCTGCGTAACGGCTGGGTCACCCCGTCCGAAGTGCGGGAAGCTGCGAGGCCGATGCTCAAAAATTCTTACGGCCAGTATCTTGTGCGGATAGCGGATGAGGCCGAGAAGCAAAATCCCGACATTCTATGAATATCCTGGTGACAGGAGCCAACGGCCAGCTCGGCAATGAACTCCGTATCGTGAGCTGCGGCTCCGGGGACAACTATATCTTCACGGACGTCAACGAGGCTTCCGACGAGCAAATCGGGATGCTCCGCCGTCTCGCCGGGGACGGCGTCCGCACGGACACTCGAAGGTTGGACATCACCGACCTTGAGGCGGTACGCGCCATAGTGTCTTCCGAGAAGGTGGATATCATAGTGAACTGTGCCGCATTCACCGATGTGGAAGCCGCTGAGGACAGGCGTGAGCTTGCCGAACTCCTCAACGCCACCGCTCCGGAGAATCTGGCCCTTGCGATGAAGGATGCGGGAGGCACGCTCTTCCACATCAGCACCGACTACGTGTTCGGGACAGAGCCGTACAACACTCCCTGCCGTGAGGACAGAAAGGGGACTCCTACGGGGGTCTATGGCCTTACCAAACTTCACGGGGAGCAGAAGATACTCGCCTCCGGCTGCAACTGCGTGATCATCCGCACCGCCTGGCTCTACAGCGAATTCGGCCGGAATTTCCTGCGGACTATGCTGCGCCTCTCTGCGGAGAAGCCGCAGCTCAAGGTGGTCTTCGACCAGACGGGGACTCCCACCTATGCCCTCAATCTCGCCGCGGCCATACTGAAAATCATCTCCACCCGGGGATACGCGGAGCATCCCGGGGTTTACCATTTCTCCGACGAGGGGGTGTGCAGCTGGTTCGATTTCGCCAAGGCTGTGGCCGGATATGCGGGCCGCGACAGCTGCGAGATACTGCCCTGCCACTCCGACGAGTTCCCGAGCCGCGTCATCCGTCCGTCCTACTCCGTGCTCGACAAGACCCTCATCAAGGAGACCTTCGGTGTCAGCGTCCCGTACTGGACCGTCGGCATACGCCGCTGCGTGGAAACCCTCTCCGCCCGGCAGTAGCAGCTCCCGTCATTGCCGGCCCTGCGTCATACCCGGCTTGACCGGGTATCTCCCGTCATTGCCGGCTCGACCGGCAATCTCAAGCCCCTATAATTTCCTCCAGCCTGTAAAGCTCGCTGCCCTTGATCTGTGCGACAATCAGGTGCAGTGCGGCATTGCCGCAGAGAGCCTTGACCTTGTCTCCCCGACCGTAGCCCCGGATCTGCTCCACGGCCTCGTCCCACTGCTTCTGCGCAGTCTCTTCGGTCGCGTCCATCTTGAGATACTTCAGCTCCACTATATAGGCGTGGGCGGTGGTCTCGCAGCGGTGGAAGTCCGGCATCAGGAAGAAGTCGCAGTAGCCGTGGTTGAGCTCCACCTCCGGATTGGTGAGGTAGTACGGGCTGAGGCTGAAATATGCCGTCATAAATCCCTGTATGTTCCTCTCACCCTCGATGAGGCTGCGCACTGAGGTGGTGTCGTGATACTGCTGACAGATATATTCCATCATCGGCCTCCAGTCGCCGTCGAGGGCTGCGGAGTCAAAGGCTTCGGAAAGCTTGGACATATTCACCTGAAGTATCTTGTTGTACTCGATTACGAGATACTCGTAGAACTGCTTGCGCACATTGTTGTTAGGGATGCTGAGGATGGTGTTCACCCCGCGGGTGCCGCTTATCGTCAGCAGGCCGTAGTAGTAGAGCAGACTCTTGAACATGTCCGGCTCGATCAGCCTGTGCGCCGGGAACGACGGCTGCACGTCCCCGAGAGTGAAGCCGTTCTGTGCGACTTCCAGTATGATGCTCTTGCGGTCTCCGTCCAGCTTGTCGAGGCGGATGAGCTTGTCGAGCTTGTTGTAGTCGGTGGCGGTGTTGCGGTCGAGCATCTCCTTTGGCGCGCAGCCCTTGCCGACATAATGGCGGATGTAGTAGCTGACCATATCGGTGTTGTACATCTTCGGGTCGGTCTTGAGGGACTCCGTGGAGAAACAGTAGCCGTCATACCAGGGCTTCATCTCCGCGATCAGTGCATCCTCGTCGGCTTTCAGCGCCCCGACGCTCTGATAGTAGCGTATCATCTCCCTCACCTCCGTCTCGCTGAATCCCAGCATCATGTTGAAGTCCGGGTCGAGGGTCAGGGAGGTGGCTATGTTGTACCCGCTCGTCACGTCGTCCATAGTCACGGGGCTCACGCCCATCATCAGGATGCGGTCGAAGTTCGGCTTGAAGAGCTTGAACACGTCGCGGTAGAAGCCTTCGGCGTGGGTCATCGCGTGATAGACCTCCTCTCCCTCGACATTGAGAACGGTGTTCGTGAAGTTGTCGTACTCGTCCACAATCAGATAGAGATGATGTCCGAATTCCTTGGCCCTGATGGTAATCAGGTCAAGTTTTGAGCGGAAATCCGACTTTGAGGCGACATCGGCTGCGAACCCGTCATAGTAGAACTTTTCGTACCGTCTCGCGAAGCTGTCAATCAGAGCTCCCGTACGGCTGTTGAAGCGGTCGAACAGGTTGTTCATATCCCCGCCGACCTGCGAGAAATCCAGATACAGCACCTGGAATCCTCCCATCAGCGGAGTCTGGTTGCTCTCTATCCACAGGCCCGAGAACAGGCTGCTGAAATTGTCCTTTTCGCAGACGTCGTAATAGTACCTCATCATAGACAGAAAGAGGCTCTTCCCGAAGCGTCGCGGCCTGATGAGGAAGAGGAAGTTCCCCGCGGCCTCCATCTTCGGGAGATACATTGTCTTGTCGACATAATACTTGTCCTCTCCGCGCACCTGCGCGAAGTCCGAAATCCCGTAGGGTATGAGTCTGTACTGTGCCATGGTCGATAGAGTAAACAACAAACAATGGCAAAAATATGAAAAATCAGCGACAAAGCCGAGAAGATTTGCAATTCCCCGAAATGTTGCTACAATCGCACTGATGCCCGATCACGTCGGGCATGACGAAGAAGCGTCATTGCCGGCTTGACCGGCAATCTCTTCCTGCCTTCCCCGTCATTGCCGGCCCCGACCGGCAATCTCTTCCTTGCAGTCAGCATAAGATAAAATTTTTACGTTTCTTATCTGAAGTTTTGCTGTTTCTTATTAGAATTGATGTTTCCGTATGTCGAACTAACGAAAAAGATGCTATGTTTGCGGGACAAATAATACTAAACTGCAAAGATTA
>CAVIJA010000008.1:30584-61370 GCA_963643135.1 Alloprevotella sp. | reverse complement strand
TTTGCCGCACCGTCTGATGCCGGTTATAATCTTTATCTGGCCGTTCCTGCGGCTGTCGATCAATCTTCGGAGGTCTCTCTTGCGTTCTATTCTCATTCCTAGGGGGCATTTTTGCGGTTATCCGCACTTTTACCCTGCAAATATAGTAATTATATGGACCCTTACAAAGTTCCGATTGGCTTTAGCGGGTATTTTTGCGGATATCCGCACTTTTACCCTCCCCTATTTACAAAACGGCATAAACTTGCATAATCCCGTCATGCCCGACTTGATCGGGCATCTTTTGCTGTCGCAGGGAAGAGATTGCCGGTCGGAGCCGGCAATGACGTGGTGAGGCCAAGCCGGCAGAGATTGCCGGTCGGAGCCGGCAATGACAAAGAGAGCAAGTCCTTTCCTCATTGCCTCAAATCCGGACTCCTTGAGCGTCTCTATCCAGATACCTCAAACCATCCGAAGCAGAAAGGGGTACATTATACAATGAGGTTTTACAAGGACAAACTCACAAACTCTGTTCGCAAATCTGTTTGTAAAACCTCTAATTTGTTGATATGCAATCAACTGTGGAGATGGGCGGGCTCGAACCGCCGTCCAAACATCGTCCCGGAGGGCTTTCTACACGCTTATTCTTCCTTTGTTTGTCGACCGCAGCCTGCCGGAAGACGGGCCAGCAGCGGCTTATCCTCTGAAATCTTAAGGGGCCTTAGAGGCGTCCGTCCCCCGCATCCGGTTTTGATGATACCCCTTTACCCAGACTGAACCGGCCTAAAGCTGGAGGGATATACGTCAGTGCCGCAACCTTGGCGACCCCGATTGATGCTCAGTCTCTTGGAGACTAGCAAGCGTATGAGTAGTTGTAGTTGCCAGTTATGGCTTGAAAACTGGGATTAACGGGCCAGCTTCCTACTCCCGGCGTGCTTACCGACCAAAATCAATGCTGTCAAAACCAAAACATCCCCAGTCGGTCAGTTCCGCCTCTCACGAGGAGAAACTCTGCAAATGTAGCAAGAATAACCGGATAAATGAGAAAAACTTGGTGAAGTTTCGGGCCTTCACCAACCGTCCGACGCCGCCCGCGCAGCAAAGGCAGCCAGGCCGAAATCCTGGACCTTCCCGCAATATTCAAACTCGAAGCGGCGCCCGTCAGCTTCAAGTTCCGCACGGATATGAAGTCCGCCGTCGGCATCGGACGAGACACGTTCAACCGTGACAGTCCCCTGCCTCACCGCATAGGACTTGGTGAGATTGCGGTCCGGCAGCCTCTCCGCAACCGATGAACCCTCGATATATCCCGACTCGCCTCTGGAACCGGGCATCAGCAGACACCCGCCATCTCCGGCATCCGGGCCATAGACCCCTTCCGGGAGAATTCCATCATCATAAATCCTTGCACCAAGTACCAGTGAGGCCGCAGCACCGGAAGAATTAAGACGCAGGTCATCGTCCGTCCTCCCCTGCACCAGCATAAGCCCGATTCCACGGTAGCCTTCGATATCCAGAGGACACTCATACGCGGCGACCCAAGTAGGCTCATAGCAGGAGGCATCCCCCGAAGTCCCGAACTTGCCGCACGACAGGGCCATAATCGGCAACAGTATGGAAATCAAAAATATCCGACTCATACTTTCAGTAGATGCAGAAACGGGGTCAATAATTGCAAGAGGTCGGGGAAAAATGTCGCAGCACAGAAAGAATCAAAAAAAATCAAAAAAAAGTTTGGTGAATAAAATAATTGTAGTACCTTTGTGCTGCCCAAACGAAACGGGATCACATAATCGCTCGGGAGCTTAGCTCAGTTGGTTCAGAGCGTCTGCCTTACAAGCAGAGGGTCGGGGGTTCGACTCCCTCAGCTCCCACAAAAAGAGATTGCGAAAGCAGTCTCCTTTTTATTTGCCGGAATTCCCGCCCCGAAGTCCGGCTGGTGGAGATTCGGAGAAAGAAAAGGAAATCTTTCAGAACAACTTCTAAAAATCAATACCTTTGCAGAAAGAATCAGCAAAACGCGGAAACGCCTGCAATCACTACACGCAAAGAAAAACACTGTAACACGAAGCACGGCAAAGCAACACAAAACGGATACACACTGCAATCAATGAAACTCTCCGGACATGTCATCAGCTCAACGGCGGCCATCCTTCTGGCCGCAACGGCTGCCAGCGCACAGACGGGGACCTGGAGCGGCAATCTCAAGGTCTCCGGAATGGAGCTGACACTTATATTCAACATAGAAGACGCTCAGGCGACCCTGGACGCGCCTGACCATGGCGCAAAGGGAATCGGCGTCACTGTCAGCCGCACTGCATCAGGCGGCATAAAGCTGGAGATTCCGGACATCATGGCCTCCTACGAAGGCATCTGGATCGGGAAAAGCATCATCGGCAGCTACACCCAGCTCGGTACCACCCTGCCGCTTACCCTCAAGCCGGGCGCACCCGAGCTGAAGCGTCCGCAGACCCCTGTCGGGCCATTCCCCTACAGTTGTGAAGAGGTCTCGTTCAGCAACGGCGACGCCACGCTACGCGGCACTCTGACCCTCCCTGAGGGCTACAGCGGAAAGACTCCCGTCCTGGTGATGGTCACAGGCAGCGGACTCCAGAACCGCGACGAAGAACTCTTCTCCCATAAGCCTTTCGCCGTCATCGCC
Source organism: Alloprevotella sp. (assembly GCA_963643135.1). Classification (GTDB taxonomy): domain Bacteria; phylum Bacteroidota; class Bacteroidia; order Bacteroidales; family UBA932; genus Cryptobacteroides. Next base: position 58,729 of record CAVIJA010000008.1, on the reverse strand, counting down.
GACGCTTTCGCAAGGGCGGGCATAGCCACGCTTCGCTACGACGACAGGGGCTACGGCGAATCGAGCGGAGACGTCATCAACTGCACCACCGAAGACCTCAAGAACGACGCCCTCGCGGGAATCGGACTCCTGAGGCGAAGATTCGAGAAAGTCGGCGTCCTCGGACATAGCGAGGGCGGAAGCATAGCCCTGATGCTCGCCGCAGAGGGTAAGGCGGACTTCGCAGTCAGTCTCGCCGGGATGATAGTCTCCGGAGCGGAAACTCTCCTCAGGCAGAACCGCAGGGCGCTGGAGACGGCAGGAGTGAGCAAGGCCGACACCGACTCCTACTGCCGCCTGCTCAAGGACGCATTCGAGGCGGCCGCAGGCGGAATGCCGCTCCCGTCAGCTGACGCATACGGTCTCCCCGAAGGCCTGAGGCAGAACTATATGGCAGTCTCAGGGCAGCTTGCCACCCCATATATGAAGTACTTCCTGGGACTTGACCTCCGCAGCATCCTGGGCGGCATAAGCGTCCCCGTGATGGCGCTGAACGGAGTAAGGGACACCCAGGTGGACTGCGCAAGCAACCTCTCAGCCCTCCGTGAGGGTCTCCCGGACACAGGCAGGAACGTCATCAGAGAGGAAGCGGGACTCAACCACCTCTTCCAGCACTGCAAGACCGGCGAGGTCGGCGAATACAAGAGCATCGAGGAGACGTTCTCCCCGGAAGTGCTCGCCGAGATGACGGAATGGATCCGGAAACTTTAGCAAGCGGCAATACCTGATACCGGTCGCCGATATCCGTAGCGGGAACGGCATAGGACGGAAACTCCGCCCGTGGCGGAGATTATCCCGCATAAGAATGCATCCCTCCGAGAAACAGATTCACGCCGAAATAGGTCACCAGGACCGCTATGAACGCGAGAAGCGTAAATAGATGGAAAGCCTTCGGAGAAGCGAGACGCGGCAGGCTCGAAGTATGGATGCCGGCAGCGTAAATCATCATCGTAATCAGCGCCCAGGTCTCCTTCGGATCCCAACTCCAGTACGTACCCCAGGAGACGTTGGCCCACACCGCACCGGCGAAGATGCCGAGCGCGAGCAGGAATACTCCGGGCAGTATCAGGGCGTGAGAGAGGTCGGCCATACGGGAGACCGCATCCGCTCTGCGCGGGGAAGGCCTTCCTGCCGAAAGCGCAAGCGCTACGGCTCCGTTGATCATCATCAGCGCGAAAATCGTATATGAAAGCATTATCAGCGACACGTGAATGCTCAGCAGTGGCGAGGATAGCACCGGCACGAGCGCGGTCACGGCCGGATTGGCGCTTCCCATCCCGGAGACAGCCATCGCGAGTCCCCCGACGATAAGGGAGAATGGTCTGAGAACCGGAAGCCTGCCGCCGAGCGCAAGACCCAGCAGCAGAGCCGTCCAGGCGATCGCCATCATCGTCTCCGGACCGTTGGAGAGAGGAATATGGGAGGAAGCGGCCCAGTTGGTCACAACCATGGCGCTGAGATAGAGGAAGAGCACGGCGCAGACCAGCAGAGCACCTCCCCTCACGCGCAAATCCGGTGCCGCACCCTTGAGCGAGGCCGCAAAGAAAAGAGCGAGCAGCAGCACTCCGGAGAGCAGGCTTATGCCCGCCATAGGAAAGATCGGCGGGAAAGAATTGTAGAGCCGTTCGGCGGAAAGGCGGAAATCGGACGGCAATCCGTCACCGGCCACCTTGCGCTGATATTGGCGGATCTTGGAGAGGGACTCGGAGAGAGAGTCATACTCGCCGTTCATCACCAGTTCGAAGATATAATCCCAGGATTTGCGGATGAATATCCACTGCTCTTCGGGAATCCCCTCCGGCAGACGGTCGCCCTGGGCATACCAGCGCACGACTCCGAGCGAGTCGGCGCAGGGATAGATCTTCAGCAGTTCGCCGCTATACAGGGAATTGACCGTACGGGCCCTGTCGGCCTCGTCGCCGGCGCTGCGGCGACGGTGCATAGGCCTGGATTTCCAGCTCGTGTGGTAGAACATCCAGCCGGTCAGCACCTGAGCGTCGCTGCAGCCCTGCACGCCGAAGCTGCCATAAAGCTTGGTACTGAAGTCTTTGGCAACTGTCTGCAGCGGGCAGACGCGCCCCTGATAGCAGACATAGAGAGTTCCGAACTCCTCTGCGACATCCCTCGGAAGAGTCTTCGGAGCAGTGGCGGCTGAAGCGCCGAGAGCGAAGAGGCAGACGGCCGCCGCGGAGGCGAAGGCCTTGCGGAATATCTGTCTGCAGTGCTTGTCGGTGAAGCAGTAGAGGAGTATCGAGAAGAGCAGTAGCGCATAGCCGCAATAGCTCACGCCCGTCCCCCAAGGGTCGTGGGACACGCTGAAGCTTGCCCCGAGCGAATCGCTGTCGTAACCTGCCTGATAGATGCGATAGCCGCTTCTGGAGAGGATATGGTTCATACTGATGGTCATTGGGCCGCTCCCCTGCCCTTCGCTGACCGTCACCAGCGAACTGTAGTCCGACGGCAGGACATTGCCCGAATGGTAGGAAACCCTGAACTCGTCGAGCCTGAGGCTGAAAGGAAGCTCCGCCGAGCGGCCGTCCGGAAGCGTGAAGGAGGCGGTTTCCTCCCCCGTCCTGAGGTGGATGCCGCCCTTCTGTGCGAAGATGAAACTCAGCAGCGCCCCGGCAAGTATCACCGCGAAAGAGCAGTGCAGCAGGAAAGCCGCCGGACGGCGGTAAAGAGTGCGTCGCATAATATGGCAGCAGGAACACAGCACGGCGGCACACCAGAGCGCGACGAACCACAGACTGCCGTAAATCGAGCTATGGGCCTGATCCGTGCTGCATACCTTCTCGACGACGGTGGCGGCGACAAGGGTCAGCACAATCAGGCTCCACAGACTCAATGTACAGTATCTAAGAAACTTGTCTTTATTGCAGCGCATCAGATTGCATCAATGAACTTCACGACCGCGTCTCTGTCGGACTTGGAGAGAGCTCTGAACTTCTCGACCGACTCGCGGGCATCGCTCTGAGCGGAACCGTGCCACATAATGGCCTCGATCACGGTCCTTGCACGGCAGTCGTGCATCCTCTCGACTCCGCCGCCCACGATTTCGCTGAGTCCGCGTCCCCAGAGAGGAGTGGTGCGGCACCAGCCGGTGCGGATATCGTTGACCATATGAAGCCTGTGCTGCACCATATCGGTATATGGCCAGATGGTCTGATTCGGATAGCGCGGCAGTCGGGAGTCCCCGTCCTCGAAAAATCCGTTAGGGTCGGTGAATTTGTCCTCGCCTGTGGTCCAGCTTGGCCTGTGGCAGTACTGACAGCCGATTTCTGAGAAGAGGGCCTTCCCCCTCTGCACGTCGGCGTCATCCAGGTCACGGGCTGCAGGGACGGCGAGTCCGCGGTGCCATATCATGAAGTCGGTGTACTCGCTGTCGCTCATCTCCGGCTCCAGGTCCTTGGCCGTAAGGTAGTTGTAGATGTCCTTCTCGACGTCGCCGGTCTTGTTCTCTTCCGGGAAGTACTTGTAGAATTCACTCTGCACTTCCGTGTCCTGTGAGGCTACACGGGCGTAGGTCGTGGTCATATAGTTGTAGCGGCGGTCGCTGCGGGTCACGTTGGTGATGTTCCAGATGGCGTTGGCTCCGGCCGCATCCTGCAGAGGCCCGCGGGAGAGAGCGTAGGTATAGCGGAGAGGATGGCCCGTGCTGCCGTAGGTCTTGACCCATTCCCCATTCGCGAAAATGGATGGGTTGAGCTGCACTCCGGCCTTCTCCTCGGAGGCGTACTGCGCCTTGAGGTCCTCATCGGTGATGGCGTCGAGAAGACCCACGCCATAGACTCCGATTGTGGATTCGACCCTCACCCTGACGTTCTCGTAAGGCACGGCGGAGGTCACTCCGTTCTTGGTCACCTCAAGCGGCACGTAATATGCGTCCTCAGGGATGATCACTTCCGGATAGATGAGGCTGTAGGACTCCCCGTCAGGGAACTTGTTGCCCCATTCGTCGGTATATTCAGGCCAGTTGATGACAATCTTGCTCTCATCGAGCGGAGCCTTGAACGGCTCCACTGCGAGCGTCTGCGGCATACCGGTGAGGGAACTCAGATAAGTGTCCGTATCATCGGTGATTACAAGCAGATAACCGTTCCCGACATTGTCCGCCCGGTAGCTGGTCTGCCGTTTGCCGTGGCCGTAGTTAGGATGGCAATAGAGGCAGCCGCGGCGCACCATCAGAGGACCGAGACCGCGGAAGGCGCCCTCCTTGTTCTGGTTGTAGTCCCTCTCGAAGAGCTGTTCACCGTTCTTGAAGGCCTGAATCATTCCGGCATTCTCGATGGCCGGAGACGGCTGCTCATAGGCTGACGCACTTGAGTTGAACGCAGTCCCCAGCCTGCCGCCGGCATACCACTCTTCGCTCAACGGTTGCGGAACGGGGGTTTCCTTTCCCTCACGGGAGCAGGAGGCAAGCAGGAGAACTGCGGCCGTGATAACAATATGACAATATACTCTGTTCATCATACGTCTATTCATTTACAAGGGCCTGTCTTGCAGCTTCGAGGGCATCGTTGAGTGCGTTGCAGGCATCGATGGCTTCCTTAACCCTGGCATCTTTGTAGTTCTTCACGAAAGGCCTCGGCATAGCGTCAATCTTGCTCAGGCAGGCGGAAAGGGCATCTATCACGTCCTGGTCGGCCTTGGCGTCGACGCTCCTGACGAAGGCGCTCACAGAATGTGTCTGAGCGGTCTCGGCTCCCAGTTTGCCGAAGTATGCGTTGCGTATGCTGACCACGTTGTCGTAGAAGTCGGTGATGGAATTCCACGAATGTGGAGACTCGATGTAGTTGACATCCTCGCCTGTGTACGGCTTGCCGATTTTGGAATTGCCGACTTCGTCGATGATGTCCTTGCACCCTTCGATAATCTGCTCGCTTCCGGCGGTGACTGACTTCCAGACGCTTCCGGCCTGGCCGCAGAGTTTCATCTGCTCCCCGAAGTTGTCCTCCGGCTCAAGTTCGGCCTCCTCTATGAGTCCGGCCTTCCTTTCGCTGACCGCATCGATTCCGGCCCAGGCGGCTTCAAGCCTGGCGCAGCTGAGTGCGAGATCCTTGGCTACGGCAGCAGCATATTTGAGTTCTTCATCGGTAATCAGATCCGCGCTCCTGTTCTCTCCCTCGCGGAAGATGATATACTCAAGTCCGTGGAATCCCACGAGACCGTTGTTGAGGTTGGCGACCACGTTTTCGATATCGCTCATCATCTTCTCGCTGCCCAGGAGGTTGTCAAGTGCGACCTTGTCAAGCGGCCAGGTGTCGATATGCGGGTCGATGAAGTATTTGGAGGCGGCCCCGAAAAGGAAGGCCTCGCTCCATTCCCAATACTGGCGGGCGTCTTTCCACAGACCGCAGGCCTTGTCGACGGCTGCGTCGGTCTTGCTTGACTGGAGAGCCGTCACCGCGTCATAGAGCGAGAGGGACTTGTCGGCGAGAGTGGTGTAGGTCGGGATGACCACGTCGTCCACGAACTGCTCGTTGACTATCTGAAGTTCCTCATTTTTGGAGTTGTCGACTCCTGCGGATTTCTCGCAGGAAGAGAGTACCGTGGCGGCCATTGCGATGCAGAGGGCCGCGGGAGAAATGAATTTGTTCATCATCGTTTATTGATTTTCAATTGTTTATCTTTTGTTTACCTTTCAAACCAGCCGCTGAACACTATGCCGAGGCTGACGGAGGGTTCGTCGTTGTATGGAGAGACGTAGTAACGCTTCGACCACTCGGCCTTGACGGCGATCTGTTCTATAGGATACCAGTTGATGCCGGCGGCGATGCGGTGCTTGCCGCACCAGGTGTAGTCCAGCACGCCGTCCGCGACCCTGAACATCGAGTCGTAATATTCGTAGTGGGCGAAAAGGTACAGCCGCTCGCCGCCCTCGGAGCAGCGCCTCAGAAGCGGGAGGATGTCATATCCCATCTCGAAGCTTCCCACGATGGCATCGGACCCTACGGCATTGTGCGGAGAGGGAGAGGCCGTGGACATATTGTTCTTGTTGAATGCCGTGATTTCTGCGGAGTTGTTGAGATGCGCCCAGTCGAACACGCCCTGCGCGATAAATCCGCACCCCTCATAGCGGAAATCCGCCGACCCTATCAGCACCTCGCCGCGGCAGTCGGAGTATTTGCTGTTCTTGGTGAGAGAGTTGCTGAACGAAGCCCCGTAGTAGCCGCTCAGACCCAGCCGGAGGCCACCGAAGGACCTGTTGTCGATGCGGAAGGCCCCGGCATAGCTGTTGGCTATGTTGAATTCGTACGGGGACCCGGCTCCGCCCTGAATGAAATTCTCCGTACCGAAACGGTCGGAATCCAGACCGGGAAGAAACAGAAGTTCATAAGACCAGTCCCCCGCCGTGCCGAGAATCTCAACGCCCGGTTCGTGCCAGGTGCAGGGCAGCAGCGTATTCTCGCCCTCCTGCCGGTAGGCGGTGAAATATTCGGTCGGGAGATGGTGGGCATTGGTAAGCCCCACCGGAACTATGATCATACCCGCGCGCAGCTTGAATGCCGGGCTGAAACTCTTCTGCAGCCAGAACTGCTCCAGGGCGACCTCGCCGCCCATCTCGATTTCGGTCTCGTATTCTCCGGTCTCGTCGGCCTCCAGCTCCACCGAACTTCCTGTGCCGCCGTGTTCGAACTCGATTTCCGAGCCGAGCGTCCAGCCGTTTCCGAAGTCATATCCGAGATTGATTACGAAATGCGGGATATCAAACCTCCCGTGGCTCTTGTCCGAGGCATATCTGTCCGGATAGGTATAGCGCTGCCAGGCATCGGAATAGAAGTTGCGGGTCATCACCGCTTCACCGTATCCGCCGATTGTGAGTCTCTGCTGAGCCGAAGCCCCGGCTCCCGCCACGATGGCGACCGACACTGCCAACAATATTCTGCGATTCATAAATCCTTAAAATTTGACCGCAAAATTATATCTGCCCGCAGCCATCGTCAATCGCAAGAATTTGTGAATTTGCCGGAAACCTCCTCATCATTTATTGGGATTTCACTCCGACGATGCGGGGATAATCGGGAAGTATTGCTACTTTTGGCATCCAAAAAATCCGGATATGAACTTCACAGGTCTCATCATAGGCATAGTGGCATTCCTCTCGATAGGAGTGTTCCACCCGATAGTAATCAAGGCAGAATACCACTTCGGAACGGGCTGCTGGTGGGTTTTCCTGCTTGTCGGACTCGCCGCCTCCGCCGCCTCGACGCTTGTCGCGGATTATGTGGTCTCCACCGGCCTCGGCGTATTCGCCTTCTCCTGCTTCTGGAGCATACTAGAGATCTTCGAGCAGAGGGAGAGGGTCAGGAAGGGCTGGTTCCCGGAGAATCCCAAGAGGAAAAAGAAGAACTAGATGCCCGGCAAACCGGTCAGGAAACGGCAGCGCGCTAATATTCCAGTTTCAGATCGTCCACCCAGAGGATTGAATCCCGGCTGCCGGTGAAATAGTCGCCGAGCATGCTCGCTGCGCAGGAGACTATGATATGCGTAGGCCGTCGCGAGGTGGAGACATATTCCAGCGGAATTTCCACCCTCGTCCACTCCTCTATGCTTTCGGATGCGATATAACGGCCGTAAGCTATGACGTTTTCGCCCTTGGGGTCAAAGAAGGTGGACTTGTCCGTAGTGTTTACCTCCACCGGGGACTCTTCGCTGCCGCCGTATCTGCCGCAATCCCAGTCACCGAGAGCTATCCAGACCGACGCCCTGTCGTTGTCTCCCGCCTTGACTTCCTCTCCGTCAGGCACTTCTCCTATGGTCTTCCTGTCTATCTTGCCGCATTTGTACTTGAGGCTGAGGCTCAGTTTCCTGGGCCTGAGACTGAACGGCCTCCCCATACGGATCACTCCGCCCGAGATGCCTATGGTGCGGCTATACTCTCCGGAGAAGACGTTGCCGGCGGCGAACTTGATGATGATATAGCGCGACATCATTTTCAGAGACCTCTCCCCTTCCGCCTTGTCGGACTCGTCGGGCATAGTGACGGCATAGTCGCCTCCGAGGGTCGTAGCGCCGCTGTTGCCGCTCCCCCACCACTTGGTCCGCAGTTCCTCTCCGGAAGCCTCCGGATCGTAAAACGAGAAGTATTTGTCGGATTCGGCGTGACTTACGGTCTCGAAGCCGGAATTGGGGAGCTGCATTTCGGCTTCCGTTATGAAACTCCGTATCTCCGAGACCTCATCCCCGACATATGCGCAACATTCGTAGCGGGTCAGAGGTTCAAGAGCATCCGCCATCGCGCTGAACGAGATTCCGGAGCGTGTCACGGACCCGACCTCCCGCCAGTCATTCTCCCCGGACTTCCTTATCCGGAATCCGAACCTGTCATCCAGAGGGCCGGAAGCCTTCAGCCAGGCCACTCCCGTCCACGCGTCAATCCCGTCGAAAGACAGGGACAGCTCCACTTCGTCTACCGAGAGCGTCCACTCCTCCACGACATCGCGGTATGACACGCTGACCTTGCGGGGGACGGAGAAATCCCTGAGACCGTCCACAGACGGACTATAGACCGTCTGTCCTTCCGGGCCGAGCTTGAGGGCCGTCACGCTGACTTCCTTAAGGTCCGTCCCCTTCGCGACATTGGCTACGGCACTGCGTCCGGCGGCATCGATTGCCGCCTCCCCTATCTGCCCCGTGACGGCGAAAATCCTGGTCACGGACTGCTCCGCACGTATTGTCCAGCTATATTCGTCATAGACGCGCAGCGTCACGACCAGCGGAGACGACAGGTCCCTGATACCGGCTATCTCTTCGGATGACGTCACTCTCCTGTCGTTGAATCCGACGGAAGTGATGTTCACCCGGCTGAGGTCATACGCCTCCCCGAGCGTAATCAGAACCTCGCGCGAAGCCGCGTCTATAGTGACGGACTCCGCCCCTTCCGCCTTGAGTTCCGTGATCTCGGCGACCACTGACGGGTATGGGATGTCGTTGCGTATGCACGAAGAGAGCACTACGATGATAACGGGTATGAAGGAAGCTATTTTCATCTGTTGTCGTCAGAAATGGAGGCTGAGCCCGTAGGAGATATCGAAGATGTCCGGCATAAAGTTCACCTTGGCGAACTTCCGCGTCCCGACACTCTCCCCGTCTTTCAGATAATCGATATGCGTATATCCCGCCCCGCCTGCACCTATAGAGATATGCGTACTCAGATTGTTGAGAATAAATACCATAATCCCCGGATGAACGGAAATCCTCAGTTTGTCGGAGGAAGCCGTGGTGTCCATAGTGCCGGCATCGCCGCTGAACGAGGTGTTCCCGTGCGACCAGGACAGGGACAGGTCGGCGAACAGCCCGAAACGCCCGCGAGCGTCAAGAGGGACGTAGGTCCGGTGGAAAAGTTCCGAACGTATCGTCCGGGAATCGGCCCGCAAGTCATTGACTGAGAGGGAGAGGTCATCGGTGAGCATAGAGAGGTCGGCATTGGAGACTTCCCCGTTCGCGGATGAATATCCGGCACGCAGTCCGACTGCCCTGTTGTCCGCGTAGCACCAGCTGAAATACGGCGAGAACGACATTATCGACCCCCGTGCGTCAAGATGTTGCAGCAGAAGCAGGAATTCGCTGTCGCTGCCGGAGAAATCCAGACAGAAGAACTGCGCGCCGGCGGAGAGGTCTCCCTTCGGCATAAAAATGCGCTCCGTCCCCCGTCCGGCCTCTACGGAGAGGCTGTCCGGTCTCTCTCTCCCGTCCAGCGGAGACAGGCAGAGGAGCAGCAGAAGCGAAATCAGTATACGGTATCTCATATATGATAGTAGAGGCTGAAACCTACGGAGAGCAGGTCTGCGCGGAAACTGACTATGGCGGAGCGCCACGAACCGTATTCTATCTGATTGTGGGTCTGGTCGGTCTTCTTGAGGCCCAGTCCGAACATACTCACGCTCACGTCGAGAGAAATCCTGTCGGAGACGAAAGCCGTAATGCCGGGACAGAAAGCGAGCGCCACGGAACGGGACGTCTCATAGCTGCCGTTCAGCGTATTCTCCCGTCCGTCCATCACCTTGCTCTGCCCATAGGAACATCCCAGCTGCAGTTCACTGAAGAGCGCAAGCCGCCCTGAAGGGCCGACGGGGATATAATACCTCACAAACCCCTGTATTTCAAAGTTGTGACCTATTCTATAGTAGTCGGAGAACTCCAGTTCCGCATCGCCAAGGGAGAATTTGGCCGAGTCGAGCTGAAACATATTCCTGCGGTATCCGGCCCTCAGTCCGACGCCCATATTGTCCCTTGTCATATAGCATAGCGCCGGACTCAGGGAGAGACTGTAGCCGTTGGAGCTGACATCATCGACAATCCAGAAGTTCGCCCGGTCGTTGTCGTGCAGAGAATAACTCATCCCGCCGCCTACCACCCAGCTGCCCTTTGGGATGAACGCCGGCAGCGAGGACATATCTATGCCCCTGTCCATTCTCTGCCCCTGTACCGCCGTACAGAACAGCAGCAAAATGAGAAGCAATACTATTTTCCGTTCCGGTCTCAAAACGCCGATTTTCTAAATCGGCGGCAAATGTAATGCTTTTTTAGGAATTGCGGATTTATTTGTATATTTGCATCGTTTTCGGAAAGATGCTCGAGTGGCTGAAGAGGCACGTCTGGAAAGCGTGTGACCGCCCAAAGCGGTTCCAGGGTTCGAATCCCTGTCTTTCCGCGAAAAGCCTGCAATGGTTTAATTTTCAATGACTTAGACCAAAAAGGCGACGCAAAACGGGACAAAAACGGGACAAGCATCCCGGACTTTGATTCCTATCTTTCCGACTCGCTCCTCGATAAGGAGGGAGGTTCGGAAAGAAAAAAAATGTTTTTTGCACCAATCGCCGGAATCCATTACAGAGAAGCAAAATTGACGCAGGGCAAGGAGTGGTTCATCAGCTTCTATGTCATCGACCCTGTGTCAAGCAAACTGAAGCGCATTCGCATCAAATGCAACCGTGTCAGCAATGTCAGGCAGCGGAAGGCAGACGCGCTGCGGATGGTCGCTGGAATCAACCAGCGGCTGTCTATGGGTTGGAATCCTCTTGCCGAGGGCATAGCGCCGAAAGCAGCAGAGCCGATGTCCGCCTGCCTGGACAATTATCTGAAGGTGAAAAAGAAGGAACTGGAGGCCACCTCTCTCCATTGTTACACATCTTTCGTCGACATCTTCCGCGCATACCTCAAAAAAGCCGGCTTCCCTCAGAACTTCTGCGCAAGCAGTTTCAGCGCTGCGCACGCTCAGGCTCTTTGTATTGCCGTTAGGGACAACGGATAAAAGAAAAGGGTCTCGCTGGAAAGGAGACCCAAACCGAAAACCTCTTTGAAAATGGTACTCTTCAAGTTTATTTTCAAAATCGGCAAAATTAGAGTAGTTATTTCGAACTACTAAGCCGCGATGGGGAGGGAAGCCTCCCCTGAGGTTTTCGATGCAAATATATCAAAATTATGGAAGAGACGAAAAAAACACGGAGGGGCCAGGGAGGGAGCAGGCAGGCCCGCGATCGATCGGGAACAGCGAAAAGTGACGGTTACATTTTCTATGCCGCCGGAATTGAAAGCCAAACTGCAAGCCGAGGCCGCGCGGAGACAGATGTCTGGAAGCGAGCTTATGGCGGAAATACTGGGACGAGCCTTGAAATAGGCCCGTCCCTTTTTCAGAAATCCCATCTCGCGCCTGCGGTCACTCCGATTCGGGCCGTTTCCGTGCGATTTGTAGCCGATGAGGAAGCCCGCGCCGATGAGGGCGAGGGAGAAGAAGAGGTATGCGAGTGCGTGCTTCATATTTTACGAATTTTGATATTATATTTGCATTATGAGAAAGGAATTACAAAACATTCTGCTTATCATTTCGTGGAGGCAGTTCGCACGCCAATATTTCGGCAAGTCGTCATCGTGGCTCTATCACAAGATAGACGGAATAGACAAAATCACTGACGAGGAACGCTTGCAGTTCAAAAACTCGTTGCTATCTTTGGCGCGGGAAATCCAGACAACCGCTAATAGTCTTTAATCATTATTACCATACCACGGGTCGCATCTTGCAAGGGGTGCGGCCCTTTTTTGATTGAGGGGACAGACCTCGCGGCGTGTCCCCTCGCTGTTATCAAGCAAAAAGCTTATGAAAAAGTTTTATAGTCGCTTTCCGGTGTATCTTCTGTCGTAGAGTATCTCGCCACTTCTTAATGCATTAAGTTATTTGTAAATATACTCATTTATCTTAAGTTCCGCAATAGGTACGAAAGAAAAGGCGGCGTGTATCGCTACAAGCCGCCCTGAACCATAATAAGCGTAATCAAAAATATTAATTATGGTTGGTCGCCAATCTCCCGTTGAGCATCGGGAAGAGTATTGCCATCCTTTTTCTTCAGTGACTTTATAACATCTGCTTTGTCGAGCAATGTGCGTTGCTCATTGGCGATTTGAATAAGTATCCGGATTCTATCTTTCTTGCAAGTGCCTCTCTTGATTAAGTCCGCATTAAGATTCTCAAGATTTGACAATATCAGCAATTCGTTAATACTCGCCATATCTCGGATATTCTCCCCACGCAAGGCACGTTCCGGGTTGGCGTTTTGCCATTGTTTGGCAGTGCACCCGAACAATGCGATATTGAGAATATCGGCTTCACTCGCATACACCCACTCTCTATTCTGCCCTGATGACAAATTAGGAACAAGGTGTTTCTCAACAGCATCTGTCTGAACCCGATAATTGGTCTTTGATATGATTCTTCTTACATTCCACTCCAAATTATATTGGTTGGATTCTATCTCTTTGAGCCGCTGATATTCTTGAATGACGTACAACTGAAAGATTGGGCTTATCCACATACAGAACTGCATAGCGATGTCTTTATGTGCATAAGTGCCGCCGTACCTCCCCGCCTTTGATCTGATACCGGTAGCGTTTGTCCTTCCGACCCAATCTTTGACACTGATTTTGAAGTTGTTAAGTCCCGCCTGATTTCTAATTATGGCGAATTCGCCATAATTAAAATTCGGATTGTGTAGAGATTCCCACGCGCCGAGAAACTCTAAAGTGTTGCGATTTCTGAGCCAATCGGTGACAAAAAAGTCCCCGTCCTTCGCCTTAAGCATATCGGTAATGGAGAAAAAATCCCCCTCATCCCTGTCATCGAAGATAGTTATCTCGACATCCTGAACCTTGATTTTTTTCGTGGGTGACATAATAATATTTTTGATTACACCACCAAGATAGCCAACTCTCCCCAGATAAACAATAGATTAGATGCTTTTCTTGTACTCCTTCCACCATTTGCCTTGCAGGTCGAAAGCCTCCTTCTCCCACGGCCTTGCCCGGTACGGGGTGTCCTTCGGCCATTGCTCCCCTTTCCAAGAGTATGACCAGTCGGGCATCTTGACGAGGTCGCCCCGCTCGAACTGCCACAGATGCACGCACTCGTGTACGACCATTTCGGGAGTTGGGTCATCGGTGAACAGCTGATAGGAGTGAGCCACGGCGGCGGGGAAGAGTGCCGCCCGGAGGTCGTATTCGTCCCCCACGGAGAATTTGCGCAGGAGGTTGGGATTCTCGGCGAGGCACCACCGCACGATGTCGGCGTAGTCGTAGCGGGACTTTATGTAGTTCACCACTTTCAGACTTTCGGGCCATTCGCGGAGGATTCGGGTGTCTTGGCGGTGCATATCAATAGACTTTTCGACCGTTCTTCGTGCGCTATAGAAGGCAAATGGGCATCGCACTTTGTATTTTGTGCGATGCCCATTTTCCGTATGTACAACTGTCAGATAGATATATTGAACCCGACCATCACCGTGGCGCGCGGCATCGGGTAGCCGGCATTTATCTCATATTTCTGCGCCAGCAGGTTTTCACCTTTCACCAGGGCCTCGAGCCATCCCGCAATACGGAACGAAGCACGGAGATTCCACAGCACGAAATCCTCCTTCGTGTCCGGATTTACGGAAGTATAGAGCCCGGCTATGTATTGGACTCCGGTGGATACGTTCCAGCGTCCCCGGGAGAAGGCTCCTCCGGCATACAGCTTGTGTTCGGGAGCGGCAACTACGGGATTTTCCATATGCAGGAAACTGTAGTTTGCATCCACTGACCAGAAGCGGTCGATCCGATAGGCGGCCTGCACCTCAAATCCGCTATTGTCTATCTTGCCGGAGTTACGGTTGAGCATCCCGCTGCCGTTCGGATTGGGCAGGGTCATAATCAGGTTCTTGCCATCGATATAGAACAGGTTCACACCGTAGGAGAGACTCCCGTCCGGCAGCCTTTGCGAGAAGGAAAGCTCATAGTTCCACATCGACTCCGGCTTCAAGTCGGGATTCTGCGGCGGGAACATATACATTTCCCTCAGTATGGGATAGCGGAAACCTTTCGTCGCCGACGCTTTCAGCTCCGCATCGTGCGGCAGATGGAAAGCCAGGCCCGCCTGCGGCACCCATTCCGTACCCACACGCGAATGGTGGTCGATGCGCAGTCCCGCATTGAAGGTCAGCCAGGCGCCGATATGCTGACGGAAGTCCACGTAGGCGGCCAGCTCGTTCTCGTGTTTGTCCACAATGTCATTACGTGTGCCGGCACGCTCGCCCTTGACGTACTCGGTCCACGCCTTCCCTCCGTAGCGGAACCAGTCGAGGCCCAGGGTGGTGCGGTTGCCATCGAAAAACTGCGTGCTTTGGTAGAGCGACACGCCCATCATATCGTCAAAGGAATTGAAACGCCCGTCCTGCGGCGACTCGCCCTTGAGCGGCGTATAGCCGTCGTTGATCCAATGGTCACCCCAGTTGTAGAAGATACTCAGCGCGCCGGAACTGCGCCCGTACCGGTTCTCCAGAGCAAAGGAGGTCACTCCCCGCGTGATGCGCTGGTCGCCTTCCAGCAGAGGTGCCGAGACCGGGCCGGGACAAGAGGCGTTGAAGTGCGTCACGTTTACGTCGGCACTGGTGTTCCAATGGGAAGACAGATCATAGCCGAGTCTGGCATAGCCGACATATTGCCCGAAGGACATATTCTCACGGTGTCCGTCCGTGCGCCCATATGAGCCGCTGACGACACTGGAGAACCGCCCCTTGCGGACACGGTTGGTCAGTTCCGTCTCCAAAGTGTTATAAGAGCCGTATGCGGTGCGCAGATCGGTACGCACTCCGTCCTCGGCCATCTTGCGGGTGAAGATATTGATGACTCCGCCCATCGCGTTGGAGCCGTAGATCACGGATGCCGGTCCGCGGAGCACCTCCACCTTGTCTGCAAGCAGGGTCTGGTACGCATCGGCTATCGGATGTCCGAAGATGCCGGCATACTGCGGATGCCCGTCGATTAGCACCATCAGCCTTGCACTGCCTCCGGAGAGGCCACGCAGCGATATGCTGCCTGCCGCACCTCCCGACACTCCGTACCCCATCACGCCACGGCCGGTAACGAACAGTCCCGGCACCTGCTCCGTCAGCACAGGGAGGAGCGAAGACTGCAAGGTGTTCTCTATTTTGCTGCGGTTCACTACGGATACCGTCTGGGAAAGGTGACGCACGTCCGTAGCGATTCGCGTGCCTGTCACCACCACCTCGTCAATCGTGTATGCCTTGCAGGAAAGCGAGTCCGGTTCATCACTCATCACCCGTGCCTGCCCCACACTTGGAAGCATTCCCATGAGAAGAACGGCTGTTATGAATTCATTTCGAACAGTCATTGAAAAAAGTTTTAACTGTAATACACTATTGCACAAATATGGCGCTTTCCCTTATTAAAGGAAAGCGCGCCCGTCGTCACAGAGTCTCAGCCCCGCTTGTTCTTGGCGATCCTGGCCTGGAGTTCCCAGGTGCGAAGGCGATCCTTGTAGAGATTGTTGGCGTTGGTCTTCTCAATCGGGAGCGCGGCATCCGAATTGTCATCCCAGCGGCGGCAGTCATACAGCACGTCCCAGATGCGCCCGATCTGGAAGTCCCGGCTGATGCGCAGGGCCACGGCATAGTCTTCTCCGTACTTCGTCACCGGGAAATTGATCCGCCGCAGCAGCGGAGTCCAGAAGCCGCGGGGAGCTCCAAGTCCGTTGATGCGCAGAGCATTGTTGCGTCCGTTCTCCGGAGTCCATTCCTTATGGTCTATGACCCCGGGCGGGAGAGGATTAAGGTCTATGTCCGTGAGCTGATACGAGCCTATCACCATCGCGCAGTTCTGCTCCCTGAACGCATCGACGAACTTCTGCACGGTGTCCGTCCCGGAATATACGTCGTCCGAATCGAGCTGGAGGGCGAAACGCCCGCAGGACGGATGATGGATGGCCGCGTTCCAGTTGCCGCCGATGGCGTGATAGCCCGGGGCCTGCGCGACATATATGAGCCGAGGATCGTCAAACGAGCGGATCACCTCCTGCGTGCCGTCGGTCGAATTGTCGTCGACCACTATCACGTTGTACTTGAAATCTGTCACCTGAGCGAGCGCGGAGCGGATGGCATCCCCTATCGTGCGCACCCTGTTGCGGCAGGGGATCACGACTGAAGCCTCGTACTCGAACTCTCCTCCCTCGCGGAAATCAGGGATCTTGAATTCCGGAGCGAGATACGCGCCGACCGCCTTCAGATGCGCGGTGCAGGCTTTCTCCATCTCGATCTGGACGGCCCTGTTGCGCGGGTCGACATAGTCGAAGAGCTTCTCCCCGGACTTGCGGGAATCCTGTTCCACCTCACGGTACAGATATTCGTTGATATGGACGATCTTCCCTAGCCGGGACACCCTGAGCCTCAGGTCATAAAGGGCGGCATACTCATACTCCTCATCCATTCCGGCCACCGCCTCCCTGAGGATATCGGTCCTGTAGAGCTGCACCCCGCCGAAATCGAAATCATCCCTCAGTGCGCCCTCCTGCAGATCAATCACGGGATGGGCGAACACCTCCCCCTCCACGGAACGGAAATGGTCGGCATAAAGCATCGCAGCCCCCGTATCGGAAGCTATCTGAAGCATACGTTCAAGGCCGAAATCCACCCATTCGAGTTCTGCCGGATTGGTGTATATGAGTGTATATTCCGAATCACTCGCCGAAGCGATCTCGCGAAGACGGGAAACGCCGACCCGCGAAGGAATGTCAAATCTGCTTGCTGTCATAGGGTGCAAAAATAAGTAATTCCTAAAAAAAGCACTACATTTGCAGGATATGGACGCTGAAAATATGGAACGGAAACTTGTCATCATCCCGACCTACAATGAGATCGAGAACATCTCCAAGATAACGAAAGCAGTTTTTGACGTCGAGGGGTCGTTTGATATCCTCGTCATCGACGACGGGTCTCCGGACGGCACGGGCGAAGAGGTGAAAAGGCTTCTGGACCTTTATCCCGGAAGGCTTCACCTTATCGAAAGAAGCGGCAAGCTGGGACTCGGGACGGCCTATGTGACAGGATTCAAATGGGCGCTAGACAACGGCTACGACTACGTTTTCGAGATGGATGCCGATTTCTCCCACAATCCGAAGGACCTGCCCAGACTGCTCAAGCCGCTGACCGATGGCAGTGCCGACATGTCCGTAGGCTCACGCTACTGCGACGGCATCAACGTCGTGAACTGGCCGATATCCCGGATTCTCATCTCATACTGTGCCTCCATCTACGTCCGCACCGTCCTCGGATTCAAGATTTTCGACAGCACGGCAGGCTTTGTCTGCTACTCGCGCAAGGTTCTTGAGGCCATCAACCTCGATGCCGTCAGGATGAAAGGCTACGGTTTCCAGATCGAACTCAAATACACCGCCAGCAAACTCGGATTCCGCATAGCCGAAGTACCCGTAGTCTTCGTCAACCGCAAGGAAGGCAGCTCCAAGATGTCGGGAAGCATCTTCGGCGAAGCATTCTGGGGCGTACTCGCCCTGAGATTCAGAAAAATACGTCCTTGACAATGAAAGACATATATATCTCCCGCATAGCCTCCCTGCTCGAACTCAAGACCTGGCAGGTCGAGAACTGCATCGAGATGTTCGCCGAAGGCGACACCATCCCCTTCATCAGCCGCTACCGCAAGGAGAAGACCGGCGGCATGGACGACGCCCAGGTGGCGGAACTGCGCCACTGGGCTGATGTCTTCGATGAGATGGAGAAACGCAAAGGCACGATTCTCAAGACCATAAGCGAAGCCGGGGCCTTGACGGAAGAACTCCGGGAGAAGATAGAGAACAGCGTGGATTCGACCGAACTGGAAGACCTCTATCTGCCGTTCCGTCCTAAAAGGAGAACAAGGGCCACGATGGCAAGGGAGGCCGGACTCGAACCGCTTGCCGACCTTATGTGGAACGTCCGGACACGCGATCCCGAGGCGGAAGCCGGCAAATTCCTGAACGACAGCATCAAGACAAGTGAAGACGCGCTCGCGGGAGCAAGGGACATCATAGCCGAGCGTCTCAGCGAGACGGCCGCGATAAGGGAGAATCTCCGCGCGATATTCCGGAGCCGCAGAATCAGCTCGAGCGTCACAAAGGCCGGCAGGGAATCGGAAGAAAGTTCAAAATACCGGAGTTACTTCGACTTCTCGATGCCGCTCCAGCGCATACCGTCCCACAACCTGCTTGCCATGCTCAGAGCATCCGAGGAAGGTTTTCTGAACATCAGCATCGATGCGGACCCCGAAAAATGCGGTGCGAAGATATACTACGATTTCTGCCAGGAACACTCGTATCCGGCAGCTCCGCTCGCAGTTCAGATCAAGGAAGCCGTATCCGACGCCTACAAACGTCTGCTTGAACCTTCAATCTCCGGGGAAGTCATCAGGGAAGCGAAGCGCAAGGCCGACATCGAAAGCATCAGGGTGTTCGGGGAGAACCTCAGGCAGCTGCTGCTCAGCGCCCCCGTGGGGCAGAAACGCACTATGGCCATCGATCCGGGATTCCGCAACGGCTGCAAGATAGCCTGCCTGGACGAGAACGGGAATCTGCTCTATCACTGCATCATCTTCCCGCATCCGCCCCAGAACGACAAGGTCAAAGCCATAAGCGCCGTTCAGGGGATGGTGGAGAAATTCGGGATTGAAGCCGTGGCCATCGGCAACGGCACGGCCTCACGCGAGACCGGCGACTTCATGAAACGCATCCGCCTTCCGGAAGGCTGCAAGATATGGACGGTGAGCGAAGACGGGGCATCGATCTACAGCGCCTCTGAAATCGCCCGCAAGGAATTTCCCGACGAAGACGTGACTGTCCGGGGAGCCGTCTCCATAGGGCGCAGGCTGATGGACCCACTGGCCGAACTCGTCAAAATAGACCCCAAGAACCTCGGCATCGGCCAATACCAGCACGACGTGGACCAGTCCCTGCTCAAAGAGAAACTGGACAACACCGTGGAGAGCTGCGTGAACGCGGTAGGAGTCAACCTCAACACGGCTTCGCCGTACCTCCTCTCGTACGTTTCGGGGATAGGCCCGGCCCTGGCGGAGAACATCGTCTCCTATAGGAGTGCCAACGGAGGATTCCGCAGCCGGGAGGAACTCCGCAAGGTTCCGCGCCTTGGAGAGAAGGCCTTCGAGCAATGCGCGGGATTCCTGCGCATCCGCGGAGCGGAGAACCCGCTGGACTCCTCGGCCGTACACCCCGAATCCTACGGCATCGTGGACAGGATGGCCGCCTCGCTCGGAGTCACGACAAGGGAACTCGTCGGCAACGCAGAGTTATGCTCGAAAATCAACGCCGAGGATTTCGTCAGCGACTCCGCCGGACTTCCTACCGTGAACGACATCCTGAAAGAGCTTGCCAAACCGGGGCTTGACCCGCGCGAACAGGCCGGAAGTTTCTCCTTCGCCGATGACATCCGCTCCATCGAGGATCTGAAGGAGGGAATGGAACTGCCGGGCATCGTCACCAACGTCACGAACTTCGGCGCGTTCGTGGATATAGGCATCCACGAGAACGGACTCATACACGTATCCAAGATGGGACCGCGCGGGACCGACCCGGCCAAAGTGGTGAGACTTCACCAGCAGCTGAACGTAAGGGTGACTGACGTGGATCTCGACAGGAAGAGAATCTCCCTTGCCCTTATCGGGAAGACGGCCTCCTAGTCCTCCTGCGAAATCTCCCGCAGTTCGTTGCGGTAGGCCATCAGCAGGCGGGATTTGGAGATGAAGCCCAGATACCTCCTCTCGTCATCGATGACCGGCAGCCTCCAGGCTCCCGTGCTGTCGAACTTCTGCATCACCGAACCCATCTTCTCGCCGTAGTGGATATACTCCGGCGGGGTTTCCATTATATTATAGACATGCAGCGTGTCGTATTTGTCCGTACTGAAAAGGTATTTGCGGACAGCTGCAAGGTCCACCATCCCCTGGAAACGCCCCTTCGAGTCTATCACGGCCATCACCGACGCGTCCGACTCCGAACCGGCGAGCATATCCACCACTTCGCGCAGCGTAGCGTCAATCTTCACCTTGGGATATTTGTCCCTTATCAGGTCCTCCGTCCGCAGCAGAGTCAGCACCGCCTGGTCGTTGTCGTGCGTCAGCAGGTCGCCGCTCTGCGCGATACGCTTGGTATAAATCGAATATTTCTCGAATATTCTCACCGTGCCGAAGGCTACGGTGGAAGTCATAATCAGCGGGATCAGAAGTTCATATCCACCGGAAATCTCCGCAATCAGGAAGATTGCCGTCATCGGGGCCTGCATCACGGCGGCCATCAGGGCGGCCATCCCGACAAGCACGAAATTCTGCTCGGGTACGGAAGTGCCGATGAGGTTGAAACATCTCGCCAGCACGAATCCCAATATCGCCCCGGCGAAGAGCGTCGGACCGAAAGTTCCTCCCACTCCCCCGCCGGAATTGGTCAGGGTCATCGCCACTATCTTGAAGAAGAGTATCAGGGTGAAGAATATCGGCACTCCCCAGCGCCAGTTCATCAGAAACGAGAGCACGGTCCTGTCCTCCACCACGATCTCCTGCCCGTTGAGAAGCGAAGATAGAGAGTCGTAACCCTGCCCGTAGAGAGGCGGGAAGAGGAAAATCAGCAGCCCGAGACCGACGGCGCAGAGCAGCCAGCGGAGATAGGCGTCGTGCAGTTTGCCGAGCTTGTCCTCCAGCCAGAGCGTCCCGTTGGTGAAGTACAGGGAGAAGAACCCGGCGGCCACTCCGAGAACCAGATAATATGGGATGTTCCCCATCGAGAAGGGAGTCAGCTCGCAGGCGAAGACCGGAGTCTGCCCCCGGAACACATATGAAACCACCGTCGCGGAGATGGTGGAGACCAGCAGCGGAAGCATCGACTTCATCGACACGTTGAAGAGCAGAATCTCCAGAGTGAAAAGCACTCCGGCAAGCGGGGCCTTGAATATCCCGGCAATCGCCGCAGCCGCTCCGCAGCCGAGAAGCACGGTGACGTTGCGGTAGGAAAGTCCGCACACGCGGCCCAGATTGGAGCCTATCGCCGCACCCGTATAGACTATAGGGGCCTCCGCTCCCACGGAACCGCCGAACCCTATCGTAAAGGAGGAGGTCAGCATCGACGACCACATATTGTGCGACTTGATGCGGGACTCGTTGCGGGACACCGCAAGCAGCACTTTGGTGACTCCGTGTCCTATATTGTCCTTTATGACGAACTTGAGCAGAAGCAGCGAAATCAACATTCCCACACCGGGAAATATCAGAAAGCCCCATTCGTACGCGCTGCCCTCGAAGCCGCTGTCGAGCGTGCGCCCGATGATTTCTATGGCCCGGTCAAGGATGACAGCGGCGCACCCGGAGAGCACGCCGACAATAAGACTCAAGTACAGAAGTTTGCTCTGTTCAGATATTTTCCTTAAAGGACTATTCTGTCGCATCGGCAGGTTCGTCCTCGGCCCCGTACTGGGAGATGTTCTCGTCCGGGAGCGGGCCTCCGTCTTCCCCGGCATTGCCTGCGGTCCCGGCGACCTGCTCGTTCTCCGCATCCTCCTCGCCTTCGAGCCACCTCTCTATGTCGTCGGCATCGTCTATCTTGACCTTGATCTTGACCAGATAAATGGCCTCCGGGATCTCGACCATCACCGCATAGAACGGAGTGCCGTCCGGCTTGGTGTATCTGATAAGATCAGGGAGATAGTCGCTGAATCCTTTCGGATACTTCTCCGCAAATGCCTCCGCAAGCTCGCGGGACATATTCTCATAACTGACGATGTGACGCTTCCTGTTGTCCTGTGCCATATATCCGTTAAAAAATGTTCTCCAAAATCGGAGTGCAATTATACTACTTTTTCTTAAAAAAAACGGCCTTTTGCTCTTTTTTTCCGGCAGGATCGCGCTCGACATATACCGGCTTCATCGTCCGGGGGTCTATTCCCGTCTTGAACATCACCGACGAGGTGGTCATGGGAGTGGGCATAAAATCCTGCACCTGATCCATCCATATGCCCTTGAGGCAGGGGTTGGAGGCCAGTTTGTACATATCCTCAAGCGTGCATCCCGGATGTGAGGAGATAAAATAGGGGACGAGTTCGGTGTGCGTGCCGTTCTCCCTGTTGATCCGGTCGAATTCCCGGCGCAGCCTCTCGAAAAGGCGGAAAGAAGGCTTGGCCATATAATAAAGCACCTTGTCCTCGGTATGTTCGGGAGCCACCTTCATCCGCCCTGAAGTGTGCCTGAGCATCAGTTCGCGGAGGTACGGCTTCCCGCTGTCGTCCACAAACCCCCTCTCGTCGAGGAAGAGGTCATAACGTATGCCGCTTCCTATATAGGAGTGCCTCACCCCTTTCACCGCATCCACAAGGTGATACAGGGCCGTCACCCGGCTGTGGTCGCGGTCGAGATTGCGGCAGGGTGAGGGGAAGAGGCAGGACTTGCGCCTGCACACTTCACATTTCTTCAGGTCGCGGCCCTGCATCCCGTACATATTTGCGGTCGGGGCCCCGAGGTCGGAGATGTTGCCGCGGAACTCCGGCATCGCCGCAAGTCTGCGCACCTCATCCACTATGGACTTCTCCGACCGGGACTGGATGAACTTCCCCTGATGCGCCGCGATAGTGCAGAAATTGCAGCCCCCGAAGCATCCGCGATGGGTGATTATCGAGTCCTTGATCATATCGTAGGCCGGGATGCGCTTGCCTTTGTAGCGCGGATGGGGACGCTTGGTGAACGGGAGGTCCCAGAAGGAGTCCATCTCCTCCGTGGTAGAGGGCGGATAGGACGGATTGACCTGCACGTAACCGTCTCCAACAGGCTCTATTATGACCTGCTGGTGCAGCATATTGGCGTGGGTCTCTATCTTGTGGAAGTTCTCCGCGAAGGCCATATCGTCTTCGCAGCACCGTTCATAGGAATGCAGGACAAGAGGGTCCTCCACCTTCCACCTGCCCCGCCTCAGGAAGGCGAGCTGCGGGATTTTCTCCATCTGGCGGAGGTTGCGCCCCGCCTCTATCGCTCTTGTAAGCTCCAGCATAGGCTTCTCGCCCATCCCGTAGCAGAGCCAGTCCGCACCGCTGTCGACGAGAATCGAAGGGAATATCCTGTCGTCCCAATAGTCATAATGCGTGAGTCTGCGGAGCGAAGCCTCCACTCCCCCGACCACGACCGGCACCTCAGGCCACAATTGCTTGAGTATCTTCGTATAGACCGTGACCGCCCTGTCGGGACGCTGCCCGAACTTGCCTTCCGGAGTATATGCGTCGTCGTGGCGCAGACGCTTGGCCGCAGTGTAGTGGTTGACCATAGAGTCCATAGCCCCCGCGTTAACGGCGAAATACAGCCTCGGAGCCCCCAGCTTGCGGAAATCCCTCAGGTCGTCCCGCCAGTTGGGCTGAGGCACCACGGCCACCCTGTAGCCGAATTTCTGCAGATAGCGGGAGATGCACGCAGTACCGAAGCTCGGGTGGTCCACAAAGGCGTCTCCGGTAAAGAAGATGACGTCCACATAGTCCCATCCGAGCTGTCGCACTTCCTTTACGGAAGTAGGTATGTCACATTCTGTCAGGCAGTTCAATTCCGAGAATTCCCATTCCGGCGCGAAGCACGCGGGCCGTCGTGGAGATAAGGGAGAGCCTCATCTCGAGCAGCTTGCCGTCCGGTTCACGCAGGATACCCGTATCGTGATAATACTGATTGAACTCCTTGGCCAGCTCGTAGCAGTAGTTGGCTATGAGCGCAGGAGAGAGGGCGTCGGCGGCTTCCGACACCTTCTGAGGATAGGAGGAGAGCATCTGGACGATGCGTATCTCCTTGGGACTCAGCTCGACGTCCGCAGCGATGGCGGACTTGAAACCGCTTTCTTCCGCCTTGCGGAGAATGGAGCAGATACGGGCGTGGGTATATTGTATGAAAGGGCCGGTATTGCCGTTGAAGTCGATGGACTCCTTGGGGTTGAAGAGCATCTTCTTTTTCGGGTCCACCTTGAGGATGAAGTATTTGAGGGCTCCCAGACCTATCATGCGGTAGAGCCTGTCCTTCTCCTCCTGAGGTACTTCGGCAAGTTTGCCGCTCTCCTCGGAAGTGGCGCGGGCCTCCTGATACATCTTCTCTATCAGGTCGTCGGCATCGACCACCGTCCCCTCCCTCGACTTCATCTTGCCTTCCGGGAGTTCCACCATACCATATGAGAGATGGTAGATGCAGTCGGCCCAGCTGAACCCGAGGCGTTTGAGTATGAGCTTGAGCACCTGGAAGTGGTAGTTCTGCTCGTCCCCGACCACATATATGTGGGAGTCGAGCTTGTATTCGCTGAAACGGCGCTCCGCAGTGCCGAGGTCCTGGGTGATATAGACCGAAGTGCCGTCGGAGCGGAGCAGGAGCTTGCGGTCAAGTCCGTCGGAGGTGAGGTCGCACCACACCGAACCGTCCGGGTCCCTGACGAACACTCCCATATCCAGTCCCTTCTGCACCAGTTCCTTGCCGAGCAGATAGGTGTCGTGTTCGTAGTAAGTCTTGTCGAAACTGATGCCGAGAGCCTTGTATGTCTGCTCAAACCCGGCGAAGACCCACTCGTTCATCATCTGCCACAGGGCACGCACCTGAGGGTCGCCCTCCTCCCATTTCACAAGCATCTCGTGGACTTTGTCCATCGCAGAAGGGTCCTCCTTCTCCATCTTCGCAAACTCCACGTAGCAGTCGCCCACGAGATGGTCGCCCTTCTTGCCGCTGCTCTCCGGAGTGGCCCCGTCGAAACGCTGCTGCCAGGCATACATCGACTTGCAGATATGCACGCCGCGGTCATTGACGAGCGTCACCTTGATCACCTCGTTGCCGGCAGCCTTGAGCAGGTCTGACACCGAAGAGCCGAGGAGGTTGTTGCGTATATGCCCGAGGTGCAGGGGCTTGTTGGTGTTCGGAGAAGAAAACTCCACCATAATCCTGCGTCCGGTGGAAGGTAGCTGTCCATAGGAAGCGTCAGCGGCGACTCCCTCCAGACACTCTCTCCAATAGAGATTGGAAAGGCTGAGGTTGAGGAAGCCTTTTACCGAATTGAACGCACTGATTTCACGGCAGTTGTCCTTAAGCCATCCGCCTATCGCCTCTCCGGTGGCATCCGGAGACTGGCGGGTCATTCTGAGAAGCGGGAACACCACCAGGGTATAATCCCCCTCGAATTCCTTGCGGGTTGGCTGCACCTGCAGCGAGGAAGCCTCCACCTCCGCCCCGTATATCGCTTTGATGGCCTCTGAGGCCTTCGCCGCTATGAAGTTCTCCGCTGTCATCAGCCGAGATAGGTCTTGAGAAGCTTGCTTGCGGCCGGCTTCTTGAGTTTGCGTATGGCCTTCTCCTTGATCTGACGGACTCTTTCCCTGGTGAGGTCAAGCCTCTCGCCTATCTCTTCAAGGGTCATCTCCTGACAGCCGATGCCGAAGAAGGACTTGATGATCTCCCTCTCCCGGCCGGTGAGAATCTGCAGCGCACGTTCTATTTCGGTGCTGAGGGATTCGTTGGTCAGGCCCTTGTCCGCGCTCGGAGAGTCGTCATTGGGCAGCACGTCCAGCAGGCTGTTGTCCTCTCCCTCGACGAAAGGCGCGTCCACGCTGACGTGACGGCCCGAGACGCGGAGCGTATCCGCGATCTTGTCCTTCGGTATGTCTATCATCTCCGCGAGCTCGTCCGTAGATGGCTGGCGCTCGTTCTCCTGCTCGAACTTGCCGAGGGCCTTGTTGATTTTGTTGAGCGAACCCACCTGATTGAGCGGGAGCCGCACGATACGGCTCTGCTCGGCAAGCGCCTGGAGTATGGACTGGCGTATCCACCACACCGCATAGGAGATGAACTTGAATCCGCGCGTCTCGTCGAATTTCTCCGCCGCCTTGATCAGTCCGAGGTTGCCCTCGTTGATGAGATCCGGCAGGCTGAGGCCCTGGTTCTGATATTGCTTCGCCACTGACACCACGAAGCGCAGATTGGCTCTCGTGAGCTTCTCGAGGGCTTCCTGGTCGCCCTTGCGTATGCGCTGCGCGAGCTCCACTTCCTCTTCCGGTGACACCAGCTCCTCGCGGCCTATCTCCTGGAGATACTTGTCAAGAGATGCGCTCTCGCGGTTGGTGATGGACTTTGTAATCTTAAGCTGTCTCATTATAACGTATAAAATAATTGTCGCGTCCGGAACGATATCCGGCCGCGACAATCATCAGTCAGCTGCAGGGCCGTCTATTCGTCCTTTCCGAAGCCGAAGTATCCCGGTCTGCCGCTTGCGGTGAGTCCCTCGATGAAGACGGCACCGTTGCTCTTCTTCGCAATGTCGATGACATCCTGAGGCTTGCTGACCTTCTTGTCATTGACATAGAGGATGATGAACCCGTCTTCTCCACCGGCTTTCGCTATCCTGCCGTTGCCGGCGGAAACGATCTCGACACCCTTCTTCGCCGCCCTGAGGCTCGCTCCGTAGAAGACTATCGTGCCGTCGGAATTCTGTGCGGCAAGCAGACTCTCCTCATCCTGGAAGACCACGGTCACCCCGATTGTCTTTCCGTCCCTTATCAGGGTCACCTTCGCCTTGTCTCCCGGATGGAAGGCGTCGACCCTCTCCTGAAGCGCCGACGGCGTGTTGACACGGGCGGAATCGACTGCGATGATCACGTCATTGGCCTTTATCCCGGCCTTGTCCGCAGACCCTCCCTTCACTACTTCAGTTATATATACGCCGTCAAGTGAAGAAAGTTTCATTTCCTTGGCCTTTTCTTCCGTCATCGCGGTAATCATCACGCCCAGCTTCGCGCGCTTTACGGAACCGAAGTCGATCAGGTCCGCGACCACCTTGTGCACGATATTGGACGGCACGGCGAAAGAATATCCCGTGTAGGACCCGGTGGTGGAGACGATGGCCGTATTGATGCCCACCAGCTCGCCCTTTTTGTTGACCAGCGCACCGCCGGAATTGCCCGGATTGACGGCCGCGTCGGTCTGGATGAACGACTCAATCTTGAACTCGCCGCCGCTTGACATCGAGCGTCCCTTGGCGCTGACGATGCCGGCGGTGATGGTGGAGCGCAGCTGTTCTCCGAGAGGAGAGCCTATGGCCAGGACCCACTCGCCGAGGCGCAGCTTGTCGGAATCGGCGAACTGCAGGACAGGAAGGCCGGAAGCGTCTATCTTGATAAGAGCCACGTCGGTGGCCTTGTCGGTGCCGATGACCCTGGCCTCGTATTTCTTGTTGTTGTTGAGCGTGACGCTGACGCTCGTGGCGTTGGCCACCACGTGGTTGTTGGTCACTATATATCCGTCCTCACGGATGATCACTCCTGAGCCGCTGCCTTTGCGCTCACGGCTGGAGCCGCCTCCTATCCCGTCGCCGAAGAAGAAGCGGTAGAACGGGTCTATATATTCCTGCTGCGGCACCTTGGAGCTTACTTCCACATAGACCACAGCCTCGACCGCGTTTTCCGCCGCAAAGGTGAAATCAGGATAGTCGGACAGTGACAGATTGACAGTCCTGACAAGCCCTCCGCCAGGCGTATACGCCTCCTGCGGGGCAGTCCCGACCGGAGATGATTCCTGTGTCTTGACAACGCCATAGGCCGTGAGTCCGCTGAGAACCACGGAAGAGAGCACGATGATAAAACCTTTCTTCATATCTAAAGTCCTTTTTAAAAAAATTCCGCCGTCCAAAGGTCAAATTGTATGCCAATATTCAGAAATAATTCCTATTTTTGTAATGATAAAAAATAAGTAATGATGAAAAAATAAGTTGGTAAAGTTTTGTACAGGATTTTTGTAGATAA
>CAVIJA010000008.1:0-30574 GCA_963643135.1 Alloprevotella sp. | reverse complement strand
ACTGATGAACAAATGAATTTAGAACAAAAAGACCAGCAAAAGTACCAAGTTATTCTTTAGGAATTACCTTGTAAAAATGAACTGATAACGATTATGGAATTCAACGTTTCTAGCGCCGGATTGCTGAAAGGGCTTTTGGACGTATCAAAGGCCATTCCCGCAAAGACTTCCCTCCCCATTCTTGAAAACTTCCTCTTTGTACTCAAGGGGGACAGACTGGAAATCACCGCTTCCGACCAGGAACTCACCCTGAAGACGGCGGTCGAGGTGCAGAACTCCGTTTCGGAGGGCGGCATGGCCGTACCGGCACGGCAGATGACTGACCTTCTCAAGGCTCTTCCGGACCAGCCGGTGACGATAAAGACCATATCTGACGGCTCCTTCGAATGCATCTGGAGCAACGGAAATTCCTCCCTGCCATATTTCCCGGCCGCCGACTATCCTGACATCAAGGGGGCCGGCGACAACGCCGCGACGGCCGTCTTCCCTTCCGCTGTGCTTGCGGAGGGCATAAGCGGCACGATCTACGCCACGGCAGACGATGAGATCCGTCCGACGATGAACGGCATATTCTTCGATATGGACACCGACGGCGTCACCCTCGTGGCCACCGATTCCCACAAGCTCATCTGCTACACTTCCAGGGACGTCAAGGTGGAGGGGAAATCGTCGTTCATCCTCCACAAGAAACCTGCGGGAGTGCTCAGGACCTCCCTGGACAAGGTCGACGGAGACGTTAAGGTGACTTTCGACTCCGGCACGGCGGTATTCAGTTTCGGCGATACGATGATGATATGCCGGCTGATCGTCGGAAAATTCCCGGAATACCGCAAAGTCATCCCTCAGAACAACTCCAACGTCCTCAGGATAGACCGCAACCAGCTGCTCAATACGGTGCGCCGCGTCGCGGTCTGCGCCAACAAGGCCTCCAACCACATCAAGTTCGACCTCCGGCAGGGACAGCTCGAAATCACGGCCCAGGACCTGGGTTTCGCGCTCGCCGCATACGAGAAGCTGGAATGCGACTATAACGGAGATGCCATCAGCATCGGCTTCAAGTCTTCGTTCCTCATCGAGATTCTCGGCAATATAAGCTGCGAGACAGTCGTGATGAAGTTCGCCGACTCGCGCAGGGCGGCGCTGATAGTTCCGTCCGAGGAAGAGGAGGAGAGCGCGAAGTTCTGCGGCATAATTATGCCTATAATGGTTTCATAAAGCCGTTTCAAGAATGCAACTCAATCTGAAGAGGCCTCTGCTGTTCTTCGACATCGAAAGCACCGGCCTCAATATTCCCGCCGACTCCATAGTCGAACTCAGTTTCGTCAAGGTGTTCCCCGACGGAGAGCACAGGATAAAGACCTGGAGAGTGAAGCCCTGGGACTACGAACAGCAGAAGCAGCGTCCGATAAATCCCGAAGCCTCAAAGGTCAATCATCTGACGGATGACATGTTTACGGATTGTCCCACCTTCTTCGAGCTTGCAGACGAAATCGCCGGGTGGCTGAAGGACTGCGACCTGGCCGGATTCAACTCGTCCAAGTTCGACCTCCCGATGCTCGCGGAGGAGTTCGAGAGGGCAAAGCTCGCCGGCAAGGACTTGAAAGTCAATCTGCACGAGCCGCTGATGGTCGATGTGCAGAACATTTATCACACCATGGAGCCGCGCAACCTCAGGGCGGCCTACCGTTTCTACTGCGGCGGCGAGGACTTCGACAACGCGCACAGCGCCGAAGCCGACACTCTCGCCACCTACGAGGTGCTGAAGGCTCAGCTGGACCGCTATCAGGAGCTCAAGAACGATGTCACGGCCCTC
Source organism: Alloprevotella sp. (assembly GCA_963643135.1). Taxonomy (GTDB): domain Bacteria; phylum Bacteroidota; class Bacteroidia; order Bacteroidales; family UBA932; genus Cryptobacteroides. The sequence continues at coordinate 28,761 of CAVIJA010000008.1, read as the reverse complement.
TCGGCCTATGTCGGGAAGAAGTATGTCGATTTCTCCGGACATCTGATATACGACGACAAGGGGGAGGTTACGGTCAATTTCGGCAAGCACAAGGGGCGGACCGTCCGGGAGGTGTTCGAGAGCGATCCGTCGTATTTCGACTGGATCCGCAAGGGCAGCTTCACGCTTGACACCAAGGCGCAGTTCGCCAAGTTCGAGGAGCAGTTCAGGAGGGAGAAGTTCGCCACCAAGTACAACGTCGTCAGCCGCTGATGAACATAGTCGTACTCACCGCGGGCGGACACGTGGTCGTCAGGCCGGACACCACCTGGGAGAAGGACAGCGAAGACCTGTTCGTCCCTGATTTCGTCAGCCGCATCAGCTGGACTCCGGTACTCTTCACAAGGATTTCCAAACCCGGTCGCAGCATAGGTCTCAAGTTCGCGGAGAGGTACTTCAAGAGTTTCGGCTACGGAGTGCTGCTCTATCCGGACGATCTGGCGGACGCTTCCGCCGAAGGCTTCGCAAGCGCCTGCTGTCTTGACCACAGCTCTTTCCTGCCGGGACTTATGCGTGACATAGACTCCCTCGGTGAGGGGCCTTCCGGCTTCGTTCTCCGCAGGAACGGGGAGGAGATTTTCCGCTGCGGCCCCGCTTCTCTCCGGACTATGGAGGAGAGCATAGCCGAAGTCAGCAGATTATGTTATCTGCGCATAGGGGACCTGGTCGCCACCGAACTGCAGCCGAGAAGCCCCCTCTGCACGAGGGAGGACGGAAGATGTCTTGTGGGCGGCACCTTCAGGGAAGGTTTGCCCGACGAATTCAACGTCATCTTTTGAGATGACGTTTTTTTTATTATCTTTGCAGTCCGAATCGGAAACAAGCCACTTTAGCTCAGTCGGTAGAGCAGCGCATTCGTAACGCGCAGGTCGCCAGTTCGAGCCTGGTGAGTGGCTCAGGAGGATGCCCCTGAAGGAAAGGGGCATCCTCTTTTTTGTCAATCCCAATCATTGCTAATCCGTCGGCAATTGATTACTTTTGAGTTTTGAAATACTAAAACAATACGGATATGTCAAAACAATACTTCCCGCAAATCGGCAAAATCCCCTTCGAGGGTACGGAGAGCAAGAATCCTCTCGCATTCCACTATTATGATGCGGACAGGATTGTCCTCGGCAAGAAGATGAAAGACTGGCTGAAGTTCGCGATGGCCTGGTGGCACACGCTCGGGCAGGCAAGCGGCGACCAGTTCGGCGGACAGACACGCAGTTACGAATGGGACAAGGCCGCCGACCCGCTCCAGAGAGCCAAGGACAAGATGGATGCCGGCTTCGAGATTATGGACAAGCTAGGCATCGGATATTTCTGCTTCCACGACGTGGACCTCATCGAGGAAGGTGCTGACATCGAGGAATACGAGTCCCGGATGAAGGCCATCACGGATTATGCCCTCGAAAAGATGAAAGACAGCGATATCAGGCTGCTCTGGGGCACGGCCAATGTCTTCGGACACAAGCGATATATGAACGGAGCGGCCACCAATCCGGATTTCGACGTCGTGGCGAGAGCCGCCGTCCAGATCAAGAACGCGATCGACGCCACCATCAAGCTCGGCGGCACCAGCTACGTGTTCTGGGGAGGACGCGAGGGCTATATGAGCCTGCTCAACACCGACATGCGGCGCGAGAAGCAGCATCTGGCCAATATGCTCAAGGCCGCACGCGACTATGCCCGCGCCAAGGGATTCAAGGGCACCTTCCTCATCGAGCCGAAGCCTATGGAGCCGACCAAGCATCAGTATGATGCGGACACGGAGACTGTGATCGGATTTCTCCGCGCACACGGACTCGACAAGGACTTCAAGGTGAATATAGAAGTCAACCACGCCACCCTCGCGGGCCACACCTTCGAGCACGAACTCGCAGTGGCTGTCGACAACGGCATGCTCGGCTCGATCGACGCCAACCGGGGCGACGCCCAGAACGGCTGGGACACCGACCAGTTCCCTATCGACAACTTCGAACTCACCCAGGCGATGTTGCAGATCATCCGCAACGGCGGTCTGGGCAACGGCGGGTCCAACTTCGACGCGAAACTCCGCCGCAATTCGACCGACCCTGAGGACATCTTCATCGCACATATCTCCGGAATGGACGCTATGGCGCGTGCGCTGCTGAACGCCGCGGCCATCATCGAAGAATCCCCTCTCCCGTCCATGCTCAAGGAGCGCTACGCCTCATTCGACGATGGCGAGGGCAGGGCCTTCGAAGAGGGCAGGATGAGCCTCGAGGAGCTCACGGACTATGCCAGGAAGCATGGCGAGCCTAAGCAGACCAGCGGCAAACAGGAGCTTTACGAAACCATAGTGAGTCTATACTGCAAATAAGCCATGGACACGATTCGCAATGAAGTGCCGGTACTTCTGCTTACCGGATATCTGGGAAGCGGCAAGACGACCCTCGTGAACCGCATCCTCTCCAACAGGAAAGGCATCAGGTTCGCGGTGATAGTGAACGATCTCGGAGAAGTCAACATAGACGCTTCCCTGATAGAGAAGGGAGGAGTCGTGGGGAAGAAGGACGAGAGCCTCGTGGCCCTGCAGAACGGATGCATATGCTGCACCCTTAAGATGGACCTGGTGGAGCAGCTGCACGAAATCACGTCCGCAGGGAAATTCGACTACATAGTGATAGAGGCCAGCGGCATCTGCGAACCGGCCCCCATCGCGCAGACCATCTGCTCCATCCCGACTCTCGGAGGAGAATACTCGCAGGGTCCGCTTCCAAGGCTGGACTGCATCGTGACGGTAGTGGACGCGCTGAGGATGCAGACCGAGTTCAGCTGCGGCGACACCCTCCCCCTGCGCAATTTCGGGGAGGATGACCTGGAAAGCCTGGTCATCCAGCAGATAGAGTTCTGCAACATAATCCTGCTCAACAAGGCCTCCGAGGTCAGGAAAGAAGAACTCGGACGGATGCGCAGCATCATCCGGCAGCTTCAGCCCGGGGCGGAGATCATAGAGTGCGACTTCTGCGATGTGGAGCTGGACAAGCTCCTGAACACCGGCAAATTCGACTTCGACCGGGTGGCGACTTCCGCCGCCTGGATTTCCGAAATAGAGGGAGACGGACACGAGGAACTTCACGATGAGGAGGAAGGAGAAGCGGAAGAATACGGCATCTCCACCTTCGTCTATTGCCGCAGGCCGCCGTTCGACCTCAACAAGTTCGACGAATTCGCGGCCAAGAGATGGCCAAAATCCATCATAAGGGCCAAGGGAATCTGCTATTTCAGCGACGACACGGACAAGTGCTACCTCTTCGAGCAGGCCGGAGTACAGAAATCCATCAAGGACGCCGGACTGTGGTTCGCAACTATGGACCGCGAGGAACTCTCCGAAATGATGCTGCGCGACCCGAACCTTGCAAGAGACTGGGACCCGGTCTACGGCGACAGGATGCAGAAGATAGTCTTCATAGGACAGAATCTCGACAGGGAAGCCATCACCGCGGAACTGGACAGCTGCCTGGACGATGCTCTGAAATAGGCTCCGGACGATATCGGGCATCTCTCCCCCGTCATGCCCGACGTGATCGGGCATCTCACCGGAGATTCCAGCGCAGACCGACCGAAAGGTCGAAGTTCAGAGGCCTCTCGCTGTAGAGCGTTTCCACAGGGCTGCCGCTGTCGAAGTAGCGTACGATTCCGGGCTCCACAAAGACGCCCACTCTCCCGGTCGGATTCCATACGAGTCCGGCCGAGGCTTTTACGGACCACTGCAGAGGCTCTACGGCTATGGCGGAGGCCTCCCGTCCTATCCGCTTGGAGTCCATCACGTAGGAGGTGGCGGACTGTCCATATACGCACTTCTCCACCATTCCGCCTGCAGAAAGACAGAAGTCAAGACGCTGTGCAAGAGGCAGGGTCCAGCCGACGGAAAGGGGCAGCCCGACATAATGCAGGGTCTGACGGATGTCATAGCGGCTTCCCTGCGTGCCGGAAGACATATCGGACACGAGGCAGGAATAGGAAAGTCCGCTCATCAGAGAGAGACGGGGAGCGAATTCCCAGGACAACGACAGCACCAACCTGACGGGACGGTAGTGTCTCACGTCCGTATTCACCTCACGGAAGTTATTGTCCAGCAGGACTTCAGGGAGAGGCCCGGCGACGGCGAGACCTGGAGCTGCGGAGGATGAGGTCAGAGCCGCGCTCACCCCCGAGCCGTACATTGCGCCATAACCCTCGGCTGAAGATGACTGCTCGCCCTGGCCGGAGAATGCAAGATTGAGCGCAAGACGGTTGCGTGACCGCTTCCGGGCAGCTGCGGCGGGGGCTTTCTCCGCAAACGGGTCGTCACCGAAGCCGGATATGGTATCTTCCGGACGTTTTGCCGTCCCGGCTACCGGTTCAGTCGCGGTTTCAGGCGACAGATCAGTTGCAGTTCCGGACAACGGCTCAGCCGCAGTTCCCGGAAGCGGGGATGGTTCCGTTTCCGGCGGCGCAGGCAGCGCTGCGGCAGGAGCGTCATTGCCGGCTTGACCGGCAATCTGTCCTGCAGCAGCAAAGGATGCCCGATCGAGTCGGGCATGACGGAAATCGTCATTGCCGGATTCAAGCGGGAGCATATCGGCCACAAGAGGGAAGCCGTCCCCCATCTGCGGCGATACCGTCACGGAACGCCCCGGCAGGAAAAGCATTATCACCACGGCGGCACACGCGAATACCGCGGAGGCGGCGAAGGCACGACGTCTTCTCCTGATTCTGCGCTGACGGGAGAGAGTCCCGGACACGGCAGCCCAGAGGCCCTCAGGAGCGGCTTCCGAATAGTTTTCGAAGCCCTCGCTCAATTTATTTCTCCACTCATTCGCCATTTCTATATTTCTTTATCTGTTCCGCCAAACGGGCCCTCGCCCTGCTATATTGTGAAAAGGAGGTGTTTTCGCTGATTCCGAGCATTGAGGCTATCTCCCTGTGACTGTGCCCTTCGACCGCATAGAGGTTGAACACTGTCCTGTATCCGACCGGCAGCGCCCTTATCATCCGCTGCAGGACGGCCATCGGTATCCCGTCCAGATTCGGGTCTTCATCCTCAACGGTGTCGGCGGCATTGTCCGGGAGCGGGACAGTCCCGAAACCGGACCTGCGGCGCAGGAACATCAGGGATTCATTGACCACTATGCGTTTCATCCACGCCCTCAGCGAACCTGCCCCGCGCCACTGAAATTTCCGAAGGGAATTGAATATCTTGACGAAGCTCTCCTGTAGCACGTCCTTCACGTCGTCCTCGTCGGCAAGATAGCGCCGACATACAGCAGTGAGATACTGCACCTGCAAGTCATAAATAGCTTTCACAGATGCAGCATCCCCTTTCGCGGCGAGGCAGACAAGTTCACTCTCGCCCTTTGTCGTCCTGCTGTCGGGCAACATCGGCAATACACACTCTATTCCAGCGCAATCCCCTTGGTAAGGCTTACGTTTTCGGAGGTCTTCATAATCTTGGCCGTAGCGCCGGTGCAATAGTCGAAGCTTACAGAGCGCTCGCCGGAGAATGACTTGTAGCGTATGGTCATCTTGACGGTTTTCCCCTCGGTATCTGGGATGTCAGACAGGCTGAAAGCCACGGCTCCGGTCACCTTCACCCCGACTCCTGCATCGACGTTGTCGTCAAAGGCGTTGTGACGCAGTTCCAGAAGATACGGGTCTTCGGGATCGGTACCGGTAAGAAGATTGACCGCGTGCACCTTAGCGGTGCTGCCCCATACTCCGCAGAAAGAAAGAGTCATATAGCCGTCCTCGACAATGGTGATCCAGTTGTTGATTATCTCTATCGGAGCAGTTCCGTAGCTCTTGTCGTTCTCCTCCGTAGTGCCAAGGCTCTGCACGGGCTTCTTGGTCAGCAGGCTGTCAATCCAGTTCACCTCCACGCTGCGGTCGAACTTTTGGCCGGAACCCTCCGCGGAATAGGCTCCCCTGTCGGTATAGTTGAGCAGAGCCCTGACCTCCTTGGCTCCGAACGGGGACGAGGAGAGATTGCTCGGCTTGAGGGTGGTCTTCTCGTCAAGCTGCAGATAGAATTCCCCTCCCTCATTTGTCTTCGCAGTCACGAGGGCGTTGGGGTAGAAACGCGACCAGTCGGTGCCGTTTTCCTTCAGGCAGGACGGCAGACAAAGCAGAAGTGCCGTCGCTGCGATGATTACAGAAAGTGTTTTTTTCATATTCTTTTAAACTTTATCCCATAAATGCGGATAAAGCCCCAACCTTGCACCGGGACGGAGAAAAATCAGTAAACGCTGTTCCGGGATCCTCTGCCTATTTGAGCTTTCTCGTCTTGTAGGACTCGATGCAGGCGGGAATGATGCGCTTGTATTCCTCGCTCTTGAAAAGCGGGGAGGAGATGATGTAGTCGGCCGTGCTCCTGTTGGTCGCGAACGGGATGTTATAGAGCGAGGCGAGACGCACAAGTCCCATCACGTCGTTCTGATGTCCCTGCATAATGAGGTTGTCGCAGAAGAATACGAGCATGTCGATAGTGCCTTCCGCTATCATAGCCCCAAGTTCGAAATCGCCTCCGAGCGGGCCGCTGAGCTTGCAGGTGACTTCCGGAGCTTCGTCTCCGAGAACGCTTGTAAGAGTCTCTTTCACGAGCCGTCCGGTCGTACCCGTGCAGTAGAGGCGGCAGTCCTTGAGTACGCCCGCGTTGAACTTCACCCAGCTCATCAGTTCCGCCTTGCGGGAGTCGTGAGCCACCAGTGCGATGTCCTTTACCATAATGCTTTAGTTTTTTTTCGCTGCAAAGATAGATATTATTCACAAAAAGGCGCGCGGCCTCTCGACCGCACGCCCCGTCCGTTACGGTCCGAAGACTAATATTTCGCGTTCTCCGGGTCGAATTCTGTCCAGCCTTCGGTCCAGTTCTCCGTGCCGAACGCCCCTATGTGGCTCACCGTGTCGAACCAGCTGTCAACCCCGTCGAAGGATGCGGCTGAGAGAAGCGCGCTGCCGGAGAGCGGAGTGTACCCGTCGGCCGCTACGAGGTCGGCCCAGGACTCCAGCGCCCTGTTGCCCTTCTGTGCGAGGAAGAAGGTGCTTGAGAAGGATTTCCTGGTCTCGTCATAGATAGGCTTGGACTTGTCGTCATAACCGGTCACCAGGACATCCACGTATGACTTGTTGGCATCCGTGCCGGTCACGTCCATACCTGCGAACCAGATGTTCTCCAGCTTGAGAAGCCCTTCGCTGGCAGCCCCCTGCGTGTCACCCTTCTGATTGTCGAGGATGAGTCCGACAGGATATCCGATGGCGAGGGAGTTGATGCAGTTCAGCCTGGAGTTTCTCCTTATCTGCATCGCGGCCTGGAACTTTCCGAGAGCCGAACCGTTGTTAGGATAGAGTTCGCTGCCGTCGATGTAGGAAGGGTCGTTCAGGAAGTCGGCATCGAGCTTCGGGCCCACGAAAGTCACGTTGGAGAAAGTGGCCGAAGTGTAAGGGGAAGTTGCGGAGCCGTCGGCGTTGTTGTCGCTCTCGAAGCCGTTGCTCTGTGAGACGTCCGCGATGCGGGAATCCCTTACCGCAAGGGCGTACTGCACCTTGCCGGAGAAGCCGTTGTCGGTATCAAAGTCATCGTCCCAGCTTTTCCAGGCTATGAGATATTTTGACTCGGGGCATCCTCCGAACCACTCGATGGAGTCGTCGTTGGAATAAGATACCTGGATGTGGTCAATCTTGGTCCCGCGACCCACCGAACCGAGGGTCAGGCCGTTGATTTCCTTGTCCGTCTCGAAAGGATAGCCCGCGAACTCGATGCGGACATAGCTCAGCACTCCGGAGTTGTCGTCATCGTCATCCCCGCCGTGCTTTGAACGCGGACCGCCCTCAATCTGCATCTCGCCCTTGTTGTTGCGCGCCTTTCCGCAGATGATGACTCCGCCCCAGTCGCCCGGCTTCCTGTTGCCGGCTTCATTCTCCGAAGTGAACACGATAGGCGCGTCCTTCTCTCCCTGGGCTATGAGCTTGCCGCCCCTCTCCACGATGAGGGCCGCCCTGGACTCCTTGTCACCCTTGATGACGGTGCCGGGTTCGATGGTAAGCTGAGCTCCGTCGGCCACATACACCCAACCTTTAAGGTAATAAGTACCTTTCGCAAGGGTCTGGGTCCCGTAGAATACGAACTCGTCGTCTCCGTTTCCGATTTCGTTGCCGTCCGGGTCCTCCTCCCCGTTACTGAAGAGGATGTGGTCGCAGGCTCCGTCTGTCCTCCAGACATAGTCTCCTGTCTTGGCTGACGGATTCTCTTTCTCGCAGGCCACGATTGCGGCCAAAGCTCCAAGGGTGCAGATGCACGCCCAAAAATTGATTTTTCTCATTTGTTTGGTAATAAAAAGGGAAATTCTTCTATTAGGAATTACTATAGACTGTATATCAGTTGCACTCCGATGTTCCGCCCCGGGTTGTAGGCCCTCGTAATCTGGCCTATCTCACCCTCGAACTGCTTGTAGGTGATGCCCTCGCCGAGCAGGTTGCGGAAGTAGAGCTTGAAGTCCAGATGTGAGCCGAGCTTCTTGGAGAGCGAGAGGTCAAGGCTGTTGCGCGGCATCTCGTAGCTGTCAGGCACCCTCGCCTGGTCTTCCCCGCCGATGGAGCCTTCCGTGCGGCCGACTCCGATTATGCGTTTTCCTATCCTGTTGTAGAGCAGGGCCAGGTCAAGTCCGAGATGTTCCGAACTGTAGAACACTCCTCCGTTGATCAGGTACGGAGACTGTCCCTGCATCGGGCGGTCCTGCTCGCGCGAACCTTCTTCGAAATGCACCTTGCTGTTGATCAGAGCTCCGTTGAAAGAGAGCGAAAGGTTTTCCAAACCTATGAAAGCGAGGTTTTTGCGCAGGTCAATCTCAAGTCCGGAGTTGTCCGCGCTCAATGCGTTCTCGTAGGAATATACGAGGTCCGTGCCTCCGGTCACGGTGTAGGTCCATTCGATGGGAGAGTCGAAGTGCTTGTAGAAAGCGGCTATGCTCACCGTCTCCGAATTCGACGGGTAGAACTCATAGCGCAGGTCCACGTTGTCGATGTAACAGCTGCGCAAATCCGAGTTGCCCTGCACGTCCGAGGCCAGATCGAAGTCGTAATATACCGAAGACGAGACCTCTCGGAACTCCGGCCTGTTGACGCTGCGTCCATATGAGAGCCTGAGATTACGCTTGTCGTCAAGACGCCAGGTAGCGGTCGCGGACGGGAAGAAGCCTTTGGTGACATAGTGCCGGCTGCTCTCCGAGAGTTCGGCGTTGCGGGTATTGGAAATCAGTTCCATATCGTTGTACTCATATCGCACCCCTCCGAGAAGCTCCAGTCGTCCGAGAGGAACCGAGGCGCTGAGATAGGCCGAGCCGAGATTGTTTTTCCCCCGGTAGTTGTTGCGCATACGCTTCTCTTCGAGCAGATGGAGCCTGTCCTCCCCGAGATATTCCGAATTGCTGAGCAGTTCCGCGATGTCCCAGGTCCGGAAACCGGACGGGAGAGTATTGTCATAGACATTCCAGTTGTAGATGAAGACCCTGGTGTCGTAGCGGCGGGCGCGTGTCTCGCCATATATTCCGGCCTTGACATATCCCTCCCTCCCGGCAAGGCTGAAGACCTGCTTGTCGTTGACGCTCAGGGAGCCTATGCCTTCTCTCAGATCCGTCCATTCGCGAGAGATGTCGTTGCCGGTGGTCAGGGCGAACACGCCGCTCTCCAGGGCGTCGTTGATGAGATATCGCCTGCGGTCCGGGACAATCCTGTCGGCGTAGGACAGGCCGGCGCACCAGTCGAGAGTGTTGTCGCCAAGATAGTAGGTGCCGCTGAACTGCCCGTTGTAGGTGGTTCTGCTGCGGTAGAAGTACTCGGCGCTGCGTTCCTCGTTGGCCTGGGCGCTTATGCCGTCCCTGAACGTGTAGCGACGGTTGGCGATACGGTTGAAGATGTTCTTGAACTGGTATTTCGCGGCTCCCGAAGGCACTGTCCAGATGAGGTTCAACAGGGCTCCGAAACGGCTGTTGTCGTTGTACTGGCTGTCTATCGAGTGACGCAGGTAGTTGGAGCGGTTGTTCTCATAGTCGTATATGCCATAGAGGTTGTTCTGCATCGGGTCCAGGGTACGGAACTCCTCCGACCAACCTGCGGCCGCGTTGAGTCCGACCTTGTGTCCCCTCCAATCCCACCGGCGGGACAGCGAGGCGGACAGCTTGCGGTCAGCGAGAGGGTTGATTTTCCTGACTGACCAGTCATTGTCCAAGCCGTTGGAGAGCAGGTTCACGGTCTTGCCTCCAAAACCCTCCAGCGATGCCCCGATACCGCCGGAGAGCTGACCAAGATGGCCGCCATAGGAGAGGAAGTCCTTATATGAACGGTCGTTGAAATTGCTCCCGACAGAGACGTTGAATGAGTTGCGCTCCGGGACATCCTTTGTCTGAATGAGTATGAAACCGCCGGAATAGTCCGCCGGATATTCCGCAGAGAGGACTTTCACGATGGTCAGGTTGTCTATCTGGGAACTCGGAATCAGGTCGAAAGAGAACGCGCGCGCATCAGCCTCGGAACTCGGAACGGCGCCGCCGTTGATCCACACGTTGTTGTAGCGCTGCGAAAGGCCGCGCACCATCACGAACTTGTCGTCTATCAGGCTGATTCCGGGCACGCGGCGTATCACTTCTCCGGCGTTGGAGTCCTGGGTGCGCCCGATTTCCTGGGCGGAGACGTTGCTTATTATCAGCGGGGTTTCGCGCGTTATCCGCACCATTGAAGCCTGGGTGTCGCGCCGCTGCTGCGCCGTGACCACCGTGGCGGAAAGCATCTGCCCGTCAAGCTCCATCTCTATCACGACTCCTTCGGACGGGCATTTTACATCCTTGACGTAAGCGTCAAGATACCCGAGATAACTGACCTTCAGATTGACCTTCCCGACAGGAACCCCCGTAAGGGAAAAGGTCCCTTCCATAGTCGAAATCGCCTTGGCCTCCCCGCCTTCCACCTCCACGAATGCCCCGATAAGCGTCTCCCCCGTCTTTGAGTCTCTCACTTCTCCGTTTATGCTGCCGGTCTTTCCGGAAGGCTGCGCAGCAAGCGTCTGCACGAGCAGGGCGAAGAGCATGGCTGCAAATTCTCTCTTTGATTTTTTCATCGTATCCACTACACTACTGATTACGGTGCAAAAGTAGAGAGAGGATGTTACCGGGATATTACTCCGCATTAAATTTATGTTACGCCCGTCCTCCCAGCCGGACACGCAAGACTACGCCCCCTGCGAATAGCGGCACAACATTCAAAAAAAGGCGCGCGGCCTCTCGACCGCACGCCTTCCAGTCCATTATGTTGAGAGCGTCACTTGACTTCTATCAGCTTGTGGCTGTCTTCTGCAGGCGCCTTCACAATCTTAGGGATATTGACGCCCAGCACGCCGTTCTCGACCTTGGCCTCGATATGCTCGCGGTCGGCATCCTCCGGCAGAGTCATCACCTGCTGATATTTAGAGTAAGAGAACTCGCGGCGCAGGTAGTGTCCGTGTTTCTTCTCCCCGTTGTTCTCGACCTTCTTCTCCATATTGATGGAAAGATTGCCCTCACGATCCAGACTTACCTTGAAGTCATCCTTGGTGAGGCCGGGGGCCGCAAGCTCCACGTCATAAGACTTCTCGTTTTCAATCACGTTGATTGCAGGGGCCGTCGCATTGGCCTTCTCCATCCAGTTGGTGTCAAAGAAATCGTTGAAAATATCAGGCAGCCAAGTCTGCTCGCTTCTTCTGATCGGTAACATAATCAAATCTCCTATTTTTTAAGTTTTACTTCTTTTGTTTCCTTGTCCCATCCGAGGGACACTTCCTCTCAGTTCAATTCCTGTACCAAGGACAAAAACTTACAAATAGGAGACAAAATGGCATTATCTGCGACAAATAGGCAGATATAATTGACAATATGGCGCATTTAGGCTCACTGTTCCCCCTCGTGAGGGATGTCATAGAGCCGCGAGACGAGCTTCAGCTTGTCGATGATGGGGATATGCTGGGGGCAGTGCCTTTCGCATTGTCCGCAGCCTATGCAGTCCCCCGCCCTGCCCCGCTTCTTGGAGAGCAGTTCGTAGTATTTGGCGGTATTGTGCTTCTGATAGGCCCCGAACTGCTTGATGGAATTGATCATAGCGAAATATTCCGGAATCGCTATCCGCTTCGGGCAGCCGGGCGAACAGTAGTTGCATCCCGTGCAGGGGATTGCTATGGTATTCTGGATGATTTCGGCGGCTTTTGCCATGACCTCGCTGCGCTTCCCGTCGAAAGGGACGAAGTTCTCCATATATCCGGTGTTGTCGAGAAGCTGTTCCATATTGCTCATCCCGCTCAGCACTACCTGCACCGAGGGCAGCGACGCGGCGAAACGTATGGCCCAGGACGCGGGGGAAGAACCCGGTTCCACCTCCTCGAACATAGCGGCGACCTGCGGGGGGACCTTTGCGAGCGAACCTCCCTTGACCGGTTCCATCACGAAGACCTTGCGCCCGTATTTCTCGCAGAGCCGGTAACATTCGCCCGACTCCACGGAAGGGGAATTCCAGTCTATGTAGTTGATCTGCAACTGGACGAACTCCAGTTCGGGATGTTCGCGCAGAATGCGCTCGAGAGTCCTGGAGTCATCGTGAAACGAAAATCCTATATGCCTTATCAGCCCCTCGTCCCGCTTGCGCCGGACGAAATCCCAGCCTCCGACCCTGTCCATCAGCTCGGCGTAGTTCTTGTTCATCGCGTGGAGCAGATACCAGTCGAAATAACCGGCCCCCGTGCGACGGAGCTGAGTGTCGAAAATCCGCTCCATATCCTCCGGGCGGCGTATTTCCCAGCAGGGAAGCTTGTCCGTAATCGTAAAACTCTCCCTGGGGTGACGGCGGACGACTATCTCTCTCAGTATCTCCTCGCTCTTGCCGAGATGATACTGCCACGCCGTGTCGAAATAGGTAAAACCACGTTCAAGGTACTTGTCCACCATTGCGGCGGCAAGTTCCATATCCACGGAGCCGAGATCGTTGCTGTCCCGGAGCGGAAGTCTCATCAGTCCGAAGCCGAGTTTCTTCATCTTGCAAATTTACATCCTTTTCCCATAACACCATCTGTATTTTCGGAGAAAAATCCCATTTTTGCAACGGAAAAACGAAAAACGGCATCATTATACCCGGAAAAACACAAGAATTGTCATAAAATGAAAAAGATTATCCTCACACTCGCGCTCGCAGCCGTGACAGCGGCGTCGGCGTCGGCCCAGTTCAGCTTCGGGGCCGGTTACCTCAACCAGAACACCAAGACCACCGCAAGCGGAACGTCAAGCAATGACAGTTCCAACGGCTTCTATGTCGGCACAGATGCGGACTACACCCTCGGCTACGGCTTCTCCGCGACTTTCGGCATCTATTACGGCTACCTCTACAGCGAAGAGACCGCCTCCGCCTCCATTCTCGGCTTCACCGCAAGCGGCAAGACTGACACAAAGACCCACTACGCCGCAATCCCGGTATACGCCAAGTACAGCTACCCTTTCGCCGACACGGTCAAAGCTTTCGCATATGCGGGTCCGCAGTTTGAAGCAGGTATTTCGTCCAAGTCGACCGGAACAGTCTCCGCTGTCGGACAGAGTACAAGCGCCACCATAGACAACTATGGAGATGACGGCTCCCTCAACCGCTTCAACGTCTCTCTCGGATTCGGCATCGGAGCCGACCTCGCGGATATGCTGCGCGTAAACATCGGCTACAACTACGGCCTTCTCAACATGTACAAGGGCGACAGCAGCAACGTCAAGGTAAAGAATTCATATTTGCATATCGGAGTGGCACTTCTCTTCTAGCGGAATTACTCCAGAAAGATTAAAGGGGAGCCGGCCTTGCGAGGGTCGGTTCCCCTTTTCAGATAATTTTGTGGGGGATTTCACTGCTATCCGAAGTAATTATAACCTGTCGTAAATACATAGCCGCCCTTGGTCGTCGAGAAGAACATCCGCATATACTGATTTCCGGTCACCCGGACGTCATCAAACCATCCGTTTGTCCCACTCAGGTCCGAATCCAGTCCATTGAGCCAGACTCCTCCCTCGAAGGCCTTCTTCGCGAGCGCGGCGGTCCACACGGATGAGCTTGAGCGCATATATGAGACGGGGAAATTGTTCCTCTTCCATCGGACCTTTTCCTCCAACTGCCCATATTTGAGTTCATCGACCCCCACGCGGAAGTCCGGCCCGGAGAGATAGTGGTCAAGCCATGCACTGCTGCCGAGCGAGGTCAGCATCCACTTTCTGGTATTGCTGTCCACCTTGTCGTAAAGCGACATGATATAGCTGATATTCCTGCCCGGCAGAGGATAGACCGAGGCGTGCGTATAACTGCCGAAAATACCGATCTGGCCCAGTATGACCGAATGTTTGATGACAAACGATGTGGAAGAGACAACCTTCCGGCCGTCCCACTTGTTGGTCACCGTGAGCCTGACCTCCTGGGGGCCGTATGGCACTATCAGACCCCCGGGGACATATTCTCCGTCATCCATCCGCTGCGGCTGCGAACTTCCCCTGTAATACCAGGCGTAGACATCGGAGCCGTCATACTCCCCTTCCGTGACAGGCCGGAGCGTCTTTCCCGATCTCTGACAGGTAAACTCCGTCCCTTCTCCCGAATGTGAGAATTCGAAGCGCCCGACCTCGCCTCCCGTCTGACGGCAGTATAATTTCGCGACCATTTCGCCGTCCGTCCCATACTCCGACAGATACTGGTACCACTCCGGCACGCTTACGATCGGGCTGAGACGCGGTATGCTCAGCTTGAAGCTATATTTCATCGGAAGAGCATATCTGCTTATGAGAGACGAAGACGTCACGGTGATTGCACCGAGAGCATAGTTGCCGTCCAGAGATGTTCCAAACGGGAAGGCATCCTCGATATTTCCCTCATCAAGGGAGGTTCTGGCCACGTATGCCTTTCCTTTGAAGACATCGATATCCAGAGCCGCCAGCCACGGATACGACTCGGCGTCATAACTGACAGTCGGCATCAGCAGGGCTTCCGTGAGTCCCGGGTCGAAGTCTCCGGGGTCGAGTTCGGTCTTGTCGGTGGAGAGAAGTTTATAACGAATATCCATTTCAGTGCCGTCGAAGGAAAGGACTATAGGGGACGTATGTCCGGCCGCATATATCCTCGGCAGCCGTATATAGAGCGGAATCCGGATGATCCCGTCATTCAGAGGGTCATCGCTGCATATCAGGATGGCCCCGTCCGCAATCGTGCCTTCTGTCGCCCGCAAATCGTTGGGGAAGAAGCAGCAGACTTCGAGTTCCTCTGATGGAGAGAGGCTCTGGGACGCGTAGGCTTCGCTGTCCCGGAATGGATAGACTATGGAAGCGTCCGAGTCGAGCTTGCAGGTCGGGAAAGAGTCCGAGAGGCTGGCGGAAGTCTTCCAATGCTTGTTGTAGCAGTGTTGTCCGCCGGAAGTGGAGTTCTGATCGGCCACATAATATATGGTATCCCCCTCGAAGCCGGAGAAGGACAGGCTGCGGCGCTGGGCCACGTATATGGGGTCGGACGGCAGGCCGCTGTCGCTGCTGACGCCGATGTCCTCCCGGCAGACAATCTCGACACTCGTCTTTTTCCCTCCGGGATAGAGCGTCAGGACTATGGGGACAGACTCTCCGGAGACGAAACGGGAGGGGTCGCTCACCTCGAAGAGGAAGCGGCCGTCCTCGTAGCCGACGTCTATGCCGAGCGATGAGAGCGCCGCCCGCTTCGGCTCGTTGGCCGCATCGTGGGTCGCGGACCAGAAGTCCGAAGTCCAGGCCACGTCGCCGATATGCGACGGCTCATAGCCCTCGTCCACAAGAAGGGCCGAGGATATGAGGTTCGGTCCTCCGGAGTGCATCAGGATATTGAGGTCGAGGACGGCAGGGCGGTTTTTTCTGACGACGACACGTCGTCCGTCAGAAACCCTGCCGGCGAGTTCTCCCGACAGGAAGAACTCGCGCCTGTCCGACAGGCCCTCGACCTCCACCTTCCACTCCGCATTGAAGATGGACTCCATCCTGAAGCCCAATTCCACGCGAAAACTCAGATTGCGTCCGATATCGAAGTCGGACACGGCATCCTTTCCGAGCAGGAAGCGGTAGACCGCAGTCCCGTCGAAACCGGACCCCTCACCCAGCTCGCCCCGGAACTCCACATATGTCAGAAGTCCGCCCAGCCCCGCCGAAACGGCCTCGACGCTGTCCATATTCTTGAGGGCGGGGTCGGTGTTGCCGGGGAGCAGCACTCCCTGCCGGTTCTCCGGGACATAATAGACGAACTCCCCGCACAAGGCATTCTCCATACTGGAGTCGCAGTCCCCTATGTCGATGATATCGGCGGAGGAAAGGGCCCGCGAACCTTCGGGGGCGAAAGGAGAGAGACGGCAGTTGATCTGACGGATGCCGAGGCTCCCGTTGACGAAATTCTCCAGCGAACTCCCGGCGATGCCGCTGTGGTCCACCTCCACGGTCAGTCTGGCGAACAGCCGCTTCATATTCACTTCCACCGCCGTCGCTGAACCGACGCTCACGCCAGTCTGCGACCAATACAGCGGAATCCCGTAAAGGGCGGCTTCGGAGAATTTCTCCCTTCTGTACCCGTCCCCGGCATCTCCTCCGTCCATCCTGTAGTACAGGGATTTCAGGGATGCTTCGTCCGAGGGAAAACTCACGCTCCGCCTCAGGCCTCCGGCCCCGATTTCCCACAGATTGCCGAGCAGGTAGAGATTGTATTTCACGCCGGCGGGAAGAGTCATGGCAATTTCCCCGCCGAGCGCCTCCGGAGCTATCTCCAGCTCCGAATCCAGTCTCCCCGTCGAAGCGTTATAGGCCGCAAGCACCGCCCCGCTGAATATCGACTCCACGTCCGCCCCCAGACTTGTCCTGGTCGAAGGCCAGGCCTCGCTTTCCACAGTAAGTACAAGGCTTTTCGTCTCCGTCTCCTTTTCGTCGGCGAACCTCACGACTCCATCGAGTTCGGGTTCGCAGGAGGATGCTGCCACAAGAAGGCAGACGGCGCCGCCTATGCTGATACCGTATCGTTTCATCATATCTTTCTATATTTTGATATCCTTGAATATATCGTTCCTATCCCAGTCCATAATGCTCAGACTAAAAGTGGCGCGGGCATAATCCACCTCCACGCTCGCATCCCTCAGGTCTTCCCTCGTCCAGTCGTAGCCGGACTTCCCGAATGCTTCGCCGAGGTTCATGGAGAACACAGGGCTTTCTCCCCCGTCCGGAAGGAACAGCTCGAGCTGGAGCCTGTTTTCGGCCTGCCGGGGGATTCTAAGAATATAATTCCCGTCAGAGTCCCGCCGGGCCACGGCACAGTAATCCCCTTCCAGAGGACGGCGGCCATATATGTCGAGTCCGCACGAGGAGGCCCTGATCCGGAACAGGCAGTCGCACTCATCGGAGGAAGACAGTCCGGTCAGGACTATTCTAAGACGGCAATACTGTTTGTAGGGACGCGCGTTAATCAGATGATCGTCGTCATCGCAGACGAATTTCTCACTGTACAGCCATATCGGATCGGTCTCCAGCCCGTAGGACGTAAACAGCGAATCCCCCTTCACGACGGACTTGTCCATTCCGGCAATGACCGCAGCCCTGTTGGCCTTCCGGCTGAGCGCAATCATATATCCTTCATCCTCATATTCCGCCAGGGCAATCTTCTCCCGGAGAAGCAGCTCTTCTGCGCTGAATGAGACTGTCGCTTCGGAAAAACCGGCCAGAATAAAATCATCTACGGCGACCGAGGTATAGCAGGGGCAAGCCGTGCGGCTTTCCTTCACCGAACAGGAGAAGAAAGCCGGCACAGCCAGCAGGACACACAGTCCCATCAGACATTGAACCCTCATAATCAGAAGCTGTTTTCAATCACCGCAAGTAATGACGAAAAATAGGTTGGTAAACTTTTCGGCAAAAGCACCAAGATATTTTTCAGGAATTACTAAAACGGCTTCTCAGATGATTTCCGTATAGGTCTTGCCTGTATCCCAATCATCGACACTTATCGAGCCGCTGACGGTGTCGAACTCCACGGGCTTGTTCGGGTCGTCGGACCCCGGACGGCGTATCGTAAGGTTGACCCTATACTGCTTGTTGGCCTCCAAGCCCGTCGAGGCGGTCTTGTCGTAGAGGGTCACCGGATAATAGCAGTCGCGCCAGACGCTGCCGTCATAGTAGCTGGCCTCCACCACGAGCCTGGTCGCGCGCGGGCTCCACTCTTTATTCTCGCTCGGCGCACAGTCGTTCGGGAAGGAATAGAAGGTGTGGACGGTCCTGTAGATTTCACCGTAATTGATTCCGTATCCGTCTCTGGCTTCAGTCACCAGAGTGTCATATATCAGGGCCGCCCGTTCCTCATCGGTCTCCCGCTTCATCCAGGCATACCACTCGTAAGGCTGAAGCATAGACGGGGTCCGGCTCAGACCCAGATTGATACTTGCAGGTACGTTCGTCAGATAGACGCTCTTGATTTTGAAGGTCTTCGGCTCACGATAGATGTAGGACTGCATGTCATTTTTTACGCTCTCGAGAATCACGGAAGCGCAGATTCTCCTGACAGAGATGTCGACCGTCTCCGCCCCGGACGAAAGATTGGTCTCCAGGGAGTTCATCATAAAAAGCTTGTCCTTCGCGAAGTTCTTCAGTTCGACGCCTTCCTCGAGCAGTTTGGCTTCCGTCCCGACAAATCCGTACTTCTCGGACGTATAGTCCTTTACCGTATTCACCAACACGTATATCTTCCTCTTGCCCACCGTACAGTCCACGGACAGGCCTCCGTATGGCGAACTGGAAGCATCGTAGTTGAGCGGGGTGTCAAAACCCTTCGACGCGCAGGCATCCAGCACTCCGGCATCCGCGCCGGTGCCGGCACGGAACACGAGAATCTGGACATTCTGGATTTTGAATTCATTGGCGGAGGTCTGTCCGGTGACTTTCGTCGCGGCAACGTCTCTCAGACTGACGGTCAGACGGCAGATCCCGCCGTTCTCATTTACCGGGACAGTTTCCGGATTGGACTTGGAGCATCCCGCCAACACCATTGCAGCGAGGGACGCGATTGTGATGATTGTGTTTTTCATAATTTTGAAAATTGTTGATAAAGTGAGTCAATTGTTGAGCTGATATTTCCGTATCAACGATGAGATTTCGGGGTCGAGATTGCCCCGGTGCACCAGAGACGGGTCCTGGGAGCAGGAGTGCAGATACCTCTCCACGGCATCCCTGTCCCGGCCCTGCCTGGAATACACTATGGCCAGCAGATAGTTCACATTGGCCGTAGGCTGACAGGCTTCCAGTATGCTCAAGGCCGTGGTATTCCTGTCGAGGGCGACACAGGCCACTGCCGTATTGTAGTCCTGATACGGAGTCAGTATGGAGACGGCCAGGTCGTAGTCGTGGTCGCGCAGGGCCTGCACTCCAAGCATATACGTCGAATCCACGACAGTAGTGTGCAGGGTGTCCTTCAGCATCCCGCGCCGATGCAGGCAGAAGTTGAAATTGACGGTTCTCAGCTTCGGGTACAGCTGCGAACTGATATACCTGTAGGAGCGATTTCCGCGCAGAGCCGTCTCCCTCTTGTCTGGGTCTTTGATGTCCGACAGCGAGAAATAATACTCCCTCTCCGCGGAGGTGAGAACCGTATCCGTCTCCACGAGCCTGTCCAGCACCGTCCAGTTCTCGCCTCCGCTTCTCGAGAGGAAGCGGATGTCCCTGCGGCTTCTGGCGGAAGTCCCCATCGTCCCCTCTGCCATATCATCCTTCACGGCGATGAAGAGCCCGTCGTCGCGGCGCAGCGAATCCTTTATAAGTTCTACATATCTTGAGAAGTATTCCGACACTCCGGCAGCCCTCCGGTAGGAGAGAGAGGCATTGGATTTGAATTTGCCCTCGGGCGAGGCGGAAGCCACTATCACTATGGAATCCAGCTCCAGGCCCTCGTCGGAGATGAGTTCCCTGAGATTCCTTCTGATTTCGGAGATTTCCTCCGGATTGCCGCCAAGGCTCTCGTCCACCTCGGCGCTGCCGGAACGGAAAGCGATAAGGCTTGTCGTATTGGTCTGCAGGTTGCGGGACACTATGCGGGTCTGATACCTCGGACTTCCGTCCACGAAAGAGCTCACGGAACTGATGTAGAAGGTCAGCGGAGGCGATTCGGGGACGGTATAGAGCCGTCTGTCCCCCTCGAAGATTTCTCCGCCAAGGCTCACCTCCACCTTGCGCAGCTTCGGACGGGTGTTGATGGTCTGCACGTAATTGTAGACAAATTCCCCTTCCCCGCCGACAAGCACGGTGTCCAGTCTGATGCCTTCAGTGGCAATCGGGACTTTGACGTGCCTGTGCCACATCTTCTCCCGCATAGACTTGAGATAGCCGTTCCTCCAGACCAGGAAGCCGTTGGTATAATGTGCGACGGCCTCCGTCTTGGTGATGCCGAAGGCGCTTTCTAACTGCTCGTCCGAGACATAGCTGCTGTCGTTCCTGAAGGCATAAATCTGCGGGATGTTCCGCGCCAGAAATATCTCCAGATTCCGCATATCGATCAGTTTCAGCGTGTCCGTGATGATTCTGTTAAGGAATTTCTGATACTGCTGATATCCCTTCAGCTGCGCCTTGCGGTAGGCGCTGCCCGTAATCACCACATCGTCAAGAGAGAGGCTGTCGGAGAGTATGCGCATCTTCGGATGCAGCCTGAGCTGCCATTTCGAATCCGTCATTTGGGCAGGCACGGTGACCTGGAACTCGATGTCCACCCGTCCGTTTCTCTCGGCGATATTCCTGAAACGGGCCGTAACCGTGGCCGCCTCAAGCTGTTCCGTCGCCACCATATCCCCGCTGTCCTCATCTCTTATGGCTTTCATTATGAATACTTCCTTCCCGTCGAGACCCTTCACCCTGAAAGTGTCCCGTTTCGTCTCCTCCGGGAAGACGACGTCCTTCTCTTCCGCAATACTCTTCTCCTGCGGCAGACTAATCGCAGCGGACAGTCCCCTGTCCCTCACCTCGGCCATCTTGCGTGAAGATGCACATTCCCAACACAGGCCCGCGAGCAGGAGAAGAGCTGTAGCGAAAGATATGTCGGACCTACATCTCATAAGAAAGCGGTTCCGACTCGTCGATAAGGACGACACGGCTGGCCACTATCTCCGAGGATATCCTCTCGACACCGTCGGAAGCGGTGTATTTCTGATATCTGAGCCGTCCCTGTACATAGACCTTGGCCCCCTTGTCGATTTTGGAAAGGTCGCCGACATACTTACCCTCGCGGGCCAGTACGTTGTGCCAGCTCGTGTCGATGGCCGCTCCGCCTTCCTTGTCCTTGTAAGCATAATTCGTGGCCACCGTGAAGCGCGCCACCCTGTTGTCCGTGAAGGTCTGCATCCTTACGCTCCCCACGGTCCCTCTGAGTTCGATTCTGTTCAGTTGTTCCATAAAAGTTTTTCATTATCAAGTTGCGGGAACCAGGCCGCGCGGTTCCTGTCCCAAGGCAAAGGAAAGCAGAAAAATCCGTAATGTCGCAAAAGAAACTTCAAAAATTTTTTCTTGTCACCGGACAAGAATTAATCTTTGCAAAGAAAGATATATTTCTCGCTTTTCTTTCTTGTCAATCCTTGCGAAAACGGGATTTATCATCAATCTTCGGGAAAAACGGACTATGGAATATACAATCAGCAGAAAGGAAGAAAGCGGCTGCCTGGAATGCGGGGACAGCCTCAGGGGGCGTAAGGACAAGAAGTTCTGCTGCCTCAGCTGCAAGAACAGCTACAACAACCGCAGATACCGCGATCTCCGCAGATACAGGGCGGAGATAATGGCAAGGCTCTCCAGAAATTACGAAATTCTGGAGAGCCTGCTCGACGACGGCGAAAAAAGGGCGGAACTCGAAGATCTCTGCGGAGTCGGGTTCGACGCGGAATGCGTCACCGGGACGAGAAAAACCTCCGGACACGAGGAGTGCAGCTGCTTCGACATAAGCTATTTCAAGACCGGCAGCCGCATCTTCAACATCCGCCGCAGGGATGTCAGCGGACAGTTATCAGCCCCATCTCCAGTCCCCAGCAGCCGTCAGTGATTATCGGGACCTTGCGCCCGTCAGCGTCCTTCACATAGACTAAATCATCAACGAAGGTATGGGTATGTCCGCCTATCACCAGATCGATATGGCGGGTCTGCGGCACGATGTCCTTATCCTCACCGTAGCCGAGATGGGACAGGAGAATGATCATATCGCATTTCTCCGCCGAATGCAGATGCTCCGCCCAGCGATTGGTCACCTCCACATTGTCCAGCTGCGAGAAGCGGGAGGAGATGGTCGCGCTGACGTTGGTGGAGAGGTCGGCCTCAAGTCCTATTATGCCTATTTTCATCCCCCCGCGCTCCAGGACGGCATACGGCTTCACATAATCGGCGAGTTCGAACTGGGAGATGTCGATATTCGCGGAGACGACAGGGGTCTTTTCCAGCAGGGCAAGCCTTGCGGTCAGCGCCTCGATGCCGTTGTCGAACTCGTGGTTGCCCAGGGTTACGCAGTCGTAGCGGAAGCCGTTGATGACCTCGGGTTCAAGCGCACCCTTAAGTTCGGTGAAATAGGAAGTCCCCTGGCTGAAGTCCCCGGCGTGCAGAAGCAGCACCCTGTCCTCGCCATAGACATTGCGTATCGAATCGACGAACGCCGCCCTCTCTATCGCGCCGCCCATTCCGGCACGGTCACCGGCGCGGAGCGGTTCGAAATGGCTGTGCGTGTCATTGGTATGGATAATCACCAGCCGCGGCTGTCTCCGGCATCCTATGAGCAGCGGAAGCAGCAAAGCGCAAATCAACAGAAGTCTTTTCATCATTATCTCTTCTTTCCTTTAATCACCACCCGGCCGTCGGAGTCTCCGTCGATCAGCCGGCCCTCCTTCTCATAGCTCATAACGTAGGGGAGCATAGAGTCTATCACCTTTTTCTTCGTGATTATCAGCTCCTGCGCATTCTTGGCTATGGCAAGGTTGTCCCCGCCGTCCAGCAGGAAATCTATTGTCGCCACGCCATAGACCTTCTCCGGGTCTATCGTCCTGCCGCCCACGAGCAGCGTATCCACCTTGCCGTTATCGACCACCAGCCTGACCCCGGACACCGGCTGCACCCTGTCGGCGGCCATAAAGTCGAACAGCGCCTGCAGGTCACTGCCCTTCAGGGCCACATAGCAGAGATAGTTCTCGAAAGGGAACATAGACACTATGTCGTCCAGAATCACTTCTCCCGCGGGCATATCGACACGGATTCCTCCGGAATTGATGATGCCTACGTCCACTTTCCTGCCCGTCGTAAGGGCGACATCCCCGGCGATATGGTCCACTATCCAATTGGACAGGTTCCCGTCGGCGCGGGTCTGTTTCATCTCCTTTGCGGAGTGCGCAATCACCGCCTTGAGCCGCGCCATCCTCGGCTGCACCGCAATCATATCGGCCGCGACCGCATACGTGGCGCTCCCCCTGCGGTACACCGTGCCGTTGGGGGCGAAATAGCAGCTGTCATCCACCGTGCCGAGAGCCTCGGAGGCGTCATCGGCACCCGGAGCCGACACCCCCGTCCTGTGGCCGTCCATCACGAACTTCTCCCAAGTGTAACTGCGGGAGCAGGAAGAGAGCAGGGCCACCAGCGCAAGCGCTGCAATTACTTCTGTTTTAACCATTTCCACAAATCTTTCCAAGTTGATTTCTTACCGAACATCAGAATTCCGACCTTATATATCTTGGCCGACAGCCACGCGCACGCAGCGAAGGTGAGTACGAGCAGCACTAACGAAAGCGCGAGTTCCCAGCCCGGAACACCGAAAGGCAGACGGGCCAGCATCACTATCGGGGAGGTGAACGGAATGATGGACCCCCAGAATACTACGCCGCTGTCAGGAGCCTTGAACGCATACAGGGCTATGAAAAAGCCCAGCATCATAGGAATCGTCACCGGCAGCATAAGCTGGTTGGAGTCCCCTTCGTTCTCCACGGCGGAGCCGATGGCGGCGAAGAGCGAGGCATAAAGCATATACCCGAAGATGAAGAACAGCACGAAGCATACGAGTATCTGTCCGAGATGCATATTGGCAAGCGAAGAGACGACCACGGACATCTCGCTCATCTCCGGCAACGCGGCTCCCGCCTCTCCGACACCCATCATTTCTGTCTGCATCATCTGCGACGGGTCGGCCCCGCCGAAAACGGACGGTCCGGCCACTGCGCCGACGACACCGACGATGGCCCCCGTCAGCACGACCCAGAGCAGGAACTGCGTCAAGGCGACAAGCGCTATGCCGATTATCTTGCCGAACATCAGCTCCGTAGCCTTCACGGAGCTGATCAGCACCTCTACCACGCGGCTCGACTTCTCCTCTATCACGGAAGAAGACACCATCCCGCCGAATATGGCTATGAACATATAGATGATCATTCCGAGAATCATGGAAACCAGCATATAAACCCCGGATTCGGATATCTTCTCCTCTCCGTCATCCCCGAGAGTATATGACCTCAGCCTTATGTCCGTCTTGACATCCTTCATTATCTGGGACAGCCCATCGATATTGTACGAAGCTATGCGGTAATCCTCCACTGCGGAATTGACCTTGCCGGCAAGGACTTCCGACATATCGACCCCGAGAGGCTTCAGGGAGTAGATGTCCGCCGTAAGGGACTTCGTCTCGGCATTGAGCTCGGAGACGGACAGCACGGCATCATAGCCGAGGGTACGCAGATTGGCCTTCACGGAATCCAGGGGCATCCCGCTGCAGTCCGCAAAACTCATCGTCTCCGTGTCATTAAGGGTCGGGGCGACGATGCCGGAAGCATCCACCACGGCAACCTTCTTGCCTTCCTCCTTGGCATTCATCATAATCAGAGTCGGAAGAGAACACATCGCGGCGAAGAATACCGGAACGATGAAGGTTATTAGCAGGAAGCTCTTCTTCCTCACGCGGGTCGAATACTCGCGGTTTATGATTATTCCTATGGTACGCAGGTTCATTTCACTTCCTCCCCTTCAGTTACGAGTTTGATGAATATGTCGTTCATACGCGGCATCAGCTCCCGGTATGAGTTTATCTGTACGCCCTTGTCCATGAATGAACGGAGCGTCGGAGTCCCGTCTGTCTCGCGCGGCAGGACCTCCGTGTGGCGGCCTTTGTCATCCGTGTAGACGAGTTCGATGTTGTTGTTGCCGTATCTGCGGCGTATTTCTTCGACCCCTCCGGTGATCACCAGATGCGACTTGTTGATGAGCGCAATCTCGTCGCAGAGTTCCTCGACGGATTCCATATTGTGGGTGGACAGCACTATGGTGGCCCCTTCGTCCTTCAGACGCAGAATCTCCTGACGGATGATCTCGGCATTGACCGGATCGAAGCCGGAGAACGGCTCGTCGAGAATCATCAGCGAAGGCCTGTGGACTACGGTGGTGATGAACTGGAGCTTCTGGGCCATACCCTTGGAGAGTTCCTCCACCTTCTTGTCCCACCAGTTCTGGATGCCGAAACGCACGAACCAGTCTTTCAGTTCCCGCTTCGCCTCGGCGGAACTCATCCCCTTGAGCTGCGCGAGGTACATCGCCTGCTCGCCGACCTTCATCTTGCGGTACAGTCCGCGCTCCTCCGGCATATAGCCGATTTTCTCCACGTCCCTCTGCGTAATGGGAGAGCCGTTGAAATAAATCTCGCCCGATGTCGGGATGGTGATTCTGTTGATGATGCGGATGAGGGTGGTCTTTCCCGCTCCGTTGGGTCCCAGCAGTCCGAATATCCCTCCTTCCGGAATTTCAAGGTTGATGTCCTCGATGGCAAGCTTTTCACCGAAACGCTTGCTGACATTTCTACACTCTATTATTGCCATAGCGCCACAAAGATATAAAAAAAGACCGCCACAAGAGCGGTCTTGAGAGACAATTAACGAAATTGTAATTCTTTACCTTGCAGCCACGGCCACGACCGAGCAAGGAGGCAGAGTCAGCTCGATGCCGGCCTTGGTCACCTTATAGGCCTTGAAAGGAGCCGGAGCCACCTTGTCGGCACTGCCGAAGTCGTTGTAGTCACGCGCATCCTTCGAAGTGAGCACGCGGGCCGAAAGGATTTCGGAGACGGCCTTCGCATTGTCGAAGGTCAGGAGCACCTTGGCGGATTTCTTGAGGTCCGTGTTCACCAGGGAGACGTTCATCACCCCGTCCTTGCGGGAAGCGGTCACGTCCACCTGAGGGACATCCAGCTTGCGGTCGCAGACTATTCTCGGAGTCAGGCAGTCGGAGGCGAGGTACTCGGCATTCTGGTGTACGTTGTACATTTCGAACACGTGGTAGGTCGGCGTCAGTACCATTTCCTTCTCGTTGGTGAGTATCATAGCCTGGAGGACGTTGACCACCTGGGCGATGTTGGCCATCTTCAGACGGCGGGTGTATTTGTGGAAGATGTCGAAGTTGAGCGCGGCAACGACGGCGTCACGCATAGTGTTCTGCTGATAGAGATGTCCCGGATTCGTCCCCGGCTCCACATCGTACCAGGTCCCCCACTCGTCCAGCAGGAGGTCCACCTTCCCGGAAGGATCGTATTTGTCCATCACGTCGATATGCTTCTTCAGCACGTCTTCAATCTCTATGCTCTTGGAGAGGATGTTGTAGTATTCCTTGTCGCTGAACTTGGTCGCAGCACCCTTGTTGCGCCATTCGATCACCGTATAATAGTGGAGTGAGATGCCGTCCATCCCCTTGCGCGTGAGATTCCGCATCAGCACCTCGGTCCAGTTGTAGTCATAGTCGGAAGCGCCGCTCGCAATCTTGTAGAGGCGGTTGTCCCCGAAGTTGCGCAGATAAGTCCCGTATCTGCGGAAGAGGTCGCTGTAATATTCCGGAGTCATATTGCCTCCGCAGCCCCAGGCCTCGTTGCCTATGCCGAAATACTTCACCTTCCACGGCTCCTCACGGCCGTTGGCGCGGCGCAGGTCGGCCATCGTGCTCTTGGAGTCGGAGGTCATATACTCGACCCACTTGGCCATCTCCTCCACGCTGCCGCTGCCCACGTTGCCGCTGATATAAGGCTCTATGTCAAGCATTTCACAGAGATTGAGGAACTCGTGGGTGCCGAAACTGTTGTCCTCCAGGGTGCCTCCCCAGTTGTTGTTGGAGATGTAGGCGCGCTTCTCCCGAGGTCCGATGCCGTCCATCCAGTGGTAGTCGTCGGCGAAGCATCCTCCCGGCCAGCGCATCACAGGCACCTTGAGATCCTTCAGGGCATCGAATACGTCCTTGCGGTATCCGTTTACGTTAGGGATGTCGGAATTCTCCCCGACCCACAGTCCGCCGTAGATACAGCGTCCCAGATGCTCGGAGAACTGTCCGTAGATTTCGGCAGGAATGGTGACGCCGCTACCCCCGTCGTGGATTCTGACAGTGGCGTCCTGAGCGTTCAGGGCCGCCGATGCCAGCAGGCTGAAGCCTGCAAGGATGAAAATGGTTTTCAGTCTGTTCATAATTGTGTGATTGCTTTTTGGGCAAATTTAGCAATTCCTGAAAAATAACCTGGCACTTTAGCCGCTCTTTTTGTTCTTTTCATCATTACTTGAGATTTTTTAAGTAATTTCGCACGCTATGGCTAAGACGGCAGGCAATATAGACTCTCAGTGCAGGCAGATCGTATCCGAGATCAGGGACGGGCGGTTCAAGCCCGTCTATCTCCTGATGGGAGAGGAACCGTACTACCCCGACCTCATCTGCCGGGAGATACTTTCCCACTGCATTCCGGAAGAGGAGAAGGACTTCAACGAGACGGTATGCTACGGGGGCGACGTCAGCCCCGAACAGGTAATTTCCGCCGCAAGGCGCTTCCCGATGATGGCACAGCGGCAGCTTGTCGTGCTGAAGGAGGCGCAGCTGATGCAGAATCCGGAAGAGCTTGCCATCTATTGCGCCGAACCCCTCGACTCCACGGTGCTGGTGATACTTATGCACAAGGCCTCCGCCGACAAGCGGCGCGCCCTCTACAAGGCTGTAAGCAAATGCGGTACGGTAGTGGACTCCCCCGCCCTCAGGGATTACGAGATGCCGGGATGGATATCCTCCTACTACGGCGGACGCGGCTTGAGGATAAATCCACAGGCGGCCGCGATGCTCGCGGAATACGCCGGTACGGACCTTTCCAGAATCGTCGTCGAGACCGACAAGCTGCTGAAGAATCTTCCGGAAGGAAGCGTTGACGTCAGTGTGGACGACATAGAGCAGAACATCGGCGTCTCCCGGCAGTTCAGCGTATTCGAACTCACCAAGGCTCTCTCGTACAGGGATGCGGCGAAAGCCTTGAAAATCGCCGCCAACATCTCTTCGGAAGCCAAGTTCTATCTCCCCGTGGCGATAGGCCCGATTTACACCCACTTCAACCGCATCCTCAGATACGGCGCCCTGCTGAGGCGCAGCCCGCGCCCGACCCAGGAGGAAAAGGCCGCCGCCCTCCCGGGACTGAACCCTTATTTCTACCGGGAATACGACGTAGCCGTAAAGAACTATCCCCTCCCGAAGGCTATTGAGGCGATATCGCTGTTGTGCCGATATGACTACCTTGCCAAGGGAGGGGACGGTGCCCAGATTCCTGCCGACCAGCTCCTCATCGAGCTGTGCGCCAAGCTTCTGAATATTTAGTAATTAACCTAGAAGCTTCTACTTCTCGTATTTCTTTTCCTTTGTGCGGGTGAGTTTCTCTTTC
>CAVIJA010000007.1:0-62586 GCA_963643135.1 Alloprevotella sp. | reverse complement strand
TATCCACGTTCGGTCAGGATAAGCGCTGAAAGCATCTAAGCGCGAAGCCGTCTCCGAGATGAGACTTCCATTGAGGGCCGTGGGAGACTACCACGTTGATAGGCGGGAGATGTAAGGGCGGTGACGTCCTCAGTCGACCCGTACTAATAGCCCGATATCTTTCTTGATTAAGCTGTTCTTCGGCTTCGGATTCTCTCTCAAGTAATATACTGCGGCGGCTACAGCCGCGGGGAGACACCTCTTACCATACCGAACAGAGAAGTTAAGCCCGCCGGCGCCGATGGTACTGCCCCACCAGGTGGGAGAGTAGGTGCCGCCGCTTTTCGGAGACCTCCGTGATGTCAATTACATCGCGGAGGTCTCTTCTTTTTTACCCGCAATGATAAAACCTGCGGACCATCTCCATAAGTTTCTCCGGATGTGCCGCCACTTCGGCACGGATGTCCTTGTCGCGGTAGCTCTTGAGCTGAGCGATGACCCCGTCGATCATCCCCGGGCTGAACACCCCTTTCGCCTCATAGAGGGCGCGGTGTTTGTCCAGCTCACAGGCCGATTCCCAGCAGGATGAAGGCACTTCGTGGAGGGAGTTCAGGATGCTTTCGTTTTCCTTGGCGTGGATATTCACGTCGACATAGGTCCGTGCAGCCGTCTCCAGAGCCTCTTTCCTGTCCATCTCGAAGCCGGTACGCGCTGCGGTGATGAGTCCGGCAATCATAAAGTAAACGTCTGCGGAGCCGTCCGCAGAACGCATTTCGACGGTCTGCTTGTCGGGCATTGCAATACTCTCCGACTGTGGCAGTCCGTTGGCTATCGCGCTCATATCGCAGCTCCCTGTCCATCCAAGAGGCACTCTGACGAGTACCGAACGGTTGCGGTCGCCCCAGCAGATGCTCGTCGGCGCTTCCTGATGCGGTACGAGCCTGAAGTATGACAGCGGATTGGTATTGCCGAACGCCGTCAGGGACGATGCGCAGGTCATATACCCTGCGATGGCTCTGCGTGCGTCTTCGGAAAGACGCCTGTCGTCTCCGAGCATCGCCGACGACCCGTCAGGTCTGACTATGCGGGTATGGAAATGCAGGCCGCTGCCTGCCTTGCCCGCCGTGATTTTGGGAGCGAAGGTGATGTCGAGGCCGTATCTGTATGCAAGCGATCGGAGTATCCATTTCGCCATTACGAGCTGGTCGGCAGCGGACTCCGCGGGCGAGACGAGAAACTCTATCTCGTTCTGTTCGTAGCGTTTGCCGTGCAGGGTGAAGTTGCCTACCTCGGAATGTCCGTATTTGATCTGTCCGCCGGCTTCGGCGATCATCTTTATCGCTTCCGTGCGGAAACGCTCGAATTTGGTGAAAGGGCCGGATTCGTGATAGCCCTTCTGGTCCGGTGTAGGGAACATTCCGTCATCCGTCTCGATGAGATAGAATTCGAGTTCTCCCATACACTCGAAATTGTATCCGCTCACTTCCCTGAAAGCGCGGTGAGCCTTGCGCAGAGTATATTCCGGAGCGCTTTCCAGAGGCTCGCCGTCCTTCGTGAAGTAGGAGCAGAGCAGTCCCAGGGCGGGGATTTCAGAGAAAGGGTCAAGGTAGGCCGTGCTGAATCTCGGCAGCACGTAGAGATCGCTTGACGAGGCTTCTATGTACGGGAACAGACTGGAGCCGTCCACTCTCTCCCCGAATGAGAGTATGCTGTCGAGGTAGCGGACGTCCGTCACCGGGAAGTTCAGCGTCTTGAGCCTGCCGTCGGCGGCTACGTATCTGAAATTGACGATGCGGATTCCGTGTTTTACGACGTAGCCGATGATGTCCTGCTTAGTGAATTCGGAAGGTCTCTTCCCGATTTCTCTCACGAGCGGGCTGATGTTGTGTTCAAGTGTAGGGTCCATAATTATGTGGTGTTGGTGTGGTCTAGAACTCTGACCGGATATTGTAGCGGTTGCGCTCTCCGGACGAGCGGGCGATCATCTCTCCGATGAATCCGGCGAGAAACAGCATCACGCCGAGCACTACGGCCAGCAGTGCGAGATAGAACAGCGGCTGGTCGGTCACGGCCCTGAACCTGACCCCCTGGCTCTGACGTATGAGCTTTGCCGCAATGATCCATATCGTCATAATGAAGCCTATGAAAAACATCGCAAGGCCGCTGTAGCCGAAAAAGTGCATGGGTTTTTTGCCGAACTTGCTCAGAAACCAGAGCGACTGCAGGTCAAGGAACCCGTTGACGAACCTCTCCATTCCGAATTTGCTCTTGCCGTATTTGCGTTTCTCGTGATGGACAGGCTTTTCGCCGATTTTCGTGAATCCGGCATTCTTTGCCAGATAGGGTATGTAGCGGTGCATCTCGCCATAGACCTCGATGTTCTTTATGACATCGCGCCTATAAGCCTTGAGGCCGCAGTTCATATCGTGCAGCTTTATCCCGGTGATGCGTCTTGCCGTGGCATTGTAGAGTTTGGACGGGAGATTCTTCGTGAGCGCATTGTCCTTGCGGTGCTGCTTCCATCCGGACACCAGGTCGTAGCCGTCTTCCGTCACCATCCGGTACATTTCCGGAATCTCTTCCGGCGAGTCCTGCAGGTCGGCGTCCATAGTGAACACGACCTCTCCCTGCGCCCTCTCGAATCCGCAGTAGAGCGCCGCAGACTTCCCGTAGTTGCGCCTGAAGCGTATGCCGTGGATGCAGGGGTTTTCTGCCGCGAGCGCGCCCAGGCAGTCCCAGCTGCCGTCGTCGCTGCCGTCATCCACAATTATGATTTCGTAGCTCCAGGAGTTGCTCTCCATCACGCCGGAAATACGGGAGCAGAGCTCCGGCAGGCTTTCCCTTTCGTTGAAGGAGGGTACTATTACTGATATGTCCATATGTCAAAACGGATTTTTGGGAGGGATGTTCCTCGAATAGATGGCGGAAAGTATGGTGCCGAAGAGCCAGCAGTAGATGAGGTTGCCGAAAAACGCGTAGGTCGGCATCATCGGGACCATATTCTCCATCGCCTCGAGCGCGGCGCTGTCCATCATCGGATTGCCCGTAAGAAGCTCCATCGCCTCCGAGAAGATGCCCGGGTTGATGAAGGAGACGTACGCCAGATAGCAGCCCGAATACACCAGCGCGGAGAGCAGGGACGTCACCCTTCCGAACCTGAACACGTCGGAATTGTCGGCGTCGGGGTTCCTGACGGACCAGCGCAGCATAAAGAAGCGGAGCAGGAAGATGCATCCGAAGAATTTGGCCGCCCACAGCAGGACGTTCACGATGCCGATGACGGCCGCGAGGGCCGCATTGCCGCTTATGGCCAGCCCCGTGAGCGAAGTCAGCGCAAGGTACAGTACGCAAATCCCTCCCAGTACCAGGCCGGCTTTCGCGGCACTGTCCCATATAGAATGTCTTTCAACCATAGTGAAAGCAAATATAACATTACTAATCCGATTTCTTCCAATTTGGGGAGATGTTTTGAAAATAATTCCTAATTTTGCAGGCTAGGAAAAATAGGAATTTATGTTGACGATTGCATTTACCGATGGCACCGTGCGTCCTTGGGATGACGCCGAGGCGAAGAAGATATTCTGGCACTCTTCCGCCCACCTTATGGCGGAAGCGCTGGAGGCGCTCTACCCGGGCGTGAAGTTCGGCGTGGGGCCTGCCGTGGAGACGGGATTCTATTATGACGTGGATCTCGGGGACAGGCAGATTTCAGAGGCCGACCTCAAGGCTGTGGAGGACAAGATGACGGAACTCGCCCGCTCGAAGGAGACCTTCGAACGCAAGGAGGTGTCGAAGGCGGATGCTATGGCATACTTCAAGGAGAAGGGCGACAAGTACAAGTGCGAGCTCATCGATGCTCTCGAGGACGGGACGATCAGCTTCTACACCAACGGTCATTTCACCGACCTCTGCCGCGGACCGCATATCAAGCACGTCGACGACATCAAGGCCATCAAGCTGACCGCAATCGCCGGCGCATATTGGAAGGGCGACCAGAGCCGCGAGCAGCTTACCCGCATCTACGGCGTGACCTTCCCAAAGAAGAGTATGCTGGACGAGTATCTCCAGATGCTCGAGGAGGCTAAGAAGCGCGACCACCGCAAGCTCGGCAAGGAGATGGAACTCTTCACCTTCTCCAGCCGCGTCGGACTCGGTCTTCCTCTCTGGCTTCCGAGGGGTGCGGTGATGCGCAACACGCTTGAGAACTTCCTGCGCCGCAAGCAGGCGGAGCTCGGCTATCTTCCGGTGGTCACTCCGCATATCGGCAGCAAGGACCTCTACGTCACTTCCGGACACTACGCCAAATACGGCAAGGATTCATTCCAGCCGATACATACCCCGCAGGAAGGGGAGGAATATATGCTGAAGCCTATGAACTGCCCTCACCACTGTGAGATTTTCCGCAGTTCTCCGCGTTCTTACCGCGATCTTCCGCTGAGGTTCGCGGAATTCGGCACCGTCTACCGCTATGAGCAGAGCGGTGAGCTGCACGGACTTACGAGAGTCCGCGGCTTCACCCAGGACGACGCCCACCTTTTCTGCCGTCCGGATCAGCTCCAGGTGGAGTTCGAGAAGGTCATAGACCTCATACTCTATGTCTTCAAGACGCTCAATATGACCGAGTATATGGCTCAGGTATCGCTGCGCGACCCTGACGACAAGGAGAAGTATATCGGCTCCGACGAGAACTGGGCGAAGGCGGAGCAGGCGATTATCGACGCTGCGGAGAAGAAGGGTCTCAAGACCGTCGTGGAGCGCGGGGAAGCCGCTTTCTACGGCCCGAAGCTCGACTTCATGGTCAAGGATGCCATAGGCCGCCAGTGGCAGCTCGGCACGATTCAGGTAGATTACAACCTTCCGGAGCGTTTCCAGCTGGAATATACCGATGCCGACGGCTCCAAGCAGCGTCCGGTGATGATTCACCGTGCACCGTTCGGCTCCATCGAGAGATTTACCGCCGTGGTGCTTGAGCATACCGCCGGACATCTTCCGGTATGGCTCGCGCCGGAGCAGGTTAAAATCTTGCCAGTCAGCGAAAAATATGCTGATTATGCCGAAAAAGTTTGCGAATTGCTCAAAAATTCCGAAATTCGCGCTTCCGTTGACTCGCGCAACGAGACCCTCGGGAAGAGAATACGCGAAATCTCGCTTCTCAGGGTCCCTGTAATCGCGATTGTCGGCGAAAAGGAAGTGAACGACAATGCCGTGTCCGTGCGCAAAGAAGGCGCCGACCAGGGCAGTATGACGGTCACAGATTTTATACAATATATCAAGTCGGTTGTTGCCGATGAATTAAAGAATTAGGAGGGAAAAGCTATCGCATTGCCTTACAAACCGAAGCCTTCCGGCTTCAAGCCCGGCGGCCGCAGGCCGGATCCTCGTTTGGCGCAGAAGCGGGACGAGAACGAACTCAATATCAATGAGCAGATCACTGCTCAGCAGGTGCGTCTTGTGGGGGACAATGTCCCTGAGCAGGGCGTCTATCCTATCGCCAAGGCCTTGCAGCTGGCCGATGAGCTCGAGCTTGACTTAGTGGAGATCAGCGCCCAGGCCGATCCTCCGGTATGTAAGATTCTCGACTATCAGAAGTACCTCTATCAGCGCAAGAAGAAGGCAAAGGAGATGAAGTCCAATGCCGCCAAGGTCGTGATCAAGGAGATCCGTTTCGGGCCGAACACGGACGAACACGACTTCCAGTTCAAGCTCAAGCACGCGAAGGGCTTCCTGCAGGAGGGTTCCAAGGTCAAGGCCTCCATCTTTTTCCGCGGACGTTCGATAATGTTCAAGGACCAGGGAGAGAAGCAGCTGTTGCGTTTCGCCGTCGAGCTGGAGGAACTGGGCCACGCGGAGAATCTTCCCGTCCTTGAAGGGAAGCGTATGTCGATGATGATTGCCCCGAACAAAAAGAAATAGGGGAATCCATATTATTAATCATTAATCATTCAAACAATGGCAAAGCTTAAGACCAATTCCGGTGCCAAAAAGCGCTTCACGCTTACCGGATCGGGAAAAATCAAGAGGAAGCACGCTTACCACAGCCACATCCTCACCAAGAAAACCAAGAAGCGCAAGAGAAATCTTGACCATTTCGCGCTTGTTGCGAAGGTGGATCTCGGGAGAGTTAAGGAAATGTTGGTTCTCTAAAAGTATCGAATTATGCCAAGATCAGTCAATTCAGTAGCTTCAAGAGCTCGCCGCAAGAAGATTCTCAAGAGAACCCGCGGTAATTTCCTGTCAAGGAAGAATGTCTGGACAGTAGCGAAGAACACCTACGAGAAGGGTCTTACCTACGCTTATCGTGACCGCAAGGCCAAGAAGCGCAATTTCCGCGCTCTCTGGATTCAGCGTATCAACGCTGCGGCGCGTCAGTACGGGATGTCCTATTCTCAGTTTATGGGCAAGCTCAACGCGCAGAACATCGGTCTCAACCGCAAGGTTCTCGCCGATCTCGCGATGAACAACCCTCAGGCGTTCGAGGCCGTACTCAATTCCGTAAAATAGTCTGAAGTGAGTCTGAAGGAATTCACCGCCAACAGATGGACGAAGTTCACTTTCTGGGCTTTGCTCTATCTCGCGTGGGTGATATGGCTCGGCAGTTTCTGGTGGCTTCTCGGCCTGGTGGTCATATTCGACATATACATCAGCCGCAAGGTCCGCTGGAACTTCTGGAAGAAGCGCTACAAGGAGGGTGAGAAGCGCAGCGCGCTCAACGACTGGCTGGATGCCATCATCTTCGCCGTCATCGTGGTCACCTTCATCAACGTCTTCTTCTTCCAGGCCTTCAAGATTCCTTCATCCTCGATGGAGAGGACTCTCTATACCGGAGACCACCTCTTCGTCAGCAAACTCACCTACGGGCCGAGGGTGCCACAGACCCCGCTGACCGTTCCGTTTACGCACAATACCATCTTCGGGAAGGAGTCTTACTCCACCCTGATTCAGAACAGGTATCGCCGTCTCAAGGGACTCAGGCAGGTGCGCAGAGGAGACAGGGTGGTCTTCGGCTTCCCCAACGGAGACACGGTGCTCCGCAAGGCCCCGGCGGAGGATTATCACGCGCTTGTGAGGATTCTCGGCAGGGAGAGGGTCGAAAGCTTAGGCGAGACCGTTTCCCGTCCGATGGACAAGAAAGACCATTATGTCAAGCGCTGCGTGGCTCTTCCCGGAGACGTCCTCGAAATCAGGGACGGCAGGGTATGGGTCAATGGCGAGAAGGAGCCGGATTATCCTGGTCTCCAGCTGTCCTACAAGGTTATCACCGACGGACAGAAGATCAACGCCAGGACCATAGAGAAGCTGGGCATAAATCCTTCCGAACTCTACTACGATCCGTCGCTGCCGGGCTATCCCGCGATGATACTCACTGCGGAAATGCTCGAAAAGGTCAGAAATCTTCCCAATGTGGCCGCTGTCGAGGACAATCTCGACCGGAATCCGGGGGCTTGTGCGCTGGAGATTTTCCCCTTCACGGGGGATTCCGGATGGACAAGGGATTTCTTCGGCCCGCTGAGGATTCCCGCGAAGGGTGAGACGGTCTCTCTGGACGAAGACAATCTTCCTCTTTATGAGCGGATTATCTCGGCCTATGAGGGAGGAAGCGTAGAGCAGGCGCTCAAGGATGGGAAATATACCTTCAGACAGGACTACTACTTTATGATGGGAGACAACAGGCACAACTCCCTCGACTCGCGCTACTGGGGTTTCGTCCCGGAAGACCACATAGTCGGAAGGCCGGTTGTGATATGGCTCTCCACAGACAGCGGGAACAGGTTCCCGAAGAATATCAGGTGGGGCAGATTCCTGAAATTTGTCTAGGTTTCCATTTGGAAATCAGAAAATTATCTACGATATTTGCACCCCTGTCGCAAGAAATGAAATAAAAAGAAATATTTATGGCAAAAGTTTGTCAAATAACCGGAAGGAAGAGAATGAAGGGCAACAATGTCGCTCATTCCAAACTGCGCACCAAGCGCGACTTCTCCCTCAACCTCAAGCACAAGCGTTTCTGGAGCGAGGAGGAGCAGAGATATGTCACCCTCAGAGTTTCCTGCAAGGGTATGAGAATCATCGAGAAGAACGGCCTCGAGGCCACTATCCGCGATGCTCAGAAGAAAGGACTGATTAACCTTGTTTAATTTTTCAGAGATATGGCAAAGAAAGCAAAAGGAAACAGGGTGCAGGTCATCCTCGAGTGCACGGAGCAGAAGGCTTCAGGCGTGCCGGGCATCTCACGTTACGTCACCACCAAGAACAAGAAGAACACTCCTGACCGTCTTGAGCGCAAGAAATACAACCCTTATCTCAAGAAGGTCACCGTTCATCGTGAAATAAAATAATCAGGGGAGTTTGAATTATGGCAAAGAAAGCAGTTGCAACGTTCGCGGCCAAGGCCGGAGCTAAAAGTATGGTCAAGTGCATCCGTATGGAGAAATCTCCTAAGACCGGAGCCTATGTCTTCTCTGAGCAGCTCGTTGAAGCTGAGAAGGCCAAGGATTATTTCGCCAAGAAGTAAGTCCGCGCAAGGCCGTCTTATGGCAGACACGCCGACCCGAAGCTCTCGGGCCGGCGTGTCTGTCTTTGTCGTATTCGGGATGTCGTTTTTTACGCGTCGCTCAATGAAAATTACTATCTTTGTCGGATATGGCAATCAGTTTCTTTCAAAGGATAAGCAGGGCTGTCGTCGGACGCTCCAGAGTGGACGACGGGACGCTTGATGCGATAGAGGAGGCTCTTGTAGAGTCGGATATGGGGGTGGATACCACTCTCAAGGTGATTGATGCGCTTGAGGACAAGGTGGCCAGGGACAAGTATATGTCCTTCGATGAGCTCGTAGGATTGCTGCGGGGGGAGATTTCCTCTCTGATCGAGGACAGGAAGGAAGTTTTCGATTTCTCGAAAAAACCCTATGTCATCCTCGTCGTGGGAGTGAACGGGGTCGGCAAGACCACCACCATTGGGAAGCTGGCCTATATGCTGCGCTCGCAGGGGAAGAAGGTCATACTCGGAGCTGCGGACACCTTCCGCGCCGCCGCGGTGGACCAGCTCACGATATGGGCGGAGCGTGCCGGCGCGGATATCGTCAAGCAGAGTATGGGTTCGGATCCGGCTTCAGTGGCCTACGATACCGTTTCGGCGGCAGTGTCGCGCGGAGCGGACGTGGCCATCATCGATACCGCCGGCCGTCTTCACAACAGGCTGGATCTGATGAATGAACTCACGAAGATACGCAAGGTGATTTCGAAGGTCATCCCTGATGCTCCTCACGAGGTGATGCTCATCATAGACGCCTCGACGGGGCAGAATGCCTTCCAGCAGGCCCAGGAGTTCCTTCGCGCCACACAGATAACTTCCCTCGCCGTCACCAAGCTCGACGGGACGGCCAAGGGCGGAGTCGTAGTCGGCGTGTCCGACCGTTTCCACGTCCCGGTGAAATTCATCGGGGTGGGGGAGAAGATAGATGACCTGAAGGTCTTCGACAAGGAGGATTTTGTGGAGAAACTCTTCTCTCCCGACAGTCTGAAATAAGTAATCGTTATAAATGATATGAAGCTCAGTTACAATTGGCTTAAAGACTATTTGAAGTGCGACCTTTCGCCGCAGCAGATTGCCGATGCGATGACTTCCATCGGCATCGAGGTGGACGGCGTGGAAGAGAGCGAACAGATTCCCGGCGGACTTGCGGGAGTGGTGGTCGCCGAGGTTCTCGAATGTGAAGCCCATCCGGATTCGGATCACCTGCATATCACCAGGGTCAATGTCGGTTCCGGAGAGCCGCTGACCGTAGTCTGCGGCGCTCCTAACGTGGCTGCCGGACAGAAAGTCCTGCTTGCACAGATCGGGACGGTACTTCCGGGCGACTTCAAGATAAAGAAATCGAAAATCCGCGGAGTCGAGTCTTTCGGCATGATATGCGCCGAGGATGAACTCGGCATAGGGGAGAGTCACGACGGTATCATGGTCCTCTCTCCCGACGCCGTTGTCGGCACTCCGGCCAAGGAGTATCTCCATCTCGACACCGAGGCGGTGATAGAATACGAGATAACGGCCAATCGCGTGGATGCCGCTTCCCACTGGGGAGTGGCGAGAGACCTCTACGCGTGGATGAGGCTCAACGGAATACCTTGCGAACTTGTGCGTCCGTCAGTGGATGCTTTCGCCGAAGGGACCGGAGAGGGGCTGGATGTGGAGGTTCTTGACAGCAAGGGGGCTCCGCGCTATGACGGTATCACGGTCAGAGGCGTGAAGGCCGCGCCTTCTCCGGAGTGGCTCCGCAAGAGGCTCACCGCCGTCGGACTCCGTTCGATAGACAATATAGTGGACATCGCCAATTTCGTACTTCTCGAACTCGGGCAGCCGCTCCACACTTTCGATGCCGACAAGGTCGTCGGAGGCAAGGTTATTGTCCGCAGAGCGGCGGAGGGCGAGACGATAAGGACGCTCGACGGGGTGGAACGCAAGCTCTGCGGCTCCGATATGGTCATAGCCAATGCCGACGGGCCGATGTGTATCGCCGGAGTTTTCGGAGGCGAGGAGAGCGGCGTATCCGAAGGGACGGTCAATCTCTTCATCGAGAGCGCCTATTTCGATCCGGCTTCCATCAGAAAGACGGCCAAGAGTCAGGGACTTCAGACCGACGCCTCCTTCCGCTACGAGCGTGGGGCCGACCCTGAGATTGCAGTCTATGCGCTCAAGCGTGCGGTTACGCTGATTCAGGAATATGCCGGCGGAGAAGTGATAGGGAAGATTCGGGAAGTGTACCCGGAGCCTATCGCGCGCAAGCGGATCGATCTCGACTATGCGAGGATGGAGAAGCTGATCGGCCACGAGATAGGATATGAGGTCATCGGGAATATTCTCGAATGGCTCGGATATGAATTTATCGAGAAGAGGGAGGGCGGAGCCGTTGTCGCCGCACCTTCGTATATGGTGGACGTGTACAGGGAGTGTGACGTGGTGGAGGAGGTGCTGAGGATATACGGATACAACAATATCCCGCTGCCTCAGCGTATGCTGATGTCCGTCAACGCCACCCCGCGTCCTGAAGCCGAGGCGATAAGGAACAACATTTCCAACTTCCTCGCCGCCAACGGATTTGTGGAGACGATGAACAACTCCCTCACCAAATCGGAATATTACGCAAATCTGACGTCATTCCCGGAGGAGAACTGCGTGAGGATAGTCAATCCGCTCAGTCAGGACCTCAATGTGATGCGTCAGACGCTGATTCTCGGCGGGCTTGAAGTCGTCGCCTACAATCTCAACCGCCAGTTGGGGCATCTCAAGACCTTCGAATACGGCAGCGTCTATCGCAGACTGCCGGACAAGCCTTCCGAGACCCTGGAGGGCTACGAGGAGCATCAGTGCTTCACTCTTATGCTGACAGGCTCTCCGGAGAAATCCTGGAGGACGGAGTCAGCGGGGAGCAATTACTTCCAGCTGAAGGGATATCTCGAACTGCTGCTCAAGCGTTATGGCGCGGACCTGTACCGGATGCGCTGCGATGCCGCTCCTTCTGACATATTCGCCGAGGGAGTCTCCTACAGCGTCCCCGGAGGCGGCCAGCTTGCCGTGATGGGGACGATAAATCCCGTCCTTTCCCGGAGATTCGGTATCCGGCAGCCGGTGTATGCCGCAGAAATCAGCTGGCCGGCCCTGTTCGAACTCGTCAGGAGGGACAAGGTGGCATTCTCCGAAATGCCGAAGTTCCCGGAGGTGCGCAGGGATCTCGCGCTGCTGCTGGACGAGAAGGTCAGCTATGCGGACCTTCGTGCCGCCGCATTCAAGCAGGAAAAGAAACTGCTCCGTCAGGTGGGTCTTTTCGACGTATATCGCGGGGACAAGATTCCGGAAGGGAAGAAGCAGTATGCCTTGAGCTTCGTGATTCAGGATCCGGACAGGACCCTGACCGATCAGGATACCGAGAGAGTGATGGATCGCCTGCTCTCCACTTTTGTCAAGGACTTCGGGGCGCAGTTGAGGTGATGTCCGGGCGGAGAGTTCATATCCTGACGCTTGCCTTCTGCGCCGCTGCACTCTGTCTTGCGGGCTGCTCGGAAGGAGGACGCGTCATCCCTAAAAAGGATATGATCGACCTGTATGCGGATATGTTCCTCGCAGACCAGTGGCTGAGGGAGAACCCCGCAGCCCGCAGTGCGGCGGATACGACCCTTTTCTTCGATCCGATATTCTCCCGTCACGGGTATTCCTTTCAGGACTACGAGAAGAGCATCGAATATTATTCCGGCAAGACCGAAGAACTGGCGGAGGTGATGGACAGCGTGTCCAAAAGGCTCAAGAAACGCTCCGAATACTACGTGAAGCTTTCGGAGCGGATAAGCAAGGTCAACGCGGAGAACGAGAGGCTGAGGGTGGATTACAGGGTAAGTGACTTTTCCGATGATTCCCTCGCCTGGGCTGCCGACGGGGTGCTGTGGCCTATCCGTGACAGCATTCCGCCGCGTGCGGACAGTCTCGAATGCGACGCCGTCGGAGTGCTTCTGCCTGAGATGGAACTGCTGCCTGAGACGGGACTGCTTCCCGTGCGTGCGGACAGTGTCCCGGAAAAGTCGAAAATTCAGAAGCCCAATATACTTAAAACAATAGAATAATATAAATTTCAACAAGTTATGGATTATTTGCAAAAATATGGATACACTCCTTCCGAGGAGGAGATAAGTTCGAAGCTCCGTTTGATAGAGTCGGGGATGTCCGCCGTGGAGTCTCCGGAAGTGTACAAGAAGTGCTTCTCTCTGATGGACCTGACGACGCTGCATACCAACGACACCCCCGCTTCCGTCAGGGCGCTGGTGGAGAAGGCCAACGGGATTCCGGAGGGCTTCCCCGGATATCCGCTTCCGGCATCCGTGTGCGTGTTCCCTAATTTCGCGTCCGTAGTGCGTGATGCCAGAAAGTCGGAGGAACTTCACGTGACGACGGTGGCCGCGTGTTTCCCGAGTTCGCAGAGCTTTCTCGAAGTCAAGGAGCAGGAATGCCGTATGGCGGTGCGCGGCGGTGCGGATGAAATAGACATAGTGCTTGCCCTCAATTCCTTTATGGCCGGAGACTATGCTGCGGCATCTGCTGAGATCTCCGCTCTGAAGGCGGCGATTGACACCGAGGCTGCCGCCTGCGGACGGAAGGTCGTGCTGAAGGTCATACTTGAGACGGGGCTTCTCGCCACTGCCGGGCGTATCGCCGATGCATCGTTTCTCGCGATGGAGGCCGGGGCAGACTTCATCAAGACTTCCACCGGAAAGGTAGATGTCAACGCCACTCCGGAGGCGGCTTTGGTGATGTGCGAGTGTATCCGCGCATACTGCGCGAAAACAGGCCGCAAGGTGGGCTTCAAGGCTGCCGGCGGGATTTCCACCGCAAAGGACGCCCTGTACTATTACTGCATAGTGTCTTCCGTACTCGGCGAAGAGTGGCTTGACAAGAGTCTTTTCCGCTTCGGAGTCAGCCGTCTGGGCAACAGCCTGATGAGCGCGATAGAGCAGGAAAGCGTAAAATATTTCTGAAAAGAGGCGGTTTTATCGCTTTTTTATCATTTGACTTCTGCGGGACGGGTTGTTGCAATCCGCCCCGCAGCGCGTTGTGGACCGTATTCCCTGGTTGATTGATACTTGAGAATGAAATTAAGCGATTAGATGTGAAACAAATCGGATAATCTTCAAGACCTTTGCGTCAGACAAAAACAGAACTGCTATGAAAAACTTTTTTAAAATTATCGTACCGCTGCTCGTGGCGGTCTCCTGCTCGGACGACGTTTACGTTCCTGCCGGAGGATGGACTGACATTGAGGGGAATGACGTCCGGCACGAGATGATAGTGCTCGGGGATCGGCTGGAAGATCCTTATTCCGTGGAGAACGTGACCAAGGCTCTCGACCGGCTGTATCCTACCCGGGCCGACAGGGCTCCGCTCGAAGCCACCGACCTGTACGTGAGGTTCCTTCCGGCGGACGAAAAGGAGTACGGAGAACTTGAAGCTGCCGGCCTGCAGCTGATAGACCATCCGGTGAACTACGACATCGTGCGCGAAGGGGACTATTATCACGATCCTCAGATAGAGGAGGGCAAGATAACCTGGCAATATGCCGTCGTCGACAAGGATTTCGAGTTCCCGTCCCACATCAGATACGAACTGCTTGACGAATGTTATATCGCGGAACACGATGCGTCGACGAAAGCGGACGGAGTGGACTGGGCCGCTGTGGAGATGGAGGCTTTCCGCCTGACCGGGAACGGGGAGATGATAGTCCCGCAGACGAGGGGAGACGGCGGAACTCCGAGCGGACGTATCACCATCGTGGATTCGGCCTTGGGCAGTGAACCGTTCGGGGTCAGCGGAGTGAGGGTGTCGTGCAACTGTTTTGTGAAATTCGCCCACGCCTACACTGACCGTGACGGTTATTACACTATGTCCCGCCATTTCAGTTCCAAACCGCGTTACCGGCTGGTATTCAAGAACCGTCTGGGATTCGGGATAGGGATGAATCTTCTCCTCTGTCCCGCCACCTTCTCCACTCTGGGGAAACACTCCCCTAAGGGGGTCGACGTCGTGGTGAAATCGGATTCCGACAGGAAGCTTTTCACCCGCTGCGTGGTCAATAATGCGGCGTACGATTATTATGAGAAGTGTCGGACCGAGGAGAACAGCATCAGTGCCCCTCCGGGCAACCTGAGAATATGGCTGTTCCGCAATATGAGTATGAGTTCCGCTCCGATGATGCAGCAGGGCGTGCTGGTGGACGGGAGTACCGTGGGTAAATTCCTGGGG
The DNA here is from genome assembly GCA_963643135.1 of Alloprevotella sp. Classification (GTDB taxonomy): domain Bacteria; phylum Bacteroidota; class Bacteroidia; order Bacteroidales; family UBA932; genus Cryptobacteroides. The sequence goes on along the minus strand of CAVIJA010000007.1, from coordinate 47,829 downwards.
GATTACAGCTTCCTGCTGAAAATGTTCCTGCCTGACGTCATTCTCGGGCTGAAGGGTGCCTACGACTATGAGGAGATCTATTCCCGCACCGTCCACGAACTTGCGCACGCCAGCCATTTTATGCAGGCCGGGAAGGATTACTGGAACCGCCTGGTGAAATACGTGATGTCTTCCTTCATCTCTTCGGGCTTCGTTGCCTACGGGGTCGGGACCGGCGATGACTGCGGCTACTGCGAGGTCGGGGAGATGTGGGCCTATTATATGCAGACGATGCTCCACAACGAGAGATATCCTGACAGCGGGAAAGTGTTCGGCACTACCTACTGGTTCTATCCACAGATATTTATGTATCTGGATGACAGAGGATTGACGAGGTACAAGATATTCACTGCGCTGACTTCGGACATAGCGGAGCGGGACAAGCTGAAGAAAAAGCTGATAAGTCTCTATCCCCAGTTCAAGTCGTCTATAAACCAGGCGTTCAACCGCTATAATTGATGCATACGTATATGAAAAGAATCGTGCTTTTCGCTCTGTCGCTTGTGATGAGCCTTCCACTTCGCGGACAGGAGTTCGCGGTGTCGACCAATTTCGCCGACTATGCCGATTTCGGCACTCTGAACCTCGAAGCCTCGTACGGCATCTCGCGGCGCTGGAGTCTTAACGCCGGGATGAAATACAATCCCTTCACCTACAATCCCGACGGGGAAACCTTCCAGAAGCGTCAGCGTACGCTCAGTACGGGGGCGAGGTTCTGGCCCTGGCATATCTATTCCGGCTGGTGGCTCTCGGGGGCGATAAGATATCAGGAGTACAATACGGGAGGGATATCTTCGCCGGAGACTTCGGAAGGGGAGCGTTTCGGCGGCGGGTTCGGACTCGGCTATACTTATATGCTCTCCCCGAAACTCAATCTCGACATCGGTGCCGGATTCTGGTCCGGATATGACTCCTACACAACCTATTCCTGCCCTACCTGCGGCCGCAAAGTCGATGAAGGACGAAAATATTTCATATTGCCGTCCGACATATTGCTCGCATTGTCGTATATTTTTTGAAAAAGTTGTATATTTGCACTCCATTCTCCAGCGCGGGTGGCGAAATGGTAGACGCGCTAGTTTCAGGAGCTAGTGTCAATTGCGACGTGTGAGTTCGACTCTCATCCCGCGCACGAAGCGGGGCTGACCGAAAAGTATCGGTCAGCCCCGCTTTCCTGTTTCCCGGCTATGAGGACAAAAGCGGGAGGCTGCCGACCGGACAGACAGATACGAAAAGAGGACAAATCCCTATGGACCTGTCCTCTATGGTAGCGGGAGGCGGACTCGAACCACCGACCTCCGGGTTATGAGCCCGACGAGCTGCCAACTGCTCTATCCCGCGATGTTGGAATGCAAATATATGGCTTTTTTCTAAAAAAAGCAAACAAATTGGTACTTTTGCCGGTCTTTTTGTTCTATTATCTACAAAAATCCTTTACAAAAATTTACCAACTTATTTTATAAATTGGTAGTCCCTACAGGAATCGAACCTGTATTTAAGGTTTAGGAAACCTTCGTTCTATCCGTTGAACTAAGGGACCGCGCCGGAGGCTGTCTTACTCAGCGTTCTTGACGATGATCTGACGGCCTCTGTAGTAGCCGCACTCCGGGCATACGCGATGATACATCACCGTTGCGCCGCAGTTGGAGCAAGTAGCAAGGGTAGGAACCGGAGCGAAGTCGTGTGTACGACGCTTGTCCCTGCGCTGCTTTGAAAGTTTGTGTTTCGGATGTGCCATTTCTTTATCTTTTAAATATTATTTGCTCAAATACTTTGTCGTCTCGCCGTTGCATTCTCCTTCCGGGTGGACTCTTTGGAGCGGGAGAGAGGTGCATATATAGTCGTATATGTCCTGGCTCAAGTCCAGCTCGGCGGAATCCGGAGTGTAGGTCTCTTCAAAAGAGGTCTCCACCGGTATCCTCAGATCCTCGAGGCATCTGTCGCACGCGACCGTGACGCTTCCGCCGATTTCGCACGCGACCGTGACGCTCAGCCCCCCGCCTTTGACGGTGGCGGCCACTGCGATGTCCGCATCAAGGATTTCGGAATTGCCGAAAGATTCAAAGAACTCACGCCCGGCGCTCCATTCAAAGAGCTTCCCGCCGGGCCCCAAGTCGGGCAGTCTGACTACAAAGGGTTGCAAAGGTAGTAAATTTTTTTGCTTTTGTCAATCTTCGTTGTCGCTATTTCTTTTTCTTGCCAGCGGATCGAGCAATATTTTGCGGATTCTCATAAAGTGCGGGGTCACTTCCACGAGCTCATCCTCCTGGATGTACTCGAGAGCCTCCTCCAGGGAGAACTTGATGGCCGGAGGCAGGACAATCTTGTCGTCCGAGCCGGCGGCGCGTACGTTGGTGAGCTTCTTGGTCTTGCAGACATTGATGTTGAGGTCCTTCTCGCGGGTATGCTCCCCGATGACCTCGCCCGCGTAGATCTCATCGCCCGGCTCCACGAAGAAGCGTCCCCTGTCGAGGAGCTTGTTCATAGAGTAGGCTATTGCCTGTCCCGTCTCCAGAGAGACGAGCGAACCGTTGTTGCGGCGTTCTATCTCGCCCTTGAACGGCTGATATTCCTTGAACCGGTGGGCCACTATGGCCTCTCCCTGGCTGGCGGTGAGCAGGTTGGAACGAAGCCCCATCAGACCTCTGGTCGGAATCTCGAATTCGAGCAGGGTCCGGTCGCCGCGCGGTTCCATATGTATCAGGGCTCCCTTGCGGCGGGTGGCTATCTCTATGGCGGCGCCGACGAATTCCTCCGGAACTTCGATGGAGAGTTCCTCGATCGGTTCGCAGCGCTGTCCGCCTATGGTCTTGTCCAGCACCTTCGGCTGTCCTACCTGAAGCTCGAAACCCTCGCGGCGCATAGTCTCTATGAGTACCGAGAGGTGCAGCACGCCGCGGCCATAGACCACGAACGAATCCGCAGTGAGGCCCGGCTTGACGCGCAGCGCGAGATTCTTCTCCAGCTCCTTCTCCAGCCTCTCCTTGAGATGTCTGGAAGTCACGAATTTGCCGTCCTTGCCGAAGAACGGGGAGTTGTTGATGGTGAAGAGCATGCTCATCGTAGGCTCGTCGATGGCTATCGGGGCGAGAGCCTCCGGATGCTCGAAGTCGGCTATGGTGTCTCCGATTTCGAATCCGTCGACACCCACCACGGCGCAGATGTCACCGCAGTGAACTTCCTCGACATTGGCCTTGCCGAGGCCTTCGAACACCATCAGCTGCTTGATTTTCTGTTTCTGCACCACGTCGTAGCGCTTGCAGAGGCTGATCTGCTGTCCGCTGTGGAGAGAACCTCTGGAGATTCTTCCGACGGCGATTCTTCCCACATAAGGGGAATATTCGAGCGAAGTGATGAGCATCTGCGGCGTGCCCTCCACCACTGCCGGGGCCGGAATCTCCTTGAGAATGGTGTCCAGCAGAGGGGTGATGTCGCCGCTCGGCTGCTTCCAGTCGAGGGACATCCATCCCTGCTTTGCGGAGCCGTAGACCGTCGCGAAGTCGAGCTGCTCCTCGGTGGCGTTGAGGTTGCACATGAGGTCGAACACCTCCTCCTGCACCTCGTCCGGGCGGCAGTTCGGCTTGTCCACCTTGTTGATGACCACGATAGGCTTCTTTCCGAGCTGGAGGGCTTTCTGAAGCACGAAACGGGTCTGCGGCATACAGCCTTCGAAGGCGTCCACGAGCAGCAGCACGCCGTCGGACATGTTCAGCACACGCTCCACCTCACCTCCGAAGTCGCTATGTCCCGGAGTGTCGATAATGTTGATTTTCACCCCTTTATAGATGACGGACACATTCTTGGCGAGGATGGTGATGCCTCTCTCCCGCTCAAGGTCGTTGTTGTCGAGTATGAGCTGTCCGAGATTTTCCGGCTGACGTACGAGGTTGGCCTGATAGATCATTCTGTCGACAAGGGTGGTCTTCCCGTGGTCGACGTGCGCGATAATCGCTATATTTCTGATTTCCTGCATAATTTCGGCAATACTTCCTGGAAGTTGGCTGCACTCCGGCAACTTCCGATAAATCGTGCAAAGTTACGGAATTCTTGACAAAATCATAATTCATAACTCAAGTTTTGCAAGTAATAAAGTTTGTTGAAAAATAAGCATTGTGCAGGTACTTGCAAAACTTTTCCTCCCGCACAAGCTTCGCTTATTGTTATTATATTACCCTTTCCCTAAATCCCTTTCCTCGGGAAAGGGACTTTCTTTCGGCCCAATGGGCCTCTAAAACCGTGTTTCGCATTTGCGAAACTCAAATCAAATTATTGTTATCTTTGTCCGATATGTGCAAAATTCGTCTGATAGCGGCCGTTTCGGCTCTGATGGCCCTCTGCTCCTGCGGGAGCGGCGGTGTGCAGCGGGATGGGGAAGACCTTCCCGACCTGCTGTCGGCAGTGCCTTCGGACGCGCTTGCGGTGCTGAGTTCCTCAAGCTGCGCAGGAGCCCTCCTGCAGCTGGATTCCGCGGACGTTCTGCGCTCTCTCAATCTTGACGCATTCGGCTCCGCGCCCGCTGTCCTGTCGCTTGGCTACAACGGTTCGTCCGTACCGACACTTGTCGTGGGGACGGGAGTGCAGGACAGCACTTCAGCTGTCACTGCGGCGATAAGGCAGGCGAAGCGGAAGGGGGTCCAGGCGGAGTATTTCGCTCCCGACACGGATTCCGGCAGGCAGGGGCTGCTGGCGTTCACGCCCTCCGAGTCGCAGATGGTCGCGTTGAGGCGGCACATAGGCGAAGGCCGGTCCATATTCGACGCCCCTCTCTTCAGGGAGGCCGCATCCCTCACGGAAGGGGCCGACTTCATCATACTCCGCAACTCCGGAGCCTCGCACCTGATGCCTGAGGGCTTCCTCTCCGACGTCTTCCCGCGCCGCAGTCTCGCCGCGTTCCTGCACAGGGCCGCGGACTGGACGGTACTGCAGCCTTCGGGAGAAGGCGGGTTCAGCGTCCGTACGGTGCAGGGGGAGGAGGATACTTATTTTGTCAATATTCTCGCATCGCTTCCGTTCGCGGACAGCCGTCTGGGGGAGATTCTGCCGGAGGGGACGGATTTTGCGCTGGCCCTGCCTCTGCCTGAGGGCACTTTCCGCGATGCATATGAGAACTACGTCGATGCGTCCGTCAAGATGACCTCATATCGCCGCCGTCTTGCCTCACTCAAGGCCGTATCCGGGAAAGACCCCCTCCTCTGGGAGAAGGAACTTGGCGTGCGGGAAGTCGCTCTGCTCAGGTGGGATGGCCGCACGGCGGTGCTTCTGCGTCCGTCCAAGCCCTTGAAGGACAGCACCGTGGAGGATAATCCGCATCGCGGTTTCGTCCCGGCCCTATATGGGGAGGCGTTCTCGCTGAAGGACGACTCGTGCCGGGGGGAGCTGTGCGGATGGTATGCGATAGGAAGCAGGGAGGCGGTGGAAGCTCTCCGGGAGGCGGTTGTGGAGAAGCACAAGGATTCCGCCTGGCCCAGGAAGAACTGTCATTTCGTACTCTATGATTCCGGACGCACTGCGGTATGGAATAGAAAAGGTATAACAATATGGAATTCAAGTCTGTAAATAAACTGATAGAGAAGAGCGTCAAAGAGAATTGGGAGCGTGAGGCTCTGTCCAATTATCAGGGTTCGACGCTGAAATACAAGGACGTGGCGGAACGCATCCGCTATCTGCACATAGCCTTTGAACAGTGCGGGCTTTCCAAGGGGGACAAGGTCGCCCTCTGCTCCCGCAACCAGGCCAACTGGGGCGTGTGCTTCCTTGCGTCGATGACCTACGGGGCCGTGCCTGTGCCGATTCTTCACGAATTCAAGCCCGAAAACATCCACTATCTTGTCAATCATTCCGAGGCCAAGGTGTTCTTCGTGGATGAGGTGATATGGGAAGGGCTTTCCGAGGCGGAGATGCCGGGTCTGGAGGTCATCGTACAGATGAACACCCTCAATTTCATCTACTCGCGCAACAGCAGCTGCGTTGAGGTCAGGGCCAATCTTGCAGAGACCTTCCGCCGCCAGTATCCTAAAGGCTTCACCCCCGAGGACGTGAACTACGTGGAGGACAAGCCGGAAGAGCTGGCCCTCATCAACTACACATCCGGCACGTCCGGATTCTCCAAGGGCGTGATGATCCCGTACAGGGCGCTGTGGACCAATATCCGCTGCGCCGGCGAACTGGCCGAACCGCAGATGACCTGTGAATCCGAGGTGGTCGCGATGCTGCCGTCGGCGCATATGTACGGAATGATGTTCGAGTTCCTTTTCGAGATGACGATAGGGGCCCACGTCCACTTCCTCACCCGCACGCCGAGTCCGAAGGTGATAATGAAGGCGTTCTCGGAGATCCGTCCGGACATCATCATAGCCGTGCCGCTGATCATCGAGAAAGTCTACAAGAATATGATAAAGCCTGCGGTGGACCGCAACAAGGCCTATATGCGCATCCCGATCCTGGACCAGTTCGTCCTCAAGAAGATACGCAATGCGATGATAGATGCTTTTGGAGGCCGTTTCGAGGAGATTATACTCGGAGGCGCGGCGTTCAATCCGGAGGTGGAGAAATTTCTGCGCAAGATACATTTCCCTTTCACCGTCGGTTACGGTATGACGGAGTGCGCCCCGCTGATTTCGTATGTCAAATGGTGGAAGACGCGCAAGGGTTCCTGCGGAATCGCGATTCCGGGCTGCGAAGTGCGCATCGACTCGAAGAATCCCCACAAGGAGCCGGGAGAGGTGCAGGTCAAGGGAGGGAACGTCTTCCTCGGCTACTACAAGAACAAGGAAGCAACCCGGGCCGCTTTCACCAATGACAACTGGTTCAAGACCGGGGACATAGGCGTGATGGACAACGACGGCTACATTTACCTCCGCGGCCGTTCCAAGTGTATGGTGCTGGGGCCTTCCGGCCAGAATATCTATCCGGAGGAGCTGGAGGCGGTCATCAACAACGTGACCTATGTGGTGGAGTCGCTGGTCATCGAGGACAAGGGCGGTCTGACCGCGCTGATTTATCCCGACTACCATCTCGCGGAGATGGACGGGATGACCCGCGAAGAGCTTGAAGAGCGCATATCAGGAGGCTTGCCGGAAATCAACCGTCTGCTGCCGTCTTATGCCCAGATCCGCAAAATCGAGTTTATGCCGGAGGACTTCGAGCGCACCCCGAAGCGGAGCATCAAGAGATATCTGTATCAGCGGAACAAGTAAGTAATGACAAGTAAGCTTTGGAATGAACAAGTTTGACGAGAAATATATTGCCATGGCCGCGATATGGGCCGGCAACTCCTACTGCCGCCGCCGTCAGGTGGGAGCCTTGATAGTTAAGGACAGGATGATAATCTCGGACGGATACAACGGCACGCCGTGCGGGTTCGAGAACGTATGTGAAGACGAGAACGGGGTCACGAAACCTTATGTGCTTCACGCCGAGGCCAATGCCATCACGAAAGTCGCGAAGTCGGGCAACAGTTCCGACGGGGCGACCCTCTATGTCACGGCCTCTCCGTGCATCGAGTGCAGCAAGCTCATCATCCAGGCCGGCATCAAACGGGTGGTGTATAGGGATGAATACCGGCTCACGGACGGGGTGGACCTGTTGCGCAAGGCGGGGATTGAGGTTGAAAAAGTCGATTAGGAAAATGAAGAATTCGGAGTCAATAACCGTTGCCCTGCTGGGCGTTGTCATCGGTGTGCTGGGCGTGCTTGCGGTGCAGGCGGTGACGGGCAGGGTGAACCGCTCCGCTACGCAGACGCGGGACTGGCAGAAGGTTAATCTCATACTCAGGAGCATCGATGAGAACTATGTGGACCCGGTGGACCATAAGAAAGTGACGGACGCGGTGGCCGAGGCGGCGTTGTCGGCCCTGGACCCGCATTCCGTGTATATGCTTCCGCAGGCGCTCGAATCGACGGAGGAGAGTCTTGCGGGCAATTTCGACGGTATAGGCATACAGTTCAACGTCCCCAACGATACTGCGGTGGTCATCGAGGTCATCCCCGGCGGACCGTCCGAGAAGATAGGACTGCGTCCGGGGGACAGGCTGCTCAAGGTGGATTCCGTCTCCATCGCCGGGGTGAATTTCCCTCAGGACAGTATGGTGCGCAGGATCAAGGGCAAGGCCGGCACCAAGGTAACCGTGACCGTGCGTCGGGGGAAGGAGGAGATTCCCTTCGAGATAACCAGGGGCAAGATACCTACCCGCTCCGTGGATGCGGCCTTCATGGTGGATGACACCACCGCCTATCTGAGGCTGTCGAAGTTCTCCCGCACCTCCGACCGGGAGGTGCTTGGCGAGGGGAAGCGGCTGCTCTCCTCAGGGATGAAGCGTATGATCCTGGATCTCAGGGACAATTCCGGCGGATTCCTCGACCAGGCGCTGAGCCTGTCGAATATGTTTCTTCCGAAGGGCGCGCAGATAGTATATATGGAGGGAGAGCACCGCAAACGTGAGGATTTCAGGGCCGACGGACACGGGATCATGCAGGATGTGAAGCTTTCCGTGCTGATCAACGAAGGCACAGCCTCTTCGAGCGAGATTCTCTCCGGAGCCCTGCAGGACAACGGGCGTGCGACTATAGTCGGCAGGCGCTCTTTTGGCAAGGGACTTGTGCAGGAGCCGTTCTATTTTACGGACGGCACCGGAATGCGCATCACGGTGGCGAGATTCTACACCCCGTCCGGCCGCTGCATCCAGAAGCCTTACAGCGAGGACTACAACTACGAAATCTATCGCCGCTACGATGAGGGCGAAATGGTCACCGCCGACAGTATGAAAGTGGAGAACGGGGGGATACTCCCCGACGTCTTCGTGCCGGCCGACACAACCCGTGCCGGAGCCTTCTACATCGCCTGCAGCCGCAAGGCGACCGCGATGCGGTTCGCGTCGGCATTCTTCGATGCACACGGGGAGGAACTCTCGGCCATAGACGACTATGACAGACTGCTCGCTTACCTTGACCGGGCCGTGACCGAAAAACTCTTTCTCGACTTCGCCCGCAGCAAGGACGGCATATACCCGAAAGGAGGCGAGTGGACGGTGGAGAAACAGTATATAATGACTCAGGTGAGGGCTCTTGTCGGACGCTATTCGAAGCTCGGCGACAATGCCTATTACCATCTTTTCCTCCGGACGGACGAAACTTTCCGGGAGGCGATGAAGAATTGACAAATGATTAAAACGTAAAGACCAATGACTCTGCTCCTCTGCCTGATTGCGGCGGTCATCATTTCCTGTGTGCTGCTCAACAACGCGTCCAACAAGCTCGGTATGCCGGTCCTGCTGGCTTTTATCCTGCTTGGTATCGTATTCGGCAACAACGGCCTGATTCCAATAAAGTTCGAGGATTATTCGTTCGCCGAGAACCTCTGTACCGTGGCGCTCATCTTCATTATGTTCTACGGCGGTTTCGGCACGAGGTGGGAGTCCGCCAAGTGCGTGGCGCTCCCTGCGGGGATACTCGCGAGCCTGGGAGTCGTGATGACGGCGGGTCTCACGGGGCTTTTCTGTCACTTCGTCCTGAAATGGGGCTGGATAGAGAGTTTTCTGATGGGTTCGGTGGTCAGCTCTACCGATGCCGCTTCGGTGTTTTCCATCCTGCGTTCGCGCAAGCTCGGACTCAAGAACAATTCCGCGCCTATGCTGGAGATAGAGAGCGGCTCCAATGACCCGTTCTCATATATGCTCACCATCATTATGCTCTCTATGATGACGGGGGATTTGAGCGGGAGCAGGGTCGCGTGGATGTTTTTCTCGCAGATAGTCTTCGGAGCCGGTTTCGGTCTGCTTATAGCCAAGGTCGGCATCATAGCCCTCAAGCGCATCAGGTTCTCGACTTCGGGGTTCGACTCGCTGTTCATATTCGCGATTGCGCTCTTATCTTACGCCCTTCCGTCCGCCGTGGGCGGTAACGGCTATCTGAGTGCGTATCTGGTGGGCATCCTGCTCGGCAATTCCGACTTCCCCGGCAAGCGCAATCTGGTGGGATTTTTCGATGGACTGACGGGGCTGATGCAGGTGCTGATTTTCTTTATGCTCGGTCTGCTCGCCCGTCCTGCGATGATGCACAAGGTGATACTCCCGGCGATAGGGATTTTCCTCTTTATGCTGCTCGTGGCGAGGCCGCTGTCCGTCAGTTCCATCCTGATTCCGTTCCGCAGATACGGATTCAAGCAGCAGCTGCTGGTGTCTTTCGTCGGGCTGAGAGGGGCTGCGTCCATCGTGTTCGCGATTTTCGCCACGGTGGGCAACGACGTGCTGCAGAATGACATACTCAATGTCGTATTCTGCATAGTGCTGCTGTCCATCTCGCTGCAGGGCTTCTTCCTGCCGTTCGTCGCCAGGAAGCTCGGCCAGATAGACGGCGACGCCGACGTGATGAAGACCTTCAACGATTTCTCCGACGAGACGGACCTGCATTTCAGCAAGCTGGCGATAGGCGCGGACAATCCGTGGAAAGACAAGATGATCAAGAACATAGGCATTCCCAAGAATATCCTCTTCTGTATGCTGCTGCACCCTGACGGGACTTCCGTGGTGCCGAGGGGCGACACCGTCCTCCGCGAGGGTGACAGCGTGATAATGTGCACCAAGGCCTTCCGCAGCGACACCACTTTCCGGCTCGTGGAGCAGGAGGTGACGAAGGGCAGCCGTATGGCGGGGAAGACCCTGCAGGAATATAGCGAATCGGAACACAATCAGGTCGTCCTGATAAAGCGTGGCGCTTCCAACATCATCCCCAACGGCCGCACCGTCCTCCGCGAAGGGGACGTGATGTTCCTCAATATGGGTCGGGGATAGCCCGTGAAACTGTAGTATTCGAAGAGAAATGCATCTGATGACGATGAACTTGGTAATTCGTCCAGGAGTAGAAATCGGGGAATATTAAAATCTGCAGATTCTTAGCACCTCAGAAATTCAGCCCAATGCCAAGCTCGGCGTCGAGATACCCGAAACCGACGGTGCAGACACCGGCATAGGCGGCGAATCTTCCGAATCTTATCAAGACTCCGGCATCGGCCGCCATGCCGCTGTGTGAGCTGCCGCTGACTCTGGCCCAGCCGCCGGAACTGTCCTCCCAGAGCAGCAGCCGTCTTCCGTACCCGGCTCCAAGGCAGGCGTGCAGATGGTCACTGACGCGGAAAACGCCGCCGGCGGTGAGGCTCAGTTTGCAGATGCGGCTCTCTCCGCTTGTCCAGATGTATCCCTCCTGCGTCGTGCCGTCGGGCTTGCAGTCATAACTGTAGCTCTCTGACTTGAAGTTGCTGCGAAACTTGACGTATCCGCCGTATTTCCTGCACCGGAGCACCATTGCCCCGAATGTCGGATCGGGGAGGGAGGCTGTGGTCAATATGCTGATTCCGAGAGCCTTCCATTCTTTCTTGACGGGCTCCGCCGGGGTCGGGACATATATTATCGAGTCCCTGACCACCACCGTGCCTGCTGGTATGGGGGAAGGCGTGCCGAGTATCAGTTCATATACGGCGGCAGACTCCAGCGGAGTCCCGAGGCTGTAGTCCCGGATGATGCCGAAATCCTTGTGGCGTATGGTAAGTTTTCTGACCTTTTCGGGGACATAGACCCAGATCTCCCCGATCTCCTGCCTGATGCCGACGATTCCCATTATGCCGACGTCGAAGTCGAATCCGCTTTCCGTGGTCACGACCTTTATCAGAGCGGCCTTGCGCCCGTTCTGGTCAGTCATCGGGTAGTTGCTGCGCGCATCCAGGTCCCAGTCGAGTTTCTTGAAAGAGACTATATGGAAAGCGCTGCTGTCAATCTGGGCCGAAAGCCCCGGGACGGACAGGACAAGGACGGATAGCATACAAAGCAACTTCCTCATACCCTAGAAGTTATAAGGCCCTATGACTCCGAACTCCTTGTCCGGGGCATCCTGCCAGGTCCTGACATGGATGACAGGCCGCCGGTAGTCTCTCAGGTCCACGAGGATGAAGAGATAGCCGCTGTCGGAATAGGTGGTCGAATAATATTCCTGCCTTATCTTGATGCCGAAGAGCTGCTCGCCCTTGCCGAGCTTGACCACTTCGCAGTCGGAGAAGCGCAGGTTGATGTACTCCTGGCTGGAGAAGACCTTGCTGAGCTGCCTGAGGTAGCTCTCCTTGTTGTGCCGCGTCAGGGTGACGTAACGGTTGTTGCTATACTCGTCCGGTCCCTTGACCCGGTTGAGCACCCGTCCCGTGATGATGAGCGCGTCGTCATCGAAGATGGAGGAGATATAGTCGTAGCGCTTGAGCGCGTAGGCGGTCTGATAGTTCTCCAGGAAGTCGGTGAGTATGATTCTGGCTTCTTCCGTCCAGCCGTCCTGTGAGACGATGTCGCTGACGACGTCCTGTGAGAGGGAGAAGGTGAGGTTGCAGATTTTGCCTTCACGGTTGAAGGTGAATACGATATTCTCCACGAAACGTCTGCCATTGCCCCTGAACGAGAAGGCCATGGGCACGCTGCGGCAGTAAACCTCATCTCCCAGGGCATAGAAGTCGAGATGGTCAAAATTCAGCACGCGGGCGTTGCCGTAGCCGATGAGCCTGCGGAAGATGTCGTAACCTTCTTCCGTGAAGCAGTCCGCGAGACTGTCGGTGGCTGAAGATGAGATGCCCGTACAGATTCGGGAAATCACATCTTCGTAGCCCGAAGTGAACACGACCGGAGTGAGGCCTGAACGCAGGCTGTCCGGCTCGGAAGTGAACTCCTGCCTGGACATCACCTCCATCACTTTACGTTTCACGGCGGAGAGGTCAATCTTCTGCGGGGCGGATTGGCGGGTGGCGGTGTCCATCGTCCCGGCGGAAGCGCCGAGGGCTTCCGTCACGGCATTGACCTCCCGGAATATGTGCTGGAGCCTTGCTGGGGTCACCTCGTAGCTGATGCGGTATTGCTCGATTCTGGAGTCCGCGCTGACTTCGATGAATCCTTTGCCGTCCTTTGCGGACAGCACTCCGCTCCACTTCTCCCCATCGAAGAAACGGTAGTCGATATTGCGTACGGGCCGTCCTTTGTATTTGAACGTCAGTTCGACTATGCCTCGGTCAAACCTGTTCTGCCGGTCGAACTCCACGCTCAGGCCGTCAAGCACAGCCGTAGTGCGGCTCTCTGCATCGGCTATTGCGGCCACGTCCAGCGGCGGCAGGCTGCGCATCAGGCAGGCTGCCCAGGAGTAGTAGCGGAGAGCCACATCCGTCTGGCCGTTGGCCTCGGCGGTGCCGGCTATGGAGAGCATCTCCCGGACCTTGGCCCGGCGATTTTCAAAAATCTTCTCCACGGCATCCCTGCGTATATATCTCAAGACCGACACGCCGTTCTTGCCGCTCGACGAAAGCATGCCACATTCTCTCCGGAGGTCATCTCCGTAGGACAGCATAAGGCGTTTTTTCACTTCGCCGGAGTAGGGGAGGTCAAGGCTCTGCGAGAGCTTGTCCGCCATCGCTTCGAGGGCGAGACTGTCCGCCGCGCGTACGCCCTGTCCGGTGCTCTCCGCATAGATATAGGCCTTGTCCTTCTTAATCTCGCGTATGCTCTGCGCCCCGGAACAGATGCTGATAAGGCTCAGCAGAACCGCCGCCGTCACTAATCCTCTCATCTGTAATCCGAATATAAGGCCTCGAATGCGGCCTTCTGATCCTTTTCCATAGGGCCGATGACAGTGCGCAGAGCCTCGCGTATGTCTTCGGCCATCAGTTCCGCCTCTGCCGCCGAGGCTCCCTCAGACTTGCAGTATTCGCGCAGATGGGCGTATTTATCCAGGATGCTGTCCCACGTCAGCCGGCATTCGTCACGGCGGAGCAAGTAGATATCAAGGATTTCTCTCGAGGAGGCCGTGGCCGGCATCGCCGCTTCAGCCATCCTCCGCCCGCCGCGGTCGAAGAATTCGCAATTCCGCCCGGAAAATGCCGCAGCAATCTCGTCCGTAAGGTAATAGACGTCATCATAGACTGTCGGGAGAATCTCCCTTCCGCCGCTGTCGACTAGTCCGTATCTGCCGTTCTCCGACACTATGAAAGTGCCGTTGAGGCAATCGGTCCGGCTGTCGTAGTCCCGACGGGCGGCATCGCTCTCCTGTCGGGCGGTGCAGGCGAACAGACCAAAAAGCGGAAGCAGTATGGCAAAAGCGGCTCTCATCGGGGGCAAAAGTACCAAATTTATCGCAATAAGCACCGGAAGCCGTCCGGATTTTTGCAATAGGGGGATTTTTTGCTATTTTTAGGGAAATGGTTTTCTATGAATAGAAAAATTTTACTTGCCTCCCTGTGGGCAAATGAACCGGAATGAACTTGATTTATATCCGCGTACGTCGTTCCTTTGTACAGATAAATTGATGACACTTTTATGAAAACACTCACACTTCTAGCCCTCCTGGCTCCCGTTGCGCTGCTCTCCTGCGAGAAAGCCGTTCAGGAAACACCTGCAATCCCGATAAGGATTGCCACAAGCGTGACGAAGGTCACTGACACCGCATTCGAGACAGGAGATGCCGTCGGCCTCTTTGTGGTCAATACCCCGGCTTCTCTGAAGCAGAGCGGCAACCACGTCGATAATGTGAAATTCACCTTCAATGGCGACAAGTGGGAGGCCGTAAAGCAGCTCTATTGGTTTGATGACAAGACTGCTGCGGATTTCTATACCTATTATCCATATAGTTCATCCGTTTCCGTCAGTTCGCACAGTTTCTCCGTGCAGTCAGACCAGAGCACGGAAAGCGGATACAAGGCTTCCGAATTCCTTTGCGGAAGCAACAAGGGCATCTCTCCGACGCCTGACCCGGTACACGTCAGTACGAAGCACCTTATGAGCTGCGTCGTAATAGAAGTCAAGGCCGGCACAGGTTGGACTCAGAGCGACATCAATACTGCCGCCGTAAGCCTTACAGGACTTCAGACTGCGGCGAGAATCAATCTTGCCGACTGCAGCGTCACTGCGGACGGGAGCATCGCCGACATCAGCCCGCTCTCTCTCGGAGGAGGTGTTTATAAGGCTCTGGTCGTGCCGCAGAGCGTAAACGGGAGCGAACTGATCAAGGTCAAGGTCGGAAGCAACGACTACGCCCTCAAGACTTCCGTCACCTTCGCATCCGGCAAGCAGCACAAGTGTACCCTTGTAGTCAACCGCACAAGCGAGGGCATCAACATCGGCATCGATCCTTGGGAGGACGGTGAGAATTTCGGAGGAACTGTAGAATAAACCATTATGAGAAAGCATACATATTATTCAATCCTTGCTGCGCTCCCGCTCCTTGCGGCCTGTTCGCTCAGTGACCCGATGATTGAGACGGATGGCATAGACTACGCCAGCCGGCCCATCTCCCTCGGGGGCGAGATAAATCAGGTTTATCAGACCCGCGCAAACGATGGCGGATTCGCGGACAAGGATCAGATAGGAGTCTATATTGTAGATTACAACGGCTCCGAGGCCGGGACGCTTCGCAGCGGCGGCAACCGGGCCGACAACGTGAAACACACTTTCGACGAGGCATCCTACAAATGGAACGCCGCACGCGACATCTACTGGAAGGACAAGGACACGCACGTGGACATCTATGGCTACTATCCTTATAGTTCCGTGGATGAAGTGAGTGCGTTTAGTTTCGAAGTCAGCAAGGACCAGAGCACCGATGCGCAGAACGGTAAGCTGGGCGGATACGAATCTTCCGACTTCCTCTGGGGAAAGGTGGAGAACGTGGCTCCGACCGACAGGGTCATAAAGATCGCCTTCACCCACAGGCTCGCCGGAGTGAGAGTCTCCCTGCTTGAAGGGACCGGATTCGCCGGGGGCGAATGGGCCGCGGCGGAAAAACAGGTGCTGATTACGGGCACCAGGCGAGAAGCCGTGATAGATCTCGCCACCGGTATCGTCACTCCTGAGGGTGAAGTCAGTACGACGGGCATTATCCCATTCGCAAAGGATGGCGACTATCGGGCGGTAGTCATCCCGCAGGACATTGCGGCGGGCACTGACCTTATCAGCATCACCGTGGCGGGTATCGCCTACAAGTTCAACAAGGCCGAGGCCCTGACCTTCATCGCCGGCAAGCAGCACAACTTCACCATCACCGTCAACAAGAGGGGAGAGGGTGATTTCGAGTTCACCCTCAGCGGCGAGAGCATCACCGCCTGGGAGAATGATAACGCGTCCCACGATGCCACCGCCAAGGAGTACGTCATCATCAACGTGGAGACCCCGGGCACTCTGGACGAGTGCATTGCAGCGGCGGGAAAGGATCTTACCAAGGTCAGAAATCTCAAGATTACAGGCAGTATCAACACCCGCGATTTCGCCGTGATGCGCTTCAAGATGTCGCTTCTCGGAGCCATTAACCTCAAAGAAGCAATTATCGTAAAGGGTGAGGGCGGAATTTTTTCAGAAGGAGAGTATTATTACAGCTCCGAGGATTTGGAAATTCCGTCCAATGCCTTCGAGACGAAAGCAACTCTTATCAGCCTTGTCCTCCCGGATAAACTCAAAGTCATCCGTAATAATGCCTTCACTGATTGCACTAATTTGAGCGGTTCTCTGATTTTGCCCGAAGGATTGGAAGATATAGAAACAGCAGCGTTCCGTAACTGTAAGAATCTTACAGGGACTCTATATTTGCCTTCTACGCTCAAAAAAATCGGACGAAAGAAAGGCTATACTGGCTATTGGGACGGTGTATTCCATGGTTGCGGATTTGTGTGCGAACTTGTGCTTCCGGAAGGTTTGGAAGAAATTGGGATGGGAAGCTTTCTTAATTGCAAAGGACTTTATGGCGAATTGAAATTGCCTGATGGTCTGCAACTTATCGGGGAATCCGCATTCTCTGACTGCGGCAATATCACTGGCTCGTTGGTAATCCCTCAAGGGATAACTGAAATACCGGAATACTGTTTCCAGAATACGGGATTAAACGGCAACCTTACTCTTCACAACGGCATCACGGCAATCGGGTCCAGTGCATTCTCGGGTTCGGCCCTTAAGGGAGAGCTTAATCTTCCGGAGGAGCTTGAAACCATAAGCAATGATGTGTTCTATCGCTGCGATTTCTCGGGCAAGCTTGTGCTCCCGAAGGGTCTCAGAACTATCGGAGACAAGGCGTTTGCCTATAACTGGAGGTTGACCGGAGTGCTTGAGATTCCGGAGAATGTCATTTCCATCGGAGCAGGAGCTTTCGCCAAGTGCCGCAGCCTTGAGGGTGTCATATTCCCGGAGGGACTGGAGTCCATCCGCTATCAGGCGGAATATTACGAGGACGGCGGCGCCTTCCAGGACTGCTTCGGAATCAATAAGATTGTCTGCAAGGGCACGATCCCTCCATATATCCAGGACGGAGCTTTCAATGGCGTGGCTAAGGACAACTTCACTGTGGAAGTGCCCGAGGAGGCGGTCATCATCTACCAGAACGAACCCGGCTGGTGTGACTTCAAGCGCATTTCAGCCTACCGCAACCTTGTGATAAGGCCGAGCGTGGCCACCGCGCTCAATACCAAAGTCAGCCGCGATCTCGTGCTCAATGCCGACGAGGAATGGATAGTGGAGAGCCAGCCGGACTGGGTCACACTCAGTCAGACTGAGGGTAAGGGCAAGACAGAGCTCACTCTGGAGTTCTCCCAGATGCCCGCCGGGGCCGACCGCGAGGGCAAGATAGTCTTCAAGCTCAAGGACAAGGACTACCGCACGACCTGCTACCTCACGCAGTATGACTACGAGTACGCAGAGGACGAGATACTCACCCTCCAGAGCGCAAGCAAGGGAGCCGGCATCAACATCGTGCTGCTCGGCGATGGTTACAACGCCAAGAACATCTCCGACGGTGACCTGCTCAAGGACGTCAAGGAGGCCGCTGGGCATTTCTTCAGCATCGAGCCTTACAAGACCTACAAGGACTACTTCAACGTATATACCGGGATTGCAGTATCTCCGGAGTCCGGGGTGGGAAGTGTGAACACCATCATCTACAACCGCTTCAATACCTCCGCCAAGGGAGGGGTGACGCTCGGAGGGCGCAACGGCGAGAGCGATTATGCTGAGATTTTCAGATACGCGCTCAATGCCCCGACCGTCACTGCGGACAATCTCTCTCAGACTCTTATCATAATGATCCCGAACACGTCCGACTACGGCGGCATCTGCTATATGTACGCTGACGGCAGCGCCATCGCCTACTGCCCGAAGAGCGACTACGGCTATCCTCTCGACTTCCGCGGGGTGATACAGCACGAGGCGGGCGGACACGGCTTCGGCAAGCTCGGAGACGAATATATCTACCACAACGCATTCATCGATGCCTGCCCGTGTACCTGCTGCGGCCACGTTGAAGAGTTCAACGGCGCCAAGGGCAACGGATGGTATGACAACCTCTCGCTCTCCGGCAAGATGAGCGAAGTGCCTTGGAAGCACCTGCTCTTCCACGAGAAGTACAAGCACATAGTCGATATCTACGAAGGCGGGTATATGCACTCGCGCGGGGTTTACCGCTCCGAGTACAACAGCTGTATGAACAACGACATCCCTTACTACAGCACCGTCAGCCGCGAGTCCATAGTAAGGAGAATCAAGGCCTATGCGGGGGAGGAATACAGTTTCGAGGACTTCGTCGCCAACGACAATATCGAGAATCTGCCTGAAACGGCTGTCGCTTCCGCCACTAAGGGTGAGGCTGCCGCCAAGAACTACCCTCGCGCCTCGCATCAGCACGCGCCGGTATTTATGGGAGAACGTCCGAACATCAAATAAGATACTGCTATGAAGAAACCATTATATTTATTTGTCATTCTGTTGTTTGCAGCCTGCTCGAAGTCGGGCGTCCCGGAGTCCGGCCCGCTTGAAGTCAAGTTCAATCTCCTCTATCCGTCCCAGACCAGGGCAAGCGCGGGCGCGTTCGAGAGCGGGGATGTCACGGGAATCTATATGACCGAGTATTCGGACGGGGTCGCCTCCCCGCTCCAGGTCTCCGGCAACGTCGCGAACAATGCCGCCGTCACTTTCGACGGCGCTTCCTGGAAGAGCAGCCCCAAGCTCTTCTGGGACAAGGGGGTCAAGTACGATGTCTATGGTTACTACCCTTACGGCAAACCGTCTTCCGTGGATGATTACAGCTTCAGTGTGGCCACCGACCAGTCCACAAAAAGGGGGGATGGAGTGCTCGGTGGCTATGAAGCTTCCGATTTCCTCTGGGCCAAGACCGAAGGGGTGAAGTATCCGGATGTGGTCAATCTCACTTTCAGCCACAAGATGAGCCGTCTCGTGGTGAAGCTCGTCAAGGGCAGCGATTTTGAGGGGGACATACCGGACGATGTGGTGGTCAAGCTTCACTCCACGGTCCCGGACGCGCTCATCGATCTGGGCAGCGGAGCGGTGGTCAAGGACAATTACGGCGCGGCCGAGACCATCACTATGAAAAAGGAGGGCAACTCGGAGTTTTCAGCCATCGTTGTCCCTCAGAGGATTGACAACAGACAGCCCTTGGTCGAGGTCATCACCAACAATGTCTCATACCTGGTGGAGACCCGCTTCGTATTCAAGTCAGGAGTGCAGCACACCATAAACGTCACTCTCACCAGCGACCCTGCCAAGGTCAAGATTGAGATAGGCGGCGAGATCAACGGCTGGAACTGACCTGCCGGACAAAGAAGGAGGGATGCCCGATCACGTCGGGCATGACGGAAAGAAGGTCGGGTTCAGTCGTTATAGACTATCTCCGCCGTATCGTCCTTGGAGATGTTGATATTCTGCGAACGGGAGATGATAATCCGGGTAAGGTCTGGATTGTCGTTGACATCGAGCGTCTTGAGAGAAGCGCAGAGGCTGACGTCAAGTGCCTTTAGAGAGCAGTGCGAAAGGTAGGCCGCCTCAAGCAGGGTATTATGGCTTAAGTCGATGTCCTCCAGCGGGGTGGACTGGCAATATAGCATCTTCAAATTGGCGTTTCCGCTCAGATTGAGCGACTTGAGCGGATTGCTGTCGCAGCACAGGACGCTTAGAGCCGGATTGGAGCCGAGGTCGAGTGAAGTCAGAGCCTGCCCCGGCACATAAAGTCTTTCAAGCGAAGTGAACATCTGCACTCCGTAGAGCGAAGAGATTCCGGAATATTCGCTGTTGGCGATATTGATTTCCTCTACGGACGAGGCTTCGGCAAGCGAGACGAAAGAGTCGTAGTCCGTGTCGAACTTGTCCGTCAGGTAGCGCAGGAACTCCGTGTCCGTTATCTTCGGAGTATAGATTATCTCCGTTGATTCGGGGATATGGACCCGCTCTCCCTTGTTGACTCCGTCTATCTCCTGTCCCTCAAGCAGATACATAGTCTTTAGAGACTCGCACATACAGCGCAGCGACTTCAGCAGCGGGTTGAGGTTGACATCGAGCGACTCCAGGGAGCAGCCGTCCGCATTGAGGGAGGTAAGGGCGGGATTATACCTCAAATCCAGCTTGCTCACATCACTCCCTTCACAGTCGAGAAGCTCGAGTCCGGTGAGCAGATAGACTTTAGTCTCATCGCGCAGCTTGTCCCCGGCATAGAGGCGAAGCAGTCCCCTCAGCTTGTTGATGACCTCATCCACAGGCAAGTCGCTTCCTCCGATATGCAGCTCCTCCAGCGAGACCAGGCGTGAATAATCGAGAGATGCCATTCCCGTGTATGAGAGGTCCAGGCTGCGCAGGGCATTATCTTCCGGCAAAATGAGGCTCTTTATCGGATTAGCAGCTAGCCTGAGATCCTCTAGAGAAGAGCCTATGGTGATGGATGCCAATTGATTGCATGACAGGTCAAGAGAGACGAGCATGGGACAGACCGCAAGGTCGGCTTCCGTCAGGCCGCCGCTTCCTGTGCGGGAGGAACTCTCTGTCCCTACGCAGCGCAGGGAGCGCAGATTGGAAAGCTGATCTATTCCCGCAAGAGTGCGGACATCATCCGTGCAGAGGTCGATAGACGTCACACTAGACGCTTCCTCCACGCTCAGCAGCCCGTCCGAATCGCTGTCCCAGGCTGAAATAAGGTAAGCCTGAAGCGCCGCATCGTCCATAATCACGGGCATCCGCAGCGACCGTTCCTCCCCATAGGCCGTACCCTTTCCGTTGATGGCATAGGGACGGAAGTAATATGTCTGTCCGGTTTCCAAACCTCCTATCTCCACCCTGTGCGTCCCGTATTCCGCACTGTCCACGGTCTTTGCTCCATTGATGAGTGGTTCTCTCTCCGTCCCATAGCAGATGCCGCATACGTACATCTCCCCGCTGAAACTCTCCGTCACGCCATATTCGCAGATTACGCTTGTCCTGTCCTTGACGGTGATTGTGGAGAACTCTATACCGGGCAGCCTCTGGCTTATCTCGAAGCTCGTGAGACCGGACTTTGCAACCGCATCTCCGCTGCTGATATAGGAGCGGCAGCAATACCTGACTCCGAAAGTCAGCCCCGGCATCTGGACGGCGAATTCCCCATCGCGCGGGAGCTCCGCCTCAAAACTGTCCATATCGCCATTTTCGAGCCCGAAAAGAAAGCCGCAGCCGCTGATGTTGTCGCTTCGGGAGACCTTGCAGGTCAGGATGACGTCCGTACCTTCGACCTCGGCGGAAACATCGAGGATTTCAGGAGCCGTATATAGACCGGCATCAGGATCAGTGACGCAGGAGATGACCCCGATGAGCAGCAATGGCAGAATTTTCCTAAAAACGCTCAAAACATACAAATATAAGATTTTCGAAGGTAGTATATTCAAATGAACCAATTTGAACTTGACGGGTTTTCTCTCAATACCTATATTTGTTAAGTAATGATGAAAACGGATTCGAAGAAAACCATCCCTGAACTCAACTTTCTGCTTTCTGAAGTGCAGCGGCACTACGGGAGGAGACTGGCGACCTCGACCGACTTCGAGGCGTTGTCCGTAGTCATAGAACACGAGTCAGGAGAGATGTTGTCTGCTTCCACCCTCAAAAGGCTGTGGGGATATGTGACTTTGAAGCCAAATCCAAGGCAATCGACCCTTGACGTGCTCTCGCGCTTCGTGGGCAAGAAGGACTTCTATTCCTTCTGCAAGGAAATACGGGACAACGGTCTTTATGAATCGAGATTCTTCTCTCCGAATATTGTCGTGGTATCCGAACTCAAACCCGGAACCGAAGTCGTCATCGGCTGGGCTCCCAACAGGCTGGTACATCTGAGGTATGAGGGGGAAGACAGTTTTACCGTGACCGCATCCGAAAATTCCAAGCTGCTTGTCGGCGACAGGTTTGTCGCCACCTGCTTCACTCTGGGATATCCTCTGTATCTTCCGAAGATTCTGCGGGACGGGGAATATACGCCTTCCTATATAGCAGGAGCTGTGGACGGACTCAATATCGTGGAAGTGATCAGGGATTAGTATCCTGCATCCCGGATTTCTCCGCTTATCTGCTCGAATACGGCATCCGTGGCACGCCTCCCGTGCGCTTTCCTGATATCGGGAAGCAGGGCGTGGAATGCTATTCCGCACGCCACAATCAGCGAGAGAACCGCCGCAATGATGATTTTCCGAATCCGATACCTGCGCTGCAGCGCGGCACGCACTTCTGTTATGTCGGCAAAGCGTTCCTCCCTGTCCTCTCTTGCGCAAATCTCCGCTATCCGTGGATAGGCTCCCAATGTCTGCATTATCCTTCCCAAGGAGTAGATGTCGCTCCTGCCGTCCAGGGTCTCTCCTCTCTTCTGTTCCGGGGAAGCATAGTCAAGAGTTCCTGCGGGATTCTTGAATCTGACATAATCGTCCGTATCCGACAGCCCAAAGTCTATCAGCTTGACGTTCTGAGAGTTGTTCGTGATGAGAATATTCCCCGGCTTGAGATCCCTATGTATAATCTGCCGACAATGGATATATTCCAGAGCGTCACATAGCTGCATAATCATTTTCCTCGCGGGCAGTTTCGCTCCACGATCGAGCAGGGTCTGAAGGCTGACTCCCTCCACCCATTGAAGTACGATGCAGCCGCCCTGCCGCGGGAGGGTGATGAAGTCGAGGCTGCGGCAGATGTTCGGATGGTCCAGACTGCGGCCAATCTCGTATTCCTTGCGCAGAATCCCCTCATAGAACGGGTGTCCGCGATATTCCGCTTTAAGTGACTTGAGTGCAACCCTCTTGCCGTCAATCACTCCCGTGCTTATCTCGCTATAACCTGATTGCGACGCATAGACTTTCCGCAGGCCCGAAGGTGTGTCGGATGCAAGCTCTTCGCAGCAGTTGAAGAATGACGATGACTGGTCCATACCCGGGTTATCACTGCGCTATGAACTCATAGACTATGTATCCGCTCTGCTTTGCAGGAGCGGAGGCGTTGATGGTGAATTTCGAGAGTCGGGCCGCGCGGACTGCAAACGAGCGCAGGCAGGCGTCCTGGGATGATGCGCCGTCGTCCACCTTGGCGGAGATGACCTCGCCCTTGGGATTGACGATGATGTTGACCCTGACCTGTCCCGCTCCCATACAGCGGTAGGCCGGTATCGGCAATCTGCTGGCCTTGCGGCCTTCGAGTTCGTAGGAGATGACGGACGGGCCGCTGTAGGAAGAAGATGGCCGCTTTGGCGCTTCGTCTGCGGCGGAAGTTTTCGGAGAGGGGAGTGCGGCGCGGTCTTCGTCCGGGATCTCGTAACCTCCGGCAAGTTCTCTCTGCAGCCTTTCAGCGTCCTTGTAGAGCTGCTCCGCATCGGTGCCTCTGTCGTCCTTGAGGGCGGAGCGGTCCACTGCCACGTTCTTTATCTCGGAAGACCCGCTCCCGGATATGCCGTTCTCCGCAAGGGTCTGCTGCAGCCTCCTGCTCACGCTCTCCTTGAACGCGGCTTCCTCCTGAAGCCGGGCTATCTCCTGCTGCATCTTCTCGACTTCGTCGTAGTGGCTGTAGTCCAGAACGAAAGCGGTCTCACGGCTCAACGAATATCCCAGCCCCGAAGCAAGCAGGACGATAAGTACCGCAAGATGCACTATCGCGGTAAGGTACAGTCCAGCCCTGTCTTCGTCCGGAATCCGTTTCACTGTCCGTTTTTCTTTGCTCCTTTGAGGGACTTCTCTATGGTGTTGGTGATGATGTCTATCGCGACCTTGTTGTGTCCGCCCTGCGGGATGATGATGTCGGCGTAGCGCTTGCTCGGTTCGATGAACTGGAGGTACATCGGCTTCACGGTGCGTGAATATCTCTCGATAACCCAGCGCACGTCCTTGCCCCGCTCGGTGATGTCACGAGCCATCACCCTCATCAGCCTGTCATCATCGTCAGCATCCACGAATATCTTGACGTCCAGCTGTTTGCGCAGCTCCTCGCAGGTAAAGATGAGGATTCCCTCGATAATTATCACGTCGGCAGGATTCACCTCCACGGTCTCCGTCTTGGAGCGGGAGCAGGAGATGTAGGAATAGACCGGCTGCCGGATGCTCTTCCCGCTTTTCAGCTCCGCGAGCTGCCCGCAGAGCAACTCCCAGTCGATGGCATTGGGATGGTCGAAGTTGTAGGCTCTCTTCTCCTCGTCAGTGAGGTCGCTGGAATCCTTATAATAGGAGTCCTGCGGTATCACGACCACCTTTTCTGCCTTGAGCTTGTCGGTGATTGCCTTGACCACCGTGGTTTTGCCGGAACCTGAACCGCCGGCTATTCCGATTACCAACATGATGATTTAGAATTCTGCGTTTTTCGGAGTTCTTGGGAACGGGATGACGTCGCGGATGTTGGCCATTCCGGTGATGAAGAGCAGTAGCCGCTCGAATCCGAGACCGAATCCGCTGTGCGGACAGCTTCCGAATCGGCGGGTGTCTATATACCATTCCAGGGTACGGTGGCTCATCTTGAGTTCGTCGATGCGGCCGGTGAGCTTGCCCAGGTCGGCCTCCCTCTCGGAACCGCCGATGATTTCGCCGATTTTAGGGAAAAGCACGTCCATCGCCCGTACGGTCTTGCCGTCGTCGTTCTGCTTCATATAGAAGGCCTTGATGTCCTTCGGATATCCGGTGAGGATTACAGGCTTTCCGAAATGTTTCTCCACGAGGTATCTCTCGTGTTCGCTCTGAAGGTCGACTCCCCAATAGACAGGGTATTCGAACTTCACCCCGTCCTTTACGGCCTGTTCGAGGATTCTTATGCCTTCGGTGTATTCCAGACGGACGAATTCGGTGCCGATTACGCCCTGAAGCCTCTCGATGAGCTCCGGGTCGTAGCGGTCGTTGAGGAAGCGGATGTCGTCCATGCAGTTGTCCAGGGCATACTTGACGAGGTGCTTGATGAAATCCTCGGCAAGGTCCATATTGTCCTTGATGTCGTAGAACGCCATCTCAGGCTCGATCATCCAGAATTCCGCGAGGTGGCGCGGGGTGTTGGAGTTCTCCGCACGGAAGGTCGGGCCGAAGGTATAGATCTCTCCGAGGGCCGTGGCCCCCAGTTCTCCCTCGAGCTGTCCGCTTACGGTCAGGCTTGTCTGCCTGCCGAAGAAGTCCTTGCTGTAGTCGGGCGCGCCCTTCTTGTCCCGGGGGACATTGTTGAGGTCGAGGGTCGTGACCTGGAACATCTGTCCAGCCCCTTCGGCATCCGCGGCGGTGATGAGGGGAGTGTTGAGGTAGACGAATCCCTTGCTGTGGAAATACTCGTGAATTGCGAAGGCCATCTGGCTGCGCAGGCGGAGTACCGCTCCGAAAGTGTTGGTCCGCGGACGGAGATGCGCGACGCTCCTCAGATATTCGAGGGACGTGTCTTTCTTCTGGAGAGGATAGCGCACAGGGTCGCATTCGCCGTAGATTGTGATTTCACCGGCGTGTATCTCGACCGCCTGACCGCTGCCGACAGATTCCACCAGATCGCCCTCCACGCCGATGCACGCTCCCGTGCTTATTCTGGCGAGAACAGGCTCGGTCCCGGCATTCTTGTCGACCACAATCTGGATGTTCCTGATGGTGGACCCGTCGTTGAGCGCGATGAACGCTATCTCCTTGTTGCCTCTCTTTGTCCTTACCCATCCTTTCGCGAGGACTCTCTGACCCGCAGGCATATTGAGCAGGTCCTTTACTTTGGTGCGAAGTATTTCCTTCATTTTTATCTTTTCATTTAAAAAGCAGCCCTCTCGATGAAAGGGGGCTGCTTCTATCAGTTGCCGTTGGGAATTACTCCGACGGCTTTCTTGCCGAGTACATAATCTTAAGTGCGGAGCAACGTCTGAGCTCCTGCTTCACATCGGTCACGATACCCATTCTGACGTCCTGGTCAGCCCTGATGCTGATGGTCATGAACTGACGGTCAGCCTCAGACTTGGAGTCGCGCTCCGCTGCTACGAAGTCACGGATTTCGGCGGTTGTCCTGAACGAGTCGTTCAGCTGGATACGTGCCTCGGTGCCGTACTGGCCCTGGAGGGCCTTGATAGGCGGACCGATATTGATGTATGAATTGAGGTCCTTCCTCACGAGCTTGGAAACTTCGGAAGCCTCAGGAACGTTGACCATAACCTTGTTCTCGGTCTCACGCAGCTGCGTGGTCACCATAAAGAAGAACAAGAGCATGAATACGATATCAGAGAGCGAACTTGACGCAATTGCGGGCATTTCTTTCTTCCCGTCTTTCTTGAACATTGACATAGTTGAGTCCTCCTTTATCTTCTTCTGCTTCCGATGTCCTTAGGTTCCGCCTCCGAGATGTTCGAAGGTATCGCCTTCTTCACGATGTTCTGCTGATCCTCATCGAGCGCGGCGTAATTACGCCCGTAATGGCTCTGGGAGAAATCGTCACGAAGTTCGCGAATCGCCTTCATCAGTTCGTTCTGAACTGCGATGTATGCGCGGTAGCTGGTACCGCGGTCGTTCTGAAGCGAAATGACTCCCTTTGAGACTGCATATGGACCGAGGCCCTCGATCTCCGTCACCACCTTTTCAGGAAGATTAGGGTCGTCGAGAGGGTTGATCAGGAAGTTCTTGACCTTATCCTTGACCTGACTTACATCAATTACATCCGTACCGGCAAAGATTCTATCCGCAGAGTTGATCCTCACAACGATGATGTTGCGGCGGTTCACCTTCTGGTCCTCTGCCTTCTGGTTTTCAGCCGGCATAGGCGGGAGACGACGTGACAGACCGGCCTGCGTTCCCATAGTGGTTGTCATAAGGAAGTAGCACAGGAGCAGGAATGCGATGTCGGCGGTAGAACTCGAGTTAATTGCAGGTGTTTTCTTGGACATAACGATTATTTCCTATTTTTGATACCCATACGGACCTCACCTACAACCACGGCGATGATTGCTGCAACGCTGGAGATGTATGCGAGATTGAGCGTAGTGTCAGTGAGTTTGAGCGTAGAGAACGTGTCCATTCCCTCTCTTCCGTAGGCGTAGTCCGCCGGGGAGAGGAGGTACACGGCAAAGCATAGCACTGCGACTCCGACCAGTATGATTCCCAATTTCACAAGGAACTTCGGGTCGGCCTTCGCGCTGATGACTCCGCCCACGATCACCCAGGAGGCGATTGCGAGGCCGATCATCACGTATGCCCAGTAGAACAGCACGTCGACAATCCTGGCATCATCGGTCGTGAAGCCTGCTGCGAAGCCCCAGACAGTGATGGCCGTACCGATGACGAGCAGCGCTACCATGCACCATTTTATTATCTTGTTAAGTTTCATAATCCGTTATATGAAAGCCAATTATTTCTTCTGAGCGTATTTTGAGAGCACATCCACGATAGAGATTGAGGAATCCTCCATATCGATGGTGAGGGAGTCAATCTTGGAAAGGATGTAGTTGTAGAATACCTGAAGAATCATAGCGACAATCAAACCGCCTACGGTGGTGATAAGGGCGACCTTCATACCTCCGGCAACGATGTTAGGCGAAATGTCGCCGGCGGACTGGATGGCGTCGAAGGCCTGGATCATTCCGACTACGGTTCCGAGGAATCCGAGTGACGGTGCAATCGCGATGAAAAGTGAAATCCAGGAGAGTCCGTTCTCCATTTCGCTCATCTGAACGGAGCCGTAGGAGATGATGGTCTTCTCTACTACGTCGATACCCTGGTCGTAGCGGAGGAGTCCCTGATAGAAGATGCTCGCTACAGGTCCGCGGGTCTCGCGGCATACGTTCTTCGCGGCCTCGATGCCACCTGAAGCAAGAGCTTTCTCCACGTCGGCGAGAAGCTTCTTGGTGTTGGTCTTGGAGAATGAGAGGTAGAGGATACGCTCGATTGCGAGAGCAAGTCCGAGGATGAGGCAGAGCACGATGGTTGCCATGAATTCAGGACCACCCTCGATGAACTTGGTCTTGAGAGCCTGGTGAAGAGGAACTTCAGGAGCTGCGGCTGTGAGGTCAGCGAGACTGGTGACCTGAGATGCCACAGGAGCATCCTCGTCCTGAGCGGAAGCGACATTGGCAGAGAAGGCCATCAGGCCGGCAACCGCCAAAACCATAAAAAACTTTTTCATAATGAACTTTAATAATGTATTAGTTGTAATAATTATTCGCGTCTAAAATCAGCGCAATTTAGTAAATTAATTTCATTTGTCAAGAAATTATTTGGATATTTCGCCTTTCAGGTTCTTTTCGAGCAACGTTTTCACTTTGGAATTGTCGCTGTAGTTGCCCATCAGATAGAAGAGTTTTCCGAGTGCGCTCTCGGTCGTGATGTCGTGTCCCGAGATGACTCCTGCGTCCTTCAGCTTGCGCCCCGTCGCGTAGATGTCCATATTGACGTCTCCGCTCAGGCACTGGGTCACGTTGAGCAGAATCTTCCCCATCTCGTCGGCCTCCTTCACGATGCGCAGGAACCAGGGCTTCGAGATGGCGTTCCCGGCCCCGTAGGTCTCGAGTATCACGGCCCTGGTCCCGCTTCCGAGCAGGATGTCGCGCACGGCCTGTTCGGTGATGCCGGGATGGATCTTCAGTATGGATACTCTCGTGTCGAGTTCGGAGTGGACGCTCAGCCCCTTCTTCCGGTCGCCCGGGTAGTGTATGAAGCTGCCGTTGTACTTGATGCTTATCCCGGCCGTCGCGAGAGGGGGATAGTTCGGAGAGCTGAAGGCGTCGAAGCCCGTCGCGTTGATCTTGGTGCTGCGGTTGCCCCTCAGAAGGGTGGAGTTGAAGCAGATGCAGACCTCAGGCACGAGCGCCCGTCCGTGAATGTCCGTCGCCGAGGCGATCTCCACGGCGGAGATGAGGTTCTCCTTGCCGTCGGTGCGCGGCCTGCCTATCGGCAGCTGGCTTCCGGTGAATATGACCGGTTTGCCGAGATTGTCCAGCATAAAGCTCATCGCGGATGCGCTGTAGGCCATCGTGTCGGTGCCGTGCAGGATGACGAAGCCGTTGTAGTCGTCGTATTTCTCCCGGATCAGGCCGGCGAGCGACTGCCAGAGGGACGGCTCCACATCCGAGGAGTCGATGAGCGGCGAGAAGCTCCAGGTGTCGATGTCCAGGCCGAACTTGCGGAGTTCCGGCACTTCGTCCATAAGGCCGCTGAAGTCGAAGGGCTTCAGAGTCCCGTCGGAGGGGTCCTCCTTCATGCCGATGGTTCCGCCCGTGTATATGAGCAGTACGGCCGGTCTGCGGGACTTGTTCTTCCTGAAGATGTTGAAGTTCATATCGCGAAGAGTTTTTTTGCATTGTCCGTGGTCACGCGGGCGACTTCCTCGATGGAGACGCCCTTGCGTTCCGCGATGAAGGCGGCGATGAGCGGGATGTACGCGCTCTCGTTGCGCTCTCCCCGGTGCGGGGTCGGCGCGAGGTACGGGGCGTCGGTTTCCAGCAGTATCCTCTCGAGAGGTATCCTGGCGACGTCCTCGCCTATCTTCGACTTGCGGAAAGTCACGACTCCCCCTATCCCCACGAACCAGTCACCCGACTTGGAGAGTCTTTGGAAGGTCTCGCAGCTGCCGCTGAACGCGTGCAGGTTGCCTCTCAGGTGGAGATGTGCGCAGTCCTCGATGATGGAGAAGAAGTCCTCCGTCGCATCGCGCAGGTGGATGTTTACCGGGAGGTCCCACTCCGAGGCGAGTTCCAGCTGGGTGCGGAACGCCTCCTTCTGCTCCTTGAGGAACTCCGTGCCGTAGTGACAGTCGAGTCCGATCTCGCCGACGGCGACTATGCCGCGGCTGCGGTAGGGGAGCATGGCGTCGATCTGCTCTTTCCAGTCCCTGCCGACAGACCCCGGATAGAGGCCGAGCATATTGTAGAGCACTCCGGGGTGTCTCTCCGTCAGGGCGAACATCCTGTCCCTCGTCCCGGAGTCGATGTCAGCCTGGATCAGCGCCCTGACCCCGGCGGCCCCGGCCCTCGCGATCACCTCGTCCTCGCAGCCCCCGTAAGCTTCATCGGAGTTGTGCGTGTGCGTGTCGATAAAGTCCATAGACTGCAAAATTAAGCAAAATTGACATTTATGCTACATCTTTGCAGCACGTCCGTGCGGACTATCCCCTCGCTTTCGAGCAGGCATACCGTCCTCAGGGCCTCCGGATAGGCGAGTCCAAGGGATTCGGAGAGTTCGCTGACGCTGATGCCCCGCCTCTGCCTGATGGCGGACATCACCTTCTCCGCCCGGCACAGGACGTCCCCGTCGAACTTCTTCCGCAGGGCCTCCAGCGGATTGTCCCTCCGCACGGAGGAGACTCTGCCGAGATGGGCGGCTTCGGCGATGGCGGCGATGGTCACCACCGGTTCCGCGATTTTCTCCGCTATGAGGGCGTTGCAGCCGGCGGAGCGCGGGTCGTCTATCCTTCCGGGAAGCGCGAAGACGCTGCGCCCGTAGTCGAAGGCCAGGCGGCTTGTCATCATTCCGCCGCCCCTTGCGCGCGATTCTATGAGTATGGTCACGGAGGAGAGCCCGGCGATGATGCGGTTGCGCCGCAGGAAGTTGCGGGGGACGGGGACGGTGCCGGGCGGGTAGTCGGTGACGAGCGCCCCGCTCTCCGATGACGCAATCTTGTACGCCGCCACCTCGTGGCTTCGCGGATAGACCTCATCTATTCCCACCGGGATGACCGCTATCGTCGGCAGGCCGCAGGCGAGGGCGGCAAGGTGTGCCGTGATGTCCACTCCGAATGCCAGACCGCTCACTATCACGGGCTTGACCGGGTACTCCGACAGACCCCTGACTATCTTTTCGCACCACTCTCTGCCGTAGGGACTCATATCCCGCGTGCCTATGACGGATATCATGGGCCTGCCCTGCAGAATGGCGTCGGGACTGGCCGTACCTCGGAGATACAGCAGCAGCGGAGCGTCGGGACATTCCCTCAGCGGCGTGGGATAGGCCTGATCGTCGAAGATGCTGACGAAATTCACCCCGAGTGCGGAAAGCCGGGCGTATTCCCGTTCCGCCTCTTCCAGCGCCCGCTTCCCTATGTCAGGGGAGAACTTTCCGTACGGGCCGAAAACTTCCCTGCACTCCCTTTCAGAGAGCGAGAACAGGGCCTCGGCGGAGCCGAAGACTTCAACTATGCGATTTGCGATTTTCGGCTCGTTGCCGAAGATGGTGTTAAGCGCTATCGCGCCGACGACCGTCTGATGACCTTTGTCCATTTTTTCATACTTTAAGCAGGCGCGGGTATTCCTCCCGCTCAAGGACAAAGGTAAGAAAAAATCAGATTATCAGCATCGCGTCGCCGTAAGGCCCGAAGCGGTAGCCTTCTTCGACGGCGCAGCGGTAGGCGTTCATCACCTTGTCGTAGCCGCCGAACGCCGCCACGGTCATCAGCATAGTGGATTCCGGCAGGTGGAAGTTGGAGACTATCGCATTCGGAATCGAGAAGTTGTACGGAGGGAAGATGAACTTGTTGGTCCAGCTGTCGTTGGCCCTCACCTCGTTCTCGGTGGTGACATAAGTCTCAAGGGCCCGGATGACGGTGATGCCCACCGCGCATATCTTGTGTCCGGAGCGCTTGGTGGCGTTGATTTCGGAGGCCGCCTGCTCGCTGATGATGAATCTTTCACCGTCCATCTTGTGCTTGGAGAGGTCTTCCACATCGACGGTGCGGAAATGCCCTATGCCCATATGTACGGTGATGAACGTCTTGTCGATGTCGCTGAGTATCATTCTGTTGAGGAGCTCGCGGCTGAAGTGCAGCCCGGCCGCCGGGGCGGACACGGCCCCCTCGTGTGCGGCGAAGATGGTCTGGAACTCCTCCGCGTCCTTCTCGTCCGGCATCGCCTTCACCCATTCCGGGACCGGGGTCATGCCCAGGCTGAAGAGGGCTTCCTTGAACTCGTCATACGGCCCGTCGTAGAGAAAGCGCAGCGTCCTTCCGCGCGAGGTGGTGTTGTCGATGACTTCCGCCACCATGCTGTCGTCCTCGCCGAAGTAGAGCTTGTTGCCTATGCGGATTTTGCGTGCCGGGTCCACTATCACGTCCCAGAGCCGCTGCTCCCTGTTGAGTTCGCGCAGCAGAAACACCATAATGTCCGCTCCCGTCTTCTCCTTCTTGCCGAGAAGCTTGGCCGGAAACACTTTGGTGTCGTTCAGCACGAAGCGGTCGCCCTTGCCGAAATAGCTAATGATGTCCTTGAACTTGCGGTGTTCGATCTCCCCGCTGTCCTTGTGCAGGACCATAAGCCGGCATTCGTCCCTCCACTGGATGCGCCCGTCTACGATGGGCATCAGTTCCGAGGCTATGTTTTCTTTCGGCAGTTCGAAGTTGAATTGTGAGAGTTTCATAAGGAGTCCATAATATGCATACCAATCATATACGGCCCTCCCCGCGAAAAAGTTTCACACTTTCGCTTCGCGGAACACCTCTATTATCGAGGGGTAGGTGTTCTTGAGGAACG
Organism: Alloprevotella sp.; assembly: GCA_963643135.1. GTDB lineage: Bacteria > Bacteroidota > Bacteroidia > Bacteroidales > UBA932 > Cryptobacteroides. The sequence continues at coordinate 15,073 of CAVIJA010000007.1, read as the reverse complement.
GAGGCAGGCTCGACCTCGCCACCCATGCGGCCTTGGTGATGTCCTCGTCGCGCTGCGGGGTCAGGTCCACCGGGTCGGTGTAGAGCATATTGTACCACCAGGTGTGCTTGAGATGCCAGATGCCGTTGCGCAGGTAGCAGTGGTCGGTGACGCATATCAGCCCTCCGGCTTCAAGCTGGTCCACTCCGGTCTCCTCCCTTACCTCCCGCAGGGCTGTCAGCACGATGTCCTCCCCGTCTTCGCGGTGACCTTTCGGGAGATCCCAGAGTCCGTTGCGGTTTATCAGCAGGAAGTCCCCGCGGCGGTTGGAGACGAGTCCTCCGGCGGCATCCACTTCCAGAAACTCCGCGCATACCCTGCGGTACATCCATTCGGTATTGTCGGTGGGGATATAAATCCTGCTCAGCGACTCGGAGGCCTCGAACATAGCCACGAGAGCGTGGATGCTGACGGTCTCTCCGAAATGGAACTCGACCGAATTGGGGTCGGCGAGGGCCTGCTCGGAAGGCTCGCAGATGATTATGCAGCGTTTCTCGAAGTATATTCTGTGCATCGGAATTTTTGTATCTTTGTATCGGCACAAATGTACGAAATAAACGTGATAATATGACAGCGCACTATACAAGCAAGCACGGACAGGTGTCAAAAGGTCCGGAGGAACTCTATATGGCATTCTGCGATATGCGTAACTTCAGCTCCCTTATGCCGGGTCAGCAGAAGGCGGAGATAACGGCGGACTATGACAACCTCAGAATCAGCGTGCAGGGCTTCACGATAGCGGTGAGGGTGGACGAGAGGCAGCCTTATCGGCTGATACGCATAGGCAGCGGAGAGTCCCCGGTGGAATTCGTGGGCGTGCTGCACTTCGAACCGTCGGCCCTGCCCGGCAAGACCGACTTTTACATCGACCTTGACGCCAATCTCAACTTTATGATGAAGACGATGCTCGGCTCCAAGGTGCAGCAGGCTCTTGACAAGGCTGTGGATACCCTCGTGGACATATCCGAGGGCAGGATGCCGCATATGCCGGAAGGAATGTTCTGATGATGGGGGAAGCCTCGGTTTCCATAAGACTCAATCCTTTCAAGGGCCTCGCGGGACCGGAGGGTTCTCCGGTGCCGTGGAATCGCTATGGCCGTATCCTTGGACATAGGCCCAACTTCACCCTTGACCCCCTGTTTCACGCCGGGTGCTACTATGTGCAGGACTCGTCCGCGATGTACGTCGGGCATATCTTCCGCCGTCTGGTGCTCGGAGAGGATTGCAGGCCCGGGCTTGAAGTGCTGGACCTCTGTGCGGCTCCGGGAGGCAAGACCACGGACATCGCCGCCTCCTGCAGGGAGCGTCTGGGCGACGCGTTCACTCTCGTGAGCAACGAGGTGATGAAGGCGAGGGCTTCCGTGCTCCGCGACAACGTGGCCCTGTGGGGGGACCCCAACGTCATCGTGACTTCGGCGGATCCGGCGGCTTTCGCCCGCCTTGAAGGACGCTTCGATGTGATAGTGGCCGATGTGCCGTGCAGCGGAGAGGGGATGTTCCGCAAGGACCCCCGGGCGGAGAAGGAGTGGAGTCCGGACGTGGTAAGGCTGTGCGAGGCCAGGCAGAGACGCATCCTTGCCGACGTGTGGCCTGCTCTGAAGGAAGGGGGACTGCTGATATATTCCACCTGCACATACGAGGAAGCTGAGAATGATTCCAATCTGCTGTGGGCCGCCGGGGAGCTTGGCGGGGAGGTGGTGCCTGCGGAAGACGAATATCCGGAGTTCGGGGTGGAACTCACCCGGGCCGGCAATCTGCTCCGTGCGGGACTCGTCCCCGGAGAGGGGCAGTGGGTCGGTGCGCTGAGGAAGACCTCGCCGCAGCGGTGTTCGGGCCGGACGGACATTTCCATATTGCATCCGCTCAGCGGCGGGAAGGACGCAGTCGCGGACAAGGGTACCGCTCCAGACCCGGACTATGCGCTGAGCCTCGATTTCCGCCCCGGGGAATACCCGGCGGTGGAGCTGGATCTGGCGACGGCTCTGAAGTTTCTGCATCGGGACAGTCTCGTGCTGCCCGACGCCGCTCCGGGCTACAACGTGGTGACGTATCTGGGGCATCCTCTGGGCTTTGTCAAGAACATAGGCCGCAGGTGCAACAACCTCCTTCCCAAAGGGAGGAGAATTCTGATGGACATATGAGAACATTGAATATTATACTGCTGTCGACGCTGCTCTGCCTGCAGGCTTTCGCGCAGGGCGATGCGGAGCGCTTCAAGGCAAGCTATGAGCGCCAGGTGCGCAACGTGGGACCCGCAGGAGTGGGCGTGGAGACCATAATAAACAACTGGGAGGCCGCATTCCCTGACGACCCGCAGATGCTTGAGGCGAGGTTCAACTGGTACTTCGCGAAGTCAAGGAGTACGGAAATCGTCCCGAAGGACGGCAGCCGGTATCTTGGAGGCAAGCCGATACTCACCCTCAAGGACTCTCTCGGCAGGGATGTCAATTATTTCGAGGAATACGTGTTCGTGGATTCTCTCTTCGCCGGAGGCATGCGCGCCATAGACAGGGCCATAGTGCTGAGACCGCAGGAGTTCCGCTACCGTTTCTGCAAGATAACGGCCCTGATGGACTACGAGAAGGAGAGCCCGGACCTTGCCGCGCAGGAGATTTTGTCTATGGTGGAACTCTATTCGGAGGAGAAGGGAGAGGGGTGGACCCTCGACGGCAAGATGGCGGACGAGGAGATTTTCTGCCAGGGAGTAGGGGAGTACTGCTATGCCCTCTTCCGGACAGGTTCGCCGCTGAGCTATGAATATTTCAGGGAAATATCGGAGCGGATGACGAAACTCTACCCGCGCAATACGGTGTTCATCGACAATCTCGGCTCCTATTGGCAGGTGGCCGGAAAGAACGACCGCAAGGCTCTCAAATACTATAAGAAGGCTCTGAAGATAGATCCGCAGGACTACGCCGCCAACAAGAACGTCAGCATTATTCAGCTTTCACGGTCTCGGAAGGGTCGATCCTCGAAATGAACAGGGTGGGGATGAGCAGGAGCAGCATTATCGCAGCGAATGCGGCGGCATCCGCCGCCAATATGCGTACGATGTCCACGCTCACCGGCACGAACGACAGGAAATAGTTGGCCGGGTCGAGCTTGAGGAGGTGCGTACTCCCCTGTATGGCGCAGAACAGAAGGGCGGCCGCGTTGCCCGCCAGCATCCCGACGGCGGTGATCTTTGCGCCGACACGCAGGAATACCCCCGCGACCGAGCGGTCGGTCATTCCGAGAGCTTTCAGCGTACCTATGGTCGAGACGTTGCGGAAGAGCAGGATGAGCAGTCCCGAAATCATATTGAATCCCGCCACAAGTGTCATAAGGAGCAGGATTGCAACCACATTATAGTCTATAAGGTCGAGCCAGTCGAAAAGCTGCGGATAGCTGTCGATGGCGCTGACCGCGCCCAGGCCGCTCTCTTCCGGATCCGGACTCAGAGCCACCGCCGCACCGACTCTCTCCGTGACGGAGCGCACGGACTTTCGTGAACGGAATTTCGGATCGAGGCTCAGTTCCAGCGCGGACGCCTCGTCCGGAGTCCAGCCGTTGATCCTGCGCATATCCGATATCGGGACATATATCACCAGTCCGTCTTCGCTGTCCAGGATATTGTCGTATATCTCCCCGACCGTAAATCTGCGCGCTTTTATCCTCTCGCCCACGAACCATACCTGCAGGCCGTCCCCGACCTCTATGCCGAGGCCCTCGGAGAGTGTCGACGGTATTCTTGCCCTCAACGGAATGCTGTCCCTGGCCGTGCCCTTGAACAGGGCCCCGCGTATTTCCTCCCCTTTACGGATGATGCCCGTCCTGCAGATGACAGGAGATATCCCTTCCACTCCCCGGATTTTTTCCAGTTCAGGCAGAAATGAAGGTTCGGCGGGAACGGGTCCGGAATTCCCGAAGAGACTCCCGGCCCTGTCGCTGATGATGACGTCTCCCGTGATTGAAGCGACCCCGGCGCGGATTTCCCGGCTGAAGCCGTTTGAGATGGAGACGGCCACTATGATGATAAAGAAAGAGATGGCCGTCGCAGCGACGGCCACCCTTCCATTGAATCGAAGTCGTCCGGCTATGAAGCCTGCGGCGTTCATTACCAGATGATTACTCTCTCGCTTTCAGGCCTCCACATAGGGTCGCCCTCCTTGATGCCGAAGGCCTCGAAGAAGCTGCTGAAGTTCTTGACGGCGACGTTGACCCTGTTCTCCGCGAGGGAGTGGACGTCGAGCTTGGTCAGTCGGGCCTTCTCCTCGTCGGTGGCGTTCTGTGCCCAGAGATGGGCGTAGCCGATATAGAAGCGCTGGTCCACGGTGAGTCCGTCTACCGGGGCAGGGATGTTCTCCCCGAGCTTGTTGTGAAGCGCGGTATATGCAATGCTGATTCCGCCGTGGTCGGCGATGTTCTCTCCGAGGGAGAGTTCCCCGTTGGCGTGCAGTCCCGGAAGAATCTCCACCTCGCCATACTGGTCCACGAGTACCGCCGTCCTTGCCTTGAATGCGGCCTCGTCCTCCGCTTTCCACCAGTTGTTCATATTGCCGTCCTTGTCGAAGAGCCGTCCCTGGTCATCGAAACCGTGCGTCATCTCGTGGCCGATAACCACTCCGATGGCTCCGTAGTTGACGGCGTCGTCAGCGTCAGCGTTGAAGAACGGCGGCTGGAGAATGGCTGCCGGGAAGCAGATTTCGTTGGTCGTAGGGTTGTAGTAGGCGTTGACCGTCTGAGGGGTCATGCCCCATTCGCTGCGGTCGGTCTCCTTGCCGAGTTTGCTGAGATTGTCCTGTACGTACCACGCATTGGCGGCAAGCAGGTTGTCGAGGTAGCTGAGTTCCGGATCCACGGTCAGAGTGCTGTAGTCCTTCCACTTGTCCGGATATCCTATCTTGACAGTGAATGCGGCGAGTTTCTCACGGGCGTAGGCCTTGGTCTCGTCCGACATCCACTCGAGGCTGTCGATGTGCTGCCCGAGGGAAATCTGAAGCTGATGCACGAGGTCGAGAACCTGGTTCTTGTAGGATTCAGGGAAATACTTCTTGACGTACATCTGTCCCACAGCCTCTCCGAGAATGTTGTCAGGCACGGTCATAGCGCGTTTCCAGCGCGGCTTCTGTTCGGTGATGCCGCTCATCTGGGTGCTGAAGAAGTCGAAGTTGGCGGCGTAGTATTCGTCGGACAGCGCGGTCGAGGCGCTCTCGATCAGCTGCGCGGCCACATAGTCCTTGAGGACGTCGAGTTCGGATTTTGTCCAGAGCTTGGCGAAGCCCTTGAAGAACGAAGGCTGCTGCACTATGATGACGCCGGGCTCGGCGACACCTGCCCCGCTTAGGAAAGACTTGAAGCCGAAGCCAGGGAACGCCTTATCCATCTCGCTGACGCTCATAGGATTGTACTGCTTGGTGTAGTCGCGGTTCTCCACGCTCGTCCACGATACCTTGGCGATGCCGTCCTCGATGGAGAGCGCATTTGAAGCCCTCTTGTCGGCATTGTCGCATCCGCTCAGACTGAAGAGTCTGGAAAGCATCTTCCTGTAGCCTTCCTTAAGATTGGCATTGGAGGCTTCGAGGTAATAGTCGCGGTCGCCCATGCCGAGTCCGCCCTGGCCGAAATAGAGGACCTGGACTGAGCTGTTCATCAGGTCTGCGCTCACGCCGAAGCCGAAGAATCCGCCCTCCCCTAACTTGTTGAGTTCCGACAGTTCCGCACGGAGCGCGTCCTTGTCGGCGGCGGCGTAGATGGCGTCGAGATATTTCTTGAGCGGAGTCCCGCCTTCCGCGTTGAGGCGGGTGGAGTCGAGACCCTGCTTATACAGGTCCACTATCTTCTGGTCCGTGCTGCCTTTTGCAGGAGACATCTCCGCCATTTCGGCGAAGAGGTCGTTGAGGCGTGTCACGTTGTTCTCGCGCAGCACGTCGAACGAGCCGAAGCGCGCATATTCCGGCTTGAGCGGATTCTTGGCGATCCATCCGCCGTTGGCGTATCTGAAAAAATCCGTCCCCGGGGCCACGCTGAGGTCCATATCGCTCAAATCTATGCCCGGAACCTTCTCTTCCTTGGGCTGGCAGGAGAATGCCAGCGTCATCACAGGAATCATAAACACTAATAACTTTTTCATTTCTTATATGAATTGATCTGAAATCACGTCAATCCCCGCGAAGTTACGGAAAATCGGGACAAATCCGCAGGAATTCTCCATAAATGTCCATCACGCTGTCGACATAGGCGATGGTTTCGGTGCCTTTGAACGGACCCGTCTTCACGACTCCGCTGTCGGAGACGGATTCAGAGTTCATCTCGGGTATCACGCTGACGACATTGTCCCAGCGGGAGACGTCCACGTCCCTGGCTCTCGCCAGCCGGATTATGTCATCCACTCTGCCCACACCGGCGTTGTAGGCGGCCAGGGCGTACTTGTACCTTTCCGTGTCGTCTGCGCCCACGTTGCGGTATCTGCGCACGAGGGAGCCGAGCAGCTGCGCCCCGCCGCGGATGTTCTCTTCCGGGGACAGGGGGTCGCTAACCCCGTAGTGCTCCGCCGTCTTGGGCATCATCTGCATCAGGCCGCGCGCCCCGCGTCTGGACTTCGCCTCGATATGGAAGCGGGATTCCTGATAGATGACGGCGGCGAGCAGTCTCCAGTCCCAGCCGAGCGAATCGGCGTGGACGCGTATGAGGCTGTCGTAGGGGCTGATGCAGTTTCTTCTCCTGCTGCGGAAAGCGTCGTAGCGCTTCAGGTAGCTGTCCCTGATTTCGTCGTGTTCGTCGCTTTCCTGCCATTCGGCGAGCCAGCGGTTGACGTCGTTCATATTGCCGTGGTCGTCGTGCCTCATCAGCCACACGCAGATGCTGTCCACGGGAGCTGACACGAGCACGCTGTCCGTGCGCGGACCGTCCTCTATCGGCACCACCACTATATCCACCCGCCCGGCCTTGAGCGAATCAATCCACGAGACGTCCTCGCCCGTGATGTCGATGTCCACCGTCTGACCGTTGCTTTTGGCGTAACGCTCAAGCAGATAGTAGTTGTACCCCACGACAAGGGCCTTCCTGTCCTGACTCATATGATTGAGTTCCAGTATGCTGCGTATGTGGGTGCGGAGAGGTTCTTCCACCGGTTCGCGCCGGAGGCGGGATACGGCGAAAGACGCGGCGATCAGTGCGGCTGTCAATATCAGCACGACTATGGCCGGAGCGTCCCTACCTGACATGTCCCATGCTTTTTTCTGCCGGCGGCCTGCCCGTAGGCTGGACATAGAACGGCCAGAATATGCCGAACTTGAGACCGTCCATTCCGGAGGACGTGACCACGTGCCTGTCGGAGCTGAAGTAGTCGTGCTTGTCCAACGGCCAGCCGCCTCCGGCGTTCTGGTACTTGACGAAGATGCAGGCCCTCTTCCACTGCATATTGAGGAAGACGTCGAAATACGGTCCGTTGGTGTATTCGCGCTCCGTCTGATTGTAGAAGACCCCTATGTTCGGATTCCACGTCGGAGAGTTCCAGGAAGTGTTGTAGAATGCGTTGGCACCTATCTGCATTCGCAGCACCTTCTGCACCGTGAACTGCAGGTAGTAGCGCAGGTTGAGCGCGGCGGCGGGCAGCGGCACGACCTCCTGATTTGAGGAAAACTGAAGCAGCACGCTGTTGTCAAGATGCAGCGGCCCCAGGATGAAGTCCTTGCGCAGCGAGGCGGACAGGACGCTCATCGCGTCTCCGTTCTGGCGGATTGTTCCCGCGGAGTCGTAGTATATGTTGTTGCTCAGCAGGGCGTAGCCCACGGACGCGTAGGCGCTCCATCTCGGGATGCTGACGCTTCCGGAGAGCTTCGTCGTGGAAATCTTGTCGAAACTGTTGTCCCAGCTGAAGTGGTTGGCGTTGATGCGCTGCTGATAGTATGTCGGCTCGAGCAGTGTGGTCTCGAAATGTGCGTCCAGGCTTACGGGGCTTCTCCGCGCACGGCGGAAAGGGTAGAAGTTCAAACGGGCGTCGGCTTCAAGCCCGAAGTCCCCGGAATCGTGTCCGAGCGCCACGTAGCGCCCCTTCGCGTTCCAGAAGAAATTGTCGCGAACCTGCCCCTCCACTCCCGCATAGAGATAGAAGGAGTTTTCGCTGTGCCGTGTCGGACGCAGCGAAGTGCTGTCGAAATAAGTCTTCAGATAGTCTCCAGCTCCGATGTCCAGTTTCGAGACTAAGGCCTCGCTCGCCCAGGGCTGGAGCCTGATATAGAGCTTGTTGTCCAGCCTTGTCACTCCGAGCGAGTCGGCGCTTGCGGACTCGTTGTAGTTGAAGACGTTGTTGTAGAATGCCTTTGAGACGTCGTCCGTGGTCTCGTCGGTGTATTTTCTCGAATATGTGGAGAACTCTCCGCTATGTCCGATATAGGCCGTGGTGATGTTGCGGTCGAGGCTGTCGGCATTGTAGACGAAGTTGCTGTCGCGTCCCGCCCTCAGGCTGTTGATGAAGTTGAACGGTATCCGCAGCTGCTGATCCACGAAGAAAGTCCGCTTCGAGAGCTTGGTCAGGGCATTCTTGAGATTTACGGGGATGTCTCTGGAATCCACCGTCGTATCCCGTATCCAGCGCACTTCCGTCATTCCTCCGTTCTCGCCCATACTTATGCTGTTGCTGATATATCCGGCGTGGGCCGTGTATTTCCTGCCGAGATAGTTGGCCTGCACGACGGCGGTCTTGTTGGCCGTCTCTTCGTTTTCCAGCATTCCGCCGCCGCCGAATCTCTCATAGAGCAGGGAGAAGTTGAACGCCGGGGTGATGTTCTGGGTGGTGAAGAGATGCAGATTGTCAGACTCTTTCACTTCCGTGGCGAAGAGCGTGCCGAAATATCCGAGTTCGGTGTGCGGAGTCTTGCTGTTGTAGTGGGGGAGAGTCCCCGGAGAATAGCTCCACGATTCGAAGGCCTCGTAGAATTCCACACCCTCGCCGCTTCCCCGCTTGAAGAAGTCGTAGTACTGCACCGGACTTCCGGCCACTCCGAGCCAGGTGGCGTTGACATCGTTGCGCTGGAACGGGTAGTCGTAGAAATGGTGGTTGTACGTCGTGTCGGGGACGTATGGGTTCAGCTTGCCGAAGTCGCGGTCGAGCGTCCAGGCGATGATGCGCTTGTACTGCATCGAATCCGGGATGGCGTAAGTCTCAAGTATTCTTGGTGTGGACTCTATTATGCTGTCCCTCAGCTCTTTTTCCCTCTCTTTTACGAGCCGTATCGAGTCCGCCCGCGCTATCTTGTACTTTATCTGCTGTTCCTTGTCGTACTTCTTCCTTTCCTGTCTGGAGAGGGACGAGTACCATTCTTCGAATTTGGCCCTGGCCTTTGCCGCGGAGTCCGCAAGATATATGGAATCGAGCTTGTCCCAGAGGGTGGAGTCCAGCAGGGCTTTGAGCGAATCCCTCGGACTGAGCCTGACTTCCTCGGGGGTCTGCGTGCTGTCCGGGAGTTCCGGAGTGTCGTCGACCAGACTGTCCGGCGTGACCGTGAGCGGGGCCGCGGAGCTGCGCGGACGGTAGTTGTACGGAGGGTAAATCACAGTGTCCCTGACCTCGGAAGCGGAAGGTATGTCCCGCATCCCGGCAGGGGCGTTGCCGAAGTCCAGCACCCCGGCTGTGGCGAATGCCATCACGGTCGCGGGGAACAATATGCGGGATAAAAGCTTCATTTATGCAACTCGCAAAGTTAATCACTTTTTGATTATCTCGCAAAAGTGCGTATTTTAGAGGTCTGTTATGGAAAGATTGTCAAAACTGTATGATTCCCTCTTCGGCTCTCGTCCGGAGGAGATTTCCCTGCTCCCGATGTCGGGGAGCGCGCGCAAATATTATAGGATCGTCGGCTGCGGAGGGACGAAGGTCGGCTGCGTCGGCACCAATCCCGCGGAGAACCGTGCCTTTCTCGAGATAGACGCGAAATTCCGCAGCTCCGGCCTGCACGCCCCGGAGGTGTATGCGGTGTCGGCCGACGGGATGGCCTATCTGATGGAAGACCTTGGCGACGGGCAGCTGTTCGAACTCCTGCGCCCTGCTCTGCAGGACGGGGATTTCTCCCGCAGGCAGCTTGACTGGCTGCACGATACGGTGGCCCTGCTGCCGGCGGTGCAGTTCAAGGTGGGGCCGGGCCTGGACTGGGGAGTGTGCTTTCCGGACCGGGAATTCAACGCGAGGATGGTCAGCTTCGACCTCAACTACTTCAAATATGACTTTCTGAAACTCACCGGGCTGGAATTCGACGAGATACGCCTGCAGAACGACTTCGACCGCCTGCTGGAGGATTCTCTCGACTTCGAGGGGGAGACGTTCATGTACAGGGATTTCCAGGCCCGCAACATTATGATAAAGGACGATGAACCCTGCTTTATCGACTTCCAGGGCGGGCGCAGAGGTCCGGTGCAGTACGATCTCGCATCCTTCCTCTGGAATGCAGGCACGCATTTCTCCGCATCGCTCCGCCGCGAACTCGAAGAAGTGTACGTCAAGGCTCTCCGGGAATACAGGCCGGTCGACGAGGAGGAATTCTACACGAAATACAGGCTCATCACGCTCGTGCGCCTTCTGCAGGAGTTCGGGGCATACGGGTTCAGGGGGCTGATAGAGCGCAAGATGCTGTTCGTGGAGTGCATCCCGACGGCTCTCGGCTGCATCAGGGAACTCATTTCCGAGCCGTTCAAACGCTATCCGTATCTCAACGATACGCTGCGCCGTCTCTGCGAAGACTGGAACGGCAATACCATTCTGCCCGGAATGAAAGTCGCGCTATGAAGGCGATGATTTTCGCCGCGGGTCTCGGCACGCGGCTCCGTCCCCTCACCGACACTATGCCCAAGGCTCTCGTGAGCGTAGGGGGTGTCCCTATGCTGGAGAGGGTGATACTGAAGCTCAAGGCCGCAGGTGTGGACGAGATAGTGGTGAACGTGCACCATTTCGCTTCGCAGATTGAGGATTTCCTCGCCGCCCGGAAGAATTTCGGAATCCGCATCGACGTCTCGCAGGAGGACCGCGAGGCTCTTGAGACCGGAGGCGGGATACGCCACGCCGCCCCGCTGCTGAAGGGATGCGGACGTTTTGTCGTCCATAATGTGGACATACTCAGTGACTTGAATCTGGGATGGTTCCTTTCGCAGGACAGTTCGGACTCGCTTGCAACGCTGCTGCTCCGCGAGTCGGACAGCGAAGACCGCTACCTGCTCTTCGACACGGAGATGCGGCTTGCCGGCTGGACGAATCTGCGTACCGGAGAAGTGAAAAGCCCGTTTCCGGATTTCGACCCGTCACAGCTGCGCCGTCTGTCGTTCTGCGGGATACAGATACTCTCCGAAGAGGTGCTGTCTATGATGGAGGAGTGGCCGGAGAAGTTCTCGATAATAGATTTTTACCTTGCCGCCGCGGCCTCCGGCAGGGTGAGGGGAGTGTTGGCTTCCGGACTGAAACTCATAGATATAGGCAGCCCGGAGAAACTCTCCGAGGCGGACCGTCTGGTGAGGGATGGCGTATTTTGAAAGAATGCGCATCGTGAGTGCATTGCCGTTACACTCTTTTTGATTACCTTTGCGGAATATTTTTTAGGAATTACTTACCTCTCCCGATATGAGTTTAGAGACACTGAAGAAGAATCTCCGGACCGTTCCGGATTTTCCGAAGAAGGGTATACTTTTTTACGATATCACGACTCTGCTGAAGAATGCCGAGTGCTTCGCCGAACTTTCCGAGCGGCTCTGCAGCTTCTACCTCGACAAAGGCGTCACCAAAGTGGTCGGAGTGGAGTCGAGAGGTTACATTATGGGTTCTGTGATTGCCGCGAAGCTCGGCGCAGGCTTTGTGCCGGTGCGCAAGGCCGGCAAGCTGCCGGCGGAAGTCTTCGGCGTAGGCTACGATATGGAATATGCCAGCGCGAAACTGGAGATCCACAGGGACGCCATCACGGAGGATGACGTGGTGGTGCTGCACGACGACCTTCTGGCGACAGGCGGCACGATGTCCGCGGCGCTCAAGCTGGTGGAGAAGAACCGTCCGAAGAAGGTGTATTTCAACTGTATAATAGAACTCGCGGAGCTCGAAGGGCGGAAATCCCTCCCCTCCGGCGCTGAAATCACATCGATATTGCAACTGTAGAGATATTGCCGAGGCCCGCGACTGCACGGGCCTCAAATTGTAAGTGGTATTACCATATATACTATAAATGATGAAAAAAGTACTCATTGCGGCAGCTGTTGCCACGGCGTTTATGGCTCAAGGAGCCAAGGCGCAGACCAATCTTCAGACTTTCTGGGACTTCGGTCGCGGTCACGTCACCACAACCCTTGAGGGTTACTACGGAGACAACTGGGGGGACACCTTCTTCTTCGTAGACTATGACTACAACGCCAAGAATACCGACGACAATTTCGTCGGCGTGAGCGGCAGCTATTTCGAAATCGCCAGGGGACTCAACTTCTGGAAGGACAGCGACTTCAAGGATCTGAGCGCACACGTAGAATACAACGGCGGCGTGGGCTTCGGCAACCAGAATTTCCTTTTCGGTGCCAACTATTTCCTGCACAACGCCGACTATTCCAACACCTGCACCCTCGAACTGATGTACAAGACCTTCAACAACGGCGCGTCCAGCGACTGCCCTCTGCAGTTTACCGTAGTGTGGGGGATGAAGAACCTGCTCGGCGTAGAGGGTCTTACTTTCAGCGGTTTCGCCGACATCTGGGGAGAGAACACCCCTTTCATCGATCGGGCCTCCGAGGGCAAGTTCATCTTCATCTCCGAGCCTCAGATCTGGTACAACATAGGCAAGAAGATCGGCGTTGACAATCTCCACATCGGCTCCGAGATTGAGCTCAGCTATAATTTCGCAGGCTACAGCGGCTTTTACTGCCGTCCTTGCCTCGGTACGAAGTGGGTATTCTAAATTTTCCGCACAATGTCATCCTTTCTCAGCAAGGCTTTCGGCTTTGACCCTTCAAAGCACAGCGTGCGTACCGAGATTGTAGCCGGTATCACCACCTTCCTAACGATGGCGTATATCCTCGCCGTCAATCCGGGCATCTTCAGCAACATCGAAGGTATGCCTAACGGAGCCGTCTTCACGGCCACCGCGCTGGCTGCCGTAGTGGGTACCCTTATGATGTCGCTCTATGCCAAGAAGCCTTTCGGACTTGCTCCGGGTATGGGCCTCAACGCATTCTTCGTCTTCACCGTATGTCTCGGAATGGGTTACAGCTGGCAGTTCGCGCTGACGGCCATACTCATCGAGGGCTTCATCTTCATCATCCTCTCCGCCACCAAGGTGCGGGAGATGATAGTCAATGCCATCCCTTCATCGCTCAAGAACGCCATCGGAGCCGGTATCGGCCTCTACATCGCCTTCATAGGCCTGCAGAACGCCGGCATCATCGTCAACAATGACTCCACGCTCGTCGCCTTGGGCGGTCTCGGAGCGCCTTCCAGCCTGCTTTTCATAATCGGGCTTTTCCTCACGGCCATTCTCGTGGTGCTGAAGGTCAAGGGAGGCATTCTCATCGGTATGCTTGTCAGCACCGTCATCGGTATCCCTATGGGTGTCACCAACTTCACGGGACTTGTCTCCCTTCCTGACTCCATCTCCCCGATATTCTGCAAGTTCGAGTGGGGACAGATTCTGTCCTGGGATATGCTCGTGGTGGTGTTCACTTTCCTTTTCATAGATATGTTCGACACCATCGGAACGGTGGTCGGCGTGTCTGTGAAGTCCGGAATGGTCGATAAGGACGGACACGTGGACGGAATCAGCAAGATACTGATGGCCGATGCAGTGTCCACCACCGCCGGAGCCTGCTTCGGCACTTCCACCACCACCACCTACATCGAGAGTGCCGCAGGTGTCGCCGAAGGCGGCCGTACCGGTCTGACCTCCTTCGTGATTGCGGCTTGCTTCGCGATATCCCTGCTCTTCTCCCCTGTATTCCTCGCCATCCCGGGCGCGGCTACGGGCGCGGTGCTGGTGATTGTCGGCGTGATGATGATGAGCCCTATCCGCAATATCGACTGGGATGATTATTCGGAGGCAATTCCTGCCTTCATCACCGCCGTGATGATGCCGCTCTCATATAGCATCGCGCACGGTATCCTCCTCGGTATGATTTCCTACGTGGTCATCAACGCCGTTTCCGGCAAGGTCAAGAAGATAAGCGTCACCATGTGGGTACTCGCGGTACTCTTCGTGTTGAGGTACATCTTCATGTAGAGCGACAATATTCCTAAAAAGGGGGCTGACTGATTGGTCTTTCGACTTTTTAGCCAGCCCCACTTTTTTCGTCATGCCCGACTCGATCGGGCATCTCACCGCTCTTCCGGGTACTTATATTATCTCTCGTAATCGAAGTCCGCGACCTTCCTGGCGCCTTTGGCGAGCAAGTCCGGCATCTTGCTCCCCTTGAGCGAGAGACCGTCGGGACCACCTTTTGATATCTTCATTATGCTTTCCTGACCGTCGTTCCGCAGCCCGTACACATAAAAGGCATGTGACTGCTTTATGGCATAGGTCTTGGCCTCGTCTATCTCGGGGACAGGATTTTTCGGAGTCGCAGTGACTTTGCAGAAGAATCTGTCCGGAAGTTCAACCATGTCCTTGTCGAATTTCTGGTCAAGCGACCACATCTCGGTCACAATCTCTTCCGTGATCCCCTCTGAATCGGCGAATCCGTAATTCACGGTCACGTCATAGAAATAAAGATAATCCTCCGTCAGTTCAACGGAGTAAACGACCTCAATCCCCTTGAGGGCCGTCGGATCTTCGGGTTCTTCCTTGCTGCCTTCCCCACAACTGGCAAGCGCGAAACTTGCCGACACGGCAAAAAAGACTGCCGCGAACTTGCTGAAAAATGTTTTCATTCTGAATTATTGGTTTGTTTGAAAATATTCACTCATCGACTCCTTGTACATATTGCCGTAATTCTCGACATTATAGACCGTTGCGTGAGACCCCACTGTGTGCGCGGACAGCGCATAATACAGATCCCGCAAGACGATGTCAGGCTGCGCATCAATGGTTTCCTGAAATTCTCT